>JANRJL010000008.1:0-189116 GCA_033763995.1 Rhodospirillaceae bacterium | reverse complement strand
AATTCAGGATCGGCCAGGTGGTGAAGCACCGCCTGTTTCCCTTTCGGGGCGTGATTTTCGACGTCGATCCGGAATTCAACAACACCGAGGAATGGTGGCAGTCCATTCCCGAAGAAGTGCGCCCGCGCAAGGACCAGCCGTATTACCATCTGCTGGCCGAGAACGCGAACACCCACTACGTCGCCTATGTCTCGCAGCAGAACCTGCTGGTGGACGATTCCGGCGACCCCGTCGGCCACCCCGAGGTGCGCAGCTATTTCGGCGCCTTCAAGGGCGAGTACTACGAGATCAACCGGCGCCACGCTAACTAGCGCTCGGGCCCGCAACGGCGACAATCGCCATTGGATTCCGTCCGATAAATCCCTAGGTTACGCCTGCACGCGCCAGACCCGAATCCGGGCGCAACGAAACAGGTTTTTCTTCACCCCAGAACGCAAGAGGACACACATGACGATCAAAGCAGGCGACACGATGCCCGAGGGCACGTTCCGGATCATGACGGCCAGCGGGCCCGCGCAATTGACCACGGACGAACTGTTCAAGGGCAAGAAAGTGGTGCTGTTCTCGGTGCCGGGCGCCTTCACGCCCACCTGCTCGAACCAGCATCTGCCGAGCTACTTGAAGAACTACGACCAGATCAAAGCCAAGGGCTTCGACACCATCGCCTGCATGGCCGTCAACGACGCTTTCGTGATGGATGCCTGGGGCAAGGACCGCGGCGTGGGCGACAAGATCAAGATGCTGGCCGACGGCAACGGCGAATACACCAAGAAGCTGGGCCTGGAACTGGACGGCTCGAAGTTCGGCCTGGGCACGCGCGGCAAGCGCTTCTCGATGATCGTCAACAACGGCAAAGTGGAATCGATCAACGTCGACGAAGGCAAATACGAGTTGACCAGCGCCGAAGCCACCTGCGCGATCGGCTAAAGCGTATTTATCGATTCCGACTTACCCCCGGCGCGACGTCGGCCTTGCGGCTGGCGCGCGCCGGTTTAACATGAGCACCCATGCAGGTCGCTCTCGTCACGCCGAGTTTCAATCGAGCCCCCACGCTGGCGGCAACGCTGCGCTCGGTGGCCGCTCAAACCGGTAATATCGATTTACGCTATGTGGTGATCGACGGCGGCTCCACCGACGCCACGCTCGACATCCTCAAAGCCCACGACAGTATAATTGACGACTGGGTGTCCGAGCCCGACAAGGGCATGTATGACGCCATCGCCAAGGGCTTCGCCCGCAGCGGCGGCGAGGTGCTGGGCTGGCTCAACAGCGACGACACGCTGTTTCCCTGGGCCATCGACACCGTCAGCCGCATCTTCCGCGATATCCCCGAAATCCAGTGGCTCACCACGCTCACCCAAACCGCCATCGATGCGGCGGGCGACGTGATGTATTTCCGCAAGGTACCGGGTTACGCGCAGCAGGCGTTCTTCGACGGCGTCTATTTCGGCTTCGGCGGCGACGGCGGCGTGTACTCCACCGACTTCATCCAGCAGGAATCGACGTTCTTCCGCCGCTCGTTGTGGGAGAAGGTCGGTGCTGCGGCGCTCGCCAGCCGCCCGCTGGCGGGCGACTTCGCGCTCTGGACCGCCTTCATGGCCGAGGCGCCCCTGGTGGCCGTGGACACGCCGCTGGGCGCCTTTCGCGTGCACAGCGGCAGCCAACTCAGTCGGGGCAAGCGCGAGCAATATGTCGGCGAGTGCGCCAGCGCGCTGGCCGAGGCCCGCGCGCGCCTGAAATACACGCCGCGCACCACCGGCACCGAGGCTGTTCAGTACAGCGGTTATTTCGTCGAAAAGATTCTGCCCGAGGACGGCGACAGCCGCTGGGGTTTGACCGAGCGACCTTTTTTTGTTCTGCCCAAGGGCGACTTGAAATCGGCGATCCAGCGCCGCGCGATTTATTGAGGCTGGGCGGGGACCCCCACCATGCAGATTCCGAAAGCCGCCGCCGAACGCATCGTCTGGGCGCTGACCGAAAGCGCCAAGGAACTGGCCGAGGCCAATCCCACGGCCTTCACCAAGGCCGTGCTGTCCCATCGCAACGCCCTGGCGCGGATCGCCGCGCGCAAACTCGAGATTGCCACCATCATCGACTTGGGCGCGGCCAAGGGTGCCTGGTCAACCATGGCGCGCACGATATGGCCGGTTTCCCATGCGCACATGATCGAGGCCAATCACCATTGGGAGCGGGAGTTGTTCGCCCTCGCCCAAACGCCGGGCTATTCCTACGAAATCGCCTGCGCCGGCCCGGCCAAGGGCGACGGTTATTTTCTGTTTCCCGAGACCGATCCCTACGGCGGCGTCGGTGCCGCGGCGGGAACGCCGGGCGCGACGCGAGTGCCGCAAGTCACGGTGGATTCGCAATGCGCCGAGAAGAAGCTGAAGGCGCCCTACCTCGTGAAGTTCGATACTCACGGCTTTGAGCGGGAAATCCTCAAGGGCGCGACGGAGACTTTGAAGCAGACGAACCTCATCGTGCTGGAAGCCTATAACTACGGCGCGCGAGAGATTCGTTTTCCGGCCATGCTGAACTTGCTGGAAGACATGGGCTTTCGCTGCGTCGATATCGGCGAGCCGCTGTTCCGCGAGCATGACTCCTGCTTCTGGCAGATCGACTTCTTCCTCGTGCCGGCCGCGCGGCCCGAGGTGCAGTACAGCCGCTATAAATAGACGATGACCGGCGATTCCCAGCGCCTCACGCTCGCGCTGCCCCTCATCAAGCCGAACCTCGACGTGAGCTTTCGCGGCTGGATGGGCGGCGTGCTTTATCTGCAAAACTTGGCGCGCGTGTTGTCGCTGCTGGACGAAAGCGAACGCCCGCGCATCCTGGTGCTGTCCGACGGACCGCCCGACACGCCCGTGACGCGCGGCCTGTTTCGCGAAAAGGCCGTCGCGGGCATCTTCCGGCCCGACGGCTACCCCGTGACCCTGAAGCAGGACCTATTCGCGGCGCTCGTGAGCAACGGCCAGCCGAACTTGCCCGCCATCCACCGGATGTTCGCCGAGGCGCGGGTGCTGTTTCCGATTCTGCACATGGTGTTCCCGGCCCCCGATGGCCTTCACTGGATTCCCGATTTCCAACACAAACTTTTGCCCGAGATGTTCGACGCCACCGAGATCGCCAAGCGCGACCGCAATTTCTCGGGGATCATCTATGAACGGCGTTTTTTGTTGCTCAGCAGCGAGTCCGCGCGGACCGATATGGCGCGGTTTTATCCGAACCCCAAGGCGCGGACGTTTGTGTGGTCCTTCACCAGCGCTCTGGATACGTCCAACTTCGGCGCCGAGGACCCGCGCAAGGTTTACGGCCTGCCGGAGAAATACCTGCTGGCGCCCAATCAATTCTGGAAACATAAGGACCACGCCACGCTGTTCCGCGCGGGCAAACTGCTGGCCGGGCGCGGCGTGGACATCACGCTGGTCTGCACCGGCGAGGGCGTGGACAACCGCCATCCGCGTTACTTCGAGGATCTGCGCGCCTTCGTGAAGGATCAGGGCCTCGAGGCCCGCATCAAGTTTCTCGGCGTGGTGCCCCACGATCACCTGGGTCTCTTGTTCCGCTTCGCCGCCGGAATCGTGCAGCCGTCGCTGTTCGAGGGTTGGAGCACGGTGATCGAGGATGCCAAGGCGCTGGGGCGGCCGACCATCGCCTCGGACCTGCCGGTGCACCTGGAGCAAGCACGCGCGGAGAAGCGGTTCACGTTCTTCAAGCGCGGCGACGCGGCCGATTTGGCGGAGCACATCGAGCGGCTGTGGCGCACGACTCGCCCGGGACCCGATCCCGAAGCCGAGGCTGCCGCCCGCCAGCGACGCAACGCGCGCGATATCGAATGTGCTCGTCAATTTCTCGAAATCGCATGCGCCGTGGACGGCGCGATCCGAGGATAGCATCCAACGCTATTTGATCGCTTCGATATTCAAACTCATGAGCCGGCCCGACTCCTTGTCGAGGTGAGGCAAATAAGCTTGCGAGTAATCGTCGACATCGGCGTGCTCGGTGGTCCGCCAGTCCCATCGACGGACTTCCTTAAAATCCAGCGACATTAAGGCCCTTGTCAGAAACGGTTCATCGAAAATCATCTTGTGATAGTCGAAGCCATCACGCTGCCCGCCCATGATCAGCCCCAGCAAGCCAGTCAAACCGTCGGCCAAACCGTTCTCATAATACACCGCGGCACACTTGGCGAAATCGGGCACCGACAATCGCAAGATGCCGCCCGGCTTCAGAACACGATGCCACTCGGCGAGAACGTTCTTGAACTCGAAACGACCGAAGTGCTCGAGGATGTGGGCCGCGTAGATCAGATCGACACTGCCATCGACGGCAAAAGACAATTTGCGAACATCCGAAACATAGTCGACGTGCGGCAGGGCCGCGATGTCGACATGCTTGAAGCCCGGGATGAACCGCTTGCCGCAGCCGAGGTGGAGCTTGAAACTTGGCACGTCGCTCATGCAGTACCTTCGGCCCTGCACTCGGGCCATCTGGATCCGGCGGTTTGCCGCAAGCAATTGGTCACGCCGCTGGCAAAGAAGCTGTCGGATCGCCCGACCCACCGCGTCAGCGCAAGTTCGACCTTTCGGACAGCCTCCGCCAACGGCATGACCGAGCTTGCTTCCGCGAAAGTGACGGTCTCGCGCGCGCGTTCGGCGACCGATCTCAGAACAGTCATTTGGTTCTCCTGGGCGGCCTTGGTTAAGCACACCGGACGGCAGACTGGCAAGATGCGAACCGGGCGTTACTTAATCCACCACGATGCTGTGCTGCGCGAAGGCCTTGGCCAGGTCCGGGCTAACGGTCGCGCCTGGGGCACGAAACTCAGCCATGCGCCCATGCAGGCGTTCGCGCGGACAGAACTGTTCGACGATGTGATACTGCGCCCGCTCGGCGTAGTCGTCGAAGAGGATAATAGCGCCGGGCCGCGCGCACATCAGACTGTAAAGAAAGCACGCCACGCGAAATCGGCCGTCGATCAGCACCACATCGGGCGCGATCTGGCCGCGCCGGGCCGCATCCCACGGCGTGGTGGCATAGGTGTGATAGCGGGCGAGACCTGACTTATCTTTCGGCACGCCCCAATCGCCCACCTCGCCCACGTCGCAGTGCAGAACTTCAATAACGGCCGCAGCGCCTTGAAGACCGGCCCGCACGGCCTCGGCCCATTTGGGATCGGTTTCGGCGGAGATGATGGTCTTCGCGCCCAGCTTGGCGGCCAAGAGCGTGCTGCCGCCGCAGCCGTATTCGAGATAGACCTGCGCCGTGCCTACGTACTGCTCGAAGGCCTTGAGGCCCGGCCCGTCGAAATGCGGAGCACCTAGGGCAACAGCGTTACCGGCCGGTTTCACGCGGTGAGCTTCCGGAAAATGCGGTTGGGCAGCATTTCTTTATAGCGCGCATCGCGCTTGACGATGATGTCCACCAGCATCTTCACCTGATAGGCGTCGATCTGCTCATCGGTGTAAAGGTCGGCCGTGATGGGAATACGCAAGGGATCCAGCGACGAGCCGCGCTGGCGCCAGCCGTAGTCGTCCAAGTCCATGAACCCGCCGGGCCGCAGCAGCTTGTCGCACAGGAAGTAGGTGAGCGCGTCGACGGCGATGGTATGGGCGCCGTCGAGAAAGCAGTAGTCGAACAGATAGTTGCCGTTCTGGGCCTCGATCAGCTTCATCAGCGGCCAGTTGTAGGAATCGCAGTATTTCTGAGTGTTGCCGTAGTAGTGAACCTGGTTGGGGAGAATCTTGAAGCGGTCCTTGGCGCGCGCCAGCGTGTCGTCGAAGTCGAACAGATGCAGCGTCGCACGCGGATAAAGGTGCGCGATGTAAAACGCCGTGGAGCCCTCGTAAATGCCGAACTCGGCGTAATGAAAGGCCGTCTCGCGCGGGATATGCGTGAGCATGAAGTCATAAGCCCCGGAGCCCTGGGGGCTGACGCCGAGTTTTTGCGGATACCAGGAGTCCGATGTCGACATGGGGCCTCATCAATGGCGCGCGGCGAAGGGCCAAGCGCTGCAACCGGGCCAGCGCTAAAAACGATCCAGCCCGGCCATTCCTTTGTTTCCCGTTAACGCGGATATATTAAGGTCTCTCTAACGCGGGGCGGGTATCAAACCAGTTTGGTGTGAGGGCCCTTGGGGCTGCCGCGCCTGTCGACGTTCCGGGGCTCCATCGACCATGCGGATATTGCAGCTTGCCACCTATTATCCGGCTTATCTGACGGCGCTCTACGCACGCCAGCCGGACTTGGCATCGGCATCCTATGACAAGCAAATCGACGCCCTCATCGCCGACGGCTTCGGCGCGGGCCATATCGTCACGCCCTACCTACCCGCCCTGGGCCACGAGGCCATGCTGGTGGTGGGCAATTGCGCGCAGGCCCAAACGCAATGGGCCTTGAGCCATGGCTTGCCGGCCCCGCGCACGCCGGCGGATTTCACGGCCCTGGCCGCGCGTCAAATCGACGACTACAAGCCTGACGTTCTGTATGTGCTTGACCCCGTCGCCTACGAGGGCCGATTTATTTCGACATTGCGTCATCGCCCCGGTTTCATCCTGCAGTGGCGGGCGGCCAATATTCCCAGCGGGATCGACTGGTCGGTCTTCGACCTGATGATCTCCAGCGACGAAGGCTGCCGCCGCCGCGCCGCCGAGTTAGGCGTCAAGGCCACGGCGCACCATAGCGCGGGGTTCGCCAAGCGCATCGCCGCGGCGGTGGCCGGCGTGCCGCGCTCATCCGATTTGGTGTTCGTGGGTCAACTGAGCCGCGAGCATACCGGCCGCACGGAGAGCCTGCTGGCCCTGCTGCAGGGGCTGTCGAAGTCACGACTCGTCTCCACCACGTTCCACTTCGGCGCGGGTAAGGATGCGCCCGTGCCCGATGAACTGCGCCGCCGCGACAAGGGCGCGGTCTTCGGCATGGAGATGTACCGCGCCATACGCGGCGGTCGCGTGGCACCCAACTTCCACATCGACCTGGCGGCGACGCGCAGCAACAACATGCGCATGTTCGAAACCACCGGCGTGGGCACCTTCATCCTCACCGACGAGGACCCCTCGGTGAAGGACTTCTTCGCGCCGGGCCAAGAACTGGAAACCTTCGCGAGCCGCGAGGAGTTGATCGAGAAGACGCTGTATTATCTCGACCACGAGGCCGAGCGCGAGGACATCGCCCGGCGTGGCCAAGCGCGGTGCCTGCGCGATCACAGCATGGAAGCGCGCGCCGCGCAGTTGATGGACACCATCACCCGCGCCATGACGGCGGCCAAGAGCAAGCGCCCAGCGGCACCAAAGCACGCTCTCGGCGACACCGACACCGGTTGGGCGCTGCTGCGCCGTGGCAACGTCGCTGAATCGGCATCGGCCCTCAACCGGGCCTTGCAAAGCAATGGCCGCGACGGCCTGGCCATCGTCGGCATGGCGCGCGTGGCTTTTCTCGCCGGCGAGCCCGCGCGGGCGCTGGAATTGCTGGGTGCCGCCGGCGGCGTGGCAACCTCGGCGGAATTGGCTTGGCTGATCTATTGCGACATGGCAGTGGTGCGCGCGAAACTCAACCAATGGGACGCCGCCGCGGAGAGTTATCGCGCGGCACTCACCTTCGGCGTTGCGCGCACGCAAGTGGAAGGGCGATTGAAAGCGATTCTGCGACGCCAAGGGCGAAGCGATGAAGCAAATCTGCTGGGCGATTCCAAAGACGACTCCGATCCCGCGACTTTCATCGACATCGAGATTCACGACGGCCAGCCTTGCCCCACGCAAGAGCCGACGACCCATGGAGCGAGCATGACTCCCCCCTCACCCCGCGCCGCCAATGACGACAACCAACTCCAGGCCGCCTTTCCGGGAGTGACCTTCGGCCACGGCGTGCAATGCATCGGCATGAGCAGCGTGTCCATCGGCCCGGGCAGCGTCATCGGCGACGACACCTGGATCAACGTCTGCATTCGCGACGGGAAAAAGCGATTGGTGGTGGGCGAGGCGGTGTTGATCGGCCGGCGCGCGACGCTGTCGAGCGGCACGCACCTTGAGGTGGGCGCACATACCATCTTCGGGCCTAATGTGTATCTCTCCAGCGCCGAGCATGAGTACGAAGGCAATCACCTGAAACCGATCCTGCATTGCGGCGTCGATAACTTGGGCAGCGTCGTCGTCGAGGAAAATTGCTGGGTCGGCACCAACGCCGTGGTCACGGGCAACATCGTGGTGGGGCGCGGCAGCGTCATCGGCGCCAATTCCGTGGTGCGTCAGTCCTTGCCTCCCTTTGTCGTCGCCGTGGGCTCGCCCGCGCGCATCGTGAAAATGTTCAACCCCGCGACCGGCGCGTGGGAACCCTTGAAAACGGCCGCCGACCAACAGCGCATCGAGCAGGCCCGCGCCGCCCATCCGCTGCCCAACCGGGCGCAGTTTCTGGCCACCTTGCGGGCCGCCGCCGGGGGCCAGGGCGTGCCGCCCATCGTCGCCGGACGGGCCGAGCATTTACCCTAAAGATACGATTTTCGGGCCATGGTGCTAGGTTGGCGCGCCGTGTTCCAGGCGCGGCCTTAACCAATCACGTGGCTCCATGACTCTGCCTCGCCTCAATGTTCATGCGCTGGTCGAAGACCCCAACGTCAACGAACGGATGATGGTCGAGCAGCAGGCTTTGGCGGCCGCCGACCCGGCCGTGCGCCGCCTGCTGGAAAGCATCTACCTGGAACCCGATCGCGCGACGTCCTTCGACCGCTTTCTCAAGAGCTACGAGTTGCAAACGATCCTCAAGCTGCTCGATTTGTTCGGCGTGAACAAGGCGCAGCCGCTGTGCGAAATCGGCGGCGGGCCGGGGTTTCTATCGTGGGCGCTGAGCCGCTCAGATTTCACCAGTGTGCACCTGATGGAGCCCAACGGGTTGTTCAACACCGGCACGGGCTACTTGCTGAGCCGCACTGATGCGGCGGGCGTTAAGGTGCACAACGATCTCAACGCCTGGCACGCCGGGCCCGAGCGCTACGACGTCGTCGTCACCAAAAACTGCATCCACCATTTCAAGAACATCGCCCAGGCCGCCGCCACCATCCGTCAGAAGATGCCCGCCCATGGCCTTTGGTTCGCGTTTCGTGAATGGTTCGCCGAGACGCCGCAGGAACTTTACACCCAGCTCGCCCAGCATCCCTACTGCCAGCGCTACGGCGTTTACGAGTGGCCCTATCCGGCCTGGCACTACGTAGAGGCCATCGAGATCGCGGGCTTCACGCTCAAGGCCATCGTGCCCAGCGGCTATGCCAACAACACCTTGGCCGACTACAAGGAAGACCTAGGCCCGCCCGACGTGCAAAGCCTGACGGCGCAAATCGACGACATCCTGCGGCGCAATCCGCAGTCCACCGTGGAGTCCTTCTGGCAGGAAGTGCTGCGCAATCGCTTCCAGCAGGGCAACACCCGATTTTTCTCGCGGCCCCAGCTCATGGTCTTCGCCGTGAGCGCGCCATGAGCTATGAGAGACGCTGACATGACACTCACGCTGCCCAAACCCCGCTTCAGCGCCGTGACCTCCACCGTGCCCAACGCCAGCTTCGTGGCCAAGGCCGGCGAGACCGCGTGGTATCCGCCCGTCATGATCGGCGCCGACACGCTGGGCCACATCCTCGCCGATCCCAAATGGATCCCTCAGGCCCGCGCGCTCATGGACCGGCTCACGCCCGATCCCTACACGACCTACCTGAAGGATTTTTACGCCGAGGGCTTGAAGCGCTTCGGCGCGAATTGGCGCTACGCCGACATCGTCACCGTGCTCTTGTGCCTTACCGAGACCTTGAAGCCGCGCACTTACTTGGAAATCGGCGTGCGGCGCGGGCGCAGCGCCTGTGCGGTCGCGAGCCTTGCCTCTTATTGCAGCATGTTCCTGTTCGACATGTGGATGGCCAACTACGCCGGCATGGAAAACCCCGGGCCGGCGTTCGTGCAAGACGAACTCAAACGCATAGGCCATCGCGGACCCGTGGCCTTCACGGACGGCAATTCGCACGAGACCTTGCCCGCCTTCTTCGCGCGCAATCCCGACGCCCACATCGACCTCATCACCGTGGACGGCGATCACTCCGAACTGGGCGCGGCCCAGGACATGTGCGACGTGCTGCCGCGCCTGGCGGTGGGCGGCGCGGTGGTGTTCGACGACATCGCGCACCCCACGCACCCGGAACTCAACCGCGTGTGGCGCACGCTGGTGGAAGGCGACGACCGCTTTTCGTGTTTCAGTTACCGCGAGGCCGGCTACGGCGTCGGCTTCGCCGTGCGGAAATACTAGGCGACGATGGCCCACACCATCTGGATCACCGGAGCCGCGGGCTTCATCGGCGGCGCGGCGGCGCGCCATTTCGCCAATGACGGCTGGCGCGTGGTGGGCTTCGACCGCCGCCGCCCGGACTTGAGTTTCCCCACCGCGTCGTTTCACGTGGCCCCCATCGAGGCGTGGATTTTGGAGGCCGCGTTCAAGGCCCTGGGCCCGCCCGACGCGGTGTTTCACGGGGCGGGCACCGGCACCGTGGGCCAAGCCCAGGCCGAGCCCGACCAGGCCCGCAGCGATACCGTGGGCACCACTGAAGTTTTGGTGACCACACTTTCGCGG
Organism: Rhodospirillaceae bacterium; assembly: GCA_033763995.1. Lineage (GTDB taxonomy): Bacteria > Pseudomonadota > Alphaproteobacteria > Rhodospirillales > Rhodospirillaceae. Next base: position 178,520 of record JANRJL010000008.1, on the reverse strand, counting down.
CTCGCGCCCGGTTGCCGCGTCGTCTATCCCTCCAGCGCGGCGGTTTACGGCAGCACCAACGACGACCCGATCCGCGAGGACACCGCCACGGCGCCCATTTCCAACTACGGCAAGTTCAAGCTGGAGACCGAAGCCGTGTGCCGCACGGCCGCTGAAGCCGGGCGCATTCACATCGGCGTCGTGCGATTTTTTTCGGTCTATGGGCCGGGTCTGCGCAAACAACTACCCTGGGAACTGGGCCAGAAGCTACTGAAGGGCGATGGCAGCGCCACTCTGTTCGGCACCGGGTTCGAGACCCGGGATTTTCTGTTCATCGATGACGCCATTGCACTAATCCGCACGCTGATCGAAAGCCCGGCGCCGGGCCTCACCATCGTCAACGGCGGCACCGGCACGGCCACGACCATCGCCGATTTTGCGAAGCTGTTTTCATCCGCTTTGGGCGTGTCCGGCAAGATCGGTTTTTCGGGCGAGGTCAAACCCGGCGATCCGCGGCACTTCCGCGCCTGCACGAAAAAATCCGCTGCTTTGGGTTTCAAGCCGCGTGTCCAATTGAATGACGGCCTGAAGCGCTACGCCGATTGGATCAAAGCCGAAGCTTAATCCGCATCCACCGCGTAATACCGACCGTCGCCGTGATTGAAGACGATGGTCTTGAGCGGCGGCGCCCATTTCTTGTCGACCAAATGCCCCATGCCAAGCGACTTGAGATGCTTGCCAATGACGCGTTGGCCGAGCTTCTCGATGTTCTCGGGCACCACGGGCGTGTGGCGGTTGAGCACCTTGAGGCATTCATCGCGGTAGGCGTCGCGCCCCGTCACCGCCTTGTTGGCGCCGTGAAAGCGATAGATGCCCAAGGGCACATTGACGACGTAGCAGTCGGTTTTCTGGATGAAGCGCGACCACAACTCGAAGTCGGCGGCGAGCCTGAGCGACAAGTCGAACTCGGCGCCCACCTCGTCCCACAGGTCGCGGCGCCAGAAGGTGCAGTCCTGCACGATCCAGCCCGACGTGGGCAGGCCCGACGACTTGATGTGCTCGGCGTTGAAGAAGCCCCAGTTGTCCACGCCCGGGAGATAGTCGGACTTGATCACCGTGCCGTCCTTGCGCGCCTGCAACGGATAGCGCGAGGTGATCCAGCGCACTTGCGGCAGTTGATCGAAAATGTCGAGCACGGTCTGGATGGTCCAGGGCGTCAACTGGTCGTCGGAATTGAGCCAGCCCATGTAGGGCGCGTCGGACTTGGTGAAGCCCTCGGCGATGGCGTGGTACATGCCCTCGTCCTTGGCGCTTTGCCAATGTTTCAGCTTCGGCGCATGGGACTTGATGACCGCGACGGAGTTGTCGGTGGACCCGCCGTCCATGACCACGTAGTCGACGCGCTCGAACCCCTTGGAATTCACGATGGAGCGCATGCAGTCATCAAGGTAGGCGCCGTAATTGAAGTTGGTCGTCACCATGCACAGCCGCCCGCCGGCGGCGGGTGTTTTAGAGGCGGCGGATGGTGAAGTGGCCATGGCGCTATTGTCTCGATCCGAAGACGCGGTCGATCTTGAGATACTTCAAGCGCAGCATGAGGTCGAGCGCATGACGCCCGCCCGGGATCGCGCTTGAGAAATCGAGCACGGTTTCGGCCCCCGCCCCTTCGGTCAGGCATACGCCCGGCGCGATCTCGCGCGCGCCCGACCACGCCGGCCCATGGGGCGGCGACAGCAGGTCGACGGTTTGCTTGCCTGAATCGGAGGTGATGATGAGTTCGACCCGGTCCAGCGCGATCACCGCGCGGCCCACGGGCCAACGCAAGCTCAGCCGCTTGATCGCCTCGGGGCCCATGGCCTTGAGCGTAAAAATCAACTGCATCCGCCCGAAGGCGTTGAGCTCCAGCGCCGCGACGCGCTTGTGCTTGTCGTCGAAACCGGCCCCGAAATCGGCCACGAAGGTGAGCCCGCCGACGAGTGGGCCAGCCGTGAGATGATCGGCGGTGAAGCCCTCGCCCGCCCCGGCGGCATAGGCATCGCGCAAGTACGGATTGGCGAGCACATAGGCCGCCGCAGGCCAGTAGACTTGGTGCCGCCCCACGCCCGTGAGCGCCGCAAAGCCGCGATACTCCAGTTCGGCGGGCTCGAAGGCGAGATCGGTCAGCCGCCCCAAGTCGGTGAGGTCGAAGTTAGCCTCGTGCCGCCAGCCGCCGATGGTGCGCGCCTCGTCCAGCGTGGGATACAGCAGCATCGCCTCGATGCTGGCGGCGACCTGACGTTGCAGGGCCGCATTGCCGAGCAGCGGCGTGCGGCTGTCGGGGCCCAGCAGGGCGTCGGCGGCGCGCGCCGCGAACAAGATGCCCGCTTGCAGGGCTTCCATCTCGGCCAGTTGCTTCTCGTCGCGCTGGTTGGGCAGGAACACGGCCTGGCCTGCGTCGTCGTAGTGGCTGAGCGAGCCGTCGCGGCACATGCAGGCATGTTCCAGCACGTCGGGCGTGCGCGTGAGCAAACCAATAGTACGGGTGTCGACCCCGCCATCGGACAGGAAGGCCCGCGCATCGGCGCCCTCGATGATGTTGTCGACGGCCTTGGGGTTGAGCGCGAAATAGAGGCCCACCAAGTTGGCGGGCAGGCCTTCGCGCTTGAGAATGCGCGCCAGCGCGGTCTGGATGGTGGCGGCATAGCCCAAATCCATCAGCACGATGTTTCCCGGCTTCTCCAACGGCAGGGCCTGCTTGAGGCCCTTCAGCAAATCGCGGCGCAGGCCCGCCGACCACGCGCAGACCTTGGCCCGGATGGCGGGCGAGCCGGCGACGGCGAGGCACAGCGTGGAAAGCGCATCGGACTGACGGATATCGAAGCGCGCGGCGTCGGGCATGGCGCCCTCGAGGTCGGCTTGCGTCAGGCCGATCTGTTTCAGCACGTCGGGCGTGTTGGCGCCGGGGGTGAGCAGCAAGGTCGCGGGCAGCAGCGACAGATCGTCCTCATAGAGGGCCGCGCGCACCACGGCGCGGCGCGACAGCCAGATTTCCGCGGTCTTCAGCTTGAGGCCATGCGCCTGGGCGGTTTGCGACACCAGCGCGTTGAGAAAGCGGCCCTCGCGCATGATGCCATGGATCGTCGTCGCACCCAAGTCGCGGCACTGCCCGACGATCCAGCGCCCGAACAACGCGAAGGGCGGCGACAAGGCCGAGGCACCAATGCGCCAGAAGGACGCGTGCGTGGCCGACAACTCCGGCGGTGCGCGATGCCACAGCCGCGAGCGCAAGCCCGTGAGCCCGCCGTCGCCATACCCGTCGATCAAGGCCGCGCGTTTGTTCAACTTCTCCGGCAACTCCTTGGTGGACGTGCGCGCCGAGAAGGCCCACTTGTCGTAAAACAGATGTGGAATGCTCAACCGCACGCAAGGCGCGACATCGGCATCGCGGTTATCGCCGATGTGAAACAGCTCGCCCGGGGCAATCTTCAAATCCTTGAGCAGATGGTCGAACAGATCGCGCCACTTGGGCCGCCCCATTTCGTTCGACACGACCAAGCGGTCCACCGGTCCTAGACCTTTCCAGCGCGAGCCGGCGAGAAACGCCGTGATGTCGGCGCTGGAGAAATAGGTGTCGGAAATCAGCATCAACTTAACGCCCTTGGCCTTGGCCCCTTCCATGAGGGCCATGAGATCGTCATCGGGCGTCATCAGCGCCGTCTCGCAGGCCAATTCAGCGGCGACGCGGTCAGGGCGGCGAAAGCCCGATGCGAACAACGCATCGGGCAGTTGATCGTAGATGTCCTTGAGCGTGATCTCGCGTGAAGCTGTGGCGGCCTCGCGGTTGTTCCGCGCCACCTTTTCGGCGCGCGCGCGCAGTTCGGCGAAATGCACGGGCGACATGTGGGCGGCGAGACGCCCGGCCTCGGCCAGTTGACGGCCCAGCACCAGGAACACGTCCTTGGGCTCGGGCACCTTGCGCCACAGCAAGGTGTCGAACACGTCGACCGAGAGCCATTTCACGCGGGCCCCGTCGATGGCCTCCAGCGCCGGGCCTAACCGCGCATCGGTGATGGGCGCGCTCATGCCAACCCCGCGGCCTTGGCGCGCACGCGGACCAAGCCATAGAGCGCCTTGGTGTTGGGCACCGGCACGCCCAGCAGATCGGCGATTTCCACCGCCGCGCCGATGATGGGCTCGATCTCCAACGGGCGGCCGCGCTCCATGTCGGCCAGCATGGAGGTCTTGGATTTTCCAAGCCGTCCGGCTGCGGCGAAGCGCTCGCGCGCGGGCGGGCCGCCGGGAATCCCCAGGGCCTCGCCGACGGCGCGGCCTTCGTCGGCGACGGCGATGGTGAACTCGCGCACCATCGGATCGGTGAGGATCAGGTCGGAGGTGGCCGAGGTCAGGGCCGAGAGCGGATTGAACGTCATGTTGGCGAGCAGCTTAGTCCAGATCGCGTGGTGAATGCGATCCGTCGTCTCGGTGTTGTAGCCCGCGGCCGTGAACACCTCGGCGAGCGATGCCAGGCCGCCCCGCGACAGATCCGGGCGGCCCAATTGCAACTGGTTGGAATGATCGTGACTGAGCACGCCGTCGGGCCGGATCGAAACGCCGCAGTTGATGACGCCCCACACCACGCGCTCCAACGGAATCATCCGCGCGAGGTTGCCGCTGGGGTCAACGGAGTTGAGCGCCGTGCCGCGCTTGGCGCCGCCGAAGTGGCTGAAGAACCACCACGGCACGCCGTTCATGACGAAGACCCAGGGCGCGTCGGGTTTGGACAATGCGGGCAGATGCGGCACCACCGTCGCGAGGCCGTCGCTTTTCACCGTGACGACAACGATGTCATGGGCGCCCAGTTCGGCGGGGTCGGCGGACACCTTGGGCTGGCCGCGATAGGTCTGCCCGCCGTCCAGCAACGTGATGCCCTTGGCTTTGATCTCGGCCGCCTTGGCGGGCCGCGCGAGCGCGCTCACGTCATAGCCCGCGCGCTGCAAATGCACGGCCATCATGCCGCCGATGGCGCCGGGTCCGACAATGCATACGCGAGGTTTACTCTCGTTGGGCTTAGCCATCAAAACATCTTTCCCGGGTTCATCAGGCCCAAGGGATCGAGCGCCTGCTTGATGGCCTTCATCACCGCGACGCCCGCGCCCGCCTCGCGCTTCAAGTGTTCGGTTTTGCCCAAGCCAATGCCGTGTTCGCCGGTGCAGGTGCCGCCCATGCTTTGCGCGCGCGCGACCATGCGATCGTGCAGATGTTCCGCCTCATGCAATTCGCCGGGCTTGGCGGGATCGATGATGAAGCAGACATGAAAGTTGCCGTCGCCGACGTGGCCCAACAGCGGCGCGGGCATCGAGGCTTTGGCGAGGTCCTGCTTGGTTTCGGCGATGCACTGAGCCAAGCGCGAGATGGGCACGCAGACGTCGGTCACCAGGCCCTTGGCGTCGGGGCGCAGCGCGAGGCCCGCGTAATAGGCCTTGTGGCGTGCCTCCCACAGCTTGGAGCGGTCTTCGGCCTGGTCGGCCCATTGAAAGCCCGAGCCGCCGTGCTCGGCGGCGATTTCCTCTACGGCCGTGGTGTTCTCGGCCACGCTGGCCTGCGTGCCGTGGAACTCCAGGAACAAGGTCGGGCGAAGGTCCAGCGACAATTTGGAATAGCGGTTGACGGCGGCGACGCTGACCTCGTCCAGCAATTCGATGCGCGCGATGGGAATGCCGGTCTGGATCACGGCGATCACGGATTCCACGGCGGCATCGACGCTGGGAAACGACACGGTGGCGGCGGTGACGGCTTCGGGCACCGCCGACAGGCGCAACGTGATCTCGGTGACGATGCCGAGCGTGCCCTCGGAGCCGATCATCAGCCGCGTGAGGTCGTAACCGGCGGCCGACTTGCGCGCCCGCCCGCCGGTGCGAATGATCGAGCCGTCCGCCAGGACGACAGTAAGACCCAGCACCAGCTCGCGCATGGTGCCGTAGCGCACGGCATTGGTGCCCGAGGCGCGCGTCGCGACCATGCCGCCGAGGGTGCACTCGGCTCCCGGATCAACCGGAAAGAACAGCCCGAGATCGCGCAGGTGCGCATTCAGTTGCGCGCGCGTGACCCCGGCCTCGACCATGCAGTCGAGGTCGGCCTGGTTGACGGCGACGATCCGGGTCATGCGCGACAGGTCGATGCTAAGGCCGCCGCGCACGGCGTTCACTTGGCCCTCCAGCGAGGTGCCCGCGCCGAAGGGCACCATGGGCACCTTGTGCGCCGCGCAAACCTTGACGATCTCGGCGACCTCGGCGGTCGTCAGCGGAAAAGCCACGGCGTCGGGCGGCGCGCTGGGGTGCCAGGACTCGCCGCGCCCGTGCTGCTCGCGCACGGCGGCATTGACGGAGAGGCGATCTCCCAGCCGCGTCTTCAGGGCGTCGATGACTTGCGCCACGGGCGGCACGCGCTCATCCATTGAAGGCTCCGCTCGCCACCATGCGCTTCCAGGTCTCGGCGATGAAATCCACGGGCTCCTGCTCGCCCGCGTGGGGCGTGGGCATGCCGTTGAGATCGCACAACCGCAACAGCTCGTAGTCCTGCGCGTGCAGCTTGGGCTGCAACTGGGCGAGGAAATTGCTCTTGGGCTGGGCGCGGTACTTGCGCAAGGCCGCCATGTCGATGACGGCGGGCACCAGGGCTTGCTCCGGCGTGTTGGCGCGGGCGATGACGCGGCCTTGGTAGTCCACCACCTCGGCGGGCACGCGCGGAGCGTTGCCGCGGCCGTCGTCGTCGTAAAACGCGCCGATGTTGGCCATGGCGAGATAGAGCGTGTTCTCCCAGGCGCGCACGCGGCGCACCATGGCCATGGCCGGGCCCACCGCTTGCTCGGGGCCCTCGGTGGCGGAGGCATAGCCCGGCGTCTGGGCGGCACCCGTCGGGTTGAACACCAACTCCGCGCCCCGCATCGACAAGGCCCGCACGGCTTCGGGCCAGGCGATGTCGGCGGCCACCGCGCAGCCGAGTTTGCCCAACGGCGTATCAGCCACCGGAAACAACGCCGCGCGGCCGTACTTGGCGATGTACTGCGCGTAGATGTCGCCGGGCCGCGTCTTGTGCGTCAGCGCATAGACCTTGCGATAGACGAGCTTCAGTTGATCCTCGGGGCTGTTGCCCTCGGGCGAGATCAGAAACCCGCTCATGAAGTAGCGGCCCGGGAAGTCGGGGATGCGTTCGTAGATGCCCCCGGCGATATGGGCCCCCGTGGCGCGAGCGACCTTGGCCATGGCGGCGGTTTCGGGGCCGGGCAGCGTCACCCCGGCACGCTCCCAATCCAAGACCGTGCGCTCCAGCGCATAGCCCTGAACGCAGAATTCGGGGAAAACCACCAGCTTGGCTTGGTGCTCCTTGGCGGCCTCGGCCACCAGCCCACAGACCCGGTCCAGGTTTTCGCGGATGCACTCGGGCCGGAACGCCCCGTCCACGCCCTTATAGACCGGGTGCATGGGCTGCTGGGTGACGGCGGCGACGTAAGAGGAGATCATGGGATGGGCTGCGCGAGAGGGATCATTTCGGGTAACGTCATGCCGGGCAAAACTATCGCGCCCACGCCCAAGCGTCCACGGAAGACACCGCATGAGCCCAAAATCGCGCGCCGGCGGCCAAGTGTTGATCGATGCGTTGCTGCTGCACGCGGTCGACACGGTGTTCTGCGTGCCCGGCGAGAGCTTTCTGGGCGCGCTGGATGCCATGCACGATCACCGCGATCGGCTCAAGGTGTTCACCGCGCGGCACGAGGCGGGCGCGGTCAACATGGCCGAGGCCCACGGCAAGCTCACGGGCCGCCCCGGTGTGGCCTTCGTCACGCGCGGGCCCGGCGCCATGCACGGCGCGGTGGGCGTTCACACCGCCATGCAGGATGAAACGCCGCTGGTGCTGTTCGTGGGTCAGGTCAAGCGCACGCACCTGGGCCGAGAAGCGTTTCAGGAGATGGACTTCGTCAAGGTCTTTTCGTCCTTCGCCAAGTGGGCAGTGCAGATCACCGATCCGGCCACCATTCCCGACACCATGGCCGAGGCGTTTGCCTGTGCGCTCTCGGGCCGGCGGGGGCCGGTGGTGATCGCCCTGCCCGAGGACGTGCAGACCGAAACCGTCACAGTCGACGATAGCTTGCCGGAACCCATCGCCCACGCCGCGCCCACCGAGGCGCAGATGGCCCAGTTGCGCGAACTGCTGCTGGCCGCCCATCGCCCGCTGATGGTGGTGGGTGGGTCCGGCTGGAGCGAGAAAGCGCGCGCCGATATCACGCACTTCGCCGAGATTTTTGACCTCGCGGTCGCGACGAGCTGGCGGCGCAAGGACCGCTTCGACAACGCGCACCGCTGCTACGTGGGTGACATGGGCTTGGCGGTGGACCCGAACCTCGCGCGCCGAGTGAAAGAGGCCGATGTGATCCTGGCCGTCAACGCCCGGCTCGACGACAACACCACCTCGGGCTACACGCTGCCGGCGGCACCGCAACCGGCGCAGCGACTGATCCACGTCTATCCCGACGCCGCCGAGTTGGGCCGCGTTTACAAACCCACGCTCGGCATCGAGGCCGACATCGCGCCCTTCGCCGCCGCGGCGGCGGCGCTCAAGGGGCCCGATAGTATTCTGCCCTGGGCCGAGTGGCGCGCCGAGGCCCGCGCCGACTACGAAACCTTCATCGCGCCGCGCCCCTGCCCGGGCACGGTGGACTTGGCGCGCATCTTCTCCGAGCTGCCCGACCACCTGCCCGCCGATGCCATCGTCACCAACGGGGCGGGCACCTACACCACGTGGCATCACCGCTATTTCTTGCATCGCAAGCTCGGCACCTACCTTGGGCCCACCAGCGGCGCCATGGGCTACGGCGTGCCCGCCGCCATCGCTGCAAAGGCCGCGTACCCCAAACGCACCGTCGTGGCGCTCGCGGGCGACGGTTGTTTCTCCATGGCCGCCATGGAACTCGCCACCGCGCAGCAATACCGCCTGCCCATCGTCGTGCTGGTGATGAACAACGGCATCTTGGGTTCCATTCGCATGCACCAGGAGCGCCACTACCCCGGCCGGGTCATGGCGACCGGCCTGGTCAACCCCGACTTCGCCGCCCTGGCGCGATCCTTCGGCGGCCACGGCGAGACGGTGCGCACGACGGCCGAGTTCTGGCCCGCGCTCAAGCGCGGCCTCGCGGCCGATATGGTCTCCGTGATCGACATTCACGTCGATCCCGAAGCCATCATGCCGCACACGACGCTGAGTGGGTTGGGGAAACGCGGCTAGAAGCTGATTGACGATCTTTGCCAATCCAGGAAAAACTGACCCTCGGAGTGCCGCTATGCCGACCATGAACATCAACCTCACCGATCCGTTGTCTCGCTTCGTTGACCGCGAAGTCGCCACGGGCGACTACCAGTCAGCCAGCGAATTGGTGCGCGATGCCTTGCGCCTGCTGCAACGCGCGAAGGAAACCGAGCGCGCCAAGCTCAAACTGCTCAAGCAGGAGGTCGCCAAGGGCCTCGACGACATCAAGCACGGCCGCTTTGCCACGCGCTCGCTGGACGAAATCGCCAACGACGTCTTGGCGCGCGCTCGCCACCGATAGCCCTGCGTGCAGCATTGGCTGGCAAACGCAATTACCGCCTCACTCGCGAGGCAGAAGCGGACATCGAGGCGATTCTCGAATTCACCCTGAACCAATTCGGAACCGCGCAGTTCGCGATCTATCGCGACCTTTTGGCCGATGCGTTCGCGGCTCTGGCCGGCGACCCGGCGCGGATCGGAACCAAGCCTCGCCCCGAACTGGGCAAGGGTGTGAGCACGTTTCACTTGCATCACATGGCTCGGCGGCACGATGCGGCAAGCCACTTCATCGTGTTCACAGTCGACGCGGCCCGCGAGATCAAAATCGTTCGCATCCTCCATGAGTCCATGGACCTCGCGCGGCACGTGCGCCGCACGACATCGGACGAGTTCGGAAAGAAGACCTAAGGGCATTGCTGCGCCACCAACTTTTTGTATTCGGAGAGCGGCTCAAGGCCCACCGACCGGCGCATGTCATCCACTTGATCGGGCTTCTCCGTTGGGAATGGCTCCCACGTTCCCGGCGCGGTGCAGGTGCCTTGCGTGGCGAAGCGTTGCGGCCGGTTCTCGTTCCTGGCCACGCGGTCGACGAGATAGGCATAGTTGCGCGGATTGGTCTCGCCCTTTGGGTAGAGCGCCTCGAGCACGCTCAGAACATGCTTCTGGAATTCCACATCTCGGTCAGCGTGTTGGATCAGAATCCAGGCGTTGTTGTCGGTTTCCGCGCCGAAGTCGGAGATCGTGAACCAACGGTAGCGTTGCAAGAGCGCCTTCATCTCGGCGGTGTGATCCCGGTCCATGTCGAGCATGACCGGAATCAGTTGGGATTCGAGTGACTTGCGCTCCACATCATCAGCAGCTTGCTTGCGCACGGCGATGAGCTTGAAGCGGAAGTCCTGATCCACCAGAAACATATGCGCGAGCTTGCGCTTGACCCACTCCTTATCGGCGATGTTGGCGGGATCGCGCGCGAAGGCCTCGTTACGCAGCGCGATGTCGATTCGCAGTTCGCGCGCCAAGGCTTCGCCCCGGGCCGGTTCCTCCGCCGTGGCCGGGAACGCGGCCAGCACGGCGGTGATGAGCAGGCGCCCGAGCGTCATGACATTATTTTTTCACCCCGCAGCGGATGTAGAACCAGCCCAGGTTGAGCCCGTAACGCTCGGAATCGTCGATGGCGTAGGCATAGGCGATGGGCACGGTCATGTCCTTGGCGTCGTGGATGCGGAACAACGGAAAAGTCCGCTCCGACGGCGACGTGAAGGCGCGGGTGTGAATCACGAAGCGCAGGTTGCGTCCGTCCGGCCACTTGATCGCCGCCTCGCCGCCTTGATCGTGCAGCTCGATGTCCGTCAGCTTCTTCGTCTTGGTCATGTCGCCGTTGGGGTCCTCGAGCACCTCGCAGGCCATCCAGCGCGCCTTGGTCTGCTCGAACCAGGCGTGATTGGAGCCCGGCGCCATTTCCCAGGTGACGGAATTGTCGGCGTAGGAGAACCGCCGGTCGCGCGCCCAATAGTGCCTGGGCCCGACGATGACCTGGTATTGGAACCACTCCTTATCCTCGTTGACGTTGCAGCTTTTCTCCTTCATGCCGCCGCGAAACTGCCCGCCCTCCCAATGCAGATAGACGTTGCAGACGTCGCGGAAGCTGCGCACGTCCTTCTTGGTCAGCTTCTCGACCTTCGACAGATCGCGGTGGTCCGCCAGCAGCGCCTTGGTGTCGAGCGGCGTGTGGAATTTCACGACGATGGCCTGCTCCTTCTCGTCGATGGCCAGCGTGTAAAGGCGGATGCGCGCGATGTCGGCGGGGTTGTTGTTCTTGTACTCGGCCAGGTACAGCACGTTGTCGCCCAGCTCGGGCATGGTGACGCGCTGGAAGATGGAATGGAGCCGGTACATCGGCTTGTCGGTGGCCTTGCCCAGCCCACCGCCCGACTGGCGCACGATCTGCTCGTTGTTGTCGTAGCGGCCGGGCCACCACTCCATGAGCAGTTTGAGTTGCGCCTCCAAGTCCGCCTTGGTGTAAGCCAAGGCCGGCGAGGCCATCGCACAGGCCAGCGCCACGACCGTCGCCGTCAGAAATTTTTTCATGAGTGCTTGCTCCTTCATTGCGCGCGGTCCGGACGGGCTTCGCCCTGCTCTTTCAGGCGGCACAGCGTGTAAAACCAGCCGAGGTTGAGCCCGAAGCGTTCGGCGTCGTCCACCGCGTAGGCATAGGCGATGGGCACGGCCATGTTGGACTTCTCGTGAATGCCGAACAGCGGAAATTCGCGCGACGCCGGCGAGGTAAAGGCCCGCGTTTCAATCTGGAACACCAAATCTCTTCCGTCGGGCCACTTGATGTCGGCCGTGCCGCCCTGGTCGTGCAAGTCGACCGTGGTCAGATACGGCGTCTTGGTCATGTCGTCCGTGGGGCTGTGGTTGACCACGCAGGTGAACCAGCGCGCCTTGGTCTGCTCGATGAAGGCATCGCCCGTGCCGGGCATGAGTTCCCAGGCCACCTCGTTCGTCTTGCCGTCGCGCGCGCGGTTGCGCACCCAGTGGTGCTGCTCGCCGATGACCAGCGTGTAATCGACGAAGGTGCCGTCGGGCCGGTTGCACGACTTCTCCTTCATGCTTCCGCGAAATTGCCCGCCCTCCCAATGGATGAACACATCGCAAAGGTCGCGGTCCACGCGCCAATCCTTGGCCGTCAGCGCCTCGACGCGCTTCAAGTCCGCGTGGGCGCCTTGCAGCGCCTCGGGTTTGAGGGGGTTGACCAAGTGCAGCCGGATCGCGCCCATGCCGACTTCTGGCGTGAACCTGTAGAGGCGCACGCGAGTGAGCTTCTTGGGGTCATCGTCGCGATATTCCTCCACGTACAGCACGTTCTCGCCGATGGCCGGCATGTTCACGCGCCGGAAGATGGTGTGCAGCCGGTGAAACGGCTTGTCGGTGGCGGGCGAAAACCCGCCGCCTGATTGGCGCACGATCTGTTCGTGGTTGTCGTAGTTGCCCGGCAGCCATTGCATGAGCAGTTTGAGTTGCGCATCGAGATCGGCCTTGGAATGGCCCTGCGCCAGCGCGCCGCCCCCTAAACTCAACACCAGCGCGATTGAAACGATGAGAGAGCGGATCATGGTGCGTTCTCCTGTGGCGAATTACTTCGGCGGCAACGGTTTGTAGCCCAGCAACGAGACCGTGAGCCCGTCGGGATCGTAGAACAGCATCTCGGTGTAGATGCCCGCTTTCATGTAGGCGTCGTCGGTGGGTTTGGTGTAGGGCGTGGGCGGCGTGAGGAATTTATAGCCGTGCTTGACGAGATCGGCATAAATCTCGTCGCCCTTGTCGGTGGCCATGAGGAACGCGCTTTGGCCCCAATGCACTTGGCCTTGAGCGGGCGGCACCGCCACGGGCAGCGTGGGCTCGGTGATGTGGAACAGCCCGATGAGTCCCGCGTCGATGCTGGGGTCCGCCGACAAGAAGACGATGCGCATGGTGCAACTGGGCAAGTTGATGAGCTTGCCGATGAAGGGCCCGGAGACTTTTTTGTCCTCGATGATCGCCATGCCGAGGATGTCGCGATACAGCGCCAGCGACTTCTCGACATCGCGGCAGAAAATCGACACCCGCTTGACGGGCGAAACGCGGCTCGCGGTGGCCATCACAACCTCTCCTTCAACCTGTTCAACTCGGTTTCTCCGCCGACGAGTCGGCGGAGTTATTCACACCTAGTGTGGTGGATTTGAAGTTCCTAAGATTCTGCCGCGCGCACCTTTAGGAACTTCAAATCCAAAACCACACTAGGATCATAATATTCGAGTGTCGCTTTGATTCCGAAGTTCGTTAAAGTGCTTGCCGCGAGATCAAACGAACTTCGGAATCGCGACACTGGCCGTTGCGAAACTTTCGCAAGTCAATCCGCCGCAGCGTGCGTGTTCGATCCACCTGTTATGCCTGTTAAAACAGGGAGCATTCAAAAATAACAGGTTGAATTTGCTTGTGTGCGGCGCGGCAGATGCTGCGCCGCAACATGCCTGAAGCACGCTGCGGAACTCCGATTCGGGTGTGAATTGCGGGGAATTCATCGCCGCATCGGCGCTTCACAAGGCCATCTCGCGCATCGGCGCGGGGCTTGATCTCCTCTCAAATTGCGTCGAGCGAATGATAGCACGGGGCAGAGAGCCCGCAGCGCCCATCGCACTGACTCGATGCCGGCTAGACACCACTTGGCTGCATGAGCAATGTGAATATGTGCCCTTGCGCCCATTGCTATTGCCCCGCGCGCGGCCCATCTATGACGAACGCGGGCACGGCACTCGTGCCGCGATGTTGACGGCGCCCGTTGCGGCGCGCCGAACCCGAACATCCCCTGCGCGGGATTCCATGAGGCCCCTCGCCATGCCCGCCCCGCTCGACTGGATTCTCGCCCCGCTCGTCCTCGGCACCGCGCTGAACGCCGCCGAACCGGCACCCGACACGCCCACGACCGGAACGGCCCCCACCGCGACGGCCACGCCCCTGCAACGCTCCGCCCGATCCTCGCCCTACGACGAGGAAGGGGCACGCCACATCGCCGAGGCGCGCGGGTTTTACGGCGTCGGGCGCCTGACGATCGATTCCGCCGGCGTGTGGCACGGCACGGCGATTCAATTCGGCCGCATCACCACCTTCGAGATCGACCCGCGCGGCAATTTCAGCACAACGGCGACGCGCCTACCGTAATAATCGGGCCGTGACGCGCGCGTCGCCATGCGATTCCCAGGCGCCCCGTCTAAAGCTCGTCCTCGACGGGCGATTTCGGAATCCAGTCGTGCACGAGTTTGTGCGCGGCGTTGATCTCGGGCGCCGTCATGGCCTTGGCCAGCATCTCGCAGGTGCGCCGCGCCAAATCCCCCGCCTTTGATTCGGTGCGCGAGGCCAGCGTCGACCACTTGTAGGCCTCGACGTTGTTCTGTGGCACGCCCTGGCCCTGGTGATGCATCAGCCCCAGGTAGCCCATGGCGGCGATGTACCCCTGGTCGGCGGCCTTGAGCATCCACTTGGCCGCGACCTCGAGATCGCGCGGCACGCCCCGGCCGTGGCGATAAAGCAAGCCCAACGCGAATTGCCCGGTGGCGCTGCCCTGGTCGGCGGCCTTGCGATACCACTTGGCCGCCTCGTCGTTGCTTTGCGGCACGCCGCGCCCATGGCGATAGAGCAGGCCGAGCGCCGCCTGCGCCGGCGGGCGGCCCTGGGCGGCGGCTTTCTCGAACCACTTGGCGGCTTTGGCGAAATCCTGCGGCACGCTGCGCCCATGCCGATACATCAGCCCCAGGGCGAACTGGGCGGTGGGCCGGCCTTGCTCGGCGGCCTTGCGATACCACGCGACCGCATCGGCATCGCTTTGCTTGACGCCCCGGCCATGCCGATACATGAGGCCCAAGTGGTACTGGGCCGCGGGCTCGCCCGCCTCGGCCAGCGCCAGAAACAGCGGCAACGCCGTGGCGTAGTCCTGCCGGCGATAGGCGTCCAAGGCCAGTTCGAGATCTGTTGTTGCCGCCATGGGTCCCCGCGCGGGATCGCATCTTCCCGAGAAACGCAACTCGCCCGGCTTGTGTTGCACGGGGCCGTGGCCCCTCACAACCCATGCCGATACGGCCTGGGGGCAAAGCTCCAACATCCTATTCGAGGAAAACCCCGACACCTAAATCAATCCAGGGTCGAATATGGCGATCCGTCGCCGGCGCGGCGAACGCCCGCTGGCGGCCCGCTAGGAATCAATTGACGAATCCCCGCGTCGTGGCCAAATGCACACGCGCGACAACATAACGCAAAAAATTCGCGCCGATTGATCCGCGCCAAGGTGTGGGCGGATGGATTCGATAGGTTGTGGGCGGATGGATTCGATCATGTGGGAAGGATGAACACGGCGGTCGCACCGATCGAAGAGCTGTTTCGGCGCATGAATTTTCTGGTGGTCGATCCGTCCGCCGGGCGCGCCGACACGATCGAGCGTTATCTGCTGCTGACCGGCGCGCACATGGTGCGCCGGGCGGCCTCGCCGCTGCTGGCGCTGCGCATCCTCCAGGACAAGCGGCTGCACACCGACTGCGTGCTGTGCCAGCTCGACATGCAGCCGATGTCGGGTTTCGATTTTCTCGCCAATCTGCGGGGCGGACGCTACGGCGGCCACCCGCTGTGCGACACGAAATTCATCCTGCTCTCGCGCCAGCCGATCGGTCAGGCCTCCGACTTCAAGCACCTGCGGCTGGACGGTTTAATCGCGGGCGCCTTCGACCGCGATCAATTGTGCGAGGCGGTGTTCAAGGCAGTGAGCCCGGCGCCCGGCGCCGCGGCCGGCGCCGGCGGGACGGCCCCGTCCGGCGCGATCGTGGTTCAGCCGGTCAACGGTGCCGCCGGCCCAGGCCTGCCGGTGGCCCACATCCGCGAGCAGGGCGTCGATCTGGTCATCGTTCTGGTGGAGGCGGATTTCGCGCAAGTCCCTCCGGATCAGGTCGGAGACGCCGTCGCGGCATTGCGCCGCGCGGCCGCCGAGGCGCGCTTGGGCGGCGAGGTCGTGCCGGTGTGGGACATGGGCGACGGCCGCATGGGTTTCATCGCGCCGCCCGGCTACCACCCCTATTTCCAGAGCATCTCGCTGGACTTCGTCCGCGCCAACGTGAACCGCGAGATCGCGTTTAATGGAGCCGGCACCGGGCAGCGGCGCCGGTCGGCGTGACGTGGAACCATGAGGGGGCAAAATCGATGTCGGGCCTAGGAGTGAATACCGATAAGTCGCTGATGCTGAGCGGCAAGGGCGCGCCGCAACAGGATTTGCGCGCGCTGGCCGCCGAGATGGGCCAGTGGCGCCAGGCGCCGCAAGCGGGCGTCCATCTGATCGCCATCAGCCTTTCGTCGTGCGTGCCCGCCAAGAGCCGCTCGAAGGAGCTGATCGACACGCTGACGGACGCCCTCAGCCTCTTTGCCGAGCGCCGGCATGCGCCATTCTACAAGGTCACCAGCGCGGACTTTGCGTTGCTGGTCAAGGCCAGCGACGTCGCCGCCTTGAGCATGGTTCGCGACGCCAAGATCGAGGCTCTGCGTTCGATCGAGCGCGTGTTGCCCGGCAGTTTCGGCACCATCGACCAGGGCCGCCTGGTCCTCAGCTACGATCTCGCCGCCGATTACCGCTCGGCCGCGCAGCGCGTCGCCCGCTTCACCGAGATCGCGAACGAGGAGGCCGCGGCGGCGGCGGCGGACGACGGCGCGGCGCCCCAGCGCCGGGGCCTGACGGAAACCGACATCAAGAAGGTGATGACGGCCTTCGAGAAGTTCGGCTCGGAGAAATTCGTCAAGGCCTTCGTGCGGGCGCAAAACGTCGGCCGCCCGACGCAAGACGGCTTCGCCAGCAACTTGACCGAGTTCTATTTCAGCATCGACCTGATCCGCAAACCCCTGTTCGTCGACGTCGACATGCGCGGCTCGGGCAAGCTGTTCCAGGAGTTCACCCAGTCGCTCGACCAGATCATGCTGGGCTCGATCGCGCTGCTGCCCAGCGTCGACGGCGTCTGGTCGATCAACCTCAACGTCGAGACGGTCTTCACCGAGACCTTCGAGACGTTCCTGCGCGAACTCTCGGAAGACCGGGCGACGCGGCTGTGCCTCGAGTTCCGCCAGGCCAACATCATCGAGAACTTCGACGAGTACGAGGTCGCGCTCGGCGTCATCAAGGCGCGCGGCGCCAAGATCATCGTCGATCAGATTTTCCCGGCCGCCGCGGGGCTGGTCGACCTGAGCCACCTGGGCGCCAGCTATTGCAAGATCCACTGGCAGGACGGCGGCGAGGACACCCTGCGCGACCGCGCCAAAGCCATCAAATACATCAAGGCGTGCGACATTACCCCGGTGCTGTCGCGCTGCGACTGCGACCACGCGGTCGAGGTGGGCAAGGAACTCGGCATCGAGCTGTTCCAGGGCTTCCACGTCGACGGCCATCTCGACTCGCGCCTGGCGGCGTGAGCGGCAGGGCCGTTACAACAAACTCCCGTTGTCACCCTGGCGCTTGTCGCCAGGGTCCAGAGCAAGACCCTTCAGCCAGTAATTGCTACCCTGGGTCCTGGGTCCTGGGTCCTGGGGACAAGCCCCAGGACGACAAGATGAGACTTACTTAAACAACTTCGCGAAGTTGCGCCGCTTGCGCTTTTTCCAGTGGCCGCGGTGGTAGGCGTCCGACGCGATCAGCGGAATGACGCTGGAAGCCTCGGCGAACACCATCTGCTCGCAACTCGCGTCCACCTTGCCCCAGGAGTTGGCCTCCTTGAGCGTCGAGGACGAGCAGGCGCCGTCGCGCACGTCGGCCACCGTGATCTGCACCGCGTACTTGTGCATCTCGACGTTCTCGTGGCCCAGCACCTCGGCGCAGACGACGGTATCTTGGACGAAGTTCTTGGGCACGCCGCCGCCGATCATCATCAGGCCGGTGGTGCCGGCCTTGAGCTTGATGTCGGTGAGTTCGCGGAAGTCGGCGATGGCGTCCAGCACCATGTGCTTCTTGGGGTTCTTGACCTGGTGGTTGACCAAGCCGAACCCGGCCGAGCTGTCGACGAAGGCCGGGCAGAAAATCGGCACGCCGTGGTCGTAGGCGTTTTCCACCAGCGAGCCCTTCTTCTTGGCGTTCTTCTTCAGCCAGCGGCCCATCTCATGGATGAATTCGCGGCTGGAGTAAGCGCGCGGCTCCAGGCTGTCGGCGATCTTGCCGATGGTGTGGTCGCAGTACTGCAGTTCTTCCTCGTCGATGTAGGTGTCGTAGATGCGGTCGATGTAGAGGCTGCGCAGCTCCTTGTCGTCGATGAACTGGGAGCCCTGGAAATGCTTGAAGCCGAGCGCCTCGAAGAAATCCATGTCGACGATGGACGCGCCGGTGGAGACCACCGCGTCGACCATGCCGTACTTGATCATGTCGGCATAGACCTGCATGCAACCGCCGGCCGAGGTGGAACCCGCCAGCGTCAGCACGATCGAGCACTTGGGGTCGGCCAGCATTTGATTGAAGATCTCGGCCGCGCGCGCGGTGTCGCGCGAGGTGAACGACATCTTGCCCATGGCGGTGATGATCGGCCGGGCGTCGAACTTGGTGAAGTCGATGTGCTCGACCGGCGTGGACAGCAGCGCTGCCTTCTTGTTGGATTTGCTGGTCTTCTTAGCCATGGCGCGGAGCGTCCTTTTACGGTGAAAAGCGAAAGGCGGGAGAACGGGTGAGAATAAGCGGCATACCTGCCCCTCCCGATGCGGGAGAAAGCAGGCTGGCCGTGCTGAACTAAGGGTTATTTAGCCGAGAGGCCCGGGGAAACGCCATCCCCCGCGGCATGAAGAGTTTGCGACGCCTCGCTCGCGTCCTGGGGCTCGGGCGAGGACGCGCTCAGGCTCGGCTGCGGCTGCGGCTGCGCCGCCGGCGCCGGCTTGGGCGATCCGGCGCGGCGCAGGGCCGAGGCCGGGGTGACGCCGGGATCGGGCCGCAAGGTGACGACGTTGGACTTCTTGGCCCGCTCGAAGGCAAACGGGGCCGCCTCGGGCCACACGGTCGCCACCATCTCGGAATGAAAGCCGTTGAAGCGGGTCTGCATGGTGGCGCCATAGGCGCCCAGCATGCCGATCTCGATCCAGTCGCCTTCCTGGGTATCCTCGGGCAGGAGGAAGGGCCCCTTCATCTTGTCCAGGTTGTCGCAGGTGGGGCCGTAGAACATGAACGGCACCATCTTCTCCGACGGTGGCTTCGCACCCGCGTCCTTGTGAGTATTGCCCTTGCCGCCCTTGTGGGGCCGCACCAGGCGCACCGGAAAGCGCCAGCCCAAGGCGCCGGCGTCGAACAGGCTGCCGTAGGTGCCGTCGTTGAGGTAAAGCCGGCGGCCCTTGCGCAAGGTCACGCGCGCGAGGATGGAGGCGCCAGCGGCCACCATGGCCCGGCCGGGCTCGCACCACAGTTCGGTGCCCTGCTCGATGAAGGGCTGGGCGGCGGCCTTGATGGCGTCCATGAACGCCTCCAGCGGCGGCGGCGTCATGTTGGGATAGACGGCGGGGAAGCCGCCGCCGACGTCGAGAATGTCGAGTTTCACCTTGGCCTTGGCGACCACGTCGGCGGCGCGGCCGATGGCGCCGACGTAGGCGGCCGGGTCCATGCACTGGGAGCCGACGTGAAAGCAGATGCCGACCTTGGCGGCGACCTTGCGGCAGTGGCGCAACAGGTCTGCGGCCACCGAGGGGGCGGCGCCGAACTTGCCCGACAAGTCGTAGGCGGCGGCATTGCCGGCCACGGCCAGGCGGACGAACAAACGCAGGTCACGGGCCGACTTGGTCTCTTCCATGAGCTTCATCAGTTCGGCGGCGGAATCGAGCGCGAAGTCGCGGATGCCCATGCGGTAGGCGCGCCGGATCGATTCGCGCGACTTGACCGGGTGCATGAAGTGCAGCTTGGCGTCCTTGAACAGGCCCTTGATCAGCCGGGCTTCGTCGAGCGAGGCCACGTCGAAATGGCGGATGCCGGCGGCATACATATGGCGCAGCACGTCGGCGCCGGGGTTGCACTTGACCGCGTAGAGCACGGTGCCGGGAAACAGCTCGATGAACCGCTGGGCTTGGTCGCGGACCGCTTGGGGGAACACGCACTGAACTGGCGCTTCGGGCTTGAGCCGCTTGGCCACTTCGGTGACGGTCCGGAACAGGTATTCCGGGGGGGATATGGTTTGGGTATCTGGGCTGGGTCGCAGCGCTCGGTGTGGTTCCATCTCTTCCTTGATCCGCCTCTCCGCCGCGGCCTCTTTTCCGGGCCACGGTCTGGTTACTAGGAGCCCACTGTTGCCGGTCTTACGCCGGTTGTTTTAAAGCGGGCTTAACGTCAGTCGCGTTGGAGGCGTCCTCAGTCACGGAGGACGTCGAACCGGCCCAGGACGACCAATTCGCGGCCATCCCATGCCAGGAAGCGAGCGTCGACGAACCCCGCAATCAGGCGATTGGTGCGTCGCAAGTGGTCTTTTAATCTCGGGAAGGGCATGCACGGCCTCCTTTGATCAATCAGACGAAAGAACCTGGTCCAACCAACGAAAGGACGCTTACGTCGTTGCTTAACGGCAATCAGCTTTAGGCACGTGCGCGTACGTCTAGTATTCGCATTTACTCTCATTGCGCGAGAAATCAAGCGGAAATCACGCCCCGCCAGATTTTTTTTGACTCCGTTGCCCGCTTGCGTCGATGCTGCGCCGCCGCCGAGCCGACCGCATCGCTCGGCTCAACAGGGAGACACCCCATGCTCGATACATTTCCCCTCACCGCCATCGTCACGGCGCTCGGCTTGCTGGTTTACGTCTGGGTCACGCTGAAGGTCGGCGGGGCGCGCGCCAAGTACGGCGTGAAGGCGCCCAGCATCGACGGACCGCCCGACTTTCAGCGGGTTTTCCGCGTCCAGCAGAACACGCTCGAGCAGGTGGCGCTGTTCGTTCCGGCGCTGTGGCTGTTCGCCGCCGCCTGGGGCGACATGGCCGCGGCCATCGTCGGCATCTTCTGGCCGGTGGGCCGCGTGCTCTACGCCGTGACCTACTACCAGGCCGCCGAGAAACGCGGCGCCGGCTTCGGCCTCACCTTCCTGCCCTCGGCGATCTTGCTGTTGGGCGGGCTCGCGGGTGCCGTGATGAAGGTGCTTTGAGTCGTCCAGGCGCGTTCGATTCGCCGACTCGTCGGCGCACGACAGGGACGTCACCAAACGGTGACGTCCCTTTTTTGTCGGTCCTTCGCTTCGGTCCGCGCGACTCGGAAATCGCGTGACGGCAGGCGACCCCGGCCGCCGCAACGACAGTTCGTTCCGAGTAATTGAATAAACTGCGTCTGGTGAAACCGGGGGTATCGCGGACGCACGCCCACGGCGCCGAATTCAGCCATGTGATGGACGCGCTGCCATCGCGTGTCGCTGTGAATGACCTGGGGCAATGCCCTCGACGCGGCGCGAGCCCAGCCTGTCACCTGTCAGCGATCGGAGGCTTCCATGAAATCGCGTCACATGAGACTGGTCAAAAAAGGTCTGACTTATGCCTTGATCGCCGCTTCGCCGTTGCTCGGTGTCCTGCTGGCGGCACTCGCGATTTATGTGAGCCAAACGCCCGCCAACCTCAAATACATCGCCGGGCCGGTGGCGCCGGGCCGGCGCGAGACGTTCAATGTCGCGTGGCCCAAGGGCGACATCGGCGACAGCGCGGTCGACGTCGTCATGATGCTGGCCATCACGCCGCGCGTCGCGCGCGACATCAGGATCAGCGTGGGCTTTCTCGACCCCGACCTCCTCGGCCGCGAAGTGGAAGTCCACAGTTTCAAGCCCGAGGTCGACGGGCAAGACGGCGACCTGATCGAAGTGCCGCTGCGCATCAACATGCTGCCGCATTTGACGACCCTGCGCGGGACCGTGCGCCAGCTGCGCGAGGAGTTCGTCGGGTTCACCCTCCATGTGACGGAGGAGTCCGCCCCCCATTACGGGCACGTTTATTTGCTGAGCGCGGAGGTGGAGACCAAGCCCTGGGGCACCAACGCCAAGATCAAGGGGCAAAGCCGCACGACACATGACAAAGCCATGGTGACCGCCTCGTCGGCGCGCTGACGCGCCGGTGTCGCCCGGCTTGAATCAGCGAGGCCGCACGAGTATAATATGACTACTGTAGTTATATTGATGAAAGGCGACTCCATGCGAAAGATTCAGCTGCGCGATGCCAAGGCCCAATTGTCCGCCGTGGTCGACGCCGCCATCGAGGGCAAGCCGTCCGTCATCACGCGCCACGGCAAGCAACAGGCCGTGGTGCTGAGTTACCGGGAGTGGTCGCGCCTGGCCCGGGTCCCGTCCTTCGGTCGGCTGCTCATGGCACTTCCCGCCCCGTTGGAGGATGAGCGCGATACGACGCCATTGCGCGACGCCGGCCTCTGACCGGCCGCGGCCGTGTACCTCGTCGATACCAACGTCATTTCCGCCGGAGCGCGGGCCGAAGACACCCCCGATCTGGCCGCGTGGATGGACCGCAACTCATCCCGGCTCTATCTCTCGACCGTGACCATCGCCGAGATCGAAGCCGGCATTGCCAAACTTCGCCGCACCGGGAGCGGCCGCAAGGCCACAGCGCTCACGCAATGGCTGGACACGCTGTTGCATCTTTATGCCGAACGCGTCCTGACTTTCGACGTCGCCGTGGCGCGCATGGCCGGGCGGTTTTCCGACGTCGCGCGGGCCAAGGGACGCCCACCCGGATTTCCCGATGTGGCCATCGCGGCCACGGCCAAGGCGCGCGATCTCGTTCTCCTGACGCGTAACGTCAGGCACTTCACGACGTTCGATATCGAGGTGCATGACCCGTTTCGCGCCCTGCCGAGTTAGCGCGCTCGGGAACCGTTATGGCACGTTCGCCTCAGCGATGCCCGCCCGGCGCGCGTTTGGCGATGCCGACGATCAGCACATAGGCCGGGATGAGCATGACGAGGCCGAAGACGAAGGGCGCGTGGGAACCCAACGTGGCAAAGATCAGCCCCGAGACCAAAGGTGTGAGCACCCGGCCGAGGTTGCTCGCGGCCTGATAGACGCCCAGCACCATGCCGCGCTCGCTCTCGTGGGCGAGGCGCGAGACCAGGCTGGAGGTGCCCGGCATGAACAGGCTGTTGCCGATGGACACGCAGGTCATGGCCACCAGCACCAGGGGTAGCGCCTCGGTGACGATCAGAATCACCAGCCCGGCGGCGTAAAACAGCACGCCGAACTTGACGATGCGCGCATCACCCAAACGTTTCACCAGGGGGCCGATGGTGGCGATCTGCACGATGCCGCCGACGACGCCCATGTAGGAAAACAAGAAACCGATATCGCGCGGCCCGTAGCCCAGCGCCTGGTTGGCATAGAGCGCGAAGGTGGTGTCGAGCATCGACCCGGCGGCGACGTAAACGAAGCTCAAGCCCACCAGCATGGCCAAGGCGGGCTTGGTCCAGATGCCCTTGAAGCCGCCCGCCAGCGGTGTTCCGGGGATGTGCGGGGCCGGTGTGACCAACGCTAAGGCTTTCTTGCGCTTCTCGGGCGGCAGGGTCTCGGGCAGAAAAAACAGCGTGGCGAAAAACGCCACGGCATTGAGGCCGCCGGCCACCAGCGCGATCAGGAACAGATTGGCCGTGGCGGCATCGTTGCCGGCGAGCAAGCCGCCAAGCGCGGGGCCGGCGATGAAGCCCAGGTTGAAGGCGCCGCCGATCAAGCCCATGCCCTTGGCGCGGTTCTGGTCGCTGGTGAGGTCCGACATGCTGGCAAAGGCCACCGCGACGTTGCCGGCCATGAGGCCGCCGATGGCCCGGCTTGCCAGCAGCATTTCCATGGACTCGGCGAAGCCCAGCATCACGTAGGACAAAATGCCGCCGATGGTGCTGATGAGGAACACCGGCTTGCGCCCGATGCTGTCGCTGACCTTGCCCCAGAAGGGGGCCGCGATGAATTGCCCGGCGGCATAGACCGCCATGATGGCGGTGATGGAATCGGCCCCCGCGCCGACGCGATAGGCAAAGAACGGAAACAGCGGGATGACCAGCGTGACGCCCAGCAGCCCGACAAACACCACCGCGAACAGGGCGAACATGCATCGACCTTTAATGAACGAGCGCGAAGCGAACAGGCGTTCTACAGGAGAAGCGCCGGGGCCGGTTTACTTTGCGATCAGTGCCCGCACTTCGGCCACGGCGGTATCGTTCAAAGTCGATTGAACGCGGCCGATTTCGATGCCGGCCTGGTCGGTGACGACGATGAGGGGCGCGGTCCTGTCGGCGACGCCCAAGGCGGGAAAGTAGTCTTTCTCTTCCACGTACATGACGATGACGCGGTCGCGCACGGCCTTGTCCTTGTAGATGCCGCGCATGCCGCCCGAGATGAACCCGCGCACCAGGGCGCCGGGATTGGGGATCAGCGGCATGTTATAGACCTGGACCTGCGTGCCGTCGCGGTCGGGCGTGAGCGCCGCGTCCCAGGCATCCACCGCGTCCTGCATGTCGCGGCCGAAACTGAACAGCAGGACATTCTTCTCGGCCGTGAATCCGTCGGGCACGACGATCTTGGTTTTGTTGAGCGTCTCGACCTTGGCCTGGGGAATCCTGTCGCCCGGCGCGGCCAAGGCTGTGGCTGCCAGCGCAACACACAGCGCGGCGGCAAGTGCCGTCGGAATAAATCTCACCATGAGCGATCCGGCTATTCCGCCGCGACGGCTTCGGCGGCGGCCGCGATGGGCTGCAGCGGCACGGTCTTGTGGACCCAGCCCTTGGGGTCGGCTTTGCGGGCGGGCGACGGGATCACCATGATCTTGTCCCGCGCGGCCTGGGCGTAGGCCTCGCTGTCGAGCGCGCCGCGCGTGCGCGCCCATTCCTGCACCTTGCGCCGGTAGGTCAGCTCCATGCCGTCGGCCTCGATGAGGAATTCCTCGGTGGTGGACTTGGGGGTCAACTTCGGTTTCACGAAGCGCACGATGTTGTGGTCTTCCTCGATGGCCTGATAAAGGCCCTTGATGCGCTCGGCGTCCTGCTCGGGCTCCATCAGGAAGTTGCGCGCCTGGAAGCCGTAACTTTTCGTGTTGAACTCGTCGATGGGCGTGCGCGCCGAGAACAGCACCTGGGAAATCTCGGTGGTCATTTCCTGGTAGAGCATCTCGGTGATGCCCACCATGGAGAACTCCAAGGTCACCCGCGTGGTCTTGCGATCGGTGGGCAGAATCTTCTGCATGGCGCCCGACTTTTGCGCGATCGGGGGTGCGGCGCGCACGCGGGTCACGGTGGCGCCATGGGGCGTGTCGGTGATGGGCACGATGTTGGCCTTGGGGCTCAACCTATTTCCGAAGGCCTTGTGCACGAAGGCCGGGTGCGACGTGTCCACCGAATTCTCGCCCAGCCGCACCCAATTCACGTCGGTATAGACGTAGTCGTAAGTCACCACGCGCCAGTCGGGCGAATTGAGGAACGGCTCGTACCAGCCGGGAATCGCCGGGCGGTCTTGGGCGTCCTCGTCGCCCAGGAACACCCACACCATGCCCATCTTCTCCTGCACGGGGTAAGTGTCGATGCGCGCGCGCTTGGGGATGGCGATCTCGTCGCCCATGGCGGGGATCTTGGTGCAGGCTCCTTGGGTGTTGAACTCCCACCCGTGGTAGGGGCAGGCGATGCAATCGCCCTGGGGACCGCCCAAGTGCAAAGCCCCACGATGCAGCGCGCCGCCGCGATGGCAGCACACGTCGCTCAGGCAGTGAATTTTGCCCGCCGAATCGCGGAACAGCACGAAGTCGAGGCCCAGCATGCGCGACTTGAAGGGTGTGGCGCCGATCTCGGCCGTGCGTGCGGCCACATACCAATTGTTGAGCAGCATCGACGTCTCTCCGGACCCGCTGATGGACACCCGCACGGTATACGGCTGGGCCGCGCGGCAAGATCAACCCCGGCGCAAAAATATCATATCTTTATGACCTTTTGCGAGAGCCCATCGGCGCAAGCTAGACTGCGGAATTGCGTGCTATGAGCGGCACAGCCGCGGTGAAGGAGGTCATCATGAAACGCCTGGGTGTGATTCTCGTGCTGGCGGGTTTGGCGCTGCCGGCCTTGGCGCAAACGCCGCCGCCGACCATTCCGGACGGCGGGGCCAAGCGCGCCGAGATGAAACCCTGGCTCGCGCACCAGCCCAAGATCATGAAACGCCGCTTCGCCGACATCGCCGAGGGCCAGGTGCATTATTGGCAGGGCGGCCCCAAAAACAGTCGCAAGACGCCGCTACTGTATATGCACCCCGGGCCCCAGACCGCGCGCGTGCAAGTGCCGCTGCTGGATGTATTCGCGGAAACGCGGCCCGTCTATGCGCCCGACATCATGGGCATGGGCGATTCCTCGCCGCCGCAGTTGAAAGACGGTCGGGAACCCGACCTCGATTACTTTGCCGATGCGGCGCTGCGCTTCGCCGATGCCGTGGGCCTGAAGGACTTCGACCTCATGGGCTCGTCGCTCGGCGGCTACATCGCCGTGGAGATGGCACACCAGCAGCCGCGCCGCGTCAAACACCTCGTCATCAATCGGCTCAACATCATGCAGGGCGAACTGCTGGAGCAGTTCACCAAGTATCACGGCCCCAAGGTCGTGCCCGATCAAAGCGGCATGTACGTCACTTTTTTATGGAGCCGCCTCAAGGACCTTTACACCTACGTGCCGTGGTTTCAGCACGACGCCAAGAATCTGCGCGGGCGCGGCTTGCCGGCGCCTGAGATCATGCATATCACCTTCACCGAGCAGGTGAAAATGGCCACGACGCAGTACATGGCCTTCGACGCCTACTGGCGTTATCCCATCGCCGAGAAATTCGTCGCGCTCAAGGTACCGGTGCTGGCCGGGGCCGACGGCGCCAAGCTGCTGCCCGGCGCCAAGGCGTGGGACCCGAAGTTCTCGGGCGACGTCATCGAGGTGCCCGAGGCCGAACTGCGCGCCTATGCGAACGAGGCCAATGCGTTTCTAGATGGGAAGTGACAAGAGCTAAGTTGCGCACGCTTTGAAACCTCGGAACGACCCCCTGCACCTCAAGTCAAGAAACCGCGATGCTTCCCAAGACATCGCGCTTTTGATGTGGTATTACTAGGTCATACTCAAGGAGATCGCCATGACGGCCGTGAAAAAACTGAGCATCGCGCTGACCCCGGAGTTCGCCACCGATATCCAAAAAGCCATTTCCACCGGAGAGTACGCCTCGACGAGTGAAGTCATCCGTGATGCACTGCGAACCTGGAAGCAGATGCGCCGGGACCGGGCCGCCGCGGTCGGCGAGTTACGCCGTCTATGGCGGGAGGGAGTGGAAAGCGGCGACGGCGCCCCCCTCAGCGCAACAGACATCAAGCACCGGGGGCGGGCGCGCCTGCGAAACATAAGCCGCTGACCCAGCATGGGGCGCGTCACCCAAACACCGCGCGCGGGCGCCGACCTGGACGACATCTGGCTCCACGTAGCCTTGGATAATCCCGGCGCCGCCGACCGCTTGATCGATCGAATCGTCGCCCGATGCCGGGACTTAGCCGCGCATCCTTTTCTTGGAACCGCGCGACCCGAGATCGCGCCGGAGGCCAGGATGTTGGTCGCGGACGACTACATCATCCTCTACCGCGTGAAAGGCGCGGATACCGAAATCGTGCGCATCGTCCATGGCGCGCGGCGGCTGGAGGGCTTGTTCGAGTCAACGGCCGGCGGCTGATCGAAGCAATAATGGGGACAACCGGGGCACGGCACCCCGCGCAACCGAGAGCCGCGCGATTCTCAGCATGAAAATATGGCGGCGCCGAAGAGATTCGGACTCCCAACCTTCTGATCCGTAGTCAGAATGGCTTGACCACCCCCAAAAACGCCATCAGCGCCGAGGCGCCCCAGAACACGTAGACCACGCGCTTGGACCGCTCGAGCGCGCCGGTGAACATGGCGTCGATCTCGGCGCTGGGCCCTTCGGCGGCGAGGCGTTGAAAGCCCGTGATCCACACGGCGACGAAGCGGCGCAGGATCAGCCCCAGGGCCACGATCACGCCGAACATCAAGACCTTGAGGCCCAGCCACGAACTGCCGAACCACGCGCCCGTGGCGAGCGAATAGGCGCCCGCGCCGATCATGACCGGTGCCACGATATAGCGCAGGCCGTTGTCGACGCGCCGGAGCAGCTCGCCCGCAAGCGGCCCTTTGCGCAAATACACCAGCCACGAGACGATCAGCCAGGCGATGGCGCCGACCCATACCGCTTGCAGTGCGCCGCCGGTGAGCGGCGACAATTCCAGATTGGCGGCGAGTTGCAGACCCACGGGCAGCAGCAGGATCAGGCAGCTGCGCGGCAGCAGGTCGATCTTCAGCATGGCGGCTAGAAAGCGGCGGCGCTCGTCGATGGGCAGGCCCGGCTTGGCGATGTAGTGCGAGGTCACCCACACGCCCCAGTCGGGCCCCAGCCAATAGACGAACAGGATGACGTGGGCGAAAACCATAATATCATGCGGGATCATCGCGGCCTCGGCTAAGCTGTTCGCTCGTTCAATTGTCGCTTGCCATAGATTAGAGTATTTCCAATATATGGCGCCTCCAGGAGATTAGCACATGAAACAAGCCTTCAAATCCGACCTCGAAAACATCCGCAAGCGCGCCCGGGCCAAGATGATGGACGGCGCGGTCACGGGCGCCTACCGCGCCGACGTGAAAAAGGTGATCGAGGTGCTCAACGAAGTGCTGGCGACCGAGATCGTCTGCGTGTTGCGTTACAAGAACCACCACTTCATGGCCAAGGGCATCAACGCCCAGCCCGTGGCGGCGGAGTTCCTGACCCACGCCAACGAGGAGCAGATGCACGCCGATTGGGTGGCCCAGCGCATCACCCAATTGGGCGGCGTGCCCAATTTCAACCCGGTGGGGCTGGCGACGCGCTCCCACGCCGAGTACACCGAGGGCGACACCCTGGAGGAGATGATCACCGAGGACCTGGTGGCCGAGCGCATCGCCATCGAGACCTACGGCGACATCATTCGCTGGCTGGGCAGCGACGACGTCACCACCCGGCGCATGATCGAAGACATTCTGAAGATGGAAGAAGAGCACGCCGACGATCTGGCGAACCTGCTGGAAGAACTCGGTGTCGCCGCGAAGCGGCGCAAGAAGAAATAGCCGACCCGCAAGGCCAAGAAGAAAAAAAGTAAGTCGGGCACGCCAACTGCGGTTGGCGGCGCGCGCGGGGGCCGATAACCTGCGCGCTATGATTCGCGCGTTTGCCGTTTTCGCGTTCGGACTTGCGGCGGTGGCGGCCCTGCCCGCGGCCGCCGAGACAGTCGCGCGCATCGGCTTGACCGCCATGCCGCCCGAGCGCGGCAACCCCTACGGCGTGGCGGGGGCAACGGCGAATTTCGTGCTGCCGACGATGTACGACCGCCTGGTGCTGATCGACAACGACGGCCAAGTGCAGCCCCAGCTGGCCGAGCGCTGGGAGATGCGCGATCCGCTGACCTGGGTGTTCCATTTGCGCCGCGACGTGGTGTTCGCCAACGGCGAGCGCCTGGACGCGGCGGGCGTGAAGGCCGTGCTGGACATGATCCGGGCGGATTCCTCGGCGGCCAGTTCGGGCGTGTCCTCGCGCGAGGCGCGCCGCTTGGCCGGCATCGAGGTGGAAGACACTCACACGCTGGTGCTCAAGTTGGCCGAGCCCAACGCCGTGCTGCCGCGCCATCTCTACATCACGCCCATCACGGCGCCGGCGCACCTGAAAAAGGTCGGCTTCGAGGGATTGATCGCCGCGCCCATGGGCTCGGGGCCCTTCGTGGCGGAGGAATGGAACGCCAGCAAGATCGTCATGCGCGCGAACCCCACGTCCTGGCGAGCGCCAAAGGTGGACAAGATCGAGTTCATCCCCCTGCCCGAGCCCACCACGCGTGTGCAGGCTCTGTTAACCGGGCGCATCGACGCGGCCATCGCCATCGACCCCGCGCAAGTGCCGGTGCTGGAGGCGGCGGGCTTGCGCGCCCACCAGCGCCGCGCCATGCGCGTGCTGGCCATTGCCTTGCAAACGCTGAAAGAGGGCTCGCCGTTCCGCGACGAACGCGTACGCCAAGCCGTCAATTATGGCGTGAACCGCCAGGCCATCACCGACACGTTGTGGGGCGGCTTGGTGGCGCCCGCGAGCCAGGCGACCATCCCCGAAGCCTTGGGCTATGACCCCGATCTCAAGGCCTACCCCTACGACCCCGACAAGGCCAAAGCGCTGCTGGCCGAGGCCGGCTATGCCAACGGCTTTGAATTCACTTACGAGTTTCCGTCGGGCACCTTGCCCAGCGACGGGGCGATCATGCAGCAGATCGCCTCGGACTTGGGCAAGATCGGCGTGAAGATGAGCGTGCTGCCCATCAGTTATGCCACGTTCGCGCGGTATTACACCCAAGGCGGGTGGCGCGGCGAGGCGTTGCTGGCCGATTATCCCATCAGTTCGCTCGATGCGCTGCGCAGCTTTTACCGCTCGGCCCATTCGTGCGATTGGCCGGCGCCGTGGTTTTGCGACCGCGCGATTCAAGCGGTGATCGACGCCGCCGGGATCGAACCCGACCTCGAAAAACGAACCGCCATGACGCGCGAGGTGCTGCGCCATTACCACGCCACCGCGCAAAGCCTGCTGCTGTTCCCGGTGCTGGGGCTCGATGCGCTCGGCCAGCGGATCACGGCCTGGGAGCCGTGGAACGACATCATCCAGTACCATAAGCTCGACGTCGCGAATTAAGGTGCAGGGAAAAGATCATGGCACATCAATCGTGGACAGTGGGTGACGCGACCGTCACCAAGATCGTCGACATGATCGAGCCCTTCGACGCGGCGCGCGCCTATCCCGGCGCGGACTTGTCCGAGTTCGACAAGCATCTCGATTGGCTGACGCCTTATTTTTATGACTCCGGCGCCAAGGCCATCATTCTCAGCATGCATTCCTATCTGGTGCGCATCGGCGGCAAGACCATCCTGATCGACACCTGCGTCGGCAATCACAAGAGCCGCCCGCCGACGCTGGCCAGCTGGCACCTACGCGAGGGGCCGTGGCTCGACAACCTCGCCCAGGCCGGCGTGCAGCCCGAGCAAATCGACTACGTCATGTGCACGCATCTGCACGCCGACCACGTGGGCTGGAACACGCGGCTGGAGAACGGGCGCTGGGTGCCCACCTTCCCCCGGGCGCGCTACGTGTTTCACCGCAAGGAAATCGAAACCGTCCAGGCGCGACTGGCGCAGGACGGCTATACCTCACCGTCCTACATCGACAGCGTGTTGCCGGTGCTGGAAACCAAGCAGGCCGATTTGGTCGACACCGATCACGATTTCCTGCCGGGCGTGCATGTGTGCCAAACCCCGGGCCATTCGCCGGGGCACTATTGCGTCGAGCTGACGTCGAACAAAAGACGCGCGGTGATGTCGGGCGACCTGATTCACAACGCCGTGCAGATCGCGCGGCCCGATTGGATCACGACGTTCTGCGGCGACAAGCAGGCGGCGGTGCAGCAGCGCGAGCGCTTTGTCGACAAGCACGCCGATCAGGACATCACGCTGTTCGCGGCGCACTTCGGCGGGCCCACGGCGGGGCGTATCGTCGGCGCCAAGGGCGGCGGGCGGAAGTTTCAGGTTCTGGTTTAGAGTCAAAATCGATCGAACTTAATCAAGTTATCTCAACAGCTCGTTTCTTTCTTGGTCGCATTTTCCACGCCAACCGGTGCCCACTTGTCGGGAAAATGCTTTATCGCGCCAGCGCTCCGGCGGCGAGCGCACCCAGCCACACGGCGACAAGGCACAGCACGACCGAACCCGCGACATTGAGCGCGGCGGCGGGCCAGGCCCCCGCCTCCATCATGTTCAAGGTTTGCAAGCTAAAGGCGGAAAACGTCGTGAAACCGCCGCACAGGCCGACGGTGACGAACAACCGCGCGTCGTCGGACAGCGTCAGTGGCCCGGCGTGAGAACTGGCGGCGGCGAAGACGCCGATGATGAATGAGCCCGAGACGTTGACGATCAGCGTGCCCCAGGGAAACCCCGTCCCCCACCACGCCGCCGACCACAGGCCCACGGCATAGCGCCCCACGCCGCCCAGCGCGCTGCCCAGCGCGATCCACAGATAGGTCATGCGATATCCCCAAACGAACAGGGCGCCTCAAGCGTGAGGCGCCCTGGGATCATAGCAGTTTGATTTGGTTTTACACTCCACCGCGCGGCGGGGCCGGTTTTTGCGTGCGCGCGTACCACTCGATGGAACTGAGCGAGGGCTCTTCGAACTTCTCCGGGGCCTTGAGGTACTTCGGATAGTTCTTTTCCGTGTACTTGACGATGTCCTCGGGGATCGACTCCAGCGTGCCGATGCCGCCCATGAAGCATTGATACAGGCAATTGCCTTCCGCCTGGCCCATCAGCAGCCACGGCAGCCATGGCGTCGAGCGCGCCCAGGTGCCCGAATAGGGAATGTGCGTCAGCTCCTCGTTCTGCAAATCGTCGAGGCTGAGCACGTGGAAGAAGAACTCGGAGACTTGCACCATGGGGCCCGAGCTTTCGCGTTGCCAGATCTTCGGATCGAGGGCGTTCTTATAATACAGGTGAATATGCCGCTGCATGATGACGCGGTCGGGCTGCTGAATGCGCCAATCGAGCAGGAACGGCTTGGGCTCGCGCTTTTCGGTGTTGAGCCCACCGTAGTTGGGCGGCGGCGGCACGGTGTCCTTGAAGACGGCGTTGAAGGGATCGTTGGCGATGGGCACCGTCTTGACCTTCTCGCCGGTGTAGGGATTGACCAATTCCTCGACGATCTGGCCCGTGGCGAGATCGTAGTAGAACCCCACTTCGCGCAGCAGGCGGCGGAAGCCGCCGTCGGGCAGCTTCTCCAGGCGGTAGGAACTCATGCCCTTCATGCCGCAGATGTTCTTGATCGGGCCGCCGGGCGCCGTGCCCATGACCAGGCCGTCATACCAGCCGTGGGTGGTGGTCTTGCAGTCGATGTCGCCGGCGATGCGCGCCATGGCCATCATGTTGTCGTGGGGCTTGCTGAGGTCGAGATAGGGCCCCTTGAGGCTGGCGCCCGGAATCGTCTTGCGCTTGTTCACGTCGAAGGCCGCCTGCGCGGGGCCCGCCCCGGCGGCCACGGCGGCAAAGGTCGCCATGCCGAGGCCGGAGCCGATCAGCGTGCGGCGGTCAGTCTGTGGATTGTAAGGCATCGAGCCCTCCCGAATGGATGCAATGACGGAAGTTTAGGTTCCCAAGGGGTGAAAGCAAGGGCGCAATCGCCCCGGGGCGGCGTGTGGTCATCGTAGGTGCCTGGGGAGACGAGCCAGCCTCTAGAAATGGTGCACTGTGTGCACTATACTTGATGCCGGTGAGGTGGCGATGCCCACGATCGCGCGGCTCAGAAACAGCAAGATTCAGATCTTTGCCGACGACCACAACCCGCCGCACTTTCGGTTGATCGGGCCCCACAGCAACGCCCAGGTCGCGATCAGATCGTTGAAAATACTCGCCGGACGGGCTGACCGGCGCGATTTACGAGAGGCTTTGGCTTATGCGCGCAAACACCAGACGGAACTCCTCGAAGCGTGGCGGCGCCTCAACGAAAGAGGCTGACCCGCTGCCGCAGCTGCGCGCGGTCAAGGCCGGCGCCGGCTTTGACTTGCGCGTAACCTGGCAGGACGGCAGCGCCGAGACCGTGGATATCGCGCCCGTGATCAACTCTTATCGGGTGTTCGCGCCGCTGCGCCGTAATCGGGCGCTGTTCCGCCGCGTGCGGTTGGGCGACCAGGGGGCTTCGGTGGTTTGGACCGATGCCATCGACATGGACGCGGTGACAATCGCCCGTTTGGCGCGCTTGACCCGCCATGCGCGCATGAACGCGTCAACATTCAAGTTGTTCCTGAGTCACAACCGCCTCACGCTCGATGGAGCGGCAACGGCCATTGGCGTCAGCCGCCGCAACATCGCCTACTACGCCAGCGGCAAGAAACCCGTGCCCCGCGAGGTGGCGTTGGCCTGTCTCGGCTATACCCAGGCGCTCAAAGCAGCCTAACCGCCGATATAAATACCCAGCCCGCGCGCGGTGTGGACCATCTCGCCGTCGCGCGGAACGAAGCGCGGGCCGGTCGTGGCGTCGGCGATGGGAATGTCGGTGACCAAGCCGCCGCGCCACACTACCAATCGCCGGTTTTCGCCGCGCGCGAGCAGGTCCACGGCCCGCACGCCGAAGGACGAGGCGAGCAGGCGGTCGAACATGGCGGGCGAGCCGCCGCGCTGCAGATGGCCCAGCACGGTGCAGCGCGCGTCGATGCCGGTGCGGGTCTCGAGTTCGTGGGCGATGGACGCCCCGACGCTGCCGCCGGTGCGTCGGTCGCTGGGCGGGCGCTTGATGCCCTCGGCCACCACCACCAGCACGGCCTTGGGCTGATCGTTGGTGACCCGCTTGATATGCGCCGCCACCGCGTCGATGTCGTAGGCCAGCTCGGGCATGAGGATCACGTCGGCGCCGCCGGCGAGACCGCCGAACAGCGCGATGAACCCGGAATCGCGGCCCATCACCTCCAGCACCATGATGCGCCGATGACTGGCCGCGGTGGAGGACAAGCGATCGAGCGCCTCGCCGACGACCTCGACGGCGGTGAAGAAGCCCACGGCGAATTCGGTGCCGGGCACGTCGTTGTCGATGGTCTTGGGCACGCCGATCCAAGGGATGGGAGCATGTTCCAGGAGGCGGTGAAAGATCCGCATACTCCCGTCGCCGCCCACCACGACCAGCGCGTCGACGCCCAAGGCCTTGAGCGCATTGAGCAGATCGCCCGAGCGATCGCGCACCGTGCCGGTTGCATCGGGGAAGGCGAAGGGATCGCCCTTGGTGTTGGTGCCGAGCAGCGTGCCGCCCGCGCGCAGCACGTCGCCGCGCACGGCCTCAAGGGTCAGCGGCATCACGCGCGGCGGCGACTCCAGCAGCCCCAGGCTGCCGTTCTGGATGCCGATCACGCGCCAGCCAAAGCCGACGATGGCATGCTGGGTGACGGCGCGGATCACGGCGTTGAGCCCGGCGCAGTCGCCGCCGCTGGTGAGCACCGCGAGAGTCTTGATCTTGGTCATGGAGCGATTCCCATTCCGGCCGCACGGTTGCGGCTCGTCGCGAAATCGTGCGACTTTGACGCCCCGGGCACGCTTGGCAAACCCTATGTTGCATCTGAAACGCATCGGCATCCAGACCTACGGCGAAAACGTCGCGTTTCTCAGCGCCGATTGCCCGCTGTACGCCCCCGACACCTTCCGCAACCTCTACCGCGTCGAAATCGCGGCCGGCGAGCGGCGCATCATGTGCACGCTCAATATCGTCGAGAACGGCGATATCCTGGCGCCCACGGCGTTGGGCCTGTCGAGCCCGGGCTTCGACGACCTGGGCTTGCCCGAGGGCAGCCCGGTGACCCTCAATTTGGCGGCACCCCCCAAGAGCCTGGATGCGGTGCGGCAGAAAATCTCCGGCGCCAAGCTGACCACGGCGGAGATCGAGGCGATCATCGCCGACATCGCCGCGCACCGCTACGCCAAGATGGAAATCGCCGCCTTCCTGGTGGCCTGCGCCGCCTTCATGACGGAAGACGAAGTGTTGGGCCTGACGCGGGCCATGGCCGGCGTGGGTCGACGCCTGACCTGGGACGCGCCCATGATCGTCGACAAGCATTGCATCGGCGGCATCCCCGGCAACCGCACCTCGATGATCGTCGTGCCCATCGTCGCGGCGCACGGACTGATGATTCCCAAGACCTCCTCGCGCGCCATCACCTCGCCCGCCGGCACGGCGGACACCATGGAGGTGCTGGCCAACGTCGACACGAGCGTCGAGCGCATGCAGGACATCGTGCGCACGCACAAGGGATGCCTGGTGTGGGGCGGGCGCGTGAACTTGTCGCCCGCCGACGACATCATGATCACGGTGGAGCGGCCCTTGGGCATCGACACGCCCGAGCAGATGGTGGCGTCGATTCTGTCGAAAAAACTCTCGGCGGGCTCGACGCATCTGGTCATCGACATTCCCGTCGGACCCTCGGCCAAGGTGCGCGGCCGCGACCAGGCCGTGCGCCTGCGCAAATTGTTCGAGTACGTCGGCCATGCGGTGGGCCTGACCGTCCGGGCGATCGTCACCGACGGCAGCCAGCCCGTCGGCCGGGGCATCGGCCCGGTGCTGGAAGCCCGCGACGTGGTGCAGGTCTTGAAGGGCGAGCGCGACGCGCCGCCGGACCTGCGCGAGCGCGCCCTGCTGCTGGCCGGACACGTGCTGGAGTTCGATCCGGCGCTGACGGGCGGCGAGGGCCATGCGCGGGCCCGCGATTTGCTGAACTCGGGCGCCGCCTGGGCGACGATGCAGAACATCATGGCCGCGCAAGGCGCGCCGACATTGCATCACCGGCCGGGCTCGTTGGCGCGCGAGATCACGGCACCCGCGGCCGGCGTCGTGCGCGCCATCGACAACTACCGCCTCGCCCGCATCGCGCGCCTCGCCGGCGCGCCGATCGCCAAGGGCGCGGGCATTGACTTGCTCCGGAAAGTCGGCGAACAGGTCAAGGCGGGCGAGCCGCTGTATCGCATTCACGCCACGCTCGACACCGACTTCGGTTTCGCCACGGAGATGGCCGCGCAAGACCATGGCTACACCCTTGGACCCTAAATCGCTGGACCCTAAATCGCCGGACCCGAAACCCGACGCGACCGCGCAGCCGCCTCCGGCCGCGGGCTGGATGCCCGACGCCGTGTTCGGGTTTCTCGATTGCGAACCGCAAGGCCAGGCCTTGGCGAAAGCCCTGGGCGTGCCCTACGAGACGGTCGAGGTGCATTACTTCCCCGACAGCGAATGCAAGGTGCGCATCAAGGGGCGCGGACGCAGGCCGGCGCTCTATCGCCCCCTGCATTTTCCCAACGCCAAATTGGTGGAGGTCATCCTGGCCGCCTCGGTGTTGCGCCAGGACGGCGGCAAGGACATCGGCCTCATCGCGCCCTACCTGCCCTACATGCGCCAGGACATGGCCTTCCGGCCGGGCGAGGCGGTGAGCCAGAAGATCATCGGCAAATTGCTCGCCACATACTGCGACCGCTTCATCGCGGTGGATCCGCACCTACACCGCACCAGCAACTTGAACGACGTGTTCGCCGGCAAGCCGGCGCTGGCGCTGTCGGGGGCCGCGGCCATGACCGCGCACCTGCGCGCGCGCCAGGTGCCGTCCGACGTGGTGCTGATCGGCCCCGACGAAGAATCGACGCCGCTGGTGCGCGCGGTGGCCGAGCCCCTGGCCCTCAAGTGGGCGGTGTGCACCAAGGAACGCAAGGGCGACCGCGACGTGCGCATCATCGTGCCGACGGGCGCGGTCGCCAACAAGAAATCCGTGGTGATCGTCGACGACGTCGTCAGTTCGGGCGTCACCATCATCACGCTGGCGCGGACCTTGCGCGACGTCGGCGTGCGCAACATGGACGTTTACACCACCCACGCCCTGTTCGACGAAAAGACCCAGGACGAATTCACCAAGGCCAGCATCCGGCGCATCGTGTCGTGCGACGGCGTGCCGCACCCGACCAACGGCATGTCGATCGTCGACATCATCGTCGGCGGCCTCAACGCGAGCAGGTAAACGTATGGCCGTCACCGTGACATTCCACGGCGCCTGCGGCACGGTGACCGGCGCCTGCTTCGAGGTGCGCACCGGCTCCAGCGCCGTGCTGATCGATTGCGGCATGTTCCAGGGCACCAAGACCATCAAGGCGCTCAATTACGGCGCCTTTCCCTTCACGCCCGCGTCGATCAACGCGGTGGTGCTGACCCACGCGCACGTCGATCACTGCGGCCTGATCCCCAAGCTCACGGTGGCGGGTTTCGCGGGGAATGTGTTCGCCACGCCCGGCACCGGCGATCTGCTCACTTACGTGCTGCCCGACAGCGGTTACATCCAGGAGACCGAGGTCGACCGGCTCAACCGGCGCAACCGCCAGCGCGGCATCAAGGCGGTGGAACCCATCTACACGCGCGAGATCGCCGAGGCGTCGCTGCGCCGCATTCGGCCCAAGCCTTACGATTCCTGGTTCGAACCGGCGCCGGGCATCGCCGCGCGTTTTTGGGACGCGGGCCATATTCTGGGCTCGGCCAGCGTCGAGTTGCGCATCGACGATGGCGCGGGCAAACCGCCGATCACCCTGCTGTTCTCGGGCGACGTCGGCCCCGGGGACAAGGCCTTCCAGTCGGAACCCACGGCGCCCCGCGACGTGGACTTCGTCGTGATGGAGTCCACCTACGGCGACCGCGTGCGTGCGCGGCGCACCAACGAGCAGCGCCGTCATATCCTGGCCAAGGAACTCCACGCCGCCCTGCGGCGCGGCGGGCTCATCCTCATTCCGGCCTTCGCCATCGAGCGCACGCAGGAACTGCTGTTTGACTTCGATGCGTTGTTCGACTCCGGACAACTTCCCAAGCTGCCGGTTTTCGTGGACTCGCCCTTGGCCATCCGCGCCACGGAAGTGTTCGGCAAGCACCTGCACGCGGCCACGATGACCAACGGCACGCATGCGTTCAAGCGCGACAACCTGCATTTCGTCGAGGCCGTCGAGGACAGCAAGAAGCTCAATCGGCTCAGGGGCGGCGCCATCGTCATGGCCGGCAGCGGCATGTGCGATGCCGGGCGCATCCGCCATCACCTCAAGGCGCACTTGGGCCAACCCGACACGACGGTGATCCTGGTGGGCTACCAGGCGCCCGGCACCCTGGGGCGGCTGTTGCACGGCGGTCAAAGCATGGTGCGCATCCACGGCGAGGAAATCGCGGTGGCCGCCACGATCCGCATGCTCGACGAGTATTCGGGCCATGCCGATCAACGCCGCTTGGTCGCGTGGCTGAAGGACCGCCTGCCGGTGCGTCACGACGTGTTCCTGGTGCACGGCGAAGATGGCGCGCGCGATACGCTCGGCGCCGAGCTTGGCCGCGCCGGAATCGAACGGCGGCGCATTCGTTTGCCTGTGATGGGTGAAACCGTGAAGCTGTCGAAGAAGGACGGCGCGCGCACCGTGCGCGTGCGGGCCGGCGTCGACATCGCCGCCGCCGAGCGCGACTGGCACAATCTCTATGCCCAGACGACGCTCGCTTTAAAACAAAAACTGTCTGGCCTGCGCCGCGACGAGGACCGCGCCGCCTTGCTGCGCCAGGTCTCGAGCGTGTTGGCGCCGCCGACCAAGGGAAAATCGCGGCGGAAGAACTGAGCGGCAGGCCGAGTTACTTGTGCAAATCGTCCCAGCGGCGTTTTTCCTCGACGGTGAAGTCGTCGATGATGGTGCGATAGACGTGTTCCAGCACGGCCGGATTGATCTTGTAGGTCTCGGCGACGGCGCGCACGCGCCGGACGATTTCTTCCACGCGCGAGGGCACCACCACGGCCTCTTTCGATGACTTGAACTGGGCGGCCTGCTGGACGAAAAAAAGGCGCCGGCACAGCAGCGGCGCGATTTGGGCATCGAGGGCATCGATCTCGCGGCGAACGTCGGCAAGGCTCTTGCACTCCACCCGCCAGGCATCGTCGCCGGTCGCGTGCTTCCCCTCTCCGCTCATGGCCAGGCCCCTAATAACTGTATTCCGCGAACGCCTTTCGCACGTCGCCGCC
The DNA here is from genome assembly GCA_033763995.1 of Rhodospirillaceae bacterium. Lineage (GTDB taxonomy): Bacteria > Pseudomonadota > Alphaproteobacteria > Rhodospirillales > Rhodospirillaceae. Next base: position 138,828 of record JANRJL010000008.1, on the reverse strand, counting down.
CCACGCCCCATGGTAGGAGGCCAGCATGCGCTCGGCTGGGGTTATCCCCGAAGCCGCGATCTCCTGCAAGGGCACGAGGAAGCCGCTTTCATCCATGCCGGCGCCATCGAGGCGGGCGCGGCGACGCAGGCCCGCGCGCGACAAGTCGAGCAATTGCAAGGCGATGTCCTGGACGCTGCGCCCCCTGATCTTGGCCTGGAGCGCCTGGGTCGGCACGTCGCGGTAAAGCTGCGCGCGCTCCTCGGCCGTCCAGCCCTTGGCGATGTCCCACGCGGCATCGAGCGAGTTTGAGTCGTAGAGCAAGCCCACCCAAAACGCCGGCAGCGCGCACAGCCGCGCCCAGGGGCCCGAGTCCGCGCCGCGCAATTCAATGTAGCTTTTCACGCGCACTTCGGGGAACGCGGTCGACATATGGTCTTCCCAATCGGCGACGGTGGGAATGTGCCCCGGGTAGGCCGGCAGTTCGCCCTTCAGGAAGTCGCGGAAGGATTGCCCCGAGGCATCGATGAAACCGTCGCGATACACAAAATACATCGGCACATCGAGCACGTCGTCGACGTAGCGCTCGAAGCCCATGCCGTCGTCGAAGGCGAAGGGGATCATCCCCGTGCGCGCGGGGTCGGTATGATGCCAGATGTTGGCGCGGAAACTCTTGAAACCGTTGGGCTTGCCCTCGGTGAAGGGCGAGTTGGCCCACAGCGCCGTGGCGACGGGCTGAAGGGCCAGCGACACGCGCAGCTTCTTCACCATGTCGGCTTCGGAACTGTAATCGAGATTGACTTGCACCGTGCAGGTGCGCGTCATCATGTCGATGCCCATGGTGCCGACCTTGGGCATGTACTCGCGCATGATCTTGTAGCGGCCCTTGGGCATCCAGTGGATGTCCTCGCGCCGCCAATTGGGCGTGAATCCGAGCCCCAGCATGCCGATACCGAGTTCATCGCCGACCGTTTTGACCTGCTTGAGGTGATCGGTGACCTCGGTGCAGGTCTGGTGGACGTTATCGAGCGGCGCACCCGACAATTCGACTTGGCCGCCGGGTTCCAGCGAAACGCTGCCTTTGTCTTTTTGGCTGAGAGCGATGATGTTGTCGCCCTCGAACACGCCGTCCCAGCCAAAGCGCGTCAGCCCATTCAAGAACGCTTGAATGCCGTTGGGGCCGCCATAGGGCAGCGCGGAGAAATCCGCCATGCGATAGGCGAATTTCTCGTGCTCGGTGCCGAGCTTCCATTGCGCCTTGGGCTTGCAGCCCTCCTCCAGCACGGCGATGAGCTGAGCCTTGGAGGTGACCGGGTCGGCCTTGGAGGAACGAAACGACGTCATGAGACTACTTAAGACCTTAAGGCCGGATAGAGACTGCGGGCGAGCCCCGCGAGATTGAGCAATTGAGAGCGTGACGTCAGTTAAGGTCTTTCGCAGTCATCCGCCAGTGTGGCGGTTCAGAAATCCGCATCATTCTCGCCGCGAGTCCAGCATGCGGATTTCTGAACCAAAGCCACACTAGACCAATAGGTTGCTAGTGTCCTTCGATTCCGAAGTTCGCAAACGTGCCTGCCGCGGACCGATGCGAACTTCGGAATCGAAGGACACTAGTGGGCGGTGATAGAATTATCGCCCGTCGACCGCAAGCGCCTGGTAACACGCCAAGGCCGCCAGGGCGGCGGTCTCGGCGCGCAAGACCCGTGGCCCCAAGCCGACGCGCGTAACAAAGGGGAGTTGGCCGAGGTCGTCAAGTTCCGATTGCGCGAATCCGCCCTCGGGACCGATCAAGAACGCGCATGGCCCCGATCCATGATTTTGCGCCGCCGCCGCGACGGGCGCGCCGGCGCCGGTTTCATCCAGCACGAACAGCCGCCGCGCGCTCGGCCATTGTGCGATCACATGCGCGAGAGCCATGGGCGCGCGCACCTCGGGCACGGTCAGTCGCTCGCATTGCTCGGCGGCCTCCACGGCGATGGCGGTGAGGCGCTCGACGTTCACGCGCTCGGCATTAGTGTGCAGGGTCATCACCGGCACCAGCGCCGCGGCCCCCAACTCGGTGCATTTCTCCACCAGCCATTCGTTGCGCGCACGTTTGAGCGGGGCAAACAGCAACCAAACGTCGGGTTCCGGCAATTGCGCACGGGTTTGCGCCTCAAGACCGAGCGCGAACGACTTCCGGGTCGCCGATTCGAGCGTCGCCGACCACTCGCCATCCCTGCCGTTGAACACCAGCACGCGCGCGCCGGGCTTGAGGCGCATGACATGAACGGCATAGTGAGACTGGGCCTCGGACAGCGCAACGAGGCCGCCCGCCGCAAGCGCGTCGGGCACGAACAGGCGAATGGTGCGGCCGGAAGACATGACAAAGAAGCGAAAAGCCGGTGATTGTGATCAGTCGAAGCTGACTTTAGTTTAGCGGGCCATGAGCGAAGCCCAAACCGCAAAGACCGACATTCCCCGCGAAAGTTGGATCGACCGCGCCCTGCCCGCGCGGGCCCTGCCCTATGCGCGGCTGATGCGGCTCGACCGGCCCATCGGCACCTGGCTGTTGCTGTGGCCCTGTTGGTGGTCGCTGGCGTTGGCGGGCGCGGGCCCTTTCGCCTGGCATATCTATGTGCTGTTTGGATTGGGTGCGGTCGTGATGCGGGGGGCCGGGTGCACCTACAACGACATCATCGACCGCGACATCGACGCCAAGGTCGCGCGCACCGCGACGCGTCCCCTGCCCAGCGGGCAAGTCACGCGGCTTCAGGCATGGATGTTTCTCGCCGCGCAGCTGTTGATCGGCCTGTGGATTCTCGCGCAGTTCAACACGTTCGCGATCGTCGTCGGCGTCGCCTCGCTGGGATTGGTGTTCAGCTATCCCTTCATGAAACGCATCACCTATTGGCCGCAGGCGTGGCTGGGCCTGACGTTCAACTGGGGCGCGCTGCTCGGCTGGGCCGTGGCCAAGGGCGAGATCGGCTGGCCCGCCGTGGTGCTGTATGTCGCGGGCATCCTGTGGACGCTGGGCTACGACACCATCTACGCCCACCAAGACCGCGAGGACGACGAGCTGATCGGCGTGAAGTCCTCGGCGCTGGCCTTGGGCGCGCGCACCAAGCCCTTCGTCGCGGTGTGCTATGCGCTGGCATTGGCGCTGATCGGCCTCGCGATGACTGAGGCCGGTTGGACGTTCTGGTCCATGGCCTGCCTGGTGGCCGCCGCCGCTCACGGCGCCTGGCAAGTCGTCACGCTCGACATCGACAACGCCGCCAACTGCCTCACCCGGTTTAGGTCAAATCGCGATTTCGGCGCGCTCGTCATGGCGGCGCTGATCTTGGCGCAATCGTGACGGCCGCATGCTGACCTTGGCTCCGTTCACCGTCGCCGACATCGACCGCCTGATCGGCTGGATTCCCGATGCAACCTTCTTGCTGCAATGGGCGGGCCCGACGCTGTCGTGGCCGCTCACGCGCGAGCAACTGGAGCGCGACATAGCGGCGGCCAAGCCGGGCGGATCCTCCCTGATGTTCAAGGCCCTGACCGATGCCAGCGAGGCCGTCGGCCACATCGCGATCAAGGCCATCGACCGCGTGCATCGCAACGCCATGCTGGGTCGAATTTTGATCGCGCCGGACCGGCGCGGGCAAGGGCTCGGGCAGCCGCTCGTTCATGCGGCGCTTCGAGTCTGCTTCGATGACCTGGGCCTGCATCGCGTGGGCTTGCGCGTGTTCGCGCACAATGCGTCGGCCATCGCGAGCTACCGGCGCGTGGGCTTCGTGCAGGAAGGCTTTGAGCGCCACACCAAGCTGGCGCCCGACGGCACGTGGTGGGACGCGGTCACCATGGCCATGCTCGAACCCGAGTGGCGGGCAGCGCAAAAATCGAAGGCGTGACCTACTCGGCGGCCTTGGCCGGCACCGGCTGCGCGGGCGGCGGCGGTTTGCGGCTGTCGAGGTACTGGTCGATGTTGACCGTGTCCAACTGCTCGGGCTTCAGGAACTGCTCGGCGTAATCCTTGTAAGCGCCGGAACTGAGGAACAATTCGAACAGGTCCGCGTCGACGTGCTTGTCCTTCTTCATGAAGTACGAGGTCTTCACGCTTTCCGAGAGCGTCTTGGCCTTCTTGTAGGGCCGGTCGGCGGCGGTCAGGGCCTCGAAGATGTCGGCGATGGCCATGATGCGCGCCGGCAGCGACATTTGATCGCCGCGCAGCTTGTTGGGATAACCGGTGCCGTCCATCTTTTCGTGGTGGCCGCCGGCGTACTCCGTCACGCGCCGCAGATGCTTCGGGAACGGCAGTTCCTTCAGCATGTCGATGGTGAGCACGATGTGATCGTTGATCTTGCGCCGCTCGTCGTCGTTGAGCGTGCCGCGCGCGATGCACATGTTGAGCACTTCGCCGAGGTTGTATTCCGCCTCGCTGTGTTCCGGCAGATCCGCCAGCAGCTGTTCCCAACCTTCGGCGGGCGGCGGGGCTTTCTCGAACAGCTTGGTTTCGGCCCAGGCCAGGCCCAGCTTGCGGTCGAAATAACGGTACCACTTCTGCGCCGCGATCTCCTTCACCTTGGCCTGCTTTTCGGCCGACATGAATTCGCCGCCGATGTTGGATTCGGCGATGAACTTCCATTGCGCGTCCAGTTCGACGCAACGGTCCTTGAACTTCTTGCGCTCGACGCGCGCACTTTTTCCCTTGGCGATGGCCTTGAGCATCTTGATCTCGGCGTCGCGGCGCAACACCTCGAACCGCATGCGCACTTCATGGATGCGGTCGTAAATGGTCTGCAGCTTGGTGGCCTTGTCGACCACGTACTCGGGCGTGGTGACCTTGCCGATATCGTGCAACCACGCCGCCACGTGCAGTTCGTACCACTGGGCTTCGTCGAGGGCGAAATCCTTGAACGGCGGATCGGCGGACGCCTGCGCCTTTTCCGCCAGCATGCGCGTCAGCTCGGGCACGCGCTGGCAGTGGCCGCCGGTGTAGGGCGACTTGGCGTCGATCGCGTGGGCCATCACCTTGATCAAGCTGTCCATCAGCGCTTTTTGCGCTTCGATCAGTTGCTGGTTGTCGATGGCGACGGCGGCCTGGCTGGCCAAGGCTTCCACCAACCTCTGAACATCCTTGGTGAAGGGGATGATGTTGCCCTTGCCGTCGGTGGCGTTGATGAGCTGCAGCACGCCGGTGACGGATTCGGAGTAGTTCTTGAGCGGAATGGTGAGGAACGACTTGGAGCGGTAGCCGGTGCTTTGGTCGAACTTCTTGGTGCCCGAGAAGTCGAAACCCTCGGCGGTGTAGGCATCCTCGATGTTGATGGTCTTGCCCGTGAGCGCCACGTAGGTGGCGACGTTGTTGTGGTTGGGCTGCTTGGTCTCGGGGTTGTACATCTTGAGCGGCGGGAAGTTGATCGGCACCCCCGTGGTGCCGCCCATGGCGATTTTCAGCGTGCCGTTGCGCACGTTGATGAATTTCAGGGTGTCGTCTTCCAGGCGCAGATAGAGCGTGCCGCCGTCGGCCTTGGTGATGTCGATGGCTTCCAGGAGAATGCGTTCGGTCAGCCGGTCGTGATTGCGCTCGGCCGAGAGCGCAAGACCGATGTCGATCAGCCGTTCGAGACCGGAGGATTCCTCTTTGGGAACCCCGGGACCCGACGCGAAATTTGCACCGCCGTCAGCCATGTGCCGCCACCTCTTCTTCTGGCAAGGATTGGTCGCGATGACGTCCCTGCCGGTCCCTGCGCCTTTCTTATTGTTTCGACAGCGGCCCGATTGCCCGGGCCCATGTCATTTTTTGAAGGCGTTTTTTCTTTAAACTCAGAGAGTTAAAGAAATGTTTTGGTCGAGAATTTATACTTTATTTTAGGTCCATGGATCACCTCAAACAAGAGCGGGGTTTGATTTTCTTCCCGTATCAGTTGATTTCTTGAGTCCGCACGGCTTGGCAGCATTCTTGACGGGCGCGGGCCGGCACTCTTAAGTGTCGGAAATATCGCGCTGATTTCCCCCGCCTCCAGGTCCGCGCCCTGCCCATGCCCTACCGTTCCTTGCGCGACTACATTTCCCGGCTGGAGCAAAAAAATCGCCTGGTGAGGGTGAAAACCCCGGTCTCGACCCACCTGGAAATGACCGAGATCCAGACTCGAGTCTTGGCCGAGGGGGGCCCGGCGATTCTGTTCGAGAACGTCCTCGACGCCCAGGGCCGAAAGTCCGCCATGCCGGTGCTGGTGAACCTGTTCGGCACCGTCGAGCGCGTCGCCTGGGGCATGGACCGCGAACCCAGCCAATTGCGCGAGGTGGGCGAGACGCTGGCCTTCCTCAAGCAGCCCGAACCGCCGGGCGGCTGGAAAGAAGCGCTCGAGATGCTGCCGCTGCTCAAGACCGTCATGGCCATGAAGCCCAAGACGGTGTCGAGCGCGCCGTGCCAGGAGGTGGTGCTGACGGGCGCCGACATCGATTTGGCCAAGCTGCCCATCCAAGGCTGCTGGCCCGGCGAGCCCGCGCCGCTCATCACCTGGCCCTTGGTCGTGACCCAAGGACCCGGAGCCGACAAGCGCGACGTTTTTAATCTCGGCATTTATCGGATGCAGGTGACGGGCCGCGACACCACGCTGATGCGCTGGCTCAAGCATCGCGGCGGGGCCGGTCACTACGACCGCTGGAAAGAGACCAAGCGCGAGCCCCTGCCCGCCGCCGCCGTCATCGGCGCCGACCCCGGCACCATCCTGGCCGCCGTCACGCCGGTGCCCGACACTTTGTCCGAGTACCAGTTCGCGGGCCTCTTGCGGGGCACGCGCGTGGAGTTGGTCGACTGCAAGACCGTGCCCCTCAAGGTGCCCGCCGAGGCGGAGATCGTGCTGGAAGGCCACGTCATGCTCGACGAGCACGGCGACGAAGGCCCCTACGGCGATCACACCGGCTACTACAACGCCGTGGAAAAATTCCCCGTATTCCGCATCAGCGCCGTCACCATGCGGCGCGATCCGATTTATCTGTCCACCTACACCGGCCGGCCGCCCGACGAACCCAGCATTTTGGGCGAGGCGCTGAACGAAGTGTTCATTCCGCTGCTGCAGCAGCAGTTCCCCGAGATCGTCGATTTCTGGCTGCCGCCGGAAGGCTGCAGCTACCGGATCGCCGTGGTGAGCATCAAGAAATCTTACCCCGGCCACGCCAAGCGCATCATGATGGGCGTGTGGAGTTTCCTGCGCCAGTTCGTTTACACCAAGTTCGTCATTGTCGTGGACGCGGGCATCGACGCGCGCGACTGGAAGGACGTCATGTGGGCCATTTCCACCCAGATGGACCCGGCGCGCGACATCACCGTGATTGAAAACACGCCGATCGATTACCTCGACTTCGCGAGCCCCGCGCCGGGCCTCGGCGGAAAAATAGGCCTCGACGCCACCGCCAAGGTGCCGCCCGAGACCACGCGCCCCTGGGGCCGCGAAATCCGCATGAGCGAGGACATCGTCAAGCTGGTGACGGAGAAGTGGACCAGCTATGGCTTGCCCGGCAGCGGCAAGACGATTTGGAAAGACTGAAATCACTACGCCGCCCCCGCCGCGTGCCAGCCGCGCAAGGCGGTGAACACGGCGCGCTTGGACGGCCCCTTCGCGGCGCCGTCGATCACGCGCAACACCACCGACGGCTTCATCGGCTCGCCGATGGTCTCGGCGTAGATCAACCGCAGCATGGCGTCGGCGGCGGCCGGCATGGCGCTCTGGCCCTTTTCCCACCTTGCCACTTGCTGGCTGGTGACGCCCAAGAGCCGCGCGAGCGCGGCTTGCGTCTGGTCCAAGTCCTTGCGGAGAAATCGCAACTCCGGTCCCGACAGGCGTTTGCGGCTTTTCATGAGATGGCGCCCGATGGCGCGGTGCAGGCCCTCGACGTCGTGGAACACGACACCCTGCCCGCGATGGGTGTCGACGATGTCGAACCCATCGGCCAGGTAAATGCCCTCAAGCCCGCTCATGCGGTAGTGATAGAGTTTCTTTTTCATCGCCGACCTCAATACACCGTCACCACGAACACTTTGTCCTCGCCGTGCAGCGCCACGACGACGCGCACGTTGCGTTCCCACGCCGCGCCGGAGACGCGGTAGCGCGCATCGCCCCATTCGTCGCGCACCGGTCCCCGGTCGACGCGGCCCTCGCGCATAACCTTGAACACGTCCGCCGTCGAAATGCGCCGCGCCAGCATCCGGCTTTGGGCGTGGGGCAGTTCCAAGACAACCGCGCCTGGCTTGCGCGCCAGGCGATGAATGAGGGCTTCGGCGTCGGTTCTGGACAGCATCGGGGGCGTCCGCCGCGAATTTGCAAAAACTATCATAATGATAGTTTCTTGGGGTGTCGAGGCCGCATCCCGATTTGCGTCGCCCGGTCAGGAAGGGTATGGCTTGCGCCCGAACCCAAACCACACCAAGACGCATCGTTCCATGGCCTCCGACAATCTGCTCAACATCCTCACGGACCTCATCAAGGCCGCCAAAAAGGCGGGCGCCCATCAGGCCGACGCCATCGTCGCCGATGGGCGCTCGGTGTCGGTGACGACCCGGCTGGGCAAGCTCGAGCACCTGGAGCGCGCCGAGGGCGGCGACATCGGCCTGCGCGTGCTGGTGGGCCGGCGCCAGGCCATCGTCGCCTCGGCCGACCGCTCCAAGAAAGCGCTGAGTGAGTTGGTCGCGCGCGCCGTGGCCATGGCGCGCACGGTGCCCGAGGATCCTCACGTGGGTTTGGCCGAGCCCGAACAGTTGGCGGCGTACTTGCCCACACTCGACATCTGCGATCCGCGCGACGTCGACGCCGACACCCTGATCGCCCAGGCCAAGACATGCGAGGCCGCCGCCCTGGCGGTGAAGGGCGTCACGAACTCCGAGGGCGCCTCCATGAGCTGGGGGCGCAGCCACGTCGCCATCGCCAATTCCATCGGCTTTCACCGCGCCTACGAATCGTCGGGCTCGTCCATAAGCGCCTCGGTGATCGCCGGCGACGCCAAGACGGGCATGGAGACCGATTACGACTATTCCAGCGCGGTCTACTTCGCCGACCTGCGCGCGGCGGCCGACATCGGCCGCACGGCAGGCCAGCGCGCGGTGCGCAAGCTGGGCGGGCGCAAGATGAAGAGCGGCAAGTTCCCGGTGATCTTCGATCCGCGCGTGGCGCGTGGGCTGGTGAGCCATCTGCTCGGCGCCATCAACGGCTCCTCCATCGCGCGCGGCACCTCGTTCCTGAAGGACGCCATGGGCACCGAGGTGTTCGGGCCGTGGGTGACCATCATCGAGGACCCGCACCGCCACCGCGGCCTGCGCTCCAAGCCCTGCGACGCCGAAGGCTTGGCCAATCGCCGCCGCCAGCTTGTCGACAACGGCATGCTGACCACCTGGCTGCTGGACTTGCGCTCGGCGCGCCAACTCAAGCTCCCGCCCACGGGCCACGCCGCGCGCGGCGCGTCCTCGCCGCCCTCGCCCAGTTCCACCAACGTTTACATGGCGGCGGGGCCCACCTCGCGCGAAAGTCTCATGTCGGATATCGCCGCCGGGCTTTACGTCACCGACCTGGTCGGCCAAGGCGTCAACGGCATCACCGGCGATTACAGCCGGGGCGCGGTGGGCTACTGGATCGAGAAGGGCGAGCTGACGCACCCGGTGAACGAAATCACCATCGCCGGGAACCTCAAGTCGATGTTCAAGCACCTGACGCCGGCGAGCGACCTGGAGTTTCAATACGGCGTCGACGCCCCCACGGTGCGCATCGACGGCATGAGTTTGGCGGGGGTGTAGCCCGTCGAGCCGGTTCCGCTCCGGAATTGGCACTCTACTCCGAATGTCACCCTGGGATTTATGCCCGGAGCCAGCCCTTGGCCCGCGCGCCGTACCCCGACTGTCATTCTCGGGCTTGACCCGAGAATCCAGGGTTTTTTGTTTACATCTCAAACAGAAACCTCTGGACCCTCGGGTCACGCCCGAGGGTGACAATTGAGAGGTGTCTCGGGCCCTGCCCAAGACCGGTCGCTCAGCGTTTTCCCCATCCGGCACGCTCAACAATCCGCATATCCCGCGCGCAAAATTTTTGCGAGAGCCCCCAAATTTGGCACTGATTTGCGCGTAACGGTTGCCTGTTCCACCTGTTATTTCAGGGAGGATTCCAAAATAACAGGCGGACTCATGGCGCGACGGCACGAAAATTTGGAAAATTTTTCCAGAGCATTTCCCCGATCCTCCTTCGTTGCTGCGCAACTTTGGAGGACAAGCACCTGGACCCGCCGAAGCCTTAGCGGAGGCGGGGAAGTGAAAGCCACTTGGCCCAAGGAAACAAGTCGGTGGAAATGCGACCAAACAATGAGACGTGGATTGTGGGGATAACGGGCGATTTCGGGACGTGTCGAACTGCGTTGCCAGAAGGACACCGCGCCGCCGCCGAGCCTCGTCTCCGACCCGGCGGAGTATGTCGCGCGCCTGGGTCATGCCAGAAGGCTAGCACAAATCACGCCGCGATTGAATGCGGAGAGAGACTTTATCCCCACGACTCACGAACGCGATAAACAAGTTTGACTTGTTTATCGGCTGCAACTGTATCGTCGGTGCAATTAAGCCGGAACGTATCTCAATCTCATCACGTTCTCGTCCACGCGATCGTGGGCGACCAGGCGCAGCGGCGGCCGGGGTCCGGCGAAATAGGGCGCGCCGCGACCCAGCACGACGGGGTGCAGGTAGATGCGATACTCATCGATCAGGCCCAGTGCGGTGAGGCTGTGCGCCAGGTTCGGGCCGGCCACTTCGATCTCGCCGTCGCGCGCGGCCTTCAGCGTGCGGATCGCACCCGTAAGGTCACCCTCCACCAGCTTGGCGTTGGGGCCGACCGCCTTCAACGAGCGCGAGACGACCCATTTCGGTTGTTTCCGCCACGCCGCCGCGAAGGCGCGCTCGTCGGCGCCCCATTCAGGATGCTCATCGTCCCAGTAACGCATGATCTCATACATGTTGCGGCCATAGACGCTGCCCGCCTGCGCCTCGGCCTCCGCGATGAAGTGGCGGAACAGCATGGGGCTTGGCCCAAACGCCATATGGTCGACGTAGCCGTCGAGCGACATGTTCATTCCGAAGACGAGCTTGGCCATGCCGCAAAATCTCCACTCCTGACCCGGCGGAATATGTCGCGCCCGGGTCATCACTCACATATAGCGCGAACACGGCGAAAATTGAACCTGACGGAATACCGAGAGGCGAGTCCCGCCTGCGTCGGTGACGCTTCTGTTGCGTTCGGGTGAAGTCTTCGCGAAACCAGGGGGTGGGACTCTAGGCGGGCGAGTCCGCCTCGCGTATGAGTGCGCGCGTTGGTCACGGACCGGAGACGACATTGCGCGCCGTCGGTAGCACCTTAAAATTCCGCACCATCTTCATTTCCGATGTTCATCTCGGCACGCGCGGCTGCAAGGCCGATTTTCTGCTCGATTTCCTGAAGCACGCCGAGTCCGAGAAGCTTTACCTCATCGGCGACATCTTCGACGGCTGGCGCCTGCGCAAGGGCTGGTACTGGCAGCAATCGCACAACGATGTCGTGCAGAAAATCCTGCGCAAGGCGCGCAAGGGCACGGACGTGGTGTATGTGCCGGGCAATCACGACGAGTTCGCGCGCGACTACATCGGCTACGAATTCGGCCGCATCAAGGTTCGCCGCGACGCGGTTCACAAAACCGTCGACGGCCGCCGCTTCCTCGTCATGCACGGCGACGAATGCGACGGCGTGATGATGTACGCGCGCTGGCTCGCGGTGCTGGGCGATTCGGCCTATGCCGCGGCCTTGGCGCTCAATCACTGGCTCAACGCCGTGCGCCGCGCGCTGGGCCTGCCCTATTGGTCGCTGTCGAAATACTTGAAGCACAAGGTCAAGAACGCGGTGGCGTTCATTTCCAGCTACGAGCACGCCATGGCGCGCATGGCCAAGCAGCGCGGCGTCGACGGCGTGGTGTGCGGCCATATCCACCACGCCGAGATCAAGCACATCGACGGCATTCAATACTGCAACGACGGCGATTGGGTCGAAAGCTGCACGGCGCTGGTGGAGCATTTCGACGGCCGCTTCGAGATCGTGCCCTGGGCCGAGTTGCGCGGCCTGGTGCCCGGCGACACCGCGCCGCTCGCGTTGCCCGCGCCGCACCCGGCGACAACCGAGACCTTAGCGACCGCCCGCATCCCCCTCGAGGCCTACAACAAGGCGAAAGAATGCGAATACTCCTCGTCACCGACGCCTGGCATCCCCAAGTCAACGGCGTCGTAAGAACGCTGGCCACGCTGAAGCGCGGGCTCGAAGGTCTCGGGCACGAGGTGACGTACATCACGCCCGATCTGTTTCGCACCATCCCCTGCCCGACCTATCCGGAAATTCGCCTGGCCTTGTGGCCGGGCCGCCAGATGCGGCAGTTGATCGACAGCTTTCGCCCCTGCGCGATTCATATCGCCACCGAAGGGTCCCTGGGCCTGGCGGCATGGTCCTATTGCCGCAAACGCGGGCTGCCCTTCACCACGGCCTTCCACACCAAGTTTCCGGAATACCTGCACGCGCGGTTTGGCTTGCCGCCGAAGTGGACCTACGCCGCGCTGCGGCGTTTTCACGGGCAGGCCGACGCGATCATGGTGGCCACGCCGACCATCGAGCGCGAACTGAGGGCGCAGGGCTTTGACCGCATCAAGCGCTGGAGCCGGGGCGTCGACACGGAACAGTTCCGCCCGCGCGACAAGGCCTTCCTCGATCTGCCGCGGCCGATCCTGCTCTATGTCGGGCGCGTGGCCGTGGAAAAGAACATCGAGGCGTTCTTGACGCTCGATACGCCCGGCACCAAGGTCGTCATCGGCGACGGTCCGCTGTTGCCGCAGATGCGGCAGAAGTATCAATCCGCGGTGTTTCTCGGCGCCAAGCACGGCGAGGATCTGGCCCGCCACTATGCCGCCGCCGACGTGTTCGTCTTTCCCAGCCTCACCGACACCTTCGGCCTGGTGTTGCTGGAAGCGCTCGCCAGCGGCGTGCCGGTGGCGGCCTATCCGGTTGCGGGGCCGCTCGACGTCATCGCCGACGCGCCGGTGGGATGCCTGCACCACAACCTGGGCCTCGCCATCGGCCAAGCGCTGACGCTTTCCCCACAGGCCTGCCGCGCCCACGCCGAAACCTATTCATGGGCGGCCTGCACGGAGCAGTTCCTGGCCAACATCCGCCCCTTCGATTATCCCTGGGGGCAAACGCCGGTCGAACCGAGAGTCGCGGCGGCCGTGTAGCGGAGCAATTATTGCGGCGGCGCCGGAGTTGGCGCTGGAGTTGGCTCCGGACCCGGGTCGGCGACGGCGGGCGCGGGCGGCGGTTCCGCCGACATGGGTGAGGCCGCTTCGGGCACGGCGGCGGGGGCCGGCGGCGGCGGCGCCTGGCCGCGGCCCATCGTCATATAAAGCAGCGCCAGCACCACCGCGATCCCGGCGATGCTGATCCACAGCAGGTTCTGATTGTTCGGCTTTTGATCGGTCATGGTCGTCCCTCCCGTCAAAATGTGCGGCCCCGTGGCGCGGTGCGGTCCGTCGAAGATTCGGCGGGGCGATTATTTCGCTTACTGTGACTGAATTGTGGCGATAGCTTAAGGCCTTGAATCGGAATTACGAATCAATTCTCGCGATGACGCTCGGTAATAAAGTCAAGCATTGGAGTCGCCGCCCCGGGGTGCGCCGCGGCCTGGGCGCGGTCACGACCGCCCATATCAAGCTGGTGAAGGCCGCCAACCGCTGGACCGGCGTCAACGGCGAGGTCATGGCGCGCGCCTGGCGCGGCGAACAGCCGGTGATCGTCGCCTTCTGGCACCAGCGCCTGGCCCTGATGCCCTATTGCTGGCCGTCGGCCGCGCCGTTTCACATGCTGATCTCGAGCCACCCGGACGGGCAGTTGATCTCGGCCGCCGTGGCGGCCTTCGGCATCTCGACGGTGGCGGGCTCCACCACGCGCGGCGGCGGCGAGGCCCTCCGGCACCTGATTCGCAAACTGAAAGCGGGCGAGAGCGTGGGCATCACGCCCGATGGGCCGCGCGGGCCCGCGCGCGTCGCCCAGGACGGCGTGATCGCGCTCGCGCGCCTGTCGGGGGCGCCGATCGTGCCGGTGGCCGTGGCGGTCAGCCGGCGTATGAACTTGAAAACCTGGGACCGGCTCATCATCGGCCTGCCCTTCGGGCGCGGCGTTCAGGTGTGGGGCGATGCCATTCACATCCCGCGCGATGCCGACGATGCGACCTTGGAGGCGCTACGCCTGCGCGTGGAGGTGGAACTCAATCGCGTGAGCGATGCCGCCGATGCACTCACGGGCGCCACGACGGACAAAGAGGCTCACCGTGCACCCGCCTGACTTCTGGTTCGACGACAGTTGGCCGGCGCGCGCGCTCGAGCCCTTCGGGCGCATCTACGGCGCGGTGACGACCGCCCGGGCCTCGCGCGCCGATGCGCCGCGCGCGGGTATTCCCGTGATTTCCGTCGGCGGGCTCACGGTGGGCGGCGCGGGCAAGACGCCCGTGACCATGTCCGTCGTCCGTCACCTCCTAGCGCGCGGGCGCAAGGCTGGCGTCGTGCTGCGCGGTTACGGCGGTCGGCTGCGCGGGCCGGTGCGGGTCGACCCGGCGATCCACACCGCCGATGACGTGGGCGACGAGGCGCTGCTGCATGCCGCGCACGGTCCGACCTGGGTCGCGAAAAATCGCTTTCGTGGCGTCAGGGCCGCGCAAGACGCGGGCCTTGATGTGGCCGTGCTGGACGACGGCCACCAGACGCCGGGGCTGCACAAAGATCTAAAAATTGTCGTGATCAACGGCCGCAATCCCTTCGGCAACGGGCGGGTTTTTCCGGCGGGGCCCTTGCGCGAGAATCCCGCCGACGGCCTCGCGCGGGCCGACGCGGTGGTGATGATGGGCGAGGATGCGACGAGGCTCGTGCCGCGCTTGCCAGGCCAACTCCCCGTGTTGCGCGCGCATCTGTCACCCGACGCGGCGACCGTGGCCCTGCGCGGCCGGCGCGTGGTGGCCTTCGCCGGCATCGGCGATCCCGAACAGTTTTTCGACATGCTGCGGGCGCTGGGCGCGCAGGTTCTGGCGCGGCATCCCTTCGAGGATCACCAGGCCTTCGGACCCACCGACATCGGGCCGGTGTTGGACGAGGCCTTCTCCATCGGGGCGATCCCCGTGACCACGGCGAAGGACGCCGTGCGGCTGCTGCCCGATCAACGCCAGCAAGTGAACGTGGCGGGGATCGAAGTGAAGTGGGACTACGAGCGCGCGCTGGACGATTTATTGCGGCGTATTGCTTAGGTTCTTGGACGGCAACACCGCCAGCACGGTTTCCGGATCGAGGCGCGTGTCGAACCACGTCACGCCGAAATGCAAGTGGGGCCCGTTGGCGCGCCCGCTCTGGCCGATCTCGCCGATAACATCGCCCTGCTTCACGCGCTGGCCATCAGCGACACGAATAGCGTTCATGTGAATGTAAACCGTGTCGAGGCCGTAACCGTGCTCGATCACCACCGATTGCCCCGTCAGCACCATGTCGGCCTTGGCCAGCGAGACGATGCCGTCGGCGGCGGCGCGCACAGGCGTACCGATAGGTCCGGCGATGTCGAGCCCCAGGTGCGGCGCGCGCGGCACGCCGTTGAGAATGCGCTGGCTGCCGAAGACGCCCGAGACGCGCCCCTCGGCGGGCCGAATGAATCCGGTTTCGAAGAAGGCGACGGCTTCCGTGCGGGCGCGCACGGCGGCCATCAATTTATTGTCCTCGGCGATGCGCGCGGCCGTTTCGGGATCGGGTGTCACCAGTTTCTGGGCGAGGCCGTCGACACGCTCGACGCGCCACTCTCGTGGATTGACCGTCAGCGTGCGTGAGTCCGTGGCGCCGTTCGGCAAGGCGATCTCAAGCACGGCTTGCGCCTTGGCGTCACGGTCAAAGCCGAGAACGAAGGTACCGCTATCGGTGAGCGCGATGTCGCGGCCATCGAAGGTCACTTTCGCGCCCGGCGGTGCGGTGCCCACGGCCACGCCGCCCTGCTCGATGCGACCCGTGAGCGCGATCTCGTCAGCCACGGCGCCGAACGACACCAAGACCGCGAGTGCGCAGAGACAGCGCATCAGAACAGGCTTCCTTGATTGCCCGGTGTGGGCTTGGGCTTTTTTGGAATTGGACGCGATGGCACCGAGGCTGCGCCCGCGCCGTCCACGACGGCATCCACGCGCCCGTCGGCGAATTCGATTTCCACGTTGGCACTTGCGCCAAGGCTGGCCGCCGCCATGACGGGAGATCCCTCGGCGCGCACGATGGCATAGCCGCGCTCCAAGACGCGGCGGGGGCTGACGGATTCAAGACGCGCGAAAATGCCTTCGGTGCGCGATAGGGTGTCGGTGACGGCGCGACGCAGCGCCTGGCCCAGCCGCGTGGTAAATTGCCCGAGGTCGCGAATATGACGGTCGATGTCCTTGGCGAAGCGCGACAAGTTCAATCGCGCCGCCGACAGCTTCAAATCCTGCTGTTTGGTTGCCAGAAGCGTTTGCGGGCCCAATTTGAGGCGTTCGATCAAGCCGTCCAGCGCCTGTTCTTTTTCCGCCACCACGGCATCGAGGCGCGGAATGCCGCGCACCAGACCGTCCAAATGAATCTTCAGTTCGCTCAGCATGCGCCCCGTCGCCTGGAACAGCCGCGTGGCGCGCTGTTGCACACCCGCCTGCAAATCGAGCCGCACCGGCACGGCCATTTCGGCGGCGGCCGTGGGTGTCGGCGCGCGCCGGTCGGCGGCATGATCGATCAGCGTCCAGTCGGTCTCGTGGCCCACGGCGGCGATGAGCGGAATGTTCGAGGCGGCGGCGGCGCGCACCACGACTTCCTCGTTGAAGCACCACAGGTCTTCCAAGCTACCGCCGCCGCGCGCGACGATGAGCACATCGGGTCGGGGCAGGTCGGCGGTTCCGGGCAAGGCATTGAAGCCCGTGATGGCCTTGGCGATTTCCTCGGCCGCGCCCTCGCCCTGCACGCGGACCGGCCACACCAGCACCCGGCGCGGGAAGCGGTCTTGGATACGGTGCAAGATATCGCGGATCACCGCGCCCGTGGGCGAGGTGACGACGCCGACCACCGTGGGCAAAAACGGCAAGGGTTTCTTGCGGTCTTCGTCGAACAGACCCTCGGCGGCGAGCTTCTTGCGCCGCTCCTCCAAGAGCTTGAGCAGCGCGCCGACGCCCGCCAACTCCACGGCGTCGATGATGATTTGATAGCTGGAGCGGCCCGGATAGGTCGTGAGGCGTCCGGTGACGATGACGTCCATGCCCTCCTCGGGCTTGACCGACAGCTTGTTCATGGCGCCGCGCCAGATGATGCCGTCGAGCACGGCATTTTCGTCCTTGAGCCGCAGATAGCAATGCCCCGAGGCGGCGACCTTGGGCTGCGAAATCTCGCCGCGCACGCGCACGTAGCCGAAGGCGTCCTCCACCGTGCGCTTGAGCGAGGCGGACAGCTCGCTGACGGTGAAGGGCGGGCGATTGTGCGCCGTCTCGGGCGCGCCGATGTCGTCGTTCATGCGGCCATCATGCCACGAATGTCATTCGGCCAGGAAGTCTAGTGGTCCGATTCCAGCATTCGCACCCCGGTTCTGCGGGCTGGCTTGCGAATGCTGGAATCATGGGACCACTAGCAAATATAGGGTTTTAGCGGAGCTTTGGATTTGACATTCGCCTCGTCGTCCGGTGGCTATCGGCATAGCGAATGTCAAATCCGCTCCGCTAGGATGACGCGCGCACATTCAGCGGGCCGGTCGATGAAGCTGAAGGCTCCGGCACCCGGAATTTCTACGCGCCGCGCCGTGGGCATGAGCGTGAGCAGATGATCCTGGCCGGTGACGTAGATATCGCGCGTGCCCTGCAGCAAGATCACCGGGCAACGCACGGCACGGGCCGCCGGTTCGCGGTCCCAGGCTAAAACAGCGTGGTGAGCATCGTAGGGCCTGAGCCGCATGGACTGATTGACCAGAAACGGCTCAAGCATCGTGTCGGCAGGTTGGCCGTCACCGGCGAGGCCCGCGTAAGTGCGCCAGACCGTGGTGAGGAATTCGCCGTCAGGCGCGATGGGCAGCAGTTGCTTGGCGCGGGTCTCGCGCAGCGCTTGGGTGTTGGACGGCGTGCGCCAGCTCATGCCCGACAAAATCGCCCGCGTGATGCGCTCGGGCTCGCGCGCGGCCATTTCGAGGGCAAACACCGCGCCGCTGTGATGGCCCAGCACGGCGGCACGATGGAGTTCGAGCCGATCCATGGCCTGAAATAGCGCCGCGACATAATCGGGCACGTCGTATTCGCGCGGCGGATCGAAAGACTGGCCGTGACCGGGCAGATCGAACACGATCAATGTGTGATGGCGTTCGAGATGGGGAATGAGGGGGCGATAAACGCTCGCGTCCTGGCCCGCCTGATGCAGCAACACCAGGGCCGGTCCCTGCCCCGCCGACCAGAAATGCAACTGCCCATCGGCGATATCGACGTAACCCTTGCGCATGGGGCCCTAAGATCAAATTCGATTGAACCGAATCACACAGCTTCAATAACTTATTCTTCTTGGTCGCATTTTCCACGCCAACCGGTTCCCACTTGTCGGGAAAATGCTCTCGGTCACTGCATCCGGATTTGATCGAACAGGATGACGTTATTGACCACCTTCAGCCCCGACACCTTGGGCGCGAGACCCGCGAAGCGCACGGCTTGGTGAATGAAGATCGCCGCCCAATCGTTGCGATAGGCCGCCATGATCTCTTGGCGCAGTTTCAACCCCTTGGCCTCGTCGAACTCCTGATGGGCGGCCTCGATCAACGGCGTGGTGGCCGGGTTGCAGTACCAGGCGTGATGCCAGCGGCACGAATGGGTATCGAGCGGACGCAGCACGTCGGCTGTGGGCTCGAGGTTGTAGAACAGGCCGAAGGCATCGCCGGTCCAGCCGCCCTCCACGACGTTGCGGATCAACTGATTGGTCGAGATGGGCCGGATCTCCATGGTCACGCCGACGGCCGCCAGATTCTGCGCGACGATCTGGTGCAAGGCCGCGTCGTTGGGACTCGATCCGACGGTCGCCTCCATGGTGAACTTGAAGCCCTTGGCGTAACCGGCCTCGGCCAGCAAACGTCGCGCCTTGTCGGGGTCGTGGGGGATCGGCGGCAGAGCGGGATCGAAGCCGTAGGCCTCGGCGGGCGCGGGTTGCGTCGCGGGCACCGACTGGCCCATCAGCAAGGCGTCAATGATGGCCTCGCGGTCGACGGCGAGGTTGAGCGCCTCGCGCACGCGGATGTCCCGGAAGGGCGCGAGCGCGGTGGGGTTCTCGGTCAAACCGATAAAGTGATAGGCCCACACGGCGGCGTCACGCCAACTCACCTCGTGGCCGCCGGCCTCGACGATCGACGCGGTTTCCTCGGGCCCCAGGTTCATGGCAATGTCGAGCCGGTTCGACAGCACGGCCAACTTCCGCGCCGAGGCCTCGGCGTTGACGACGAACTCCAGGCCGTCCAGCGCCGGCTTGCGCCACGAATGCCGGTGGGCGCTCAAGCCGATGGTGTTGGGACCGATGCGGTCGACCTTGAAGGGCCCCGTGGCGACGGGCGCCTTGGCGAAGCCCTCAAGGCCCAGTTTGCGAATCTGGGTGGGCGAGATGATGTGAAACTGCGGCAGGTAGCGCGGCAGCAGCGGTGTCGGAACCTTGGTTTTGATCTCCACCGTGTGGTCGTCGATGACGCGCGCCGAATCGAGAAACGACATCATGCGCGCGACGACCTCGCGCACGGCGGCGGGGCCCGTCAGCAATTCGTTGACCGCCACCACGGCCTCGGCCGTGAAGGGCGTGCCGTCGGAGAACACCACGCCCTGCCGCAGGTCGAAATGCCACGTCAGCGCATCGACGTTGCGCCAGGACGTCGCGAGCCACGGCCGCACGGTGCCGGTTTCGTCGATGAACGTGAGCCCGTCGAACACCGCGCTCCAGACATAGACATAAGGCAGGCCGGTATTGGCGTAGGGGTTGAACAGGCTCGGCGGCAGCGCGGTGATGCCCACCCGCAAAACCTGCTCGGCGCGCAGCGGCATGGCGCACGTCATCGCGAGAACAGCCAGCAGAAGGATGCGACCCAAACGGCTCATGAAAACTATGTGGCACACCCGCGCGGACGAACCAAGCCGCCTCGCATATTCGGTCGGCTGTGCTAGAACGCTCCCGCGAGTGGCTGAGACATGAGGATCGCGATGCGGGTGTTGGTGGTGGGCGGCGGCGGACGGGAACACGC
This sequence comes from Rhodospirillaceae bacterium, assembly GCA_033763995.1. Lineage (GTDB taxonomy): Bacteria > Pseudomonadota > Alphaproteobacteria > Rhodospirillales > Rhodospirillaceae. The sequence goes on along the minus strand of JANRJL010000008.1, from coordinate 118,558 downwards.
CCTGTGCTGGGCGATTGCCGCCTCGCCCTTGTGCGACAAGCTCTATTGCGCGCCGGGCAACGCCGGCATCGCCGAGGTGGCCGAGTGCCTGCCCGTGGCGGCCGAAGATCTCGACGGAATCGTGGCCCTGGCAAAGTCGATGAACATCGACTTTGTCGTGGTTGGCCCCGAGGCGCCCCTGGTCGCGGGGCTGGTGGACAAGCTCACCGCCGCCGGCATCAAGGCCTTCGGGCCCGATGCCGCCGCGGCGCGGCTCGAGGGCTCCAAGGGGGTCATGAAGGACTTCCTGGCCAAGAACAACATCCCGACGGCGTGGTACGGCCGCTTCAAGGACGCATCGGCCGCGAAAGCCTTCATCCGCGAGAAGGGCGCGCCCATCGTGGTGAAGGCCGATGGCCTAGCCGCGGGCAAGGGCGTGGTGCTGTGCAAGACCGTCGCCGAAGCCGAGGCCGCCATCGACGCCATGATGACCGCGCGGGAGTTCGGCGCGGCGGGCGCCGAGGTGGTGGTGGAAGAATTCCTCGTCGGCGAGGAAGTCAGCCACTTCGCCTTGATCGACGGGCAATCGGCCCTGGCGCTCGGCACGGCGCAAGATCACAAGGCCGTCGGCGACGGCGACACCGGGCCCAACACCGGCGGGATGGGCGCGTACTCGCCGGCGCCGATCGTCGATAGCGCCATGGCCGAGCAGATCATGGACAAGGTTGTCCGGCCCACCCTGCGCGGCATGGCGGCCATGGGCGCACCCTTCAAGGGCGTGCTGTTCACGGGCCTGATGATCACAGAGGGCGGCCCCAAGGTGCTGGAATTCAACGTGCGCTTCGGCGACCCCGAGTGCCAGACGCTGATGATGCGCCTCAAGTCCGACATTCTGGCGGCGCTCATGGCCACCGCCGACGGCCAACTGTCGCATTTCGATTTGCGCTGGAAGGACGATCCGGCGCTGGTGGTCGTCATGGCGAGCAAGGGCTATCCCGGCGCCTACAAGAAGGGCACGGTGATCGAGGGCCTGGACAAAGCCGCGCAAGTGGAGGGTGCGCAGATTTTTCACGCCGCCACCAAGGTGGAAACCCGCGACGGCAAGCCCATCATCACCGCCCACGGCGGGCGCGTGCTGGGCATCGCGGCCAGCGCGCAAACCGTGACCGAAGCGCAGGCGCGCGCCTACCGCGCCGTGGATGCCATCGCCTGGCCCGAGGGCTTCTGCCGCCGCGACATCGGCTGGCGCGCGGTCGCGCGCGAGAAAGCACGCAATTGACGCGAGCCCTCAAACTCGTGTTGCATGGCCGCGTCCACTCCGGAGCCCTAGCGCACCACCATGTCGGTTGACGATTATTTCTCGCCTGACTACGCCACCGCCCGCGCCAAGTTCCTGGCGGCGGCGGCGGGCGCGGGGCTGGCGGTGGTCAGTCATCCGCATCCGCTCAAGGGCCCGGGCGGCGAGGACCTCTCGCTGGACCTCGTCACGCTGTGCCCCGACGCCAGCGCGCCGTGCCGGGCCGAGCGCGTGTTTGTCGCCCTGTCGGCCACCCACGGCGTCGAAGGCTTCGTCGGATCGGCGGCGCAAACCGCGTGGCTCAAGCGCGGCCACTGGAAGCGCACGCCGCCGGGCATGTCGGTGCTGCTGCTGCACGCGGTCAATCCCCACGGCTTCGCGTGGCTGCGCCGCGTCACCGAGGACAACGTCGACCTCAACCGCAATTTCGCCGATTTCTCCAAGGCCCTGCCGCGCAAGCCCGCCTATGACGAGCTGGCCAACGCGATCTGTCCGAAATCGTGGGACGACCGAACCATCGCCGCCGCCGACGCCCAGTTGACGGACTTCGCTGCGCGCCATGGCCAGCGCACGCTCAGCCGCGCCATCATGGGCGGGCAATACAGCCACGCCGACGGCGTGTTCTACGGCGGCGTGAAACCCACCTGGTCGCGCGAGACCATCATGAAAATCCTTACGTCGTATTGCAGCGTCGCCAAGCACGTGGCGATTCTCGACTTTCACACCGGACTGGGTGAGTCCGGCGCGGGCGTGAGTTACTGCGTCGGCGACGAGGGCGCGCCCGCCGTCACCAAGGCGCACGAGGTCTGGGGCGACGATGCGAACGTCATGGCGGCGGCACCCGGCAGCGGCGTGCACGACGGCTACAATCTCACCGGCATCGCCCGCATGATCTCGCCCGCCGCCGTGTACGGAAACACGCTGGAGTTCGGCACCTACCCGACCGAGCGCATGATCCGCGCGCTGCGCGCCGACAACTGGCTGCACCTGCACGGCGACCCGCGATCCGAACAAGGCCGCGCCATCAAGGCCGAGATCAAGGCCGTGTTCTATCCCGAAACGTCGGCGGAGTGGAAAACCCGCGTCATGACGCGCGCGCTCGCCGTCTGGGACCGGGGCATGGCCGGGCTGGCGGACGCCTGAACGAGCCGCGTATTAACGGCACTGGCTGGTGAGCGTCTTGGACTTGTTGTCGAGCAGGTCCTTGGCGTCGGCCGAGGCCTTGGGCGCCATCGCGAGCTTCGCCTCCAGCGCCAGCGTGCTTTCATCGACGATTTCCACGCCCGAATAGTACCCTTTGGCCGTGGCGTTGATCGCGACCTCCAGCAAGCGCTTGGCCAGAATGTCCTTGCGCTGGCCGACGAGGTCGGTGGGCGACAACTTGGCGTCATAAAGAAACATCAGCATTTTCTCGTGGACGATCGGCACGGAAAAACACGCCGCGCGTTCGCGCGGGCCCGCGTCGAGGACGAGGCGCAAGGTCAGCACCTCGAAGCGCACCTGGCCCTTGGGCGAATGGGTCGGCACCATGAAGTTCTGCATCTGCACCTTGGCGCCGCCGTAACCGACAGGCTCGCCTTCGTCGTCTTCGGCCCCGGCGGGAGCACCGCCGAGGACGAAGGCCAGCGCCGATGCAAGGAACAGGCCTTGAATGGGTTTCATGGGGCCATGGTAGGGCGATATGCGGCAATTGGCCAGTGGCGGGCGGGTTATCTCAGGCCGTCGAAGAAGGTCTTCAACAGTCTTTCCGCGCGCTCGGCCTGGACGCCCGCCACCACCTCGGGGCGATGATGACAGGTAGGCTGCGAAAAAACGCGCGCGCCGTGATCGACGCCGCCGCCCTTGGGGTCATAGGCCGCGTAGATGACGCGCCGGATGCGGGCGAAGGACAGCGCGGTGGCGCACATGGCGCAGGGCTCCAGCGTGACGTAAACGTCGCAGCCCTCCAGGCGCGGCGAGCCCACCCGCCGCGCGGCGGCGCGGATCGCCAGCATTTCCGCATGGGCCGTGGGATCGGCATGGGCCTCGACCTCGTTGCCGGCCGCGGCCAACACTTGGCCGTCGGGCCCGACGATCACGGCGCCCACGGGCACCTCGCCGCGCGCGGCGGCGCGCTGGGCCTGCTCGAAGGCGAGTTCCATGGGGTCGGGCGACATCGGCGCACAGTTAAATGAGTGGGTCCTGCCGTCAAGGCACGCCAAGCGGTTAATAATCGGTAAGAAATCGGTAACCAATGGCGCCTAGAGTCCGAAGCTTATCGGGGTCCAGAAGGGCCCGTGATGCTTCGGTCCAACCATGGTTCAGTCGATCTCCGATGTCGTGCAAGTGGCGGGCGCCAAGGTCGCCCGCACGACGCTGCACGGCATTCAGGTGGCCAGCGCGCAATCGGGCGTGAGCTTTCAGTACCTGCTCGCCAAGGCCGCTCAAGAAAGCAACTTCAAGACCGACGCCGAAGCCAAGACCTCCTCGGCCACGGGCCTGTTTCAATTCACGCGCGGCACCTGGCTCGAAGTCTTCAAGCGCCACGGCCAGGAGCTGGGCTACGGCGAGCTGTCCAACCGCATTCTCACCAACCCCTCGGGTCGCTTGACGGTGCTCGACAAGAAAACCGAACAGGACATTCTGGCCTTGCGCGAGGACCCCGAGGCGTCCGCGCTGATGGCGGCGGCCTATGCGCGCGACAACGCCTCCAGCCTGGAACAGACCATCGACCGCGAGGCCACGGCCTCGGACCTCTATCTGGCGCACTTCTTGGGGCCCAAGGGTGCGGCGCAGATGCTGGACGCGGCCAAGTCGGCGCCGAACATTTACGCCTCGCATATCGTGCCGGCGGCGGCGCGCGCCAATCAATCGGTGTTCTTCACCGAGACCGGCGCCCCGCGCACGGTGCGCGGCGTGCTGGACCTCATCGGCGAGCGCTTCGGCGCCCAGATGGACCGCTTCGCCGACGTCGATGGCGCCCTGGCGCAACGCGATAACGCGGCCGCCATCGGCGCCGACCAAGAGCGGCCCCTGACCGCGCGCGACGGACTGGGCGCGGAGGCAAACCCCAGCCTGCCTGACATGCGCGCCGCCATGACGGCGGGCGACAGCGAACGCATGACCTTGTCCTGGTTCGTGATGCAGGAACTCGCGCGCATGATCTCGTCCTCGCCCATGATGATGGCCGAGGGCGACGACACGAGTGGCTCCACCACGTCGCTGCCCTCGGGCGGATTTGCCGGCACCGATTGGTCCGAGGCCTTGGCCAATAATTTCGTGCGCGGCCAGAACCCCATGACCGGCGCGGTCAGCGCCGGACACGCCGCGCGGGCCTACACGGGCGGCCTGCGGCGCTAAGGCGTCGCCATCCATTTCTCCGCATGCTGAGTGACCGGACGGCTTAACAGCCGGGTGACTTGACAGCCAAGCCTTCAGCGGCGCAATTCCTCGGCTAGAGGTTTAGAGGTTTTTTATGCGCCAGCCGGTCATCGGCATCACGGCCGACAGTGAAAAGCCCGGGGGATACTCGAAGTTTCCCTGGTACGCGCTGCGTCAGAATTATTGTTCGGCGGTGCGCGAGGCCGGCGGCGTGCCGGTGGTGTTGCCGCACGAGCCCAGCCTGATCGACCGTTATGTCGGCATGATCGACGGCCTCTTGGTCTCGGGCGGCGCCTTCGACGTGGACCCGGCGCTGTTCGGCGCCGAGACGCGCCACGACGCCGTGACCTTGAAAGCGGACCGCACGGATTTCGAACTGGGCATCACCCAGGCCATGCTCAAGGCCGATAAGCCGGTGCTGGGCATCTGCGGGGGCCAGCAGCTTTTGGCCGTGGCGCTCGGCGGCACGCTGATCCAGCACATCCCGGACGAAGTGAAAAACCCCCTCGCCCACGAGCAGCCCAACCCCCGCGACCAGGCCGGCCACGAGGTCGACATCGTCGAGGGCACCTTGCTGCACAAGATCGGCGGCGTGCGGCGCACGGCGGTCAACAGCGCCCATCATCAGTCCGTCAAGGACGTGCCGGCCGCGGTGACCGTCAATGCGGTGGCCCCCGACGGGGTCATCGAGGGCATCGAAGACCGTGGGCGCAAGTTCTGCATCGGCGTGCAGTGGCACCCGGAGTTTCACATCAGCCCCGTCGACATGAAGCTGTTTGCGGCCTTCATCCGGGCCTGCGCGGCATGACCCGGCGCGCGGCGAAACGACCGGCGCAGCCCACTCAGGCCCCCGAGACGCCCAAAGCTTTTGCCGGCGAGCGTATCGCCAAGGTGCTGGCCCGGGCCGGACTGTGCTCGCGGCGCGAGGCGGAACGCTGGATCGCTGACGGCCGCGTCAGCCTCAACGGCGCGGTGCTGACCTCGGCGGCCGTCAACGTGAACCCGACCGATGCGGTGGTGGTGGACGGCAAGCCTCTGGCGGCGCCGGAAAAGTCGCGGCTGTGGCGGTATCACAAACCGCCGGGCCTGGTGACCACCCACCGCGACGAAAAGGGCCGCACCACCGTGTTCGACGCTGTCCGCAACCAGCTGCCGCGCGTGGTCAGCGTCGGCCGCCTGGATTTGACCTCCGAGGGACTGTTGCTGCTCACCAACGATGGCGCCTTGGCCCGAGAGTTGGAGCATCCGTCACGGGGTTGGGCGCGCCGCTACCGGGTGCGGGTCCATGGCGAGGTCAACCCCGAGGCTTTGGCCGCGCTGCAATCGGGGATCACGGTCGAGGGAGTGCACTATGGCCCCATCACGGCGGCGCTGGAGCGCACCCAAGGGGCCAAGAATGCCTGGTTGACCATGACGCTCACCGAGGGGAAAAACCGCGAGGTGCGCAAGGTGCTGGCGCACCTGGGACTCACCGTGACGCGGTTGATTCGGGTGTCCTACGGCCCCTTTCACCTGGGCCGGCTGGAGCGCGGCGAGGTGGAAGAAGTGCCTGGAAAGGTCGTCAAGGAGCAACTGGGACGATAGCCGGCGATAACCAGTCTATCTATTTATCTATCTATGAATAAATGATAATTACACATACACGGTGTATGTATTTTGAATAAGAAAGGCCCGGGACAGCTTCGCATCGTCGGCGGCATCTGGCGCGGCCGCAAGTTCCCCGTGCCGCCGTTACATACGGTGCGTCCAACATCCGAGCGGGCGCGGGAGGCCGTCTTCAACCGCCTCATCCATGCCCAGGACGCGCTCGGCGTCGACCTGCGGGGCGCCGCCGTGGTCGACGTCTTTGCCGGGTCCGGGGCCTTGGGGCTGGAGGCCCTGTCGCGCGGGGCCAGCCTCGCCACCTTCATCGATGCCGACCCGGCGGTGACCGCGGGGCTTCGCCGCATCCTGAGCGGCTTGGGCGCCGAGGATCGCGCGCGCGTCCTCGCCGGCGACGCCACGGCCCTGCCCCCGGCGCCCCAGCCCCACGACATCGCCTTTCTGGACCCGCCCTACTTGGTCCCACACCATGGCAGCGACCTGCTGGCCCCGGCCCTCGTGAGCCTCGCCAAACGGGGCTGGCTCAAGCCCGGAGCGCTGATCATCGCCGAGACCGAAGCCGACCCCTTCCCCCAACTCCCCCCGGGCTTCACCCCCATCGACCAGCGCCGCTACGGCCGCCCCCTCATCAGCTTCCTGCGCCGTGATAAATAACTCTGATTTATTTATCCTTGCGCGGAAAGTAACTCTGATTTATTTTCGCGGACATGATCCGGTACGCGCCAGTGGGCCAGCCGCTGCATATCACCCAGCGGGGCAATAACCGGGGGCAGGTGTTTTTCACCCCCCGCGACGGCGCGCTCTATTTGGAGTGGCTGGAGACTGCCGCCGCCCGCTACGGCGCGGCGGTGCATGCCTATGTGCTGATGACCAACCACGTGCACCTGCTGATGACGCCGCTCAAGCCCGGCGCCGTGAGCAAGACCATGCAATCCGTCGGCACCAGCTACAGCCGTTACGTCAACACGACCCAGAACCGCAGCGGCACGCCCTGGGAGGGGCGCTACCGCTCCAGCCCCATCACCAGCGAGGCTTACCTGCTGGCCTGCATGCGCTACATCGAACTGAACCCGGTGCGTGCGGGCCTGGCCGCCGAGCCCGGCGCCTTCCGCTGGTCGAGCTATCGCCGCAACGCGCTCGGGCGCGAGGACACGCTCATCACGCCCCATGAAGTGTATCTGAGCCTGGGGCCCGACGACGCGAGCCGTGCCGCCGCCTATCACGCCCTCTGCGCCGAGCCGCTGGGTGCGAACATTCTCGCCGACATTCGCGACGCCACGGATTGGGGCGTGGCGCTCAACGAGAATGTCCAAGCCCCGCGCCGCGGACGGCCCAAGCGCCTGGCGGCGTAAACTTCACGCGGAATTCTAAGTTTTCCGCCCCGTGTCGGCGAAAGCGTCGTTGAGTTCCGGCGGCAGCGGACGGTCATCGGTGTCGGCGGCCTCGGCCGGTTGCTCCTCGGCTTTCTTTTCGTCCTCGAGACCCCGCTGATAGACCTTGGCTTCCACCACATGTTCCACGTCGCGCACGGGATCTTCCTCGGGCGCCGGGGCGATGAACCAATCCCATTCCTCGTTGTGCAGATGATTGGGCGTGTCGGGCAGCTTGTAGGCCTTGAGCAGATCGGTGCGGCTGACGATCTTGTCGCCCGCCATGACGTAACGCTCGACGTCGGTGATGATCAGCCCCAGGCCCGTGGCCTCCTCGGCGACAGCCTTGACGTGGGCCTCCATGATTTGGAACGCGAGCTTGTCGGAATCGAGTTCGGAAAACCCGCGCGTCTGCTCGAAAAACTCCACGAAGGGCCCGGCCAGTTGCGTCAGGCAATTGCACGAGACGATGAAATCGGCGTCTTTCAAGTGCGGAATGCGCGGCGGCGGGGCGGGCACGCTGGGCCCGGGGGCCTTGCGCTCCTTCATCGCCTGAAAGACCCCGGTGATGTCGCCGGTGAGCAGCTTCACGTTGAAGTGTTTCTTCGCCTCGGCCTGCACCTGGGGCATGTGAAACATGTCGACCAGATAGACGATGTCGAAGCGCGAGGCGAGCGCACCCAGCGGCACCTCCAGCAACAGCCCGGAGCCCAGCACGACGCAGCTTTTTTGCCGCTCGCACAGGTCGGCGGCCTTGACGATGACCTGGCGGCAAGCGCGGATGTGCGGCTCCCACGCCACGGCGCAACGCTTGGCGCGGAACTCCAGCGCGATCAGGCGCTTGAGATAGCCGAACTTGCGCACCCGTTCCGGCGCGAAGGTCGTCCAGTATCGCCACATCTCGCCCAGCATCGCGGCGTCCATGTCCTCGGAAAAATGCCGGCGGAATCAAAGCCCATCAGCCCTTGGCTCGCAATACAAAAGCCGCCGCGGTTGCCCGTAACCGTTGCATTGCCGCGCGATAAATGTGCGGCGATAACGACAAGAGTCGGCGGAGACAAATCAGCGCCGGCCGAAGAGGCGCTCGATGTCGGCGAGTTTGAGTTCCACGTAAGTCGGCCGCCCGTGATTGCACTGCCCGGCGTTGGGCGTGCCTTCCATCTGGCGCAGCAGCGCGTTCATCTCGGAGGGATTCAGCCGCCGCCCGGCGCGCACCGCCGAATGACACGCCAACGTGCCGCACACATCGGCCAGGCGGTCGGCGAGGCTCATGGTTTCGTCCCACTGCGCGAGATCGTCGGCCAAGTCGCGCACGATGCCCGCAATATTGCCGTCACCCAGCAAGGCCGGAACCTCGCGCACCGCCAGCGCGCCCGCGCCGAAGGCTTCGACGACAAGACCCAATTCAGCCAGCTCGGCCGCGCGCGTCAGCACGCGCCCGGCGCGGACCTCGTCCAGTTCCACGATCTCGGGGATCAGCAGGATCTGGCGCGCGACTCCGGTGCCGGCCAAAGCCTCTTTCATGCGCTCGTAGAGCAGGCGTTCATGGGCCGCGTGCTGATCGACGATGACGATGCCGTCGCCGGTTTGCGCGACGATGTAGGTCTCGTGCACCTGGGCGCGCGCCACACCCAAAGGATACTCGTCGGTGATCCCGGCCGTTCCGTCATCGCTGCGCGCCGAGGGCGCGGGCGTGAACAGCTCCGGCGCCTCGGCGAGGCCCGACGCGGGGTGTGCATCGGCCGGCGCGGACTGCATGGCCAGGGCCGCGCCATAGGCCTGGGCCTGGCGCGTGGCGAAGGGCCGCGCGAAGCCGCCGCCGCCGGGCCGGAAGGCCGCCAGCGTCGCGCTCGCGACACTGGTTGAGGCACGGTGCCCGGCCTCGGCCAAGGCGTGACGGATCGCGCCGATCATCAGGCCGCGCACCAGGCCCGCGTCGCGGAAACGCACTTCTGCTTTTGCGGGGTGAACGTTCACGTCCACTTCCGTGCGCGGCACCTCGAGGAACAACGCCACGTAGGGATGCCGGTTGGAGGCCAGCACGTCTTGATAGGCGGCGCGCACCGCGCCCTGCAGCGCGCGGTCCTTCACGGGCCGGCCGTTGACGAACAGATACTGCGCCAGCGCGTTGCCGCGGTTGAGCGTGGGCAAGCCGATGTAGCCGTAGAGCTTGGCGTGCTCGCGCTCGGCCGCCACCGGCACGGCGTTGGCGCCGAACTCCTTGCCCAAGATCGCCGTGAGGCGTTCCAAATGCGTGTCGAACATATCGCCCAGGCCCTGCCCGGCGGGAAGATTGAGCCGCGACTTGCCGTCGGCCGTGAGCGTGAAGGCGATCTGCGGGTGAGCCATGGCCAAGCGCTCGACCACGTCGATGGTGTACGACAGCTCCGTGGCGGCGGCCTTCATGAACTTGAGCCGCGCCGGCGTTGCATAGAACAAGTCGCGCACCTCGACGCGGGTGCCGCGCGGGTGGGGCGTGGGCACCGGGCCCTGTTTCTGGCCGGCCGCGACCATCATGTACCAGGCCGATTCGGCTTCGGCGGTGCGGCTGGTGATGGTCAGCCGCGAGACCGAGCCGATCGCCGGCAAGGCCTCGCCGCGAAAACCGAGAAAGCCGATATCCAACAGATCGTCCGAGGGCAGCTTCGAGGTGGCGTGGCGTTCCACCGCGACCTCGAGATCGCGCGCGTTCATGCCGCCGCCGTTGTCGACCACGACGATGAGCGATTTGCCGCCGTCGTTGAGCGTCACGTCGATGCGCGTCGCCCCGGCGTCGACGGCGTTTTCCACCAATTCCTTCACGGCAGACGCGGGCCGCTCCACCACTTCGCCGGCGGCGATTTGGTTGACCAGGTTGGGCGGCAGAAGGCGAATAGGCATTATGAGCGTGGTCTACACGCTCCGCCGCTTGGCCTCAAGGTAGGCCGCGACCAGACCGGCGGTGGATGAATCGCGCGCCCGCAGGGCCGCCTCGCCGCTCAGGGCGGGTTCCAGGGTCTTGGCCAGTTCCTTGCCCAATTCCACGCCCCACTGGTCGAAGGAATTGACGCCCCACAGCACGCCTTGAACGAAAACCTTGTGCTCGTACAGGGCAATGAGTTGGCCGAGCGCAAAGGGCGTGAGGGCATCCAGCAGAATGGTGTTGCTCGGCCGGTTGCCGGTGAAGCTGCGGTGCGGCTTCAAGGCTTCGGGCGTTGCGCTGAGCGAGTCGGCCGTGCGCCCCATCATGAGGGCTTCCGACTGCGCGAAGCAGTTGGACAGCAGCAGATCGCGGCTGGCGTCGAACCCGGTGTGCGGCTTGAGCGCGGCGATGAAGTCGCAGGGGATCAGGCGCGGGCTTTGATGCAGCAGTTGGAAGAACGAATGCTGGCTGTCGGACCCGCCGCCGCCGAAGACGATGGGCCCGGCTTTGGTTTCCACGGGCGCGCCCGAGAGCGTGACACCCTTGCCGTTGCTTTCCATGTCGAGCTGCTGCAGGTGAAACGGCAGCAGCTTCAGGCGATGATCGTAGGGCAGCACGCACATGGCGGCGGCATCGAAGAAATCGGAATACCACAAGCCCAAGAGCGCCAGGATCACCGGCATGTTGCGCTCCGGCGGCGCCGTCTCGAAATGCCGGTCCATGGCGTGGGCGCCCGCGAGCAATCTGTCGAAGACCTCGAAGCCGCAGGCGATGGCGATGGGCAGGCCGATCGCCGACCACACCGAATAGCGCCCGCCGACCCAGTCCCACATGGAGAACACGCTGTCGGCGGGAATGCCGAACTCGGTGGTGCCGTGGTGATTGGTCGACACGGCGGCGAAGTGACGGGCGATAGCCTGCTCGCCCAAGGCCGAGGCCAGCCACTCGCGCGCGATGGCCGCGTTGGACATGGTCTCGGCGGTGGTGAAGGTCTTGGAGGAAATCGTGAACAGCGTCGCCGCCGGATCGCAGGTGCGCAGCACATCCTCGATCTGCGCGCGGTCGGGGTTGGACACGAAGGCCACGGAGATATTCGGGCTCTGGTGATCCTTGAGCGCGTCGGCCACGAACATCGGACCCAGGTGCGAGCCGCCGATGCCGATGTTGACGACGTGGCGTATGGGCTTGCCGGTGGAGCCGGTCCACGATCCGTCGCGGACCCGCTCGGAGAACTCGCGCATGCAAATCAACGCATGCAGGACGTCGCCCATGACGTCCACACCGTCGACGATGATGGGCCGCACCAAGCCCCGGCCCTCGGCGCGGTTGCGCAAGGCGACGTGCAGCGCCGCGCGGCCTTCGGTGGCGTTGATTTTGGCGCCCGCGAACATGGCGTCGCGCCGCTGCTCCAGGCCGCGCGCGCGCGCCAGCGCGGTCAACAGCGCCAGTGTCTCGGCCGTGATGCGGTTCTTGGAATAGTCCAGCAGCAGCGCGCCCTCACGCAAGGAAAACGCCGCGAAGCGCTGGGCGTCGCGGGCGAACAGATCGCGCATGTGCGTGCCAGCCATGGCTTGGGCGTGCGCCTGCAACGCGCGCCACTCGGGCGTCTTGGTCAGCGGCGGAACAATGGTGGGCGGGACGGTCATCGCGGCGGCATTATCAATGCTTGGGCTTGGCGCGGCGCGATTCGAGCTTGGGCAGGATGTTCACGCCGAAACTGTCGAGATCGCCGACAAAATCCGGGAAGGCGAACATGCAAGCGTCGACCTGGGCCTCGGCGTAAATGCGGTCGAGATACCTGGCCACCGTGGCGTGCGCGCCCACCAGCGTCGGCAGGCCCATGAACATGGATTTCTTCTTCAGGCTCGCCGACATGCCCTCGGATTTGTCGAGTTCGGCTTGGCCCACCAGGCGCGCGATGGCCTTTTCGTCGGCGCCGGCGACGATGTGATCGAAGCGCTTGCCCGCCTCGGCGTCGGTGTCGGCGGCGATGATGTTGAACAGGCCGATGGTGCCGACGTTGCGGCCCAAGGGCTTGGCGGTGGCCTGCAGGTTCGAGGTGATCTCGCGGATTTTTTTGATGTCGGCCTCGATGTCGCCGATGTTGCCCCCGGCGATGATGAAGTTGCGCTCGCCCTTCTCGGCGGTGAATTTGACGCCGCGCCCCGATTGCCCGGCGCACACCAGCGGAATGAACGTGCTGGGCACCGGTTTGATCTCGGCGTCGTTCATCGTGAAGTACTTGCCCTTGTGGTTCGATTTTCCGGTCGACCACAGATCGCGCAGGATCGTCACGTACTCGTCGGCATAATCGTAGCGCGACTCATAGTGCACATCGCCGGGCCACAGGCCCATTTGCAGGAATTCGTCCTTGTACCAGCCCGAGACGATGTTGAGCCCGAAGCGGCCCGGGCACACGGCTTCGATGGTGGCGGCCATGCGCGCTGCCACGGCCGGATGCAGCGACAAGTTCGTCACCGAGGGGAACAGCTTGATGGTCTTGGTGATGGGCGCCAGTGCCGCGGTGAGCGTGAAGGAATCGAGCGCGTAATCCCAATATTCGATCTCGCCGCCGAAGCCGCGAAACTTGACCATGGAGAGCGCGAAGTCGAAGCCCAGGGCCTCGCACTTCAGCGTCACGTCGCGGTTGAGTGCCCAGGTCGGCCACGTCGGCGGCACGTTGCGCGACATGATGAACCCGCCCTTGGCGATGGGCAGGAAAATTCCGATCTCCATGGGCATGGGAGAACCCCCTCAATGGCGCGATGCGCGGATGATCCTAGTGTGGTGGATTTGAAGTTCCTAGGACTATGCCGCGCGCACTTTGAGGAACTTCAAATCCAAAAACCACACTAGATTCATAGTGTTCGAGTGTCGCTTTGATTCCGAAGTTCGTTAAAGTGCTGGCCGGGAGATCGAACGAACTTCGGAATCGCGACACTAGCCCATCTGACGGCTATCGCGCGCCTGTGGATTTGCGCTCGCGTTCGGGTTTGTTCGGCACGGCCTTGGGCTTGGGCGGACCCACCACGACCACGGTCAGTTCGTCGGGCGCGTAAAGCTTGGCCGCCACCCGCTTGGCATCGGCCAGGGTCATGGCCTCGATATAGGAGTTGCGCTTGTCGAGGTAATCGAGGCCCAAGTTGTCCTTCTGCACGGCCAGCAGCAACTCGGCGATGCGCGGCGTCGAGGTGAACCGCAGCGGCCAGGCGCCCGTGAGGTAGAGCTTGGCGTCCTTCACTTCCTCCTCGGTCGGGCCGGTCTCCTTCATCTTGCGGAACTCGTCGCGGATGACGGACAAACTTTGATCGGCCTGATCGCCGCGCGTGCCGGCCCCCACCACCATGACCGCGCCGAAATCGAAAGGCTGCAGCGACGAGCCCACGCTGTAAGCCAGCCCGCGTTTTTCGCGCACCTCGTCCATCAAACGCGAGGCGAACGAGCCCGAGCCGAAGATGTAGTCGACCACTTGGGCCGCGTACCAATCGGGGTCGGTGCGCTTGATGCCGCGCTGGCCGATGCTGATGACGCTTTGAGGCAGATCGCGCGCGATGGCGATGTCCTGGGCCTTGGTCGGCGGCGCGGCCTCGGCGACGTTCACCTTGAGGCCGGTGCCGGCGGGCAAGGCACCGAAAATCTGGTCCAGCGCCGCGCCCAATTGCTGCGGCGTGATATCGCCCGCCGCCGCCACCAAAAGACGATCCTTGGCGAAACGGCCGGCCGCCCAGGCCTTGAAGTCTTCGGCCTTGAGACCGGCCACCGTTTCCGCCGTGCCGTCGTCGACGCGGCCATAAGGATGATTCGCGAATAGCGCCGCCGAGAGGGCGCGGCTGGCGATACGGTTGGGGTTTTCGGAATCGGCTTTGATCTTCACCAGGATTTGGCGGCGGATACGCTCGATGGGTTCGGCGTCGAAGCGCTGCTGGGTCAGCGCCAGCTTGAGATAATGGAATGCGTCCGCCGAGGCCTGGGTGGTGGTCGACAGGGAACCCCGCACGCTGTCGCGATCGGCGTCGAAGCGCAAGGAAATGGCGCGGTCTTCCAACGCGCTTTGAAAGGCGAAGCTGTCGAGATCGCCGGCCCCCTCGTCCAGCAAGGCCGTCGCCATGCTGGAAAGCCCAAGCTGCGCATCGCTATCGAGCGCGGTGCCGCCTTCGAACCGGAAGGACATCGCGATGATCGGATTGGTGCGGTCTTGGGCCAGATACGCGGTGATGCCGCCGGGGCTTTGGACCTGCTCGACCGTCACCGCCGCGGCGGGAAACGCGAGAAGGCCGGCGATCAGGGCGATGGGCGCAGAGCGCATGAACATGGTCATGATCCTAGCCCTCCGCCTTGGGCAAGAGCACGGCCGTGCCCGACGCCGAGGTTGAGATCAACTTGCGCGCGGCCGCGCGCACCTGATCGGGCGTCACGGCCTTGATGCGCTCGGGCATGGTTTCGATCTCGGCGAGCGGAATGCCGATGACCATCATGCCGCCGACGGCTTGCCCGGCGCTGAGCGGCGCGTCCTTGGCGAAGACCAGCTTGGCCAGCATGCGATCCTTGGCCCGCGTCACGTCGTCGTCGGAAATGCCGTCCCGCAGCAGCTTCTCCAGCGCACCCTCCAACGCCGCTTCCGCCTGGTCCGGCGTCACGCCGGGACTGGGACTGAGGCTGATCGTGAAGGAGCCGTAGCTGATCGCACCCGCGTCATAAGACGCGTTGACGCTTGCCACGACCTTTTGATCCACCACCAGCGTGCGATAGAGCTTCGAGGTGCTACCGCCGCCGGCGATCTCGGCGAAGACATCGATCGCGAAAATATCGGCCTTGTCGCCGACATTGAAACTGGGCGCGACCCAGCGGCGCCACCAGCGCGGTTGGCGGACGCGCGCGTCGCGGTACTCGACGCGCACATCGGCCGGGGGCGGCATGACGTTCAGGCGTTCGGGGCGCGCCGCCTCGCCGCCGCGCGGAATGGCGCCGTAATACTTCTCGGCCAGGGGCTTGAGTTGCTCCGTCGTGATGTCGCCCGAGACCACCAGGATCGCGTTTTCCGGGGCATAAAAGCGATGATAGAACGCAAAGGCATCCTCGCGCGTCAGCCCGCGCATTTCGTGTTCCCAGCCGATGATGGGGATGGCGTAGCGATTGGTCAGCCACAGGGCCGCGTCCAGGCGCTCGTCGAGAATGGAAGCGGGCTGGTTGTCGACCCGCATGCGCCGCTCCTCGATGATGACCTCGCGCTCGGTGTCCACGTCCTTCACGTCGAGCACCAGATTGCGCATGCGGTCGGCCTCGATCTCCATCACCAGCGGCAGACGATCGACCGCGATGTTCTGGTAGTAGCCGGTGAAATCGTAAGACGTGAAGGCGTTCTGATCGCCGCCGTTGCGCGCCACCACCTCGTCCATGATGCCGCCGGGATACTTGGGCGTGCCCTTGAACATCAGGTGTTCCAGAAAATGCGCGATGCCCGATTTGCCGGGCGGTTCCTCGGCGGCCCCGGCGCGATACCACACCATGTGCGACACCACCGGCGCGCGGTGATTGGGGATCACCACCACCTCCATGCCGTTGGCGAGGGTGAAACCCTTGGCACCATAGAGTTCCGCCGCGGCGGGGCCGGCGACCAGGAGGGTCGCGGGAAGCATCAAGCGGGCAAAGAATGACAATCGCATGGGATCCCAACACCTGACAGACAGGCCACCCTCGGTAAATAAGGCATCGCGGCGCTCAGGCAAAGCGACAGCCATCGAAGATTTTTGGCGATTCTTCCGTTTCCCCCTCACATGGAGCTTTTGTAACATCTCTGTTTCCCCCCGAGGGCACAAAGGACCGAGCCATGCCCGTGATCGCGACCTTCAAGGAAATTCTGGCGCTGTGTTGGCGGGAACGCGCCACCGCACTCACGTTTGGGCTGGTGCCCTTGGGCGTCAATCTCATTCTCGCTGGCTTCGTCACGGACGTGGCGCCTGCGTCAGTCTCGGCCTATGCCAAAAACTTGATGGTCAGCCTGATCTCGTTGCTGGCCTTCAGCCCGTTCTGCGTCACCTGGTACCGCATGATCCTGTTCGGGAAATCGGACATCACATCGCGATCTGTCGTCATGTTTCGCCGCCGCGAGTGGCGCTTTTTTGGCTGGACGCTGGCTGTCACAGTCGCGACCGGACCAATCGGAGCTATCATCGCCATTGTCGGCGCTGCCCTCGTCGTCGGGCTTGTGGTCGTCAATCCGGTGCTGGGAGCCGTGGTGGGGGCGGTCGCGGCGGTCGTTTACGTCGCGATCCTGTTGTGGGCCCTGTCGCGGTTGTCCATGACCCTGGCCTTGGCGGCGGCCGATCAGCCGGCCAGCTTCAATCTCGCCTGGACGATGGCGAAGCCCTACGGCTGGAGCATGGTTGGAATTCAATTACTGATCGTGTTGGGGCTGGTTGTCATCGCGGTCATTCCCCTGAGCGGCACAATCCCCGACATGGTCGAAGCCGCGAGGGCCAAGACCGAGCCCCCCGCATCGGCGCAGCTGACGTTGCAATTGGTCGGCACGATCGCCGGCGCCGTGTTTTTGTGGCTGACATCGACCATGTACGCCTTGGTCTATCGCCGCATCGGCGCCGCGACACCGCCGTTGCCCTCGACCGGGCCCGACCTCAGCCCGACCACGCCGTCACAAGACCATGGCGCGACATCTATGCCGAGCCCATAGTCGCTACGCCTCAATAACTCAAAGCGACAGGAGATCAGTTTGGGCGACATCGTAGCACCCGAGGGCAGTCCGCTCAGTGTGGCCGTGATCGGCGTGGCCGACATGGTCAAGTCGCTGGCCTTTTACCGCGACATCATCGGGCTCACGGCGAGCGCGCCCAAAACCTGGGCCGGTGAAACCTTCGAGAAAATGTGGAAGCTGCCGCCCGGCAGCCAGGCCGACGCCGTGTTCTGCGAACTGCCCGGCTGCGAGGTGGGCCGCGTGCTGCTGCTGCAATTCAACGCCGCCGTGCGCAGGCCGATCCGGCCCGAGGACGCGCCGCGCGCTTTCGGCCTGGTCAATCTCAACTTCTACACCGACGACATCCGCGCGGATTCCAAGAAGCTCGCCGCCATGGGTTATAAGTTCTGGTCGGAGCCGACGAAGTACGACCTCTCGGGCACGGCCGGAACGCCGACGGAGGTGATCTTCGACGGGCCCGACACCGTCGCGATCAACCTGGTCGAGCTAAGTTCCACCGACCCCAACACCCGCGTCGGCCAGATGCGCGCCTACGTGCAACAGCACGGCCGCACGCCGACGGGCTTCACCCCCGTGGTGACCTCGTCGCACTGCGCGCGCAACATCAAGAAGGCGGTGGAGTTTCACACCAAGGTCTTGAAGGCGGGCGTGCTGATCGACGAGGTCATGGCGAGCCCGGTGCAGAATCACTTCTTGCGCCTGCCGGAAAAGGCCAAGACCGCGGTGAAGTTCATCCAGGGCAACCACATGTTCGGCAAGATCGCGCTGAGCCAGCCGCTCAACTACCCCTGCGTCGACCTGGTGCCGCAAGCGGTCGCGCCCAACATCGGCTATATCGCGCAAGTCTATGTGGTGAAGAACATCACCGAGGCCAAAGCCGACTGCGACGCGCTGCGCTGCGAGGTCTATGCGCCGTTGATGGAAGCCGAGATTCCCGGCCTCGGGCGCTGCCTGGCCTTCACCGTACGCAACCCCGGCTCGGGCGCCTTGCAGCAGATCGTGCAAGTGAATTGACGGATTGACGGATTATCCGTAAAATATGGAAAATCCGTAAATAGGAGGCCGCGCCATGGCCCGCGTCTCGGCGACCGCGCTGCAAAAGCAATTCGGCAAATGGGCCGAGAAAGCGATCAAGGAGCCCGTCGCCATCGAGCGGCACGGGCGCGAGGTTCTGTACCTGATCTCCGCCGATCAGTTCCATCAGATGCAAAGCCTGGAACGCGAGGCGCTTTACGCGTGGGAGCTATCGGAGGAGGAAATCCGCGCCGTCGAGAAAGCCGAATACGGTAAGCGGCTGTGAACCTGCCCGGGCCGCAGGTCGGTTCGGTCATTAGATTCAGTTTTCTTTGGCGACACGAGGCCGATCAGGGCCGTGAGGAAGGCGCCAAAGACCGGCCCGCCGCCATCATTGCGAGTTTCATCCACGACAAGACGGGAAAGCGGAAGGTGCTTGTCCTGCCCATTACGCGCACACCGCCGAAGGACTCTTCCGTGGCCGTGGAAATCCCCGCGCGAACTCAACGTGCATTGGGTCTGGGCCCGGACCCGTGCTGGGTCATCTGCGATGAAACCAACCGGTTCACGTGGCCCGGCCATGACGTTCGCCTCGCGCCGAGCCCAAGGGGCCGGGATTGGATCTACGGCATATTGCCGAGAGGACTATTTCTTGAGATCGCGCAACGCTTCGCGCAAATCGCGAGGCATGGCCGTACAAAGATCGTGGATCGTGATTGAGCTCGGCTCAAGAGCTTAAAACACACCCAATATCTTGCCGCCCTTGGAGATCGTCGGCACGGGGCCTTCGTTGGCCTTGCGGCCGGCGGCGGCATTTTCTTCCAGGCGCTTCTTCTCGGCCACGGGATCGAGCGGCGTGCCGTCGTCGCCGCCCTCTTTCCAGAAGACCAAGCGATCGGTGAAGTTGCGTTCTTCGGTGGCGAACGCCGAAGTTTCGCGGTCGACGGTGTCGCGGATGTTGGGCGGCACATTGGCCAGGCCCGCCATGTCGAGCAGCGTGAGTTCGCCCTCGGAGAACCCCCGCGCGCGGTACTGCGCCATGCGGTCGCGACCCACCAGGGCGACGCGCGCGCGGTCGGTGCTGGTGCCTTCCTGCGGACGCTCGGCACCCGGTGCCGGCGGGCGCAGGTTGAAGTCGGGCGGCATCACCAAAGGCGCGCGGGAGACGACGGCGAATTCGTCGGGGATCGACTTGTCGATGCCCAAGGCCCGGCGCGTGTCCTCGCAGCCGGACATGCCAATAGCCAACACCGCCAGAACGGCAACGCGCGCGAAATCCTTAGCCATGATCGGTCGAATCCCTTGCTTTGGTCGTATGTTGCGGACGCCGGAGGAGCGCGTCAAGCAGCAGCAGCCCGACGCCGATGGATATACAACTATCGGCCACATTAAATGTGGCAAAATGCCAACCGGCCACATGGAAATCGAAGAAGTCGGCCACCGCCCCCCAGCGGGCGCGGTCGATGATATTGCCGACGGCCCCGCCGATGACCAAGCCCAAGGTCACGCGCATCAGCGGCGGGTGCGGCGCGCGCAACCACCAGATGAGGCCCACGGTGATGGCGCTGGTGACGCCCAGCAGGATATAAGTCATGGCCCCGCCGCCGTCGAACAGCGAGAAACTGATGCCGGTGTTCCAGGCCATGCGGAAATTGAAGAACGGCAGAACCTCGATGATGGTGTCGGTGAAAAACGGGGTTTGGCTGACACCCTCGGGCCGCAGGGCCTCCAGCAACAGCGCTTTGCTGAGTTGATCGAGGATCAACACCACGGCCGCCACGGAAAGGCCCAGACGCACGGCTGAGCCCTAGGCCGCCACGGCGGGCATCGCGTCCACCGCGTCCGAGCAACGCTCGCAAACCATGGCATGCTTGTGCTGGCCGACGTCGGGCAGGACTTTCCAGCAGCGCGCGCACTTTTCGCCCGACGCCAATTCGATCTTCACGCCCACGCCCGCGACGTCGGGCAGCGTGTAGGCGCCTTCGGGCACGCCGTCCGCCGCGATCCGGATCGCCGAGGTGATGCACACGTCGTCCATCGGCACGTCGGCGAGCGCGGCCACCATGTCGGCCGGTGCAAACACATGGGGATGTGCCTGCAGGGAGGCGCCGATGCGCTTGGCCGCGCGCTCCACTTCCAGAGCACCGGTCACGACCCGGCGCACGTCGCGCACCTTCTGCCACTTGGCCGCGAGCGCGGCATTGCGCCAGGCCTCGGGGATGTCCATGAAGGTCTGCAGGTGAACCGAGGAGTCATCGCCGGGATGACGGGCGAGCCAGGCTTCCTCGGCGGTGAAACACATGAAGGGGGCGAGCCACTTCACCAGGCAGTCGTAAACGATGTCGAGCACGGCGCGGCAGGCGCGGCGGCGCGCGGACGACGGCGCGTCGCAGTACAAGACATCCTTGCGGACATCGAAATAGAAGGCCGACAAATCCACCGCGCAGAAATTATGCAATTCGTTGAACAGGCCGTGGAAATCGTACGACGTGCAGGCCGCGCGGATTTGTTTGTCGAGTTGCCACAGGCGGTGCAGCACGTAGCGCTCCAACTCCGGCATCGTCGCGGCCTCGACGCGCTCGGCCGCCGAGAAGCCGATGAGCTTGCCCAGCAAGTCACGCAGCGTGTTGCGCAGGCGGCGATAGAGGTCGCTCACCTGCTTGATGATGTTGGGCCCGATGGAAAGATCTTGGGTGTAATCCGACGCCACCACCCACAGCCGCAGGATGTCGGCGCCCGAGGTGTTTACGACGTTGTCCAAGGGCACCATGTTGCCCATGGACTTGGACATCTTGTTGCCCTTCTCGTCGAGCAGGAAGCCGTGGGTGAGCACGGCGTCATAGGGCGCGCGCGCGCGCGTGCCGCATGATTCCAGCAACGAGGTATGGAACCAGCCGCGATGCTGATCCGAGCCTTCGAGGTACAAATCGGCGGGCCACTTCAGTTCCGGGCGTTGCTCCAGCACAAAAGCGTGGGTCGACCCTGAATCGAACCACACCTCGACGATATCGGTGACTTGGCTGAAGTCCTCGGCCTTGTAGCCGTTGCCCAAGAAGCGCTCCGGGGGCGAGGTCAGCCAGGCATCGCCGCCTTCGGCCTCGACGGCCTGGGCGATACGTTCGAACACGGCGGGGTCTTTGAGAACCGCGCCGCTCTTTTTGTTGACGAACAGCGTGATCGGCACGCCCCATTGGCGCTGGCGCGAGATGCACCAGTCGGGCCGGCTTTCCACCATGGCATGAATGCGATTGCGCCCAAGTGCGGGCACCCATTGGGTCGCGTCGATCGCAGCCAGAGCTTTCTGGCGCAGCCCAGTGGTGTCCATGGAAATGAACCACTGCGGCGTGTTGCGGAAAATCAGCGGCGCCTTGGAACGCCATGAGTGCGGATAGCTGTGCGTCAGTTTGCCGTGATGCAGCAGCGCGCCAGCCTCTTGCAGCGCCGCCACGACCTTGGGATTGACCTTAAATACGTGTTCGCCCGCGAACAGCGGCACGCTGGCGACGAACAGGCCATCGCCGTTGACCGTTTCGGGGATCGCGACATTCTTGGTGCGGCAAAGCTCGTAGTCGTCCTCGCCATGACCGGGCGCCATGTGCACGAAGCCCGTGCCCTGCTCGGTCGTGACGAACGATCCCGCGAACAGCGGCACGTCGAAGTCGTAGCCCCCCTTGGAACCTGGGTGGCCGTGCCACGGATGCTTGCACACCGTGCCGAGAAAGGCCTCGCCCTTCACTTTGGCCACCACTTTATGATCCGTGATGCCCGCGGCCTTCAGTGTTTCAGCCAGAAGCGCCTCGGCCACGGCAAAGCGCTCGCCCACCTTGCCCAGACTTTTCTCGCTGATCGCCTTCACTTCGATCACGGCGTAATCGAGACTATCCCCATAAGCGATGGCGCGATTGCCGGGCAGCGTCCAGGGTGTCGTCGTCCAGATGACAATGGCGTGGCCCTGCAGCTCGGCCACCGCCGTTCGCTGAACCGGAAAGCGCACCCACACCGTCGTCGAGGTGTGATCGTCGTATTCCACTTCGGCGTCGGCCAGCGCGGTTTTTTCCACCACCGACCACAGGACAGGTTTGGCGCCCCGGTAGAGGCTGCCGTTGAGCGCGAACTTGGCCAGCTCGCGCACGATGGCGGCTTCGGATTTGAAGGCCATGGTGGTGTAGGGATTGTCCCAATCTCCCACCACGCCCAAGCGCTTGAATTCTTCCTTCTGCACCGCGATCCACTTCTCGGCGAATTCGCGGCATTGGCGGCGGAACTCGACCGCCGGCACGGCGTCCTTGCTTTTGCCCTTGGCGCGGTACTCTTCCTCGATCTTCCATTCGATCGGCAGGCCGTGACAGTCCCAGCCCGGCACATAGGGCGCGTCGAAACCCATCATCTGGCGCGCGCGCACGATGACGTCCTTGAGGATCTTATTCAGCGCATGCCCGATGTGCAGGTTGCCGTTGGCGTAGGGCGGGCCGTCGTGAAGCACGAACTTGGGGCGGCCCTGGGCGGTCTGGCGCAGGCGCTTGTAGAGATTCATCTTGGCCCAGCGGTCGAGCAATTTGGGTTCGAGCTGGGGCAGGCCCGCTTTCATGGGAAAGTCGGTGGCGGGCAGAAACACGGTGGGCTTGTAGTCAGGCGCCAGAGGTCCAGTGGGCGGCGGAGCGGTCATGGTGCGGGAGTTCCCGAACTGAGGATCGGTTGACGAGCAAAAAAACTGGGCAGCCCCATTCTGATTACAGAATGGGGTCGATAATTCGCTCCCGGGCGCTCAGTCGACGTGGGGCCTTCATGGGCCGGGTGTGTAACAGGGGGCTCTGTGGGCATCAATGCTTTGGGGAAGCTCGCCGATCTCCGGGATTGATAATTCAATACATATCTATAGAATATCTATTAAATATCTTAACATAGGTGACGAATGCAGGTCATGGTGAGTAAATGGGGCAACAACTTAGGC
Organism: Rhodospirillaceae bacterium; assembly: GCA_033763995.1. GTDB lineage: Bacteria > Pseudomonadota > Alphaproteobacteria > Rhodospirillales > Rhodospirillaceae. The sequence continues at coordinate 95,374 of JANRJL010000008.1, read as the reverse complement.
ATTCGTTTGCCCAAGGACCTTGCGACGCGGGCTGGACTGAGCGACGGCGCGCGCGTCGATGTGACGCTCGAAGGCGGGCGCATAATCATTGCCCTTGATCGCCCGATTTATGCGCTCGATGAGTTGTTATCGGGCCTCACGCCCGACGCCATGCACGACGTCTTCGATTGGGGCCCCGACCGGGGCCGCGAAGACGTGCCATGAGCGCCGGACTGGCGGATGCGGCGGGGTCCTACGACCCGCGCGGCTATGCGCCCGACGCCGGCGACCTGATCTGGGTCGATCTTGATCCGCGCACGGGCCGCGAGCAAAGCGGACGGCGTCCGGCGCTGGTGGTGTCGCCGCGCGCGTTCTACGTGGCCAGCCGCTTCGCGATGGTCTGCCCCATCACGTCGACCATCCGCCCCTTCGGCACCAGCGTCGTGCTGCCGGCGGGCCTCACGGTCGCGGGCGAAGTCTTGACCAGCCACGTGCGCAGCATCGACACCTTGGCGCGCCCGATTGCTTTCGCGGGCAGTCGCGTCTCGGCGGTGGTCTTGGGTGAGGTGCGGGCGAAACTGGCGGCGCTGATCGGATTGACCAGTTAGAACTCACACGGCCACAAATGGCGCTTGGCCCTTGGTGAAGCCCCGCGCTTTCAACAGCCCCCGCGCCGTCTCACAGTCCTTGCCGATCTGCGCCTTGATGGCCTCGAGGCCGTCGAATTTCATTTCGGGACGGATGTAGTCGATCAACGCCACCCGCAGGTGCTTTTGATAAAGGTCTTCGTTGAAATCGAACACGTGCACTTCCAGCAGCACGTCCTTTTTGTCGAAGGTCGGCCGGTAGCCGAAATTGGCCACCGCATCGTGCCACACCGTCTCACCGCCGCGGTCGATGCCCGCGCGCACCGCGTAAACCCCGCGCTTCGGGTGCAGGTAGTCGCGGTGCGGAATATTGGCCGTGGGAAAACCCATGAACCGCCCGCGCTGATCGCCGTGCTCGACGCGGCCCTCGATCTCCCAGTAGCGCCCCAAAAGCTGCGCCGCCGCCCGGCACTGGCCGTCCTTGAGATAGGTGCGGATATTGGACGAGGAGTAACGCACATGGGTGCCATTGGCGTCGTCCCGCCGCTCGGGCACCGCGGTGACGCCGAAGTTATGTTTCCGCGCCATTTCGTGCAGCAGCGCCACGTTGCCGCCGCGCCCGCGCCCGAACACATAATCAAAGCCGACGACGACGTGGCTGATGCCCAAGCCGCCGACCAGGATTTCGGCGATGAAATTCTCCGCCGGCCGCTGCGAGAACTCGCGGTCGAAGGTCTGCACATATAAGTAGTCGACCCCCATGGCCTCGATCAGCCGGGCCTTGATGCGGAAGGGGCTGAGGCGGAAGGGCTCCTGGTCGGGCTTGAAGAACAGCCGGGGGTGCGGCTCGAAGGTCATGACGGCGGCGGGCGCGCTCTTGGACCGCGCCAGGCGCACCGCCTCGCCGATCACGGCTTGGTGGCCCAAGTGCAGGCCGTCGAAGTTGCCAAGCGCGATCACCCCCCCCTTGAGGGCGGCGGGAACCTCGCCGTAATAGCGAATGAGCCGCATCGGGGTGACTCTAGGCCCGCGCGGGCACCATCAGCGTCGCCTCGCCGTCGATCACGACCTTGTCGCCCACCAGGCATTGGGTCTTGAAGGTGACGAACTTTTTCTCGGGGATAGCGCCGGTGACCTCGACGCGGGCCATAACGGTATCACCGATCTTGACCGGCGCCTTGAACTTCAGGTTCTGCGTCACGTAAATCGAGCCCGGCCCGGGCATGACGGTGCCGAACACCGCCGAGATGAACCCCACCGAGAGCATGCCGTGGGCGATGCGCTGCTTGAACATGGTCGTGGCCGCATAGGCGGCATCGAGATGCACCGGGTTCGTGTCGCCCGAGATCTCGGCGAAATTGACGATGTCGGCCTCGGTCACGGTCTTGGAAAACGTCGCCGCCATGCCGGGCTGCAAGTCCTCGAAGAAGTAAGGCGCGGCGGCGGGGCGGGATTGAGAACTGGATTGAGCGGCGGCGGACATGCAATGATCTTTCCTGACGGGGCGATGATGGCGCAAAGGTCGCTAATGACGGCGAAACAAACAGGTCCGGACCCCAGGGTCAAGGTCGCGCGGCACGTCGCCGCCCGCTTAGCCCGCAGCGCAAGCTGCCTGATCATCGCGGCTTTAGGCCTGACAACATGCGCCGATGTGGGGTGGCACCACACCGAACGGACGGCCGCGGACCAGCGCGCCGACCGCAAACAATGCGAGCGTCAAGCCGAGCGCACGACGTTGGAAGCCAGCGGCACGACGCGCGGCGCCTATGGCCTGCAATCGACGGCGCCCATGACCCCCGGCCAAGACGCCCGCGGGGCCAGCCCCTTGGCGCGTCACGATCAAGCGGAACTTGAAGGCGACTATGACCGCGCCTTCGCCCGCTGCATGCGCGGCAAAGGCTACCGCCAAGGTCATGCCGCCGATCAACCGAAAGCGTAGATAAGGCGATGATGCAGCAGTTGATGCATACACGACGGAACCGTCATGGCGATCCGCAGGCTTGACTCGCTCGGCTATCAACTGGGGCTCTTGAACCGGCTCTACGACAGACGCCTGCAGGAGGCGCTGGCGCCCTTGGGCGTGGCGCCGGGACAATTTCCGGCGCTGATGATGCTGTTCCAGAAAGACGGCCTCACCCAGGCGGAGTTGTGCCGGCGCATCGGCGTCGAGCAGCCGACCATGGCCAACACCCTGGCGCGCATGGAGCGCGACGGATTGATCCGCCGCGAAACCGACGCCGGGGACAAGCGCCGCTCGTTCATCTTTCTGACCGCCAAGATCAAGGAGCGCCAAGACGCCATCGTCAACCAGGCGCGCACGGTCGCGGGCTTTGCCGTCACCGGGCTCAGCGCCGCCGAGCAGGACACCTTATTTGCCCTGTTGGGACGCCTCGCCGACAAGCTGAAGCCCGACGGGGACTAGGCCCCGGTACGGGATTATGCGCGTGTCGGGAACGCGATTTGCCCCCGTTTCAATCCTGGATTTTTCTGCCGTCAACCGCGATTCGGTGCTGGCGCGCGGGCCGCGCGGGAGAAATTGCGCCTCAACCGCGCGGTCCAGTCATAATTTCGCGCGCAAAAGCCCCGGAAAACAAGGCGTTTGCTCGCTTGCCACAATAAGACACAAGAATCTGTTGATTCCGCCGTTAACACTAGCCATGGATAGCGCTCTTTAAGCGCCCGGGTCGGGACCGCCGGGGCGTCGATCTGTTTGCACGTGGGGAGGCAAATCGGATCCGGAGCATCTTGAGGGATGTTCTTGACCTGCTCGCCGCGCGCAGTCCGGATTGACCTGGGACAAATTGGTTCGTCAACGCGAAAGGGGCCCGCACAAATGCGGAAACTTCCAATGAAACAAACCTTATTGGCTGGGGTCGCGGTTGCCGCGGCTTTGGCGTTTGCCGCGCCCAGCCGGGCGCAGGAACTGAACACGGCCAAAGAGCAGCTCATGGCCGCGCAGCAGGAAAATCAGCAGTCGCAAGACCGCATCAACAAGCTCGACGACCAGACGGGGTCCATCGAGTCCGAATATAAGGCGGTGCTGCAACAGCTCGACTCGCTGCAGGTTTACAACAACCAGCTCAAGTCGCTGCTGAACAGCCAGCAAGCCGAATCGGCATCGATTGAGAAGGACATCCTGCGCGTCACCACCATCGACCGCGAGATCATCCCCTTGATGTTGCGCATGGTCGACGCCTTCGCGCAGTTCGTCGCCCTCGACGTCCCCTTCCTCGCCGAGGAACGCGCCAACCGGGTCGCCGGCCTGAAGCAACTGATGGCCCGCTCGGACGCCAGCCCGGCCGAGAAGTACCGCCGCGTGCTCGAGGCCTATCAGATCGAGAACGAATACGGCCGCACCATCGAAGGCTACACCGGCACCCTCAACAAGGACGGCAACAACATCAACGTCGACTTCCTGCGCATGGGCCGCGTCGGCCTGTACTACAAGACGCTGGATGACAGCGAAGTGGGCCGCTGGAATATCGCCGAGAAGAAGTGGGAAGAAATCGACGGCGGTTATGTCAGCGCCATCAAGCGCGGCTTGTCGATCGCCCGCCAACAGGTCGCGCCCGACCTTGTTTATGTCCCCGTCGATGCTCCGGAGTCCGCGAAATGAAAAACACGTTGAAAACCTTCGTGGCCGCCGCCGCCCTGACCGTGGGCCTGGCCGCCACACCCGTCGCGTTCGCCCAACAGGCCAAGCCGACGGCACCCGCCGCCAACCCGGCGGCCACCGCCGCCCCGGCGGCCGGCGCGTCGAAGTCGCTGCAGGAGCTGCTGGAACGCGTCCGTCAGGGCCGCGCCGAGGACGCGACAGTTAATAAGCAGCGCGAGGACGAATTCCGCCGCGCCCAGGCCGATCAACAACGCCTGCTGCAAGAAGCCAAGGCCCGCGTCACGGCGGCCGAGGCCGAAGGCGCGCGGCTCGAGTCCGATTTCCAAAAGGGTGAACTGAAGCTGACCGACCTGCAAAATCAATTGCAGGAGCGTTTGGGCTCCTTCGGCGAACTGTTCGGCGTGGTGCGTCAAGCCGCGGGCGATACCCGCGGCCAATTGCGCAACTCGATCATCAGCGCCCAGAAGTCCGGCCGCGACGTTCCGATCGACGCCTTGGCCCAGAGCAAGGAGTTGCCGGAGCTGAAGCAACTCGAGCTAATGTGGGCGACGCTGCTGGAAGAAGCCATCGAGCAAGGCAAGGTCGCGCGCTTCACCGCGCCGGTCGTGTCGGTCGACGGCCAAGAAAGCAGCCAGGAAGTCGTCCGCATCGGACCCTTCACGGCGGTGTCCGACGGTCAATACCTGAACTACCTGGGCGGCACGCAACGCCTGGCGGTTCTGGCCCGTCAACCCGCCGCCGAAGCCATGGCGGCCGCCAGCGACCTCGCCGACGCCACGTCGGGCCTGGTCGATGCGGCCGTCGACCCCTCGCGCGGCGCGTTGCTGAGCCTGTTGGTGCAAACCGCGAGCTTCCGCGAGCGGCTGGACCAGGGCGGCACCGTCGGTTGGGTGATCATGGTGTTGTTGGTGATCGGCGTGTTGATGTCGCTGGAGCGAATCGTCACCCTGTCGCTGACGGCTTCGAAGGTGAACGCTCAGAAGAAGAGCAGCACCGCGAGCCCCAACAATCCTCTGGGCCGCGTCATGATGGCCTATCAGGAGAACAAGGGCCTTGGCAGCGAAGCGCTGCAACTGCGCCTGGACGAAGCGATCCTGCGCGAATTGCCCAGCCTCGACCGCGGCCTGACCACCATCAAGGTGATCATCGCCGTGGCCCCGATGTTGGGACTGCTCGGCACCGTGACCGGCATGATCCAAACCTTCGAGGTGATCACGCTGTTCGGTTCGGGTGACCCCAAGATGATGGCCGGCGGTATCTCGCAAGCCCTCGTCACCACCGTGCAGGGTCTCGTCACCGCCATTCCGCTTCTGCTGCTGCACAGCTTGGCCACCGGCCGCAGCCGTGCGGTCGTGGAAATCCTGGAAGAGCAGTCGGCGGGCATCGTCGCGGCGTCGATGGAGAAGCGTTAATGGACGCAGACGTCTTCACGACGATCGAGCGTTTCTTGGAGCGTGGCGGCCCCGTATTGCTCGCGATCGGGGTCACCACCTTCCTGCTGTGGGCGGCCATTGTGGAGCGCTTTATCTACTTCAACTTCGTCCACAAGAAGCTGTGCCAGGACGCGATCGATCAATGGCGCGCGCGCAAGGACCACACCTCCTGGGCCGCCCATAAGATTCGCGCGAAGCTGATCTCCGACGTGCGCCTGGAGGCGCAGGCCGGACTGATCATCATCTCCGGTCTCGTCGCCTTGTGCCCCCTGTTGGGGCTCTTGGGCACCGTGACCGGCATGGTGGAGGTGTTCGACGTGATGGCGTTGACCGGATCGTCCAACCCCCGCGCCATGGCCTCGGGCGTGTCGCGCTCCACCATTCCGACCATGTCGGGCATGGTGGCGGCACTGTCGGGCCTTTATTTCCGCGTGTCGCTCAGCAAGAAAGCCGAACAGGAAGTCAAGCACCTCGCCGACCAGCTTGAAATCGAGCACGCGTAAGGAACGAACATGGCCAAACGCATCCGTAAGTCCGCAGATGAGGCCGAGATCGACATGACGCCCATGCTGGACGTCACGTTCATCATGCTCATCTTCTTCATCGTCACCGCCTCCTTCACCAAGGAAAGCGGCATCGATTTGACGCAGTCCAACAACGACACGCCGCTGAACCAGCAGAACAACAAGAACGTCTCCATCGTCATCGACATCAACGGCAACAGCGAAGTGATCATGGAAGGCCGTTCCATCGACGCGCGCTCGGTGCAAGCCAACGTGCAGCGGTTGAAGGCCGAGAACCCCGAAGCCAACGTCGTGGTGCGCGCCGCGCAAGCGGCGCAAGCCCAAGTGATGGTCACGGTCGTCGATCAGGCCCGATTGGCCGGCGTCTCGGGCGTCATCATCAGCGAACTCATCGAACGTTAAGGATCGGACACCCCATGGCTAACCAAAAGTTCTCCGATCGCAAGAAGGAAGAAGCCGAAATCGACATGACGCCCATGCTGGACGTCACGTTCATCATGCTGATCTTCTTCATCGTCACCGCCTCCTTCGTGAAGGAATCGGGCATCACCGTGGAGCGCCCCGAGGCCTCCACCGGCGAGAAACAGCAACGCGCCGCGGTGCTGGTGGCCGTGGCCGAGGACGGCTCGGTCCACATGGACAACCAGACCGTCGACATCCGCGCCGTGCGCGCCAACGTCGAGAAGCTGCTCTCGGAAAACCCCCAGGGAACCGTGGTGATTCAAGCCGATAAGCGCGCCAAGGCCGGCGACGTGATCTCGGTCATGAATCAAATTAAGGCAGCCGGCGCCGAAGGCACCGCCATAGCGACGGTCGAGAATTAATCTGGTATAATGCCGGGGAGGGTTTCGGCCCTCCCCTTTTTCTTTCCGCAAGGAGGAAAGACTGACATGAACTCCGCCATCTCACGCGTCGGCATAGCCCTGCCCGCGGCCATCGCTGTCACCATATTTCTGTTCTGGTTGATGCCGTTCCTGATCGCCACGGGCAATCAGGCGCTGACGGATTCCGGCAAGGCCCAAAGCATCGAGTTCGTGCGCAGCCAGCGCGACGAGACCGTGCAAACCAAGGAGCGCAAGCCGCCGGAAAAGCCGCAGCAGCAGGAAGCCCCGCCGCCGCCGCCGCCCTCGGCCGACACCTCCAACGCGCCTACCGGCTCCATGGCCATCGGCATGGCCGCCCCCAACATGGGCAAGAACTTGAACCTCGGCCGGAACAACCTCGAGGCGCCCTCCGACGGCGACGCCATCCCGTTGGTCCGCGTGCCCCCGCAGTACCCCGAACGCGCCGCCAGCCGCGGCATCGAAGGCTGGGTGCAGTTGGGCTTCACCGTCAACGAGACCGGCGGTGTCGAGAACATCTCGGTGATTGCCTCGGATCCGCCCGAAATCTTCGATAAAGCGGCCATGCGCGCCCTGGAACGTTGGCGCTACAAGCCGAAGATCGACGACGGCCGCCCGGTGAAGCAGTACAACCAGCAGGTCGTCATCACCTTCGACCTGGAAAACCAATAACGTGTTCGCAACGGAGAGCGTGATCATGACCAAGACCAAGCTCCTCGGCGGTCTGTGCTCGGCGGCCCTGGTGTTCGCCGTGGCCGCGGGCCCCGTCTTCGTGCTGGCGAGCGCCACGACGGCCCTCGCCCAAGAGGAAAAGAAAGAGGCCCCCAAGCCCAAGACCACCAAGGTCCAGGCGATGAACAAGCCGACCTTCGAGGCCCTGACCAAGGCCCAGGCGGCGATCGAGACCAAGGCCTACGCCGAGGCCAAGACCATCCTCGACGGCATCAGCGCCAGCGACAAGCTCAATGAGTACGAGCGCGCCAGCGTGTTCCAGACCTACGCCTACATGTACGCCGAACAGGAAAACTACCAAGGCGCCATCGATTCGTTCCGCAAGAGCGTGGCGATCTCCAATCCGGCCGAAGGCAAGGGCCTGCCCCAGGCCCAGTTGACCTCCACCATGTACAATTTGGGTCAGCTCTACATGGTGATCGAGCAGTACGCCCAAGCCGCCCAGCAGCTTGAAGAGTGGCGCAAGACGGTCGACACCGTGAACGGCGCGGCGCTGGCGCTCATGGCCACCGCCTACTTCCAGCTGGAAAACTTCGACAAGGCCCTGCCCTTGATCAAGGAAGCCATCAAGATCACGGCGGATGCCCGCGAGAACTGGTACCAGCTCGAGCTCGCGATCTACCTCGAGCGCGAGAACTACAAGGAGGCGCTGGCGCTGCTCGAGACGATGGTGCCGAAGTTCCCCAACAACAAGACCTACTGGATCCAGCTCTCGGCGATTTACAACGAACTCGGCAAGGAAAAGGAATCCTTCGTCGTGTTCGACGCCGCCCACAAGCTGGGCTTCATCACCGAGGAGAAGGACATCGTCCGTCTCGCCCGCCTCTACATGTTCCACGAGAACCCCTACAAGGGCGCGGTGCTGCTGGAAAAGTCCTTCAAGGCCAACCAGATTCAACGCACGCCCGAGAACCTGGAAGCGGTCGCCAACGCCTACTTCAACGCGCGCGAATACAAGAAGGCGATCCCCTGGCTGAAGGAGGCCGCCGACAAATCCTCCAACGGCACCTTGGAAATGCGCCTGTGCCAGGCCCAGCTTCAGCTCAACCAGTACAAGGACGCCGAGGACGCCTGCAAGAGCGCCATCGACAAGAAGGGCCTCAAGGACGAGGGTGCCGCCTGGGTGACGCTGTGCATTTCCCAGATCGAGCAGAAGAAATGGGGCCCGGCGCGCAATTCGTGCACCAGCGCGTCGAAGTTCAAGGACAAGGCCAACGACGCCGCGCAATGGCTGAAGTACATCGACAGCCGCGCCAAGGAAGCGCAACTGGCCGCCAACTAATCCGGTCCGTCAGGGCCGTCCGAACGCCGCCGGGTCACGCCGGCGGCGTTTTTGTTTGCGCGGCGAGTTGAAGTCCTGCCCGCGTCAGCGCCACGGTGCGCCGCAGCGGATCGTCGGCGACGGGCGGCTGGGCGGCGATAAGGCCCGCCTCCTCCAAGGTACTGAGCGCGCGAAACACGTCGCTTTGGGCGCGGCCGAGCTTTTTTGACAACGACCGCCCGCCCGCCGGGCCGGCGCAGAGGGCGAGGAACACCAGGACGGCCAGAGCGTCCAGCCCGGGATATCGCTCGCGCAGCGCCTCAGCCGTCATCGCGTTCGACCTTGGCGATGCGGGTGCGAAAGTGCGCATACCATTCGCTCTTGCCGCGCCGCTGGGCCTCTTGATGCTCGGCGTGGGCCTTCCAGCGCGCGATGGATTCAAGACTGTCCCAATAACACACGGTGATGCCGAGGCCTTCGCGGGCCGATTCGATGCCGAGAAAGCCCGGCAGGGTGCGCGCGATCTCGACCATGCGCTCGGCCGTGGCGGCGTAGCCGTTGTCGCCTGGGGTGCGCAGCGATGTGAAAATCACCGCGTAGTACGGCGGCTTGGGCGTGGCGGCGATGGCGGGGTCGGAACTCATGACGGCGACTTTCGCAACACGACGGGAATGGACTTGTTGGTGGGCGTGCCGGACCGCGGGCCATGGCTGTCGAGCGGGACCAGCACGTTGGTCTCGGGGAAATAGGCGCCCAGGCACCCGCGCGGGATGTCGTAGGGCGTGAGCGCGAAGCCCCGGGCGACGCGTTCGCGCGCATCGTGCCACACGGTGGCGATATCCACGACTTCGCCGGCCGCGAGGCCGATGGCCGCGAGATCCTCGGGATGGATGAACACCACGCGCCTTTGGCCCTTGATGCCGCGGTAGCGGTCGTCGCGGGCATAGACGGTAGTGTTGTACTGATCGTGGGCGCGGAAGGTCATGAGCGTGAACACCCGCTCGGCCGTGAGCGATTGGGCGGCCTCGCGCATCGTGATGGACGGCAACGGCTGCACCATGAAATTGGCCTTGGCCGTGGCGGTGTTCCACACGCGGTCCTTGGCCGCGTTGCCGAGGAAGAAGCCGCCGGCGCGGCCGATGCGCTCGTTGAAATTCTCGAAGTCGGAAAACACCGCCTCGATCTTGGCGCGGATCAGCCGGTAATCCTCGCGCAGCTCGGCCCAGGGCACTTTGGACGCGGGCAACGTGGCCTGGGCGATGCCCGCTACGATCCAGGGCTCGGAGCGCAGGTGCTCGGACGCCGGGCGGTTCATGCCCTGGCTCGCGTGCACCATGCTCATGGAGTCTTCGACCGTCACGGCCTGCCGCCCGGTCTTTTGCACGTCGATCTCGGTGCGCCCCAGGGCGGGCAAGATCAGCGCTTTCTTGCCATGCACCAAGTGGCTGCGGTTGAGCTTGGTGGAGACATGCACCGTCAAATTCAGCCCGCGCAGCGCTGGCCAGGTGACGCTTGAATCCGGGCAGGCGGCGGCGAAGTTGCCGCCCATGGCCAGCAGCACCTTGGCCTTGCCGTCGCGCATGGCCGCGATGGCCTCGACGGTATTGACGCCGGACTTGCGCGGGGCCTGGAAACCAAACACGCGCTCGAGACTGTCCAGAAATTCCGGGCGCGGCAATTCCGTGATGCCCATGGTCCGGTCGCCTTGGACGTTGGAATGGCCGCGCACGGGGCACGGGCCCGTGCCGGGCCGGCCGATGTTGCCGCGCAATAATAGGAGATTGGTGATCTGCTGAATGGTCTCCACGCCCAGCTTGTGTTGCGTGAGTCCCATGGCCCAGGTGCAGATGACGCGCTCGGCCTTGGCATAGATCGCGGCCGCCGCTTCGATTTGCGCGCGGCTCACGCCCGCCTGAGCCTCGATGCGATCCCATGGCTCGGCCTTGAGATCGGCGATGAGGTTGCCCAGCCCCCGCGTGTGGGCGGCGATGAACTCATCGTCGAGCACCGATTTGGCGTGGCGCGCCTTGGCGTCCTCGTCCAGCGCAATCAGCGCCTTCATCATGCCCTTCACCAGGGCCAAGTCGCCGCCAATCTGAATTTGCAGATAAAGGCTGGTGAGCGGCGCGCCCTGCCCGCCCAAGGCGTCGCCCGCCATGGCGAGCGGGTTCTTGGGGTCGGCGAAGCGCTCCAGCCCGCGCTCCTTGAGCGGATTGACGGTGACGATTTGGGCGCCGCGCGCGGCGGCCTCCTTCAGGTCGCCCAGCATGCGCGGGTGATTGGTGCCGGGGTTCTGGCCGAAGATGAAAATGGCGTCGGCCAGCTTCATGTCTTCGAGCAATATCGTGCCCTTGCCGATGCCGATGCTTTCTTTCAACGCCACGCCCGAGGCCTCGTGGCACATGTTGGAGCAGTCGGGCAGGTTGTTGGTGCCGAACTCGCGCACGAACAACTGCCACAGGAAGGCCGCCTCGTTGGACGTGCGCCCCGAGGTGTAGAAGATCGCCTGGTCGGGGTGATCGAGCGCGCCGAGTTCCCGGCCGATGAGCGCGAAGGCATCGTCCCAGGCGATGGGTTTGTAGATATCTTCGGCCGCGTCATAGACCATGGGGTGCGTGAGCCGGCCGAGCGATTCCAAGACATGCTCGTCCTCGGCCATCAGCGACGATACCGTGTGCCGCGCCATCACCTCCGGCGTGCAGCGCTTACCTGTGGCCTCCCAGGCCACGGCCTTGACGCCGCTTTCGCAGAACTCGAACGATGACGTGTGCTTGGGATCGCCCCAGGCGCATCCCGGGCAGTCGAAGCCCTCGGGCTGGTTGACGCTGAGCAAGGCCTTGGCCCCGGCCACCGGCGCGCCGCCGCGCAACAGGTGCTCGGCGCTCGCCTTCAGCGAGGCCCAACCGCCGGCGGGGCCGGTATAGGGTTTGGCGGGGGTGTGCTCGGTCATGGTGTCCTCGGCTGATCAGGCGCGGGTGGCGGCGGCGAAGCGGCGGGCGGCAGCGGCCCAATTGAGCGTGCCCATGACCGCGTCGACGTAAGCCGCGGCCTTGGCGCCGTAGTCCATGGCGTAGGCGTGCTCGTACATGTCGAGCGCCAGGATCGGCGTGGCGCCGGCGAGGGTCATGGTGTGATCGGCGGCCCACTGGTTCATGAGCCGCCGGTCGCGCGGCGAGTAGGTGAGCAGCACCCAGCCGGAGCCGCCGCCCAAGGCCATGCCCGTGCCAGCGAACTCCGCGCGCCACTTGTCCACGCCGCCGAAATCGCGCGTCATGGCCTCGGCCAACGCGCCGTCGGGCGCGCCGCTGCCGCCGAGACTATCGAAGTAAAGTTCGTGCAGGATCATGGAATTGGCCGCCACCAACTCCTCGCGCTTCAAGCCGTTGATAGTGAACACCGGGGCTTTGGCGAAATCCAGTGCGGCCAGTTGCTCGGTGATGGCATTCAGGCGCCGCACGGCGCCCATGTAGTTGTTCTCGTAATGGCTGACGAGGATCTTTTCCGACAGGCCCGGAATCTTCTGGGGATCGAGGCCCAAAGGTTTCGGGGCATAGGATCGCGGCGCTGGCGGCGTTTGGGCCTGCGCCGAGCCCACGGCGGCGAGGGCCGTGAGGCCGCCGCCGATGACACCGCGGCGATCCAAGGTGCTGTGTGCTCTTGCGTCGTGGTCGGTCATGGCAAGCCTCCGGTGATGGTCATGGGGCGATGTCGATCAAATGCAAACGCATGGTGTCGTAGGCGGGCTCGTAGCCGCTGATGCCCTTGCTCAGGGCGTCAAACTCCACGCCTTGCCACAACACGATGCCGGGCGGGCTGTCGTGTTCCAGTTGCGCCACGCGCCGGTAGAGCGCCGCGCGTTTCTCGGGCTCGATCTCGGCCATGGCGGCCTTTACCGCCGCCGTCACGTCCGCGTCGCAGTGCACCGGCGAGCGGCCTTGGGTGGTGCCCACGCAGGCCCGGTGCCGGTAATCGACGATCATGTCCTGGCCGCGGGTGAACATGTTGATCATGTCCATCTCCAGATCGCCGCCGAACATCTGCTTTTGCTGGATCGCGAGCGAGCGGCCGATGAGTTCCAGATGAACGCCGACCTTTTCCAAGTCCGCCGCGACTTGCTGGAAATAGGTGATGTCGCTGGCCCGCACCCCCGCCGAGATGCCCGCCGTCAGCTTCAAGCCCTGGGCATAACCGGCTTCGGCCAGCAGCGCCTTGGCCTTGGCTGGATCGTAAGGAATCGGCTTCAGGTCGTCGTCGTAGCCGAAGGAGCCGGGAATGGAGAGCTGCGAGGCGGGCGTCGTGGCCCCGCCGAGGATGGCGTCGATGATGGCTTGGCGGTTGACGGCCAGATTGAGTGCCTGGCGCACGCGTTTGTCCTTGGCCGGGTTGTCGCGGTAAGCCGTGACGGGGGCGAGGAAATAAACGCTGGAGGTCTTGCGCGCGAAGAAGGTGCCGCCCGCCTGCTCCACCGCGCCGCGTTGGTCGGGTGAGAGACTCAGCACCAAGTTCACCGCGCCCGACAGGAAAGCCTGCATGCGCGAGGTCTCATCGACCATTTCGACGATGTCGATGGCGTCGATCTTGGGCGCGCGCCACGACGCGCGGTTGGCCACCAATCGCGCACGGCCCTCGATCCAGCTATCGACTTTGAAAGGCCCGCTGCCCACCGGGTTGGCGGCGAAGGCCAGCGGGTCCATGGTCGTGAAGGCCTTGGGCGCAGGGATGCGCCAGGAGGTGGCGTGCAGCGGAAACAGCGCGTCGGACTCGCTCAGGATGACCCGCGCGGTCACATCGTCCACAGCCTCGACGCGCGCCACCTGATACATCTGCGAACCGATGGTCTCGGCGCGGCCGTTGGGCGAGGCCATGTGCGCGGCCGAGACCACCAGGGCCTCGGCCGTCAGGGGCTCGCCGTTGTTGAACGTCACACCCGGGCGCAACGTGAACACCCAGACGTCGGCCTTGGCGGTCTCGGGCCGCCATTCCACGGCGAGCGACGGGATCACACGGCCTTGCGCGTCCACCGAGGTGAGCGTGTCGAAGATGGCATGGTGCGTGAACACGGCCGGCAGCGTGATGCCCTGATAGGGATCGCCGCGCCGGCTGCTCAAGAAGCCCGTGGCGACCTTCAGCACCTTCTCGGCAGCAAGCGCGGCGTCTGCCGTGGCTGCCAGAAGCAGCGCGCCGACGAAAAGGATGCGCGAAAGTTTCATGGTCATTTCTTTTTCTTGTTCACCGGCAGGTCGAGTTTGCCGAGGTCGATCTCGCGGCCGTTCTTGATGACGCGCGCCACGGCGGCGAAGTTCGCCACGTCGGCCGCCGGGTCGTCGTCGAGCAGCACCACGTCGGCGAGCTTACCCGGCTCCACCGAGCCCAAATCGTTAGCGCGGCCGACATAAGCGGCGGCGTTCAGCGTGCCGATCTTGATGAGGTCGAAGGGCTTGATGCCCGAGGCATGGAGCAGCTTCAGTTCCTCGTGGACCATGGGGCCGATGGTGCGGTCGGTGCCCAGCGCCAGCACCACGCCCGCGTCATGCATGCGCTTGATGTTGGCCTGGGCGTGGGGACGCATCAGCTTGAACATGCCCGACATGCCCGAGGCGATGTAGCGCTCGCGCTCCGAGCCCTTGGCGTGCTCGCGCTCGGCCTCGGTCATGGTGGCGACAAACAAAGGTTCATCGAAGAAGCTGGGATCGTCGGCGACGCGGGCAATCGAGTCGAACACCACCATGGTGGTGGCGACCGGTACCTTGCCGCGGGCCAACGCCTCGATGTAGCCGTCGTTGACCACGGCGCGCAGCACGGGATGGGCAAAGGCGGTGATGCCGGCGTTCAGCGCCGTCTCGGCGTCCCATTCCGCGCTGATGTGCACCGTGGTGCGCACGCCCTTGGACGCTGCGAAGGCGATGACGTTTTTCACCATGTCCGGTGTCATCGTCGGCACCGCCTTGTTGGCGTAGAGCCCCTGGCGGTCGATGATGAGTTTCAGCATGTCGGGCTGTTCGCGCGCGATCTTGGCGGCCCGGTCGACCTGGCCCTGCTCCCAGTTGGCGATCTTGAGCGCCGTGGGCCCCGCGCCGTAGCCGCCGGGCACGCTGATGGTCCCTCCGGCGGCGAAGATGCGCGGCGAAATCAGTTTCCCGGCGCGCTCCTCGGCGCGCAGCGCGTAGATGAAATCGGGGTTGTTGCCGGAATCGTAAACCGAGGTCACGCCGCTGTAGAGATAGCTGTGCAGCGCGGTGATGCCGGCCGCGCGGTCCATGGTGGTCTTGCGTTCGGCGCCCTGCCCTACCGCGCCCGCCTGGCCGCCGCGAATATGCACGTGGGCGTCGAACAACCCGGGAATGAGATACTTGCCGGTGCCGTCGATGACCATGGCACCGCGCGCCTTTAGCGCCGCGGTGGAGATGCTGGCGATCTTGTCGCCTTTGATCAGCACGTTGACGCCGGCCTGGGCCGCGGCCCCGGTGCCGTCGTGGAGGGTGACGTTGGTGATGAGAATATCGGCGCGGGCGGGCAGCGCGAAGCTCAAGGCCAATGCGGCAGCCGCCAGCGCCGTGCGCAGCAGCGCTAGACCACCACGATCAGCACCAGCATCGCCACCACGGCGACGGCGAGCGCGTCGCCCAGCCAGCGCGGCACAAAGCGGTCGTAGAGATCGAAAAAGTGGTCGAGGCCTTCCATCGCGTCCTGTCTCGCGGCTCGCGAACGGGCCCATCGCCCGTCCGACTCCGGGCATGGAATGATCGCGCGAAAAGGTGAATCGGCGGTGAATCGAGGGCAACATCATGGCACGTGTCCTCCGGCGGGTGCGGCTTGAACAGCGGCGGTTTTCTCGGGCCGGCCGGGCAGGATGCCGCCGTTGATCACCTGGCCCCGATAGCCCTTGGATTGCCACAGCCGCTCCTTGAAGCGCGGGATCGACATGGCGGCCACGGGGATGCACTCCACGACGACTCCGGGCTCCACGGCCAAACCTTGCAGCGCGTAGCAGAACATCGGCGGCACCGGGGCCGTCTCGGCGATGTGCCAAAAGCCGCTGACGCCTTTTTGGTTGGAGGTCACCGAGCCGTCCTCGTTGTAGTAAACGTCCACGACATACGCCTCTTGGCCGGGGCGCTCCCAGGCGTAGCGCACGGTGTTGAACATCATGTGGTTCCAGAAGCTGGGAAAGCGCTCCGGGTACGGCTTGGCGGCATCGGCGGCGGCATTGGCGTTGACGATTTCGGGGCGCGGCCAGTCGGCGGCGCCGGCTTCGACCATCATGAAGGAAATCATGTTGAGCCGGTCGCGTTCGGGCACGGGCTCGGGGATCATCATGATGTTGCCGGGCAAATAGCCGACAGGATCGGCCAGCCATGCCGCCAGGCGTTCGGGGGTCCAGACGAAACCCGCATCTTCCAGCGCCGTCGAAAACGCGAAGCCGGGTTTGGTGCCCGCTTGCCGTCCAAACATGCCGTAGAGCGCCGGGCCGGCGAGATCCGCCGCGCCGCCGGCGAGCGCATGGCAGGCGCTGCAGCGGCTTTGGAAGGCGGCCCGGCCCTTGACGTAGTCGGCCTTGGCCAATGCGTCGCGGGGAATGGGCGTGGGCTCGGCGGCGGCCGCGTTCCATGACACCGCAACCAACACAAAAGATAAAACCAAAGCCTTTGCCGTCATTGTGCTCCCCCCACTTGAGCGATCCTCGTCACGGACCTTACGGGGCGCACCCGAGGCTGTCGCCGCGACGAAGCCGCCGTGGCCGTGATGCGGCGGGAGGCCATATTGCGCTGCAAAAGGCAATTTCCAAGCCCTGCGTTTTGCGCATGCCGGCATAATTTTATTGCGCCTGAATCGCCTGTTCCACCAGGGTCGAACAAAAATAACAGGCGCAATATTGTTGCTTGCATGCGTAAAACGCATGGGTGCGGCGCAGCGAAAATTGGCGCGGCTTTTCGCCACATTCGTGTGATGTCCTTCGCTCCCTCGGTCGTGGGGAGACTGCCGATGGCGGCGGCGAACACAGCGAAACTCCTCCTCTGCGTGGCGATGATGATGGGCCCGGCGGCGCCTGTCCGGGCGGAGCCCGTGGCCGCGCTCGAGGCCGCACCGGCGGCTGCGGCTCAGCTGGGGCCCTTGGCCGCGACGGCCCTGGCGGCGGCCGACGATCTCGCCGCCCGGCGCGCTTACGACAAGGCCGAAGCCTTGTTGCGCGCCCTGTTGGCCGATGCGCGCCTCAACGATATCGAGCGCGCAACGACATGGCGCAGTTTAGCACACATCCATGCCGCGCAGCAGCACTACGATGCGGCCATCGACGCGCTTCTCGACAGCCTCGAAGGGGCCGACCCCGACCGGGGCGTGGGCCCGCCGCGCGCGCACATCGCCGAGACCCTGGCGACGCTGGGAGGGTATTTCGTCCTCACCGATCAATACGCCAAGGCCATCGACGTGCTGGAAGGCCAGCGCGACATCTTCGGCATGACGCGCGCCAGCGACACCGCCTTGCTCGGGCTGACCTACCGGCGCGCCGAGCGCCACGACAACGCCATCGCCGCCTACCGCGCCGCCATCGCCGCCTCGCCCGGCCCGCGCGAGGACTGGCACGGCATCCTGCTGGAGCTTTACCTGGCGCGAGATCGCAACCTCGACGCCCTCGGCTTGCTCAACGACATGGTCACGCGCTGGCCGCAGAACCGCTACTACTGTCAAATGCGCACCTGCGCCGCGCGGTTGGTGGGCCTTGATGAAAAGGCGCTGGCCGCCATGCCGCCCTGCGAAAGCGCGATGCCGTCGCGGCCCCTCCAACGGCCTCTGCACAAGCTGTTTCCGCCCGGCATCGAGGACCTGCAGCGTGTGCCCGTGCCTGAGCGGCACGGAACGAAGGCGTGACGATGGGCAAGATGTTTGCAGCGAACGTAGCGTTGAGTGCGGCCTTACTCGCGGCGTGCGCGCAGCCAAACACGCCCGTGCCACCGCCAGCGCCGCCGAAGCCGGCGTTCGGGTACCACGACGTCTTGCCCCAAGCCCAACAGCACTTGAGCGAGCGCGCGCGCACCTACATCCGCACCGCCGAGGCCATGGCGCGCAAGGCTGCCCAGCGCGAGGCCGAGGCGGCCTATCGCATCGTTCTCTCGGATCCGCGGCTCACGCCTTACGAGCGCGCCACCATCTGGCAAAGTCTTGCCTATCAACAGGCCGAGCGGAGCAATTATCGGGGCGCCATCGAGTCGTTTCTCGCCAGCCTCGATGAATCGGACCCCGACCGGGGCGTGGGACTGCCGCTCGAGAAAATCGCGGCCACGCTTCACAACATCGGCCAACTCTACATGGTGATCGAGGATTACGAGAAAGCCGTGATCATCCTCGAGGGACGGCGCAGGTTCACCGTGAACGTCACGCCGCCGCAAGAGGCCTTGCTGGCGACGGCATACTTCCAGTTGGGACGCCACGACGACGCGCTGGCGTCGATCCGCTCCGCCATTGCCGGCGCCGGACGAGACTCGCCGGAAAATTGGCGCCAGCTCTAACTCGCGATCTATCTCGAAACCGAGCGCTTTCGCGAGGCGCTGACCGCCGCCGAGGCGTTGCTTGCACGCTGGCCGAACCGGAAGACCTACTGCGTGCTGCGCACGGCGCTGCTGCACGAATTGAAAATCCCCCATCACGCCGCGGCCGAAATCGCCAAGTGCGACACGACCTTGCGGCCACGCCCCAGGCCCGATGACGCTCCGCCTGTCCGCCCTCGGGCCAAACCCGGCAGCGACGACATCCAGCGGTTTCCCCAAACCCAAGACGGCGCGATCCCCTCGTGAGGGTCGCCTGAAAGGCCCAAAAACCGACCATTTCCGCGGTCTCTATTCGCGGTATCTATTCAAATTGACCCGGCGTATGGTGCGCCCGAATCACCCCCGGCCCGTCTCAATTCTGGCCCGCTTCAACACCGGAGAGTCCATGGCCTCGAAGTTTCCGCGCGGCGCGACGGCGTACTCGAAGGACGGCACCGCCTACATCGTCGAGGACGTCGAGGCCGGCTTGGTTTACTGCTCGGCGGAAAATGGCGTCGAGACCGAGTTTCCCGAAGCCACGCTCATGACCGAGTCGGAATGGACCGCCAAGACCAGCGTGCGCCGCGACGTCTCCTACGCCAAGCTGCGCATCTCGCGCGCCTACTCGGCCCCGGTCGCCAAGCTCGACAAGGGCGAGAGCACGAAATTGCTGGCCAAGGTCGAGCGCCTGTCGCCGGGCCTGCTGGACTTCACCGCCATGACGGTCGCCGCGCGCATCCTGGCCGACAGTCACGACCACGATCAGATCGCCTCGCTGTCGGTGAAAAAGTGCCGCGCGCTGTTCGACGCGAGTTCGCCCGACGTGCGCGCGGGGCTGCTGGCCGGCGTGCTCGGCGTGCGACCCGACATCTTCGTCGGCATGGCCAACGTCGGCGATTTCCTGATGCAGGCCATGATCGACAAGGGCCTGGCCGCCCACGGCGAGGCCTACGACCGCTTTTGCGACCGCCCGCGCACCTGAGCCCGCGCACATAAACGGCGACGCCTGTCCGCGCACCTCCGCCCCCCTCCCCAAGCCCCCGCGCGCGGGGTATAAAGGCCTCGCCCGCGCCCGGTGGCGCGCAAAAAGACACGTGTTATCAGGGGCCTAACCGTCGCGATGACGCAGCACGACGCTTTGTTCCAGGCGGTCTTGGACGCCACGTCGGATGCCGTGATGGTGACCGACCGCTTAGGCGTCATTCAGCGCGCCAATCCCGCCTTTGCCAAACTCACGGGTCACGAGGTCGGCCGGCTCGAGGGCATGAACGCGCGCGAGCTGTTCGCCGAGCATAACGACACGGCGTTCTGCGACGCGCTGTGGACGCAAACCCAGCGCCAGCACTACGACTCGGTGCGCTCCAAGCATGCCGACGGCAAGGCGCAACTGCATTCGCTCACCATGACCCCGGTGCTGGACGGCACCGGCGTGCCCAGCCAGTACGTGGCATTGATTTTGTCCGAGACGTTCCAGAGCGACGCGACGATGGGGGCCACGCGCAAGGTGGGCCATGACCCGCTCACGGGCCTGCCGGACCGCAGCCTGCTGGCCGACCGCGTCGAGCAGAACATCCTCACCGCCAAGCGCGCCAACAAGTCCATCGCCATGCTGGTGATGGGCATCGACCGCTTCACCGTCATCAACGAGGGCCTGGGCTACGCCGCCGGCGATCAACTGCTGAAGGAGCTGGGCGAGCGGCTGAGCAAGGTCGTGCGCCAGTCCGACACCGCGGCGCGTTTGGACGGCGACAAGTTCGCGGTCATGACGCCGATCTCGGCCATCGACGACAGCGTGATCGTGGCCGAGAAAGTCTTGAACGGCATGCGCAAGGCTTTCCGGCTCAAGGACGAGGACATTTTCGCGACCTTGTCCGTGGGCCTGTCGATCTTCCCCACCGACGGCAAGGATTTCGACGAACTGCTCAAGGGCTCGCTGTCGGCCATGTCCTTCGCCAAGCAGGCGGGCGGCGACCAATACCGCTTCTTCGCCTCCGACATGAACACCAAGGCGAAAAATCGCCTGGAGCTGGAAAAGCGCATCCGCGGCGCGCTGGCCAACAATGAGTTCGTGCTGTTCTACCAACCCAAGGTCAACCCCAAGACCAACCAGGTGAAGGGCGGCGAGGCCTTGATCCGGTGGATGGACCCCAAGCGCGGCATGATCGGCCCCGGCGAGTTCATTCCCGTGGCCGAGGAAACCGGCCTGATCGTCGATATCGGCACCTGGGTGATGCGCGAAGCCTGCCGCCAGACCAAGGCCTGGCAGGACAAGGGCTACGAGCCCATCAAGATGTCGGTGAACGTCTCGGCCCACCAATTCCGCGCCAAGGATTTGCTCGACAAGGTCGTCGCCAACTTGTCCGCCTGCGGCCTCGACGCCAAATGGCTGGAACTGGAGATCACCGAAAGCATGCTGATGAACGACATCGACGCGGCCATCGCGCGCATGCAGAAGGTGCGCGACCTGGGCTGCGGGCTGTCGATCGACGATTTCGGCACGGGCTATTCGAGCCTGTCGTACCTGGGGCGGTTTCCCATCACCACGCTGAAGATCGACCGCGCCTTCGTGCGCGACGTCCAGGACAACCAGAACACCGCCGAGATCGCGCGCGCCATCATCGGCCTCTCGCGCGGGCTGAACCTGGAGGTGGTGGCCGAGGGCGCCGAGATCTTGGAGCACGTCGACTTCCTGCGCGACAACGGCTGCGATAGCATTCAGGGCTACTACTACTCCAAGCCGCTCTCGGCGGTGGATTTCGAGAAGATGCTGACCAAGATCAGCGCCTAACCACGGGTCAACCGCACGCCGACATGGCCGACACCGCCCTCGCCGAGATCAAGGAGTCCGAGGCCACCGGCGCGATCGCCGAGATTTACGCCGATCTCCGAAATGCCCTCGGCGTGCCCATGGTGAATTTGATCTTCCGCAACATGGCCACCGTGCCCGGGTGCCTGGAGTGGGTTTGGGCGCACCTTGGTCCCGCTTATGTCTCGGGTTCGCTGCGCGCGGCGGCCGAGGGGCTCGTGGCCGAGGTGCCCGACATTGCGCTGAACCTGACGCCCGCCGATCTCGGCGCTTGCGGCCTCGACGCGGCCGCGCGCGCGGGCGTCGCCGCCACCTGCGCGGCTTACGGCAAGGCCAACCCCGCCAATCTCATCGCGCTCGAGGCCCTGCGCTTCGTGCTGGAGGAAACCGTCGAGGCGCGTCTGCGGCGCAAGCCCCAGCGCGGTCTCGCGGCGCGGCCCACGCCCGCGACCCTGACCGCGCTGCCGCCCATGGTCGACTTGGCCAGCGCGCCCGCCGCCACGCGCGAGGCGCTCCGGCGCCTGGCGCGCCAACTGCACGGGGGCGACGGGCCGGTGATTCCGTCGTTCTATCGCCACTTCGGTGCCTGGCCCGCGTTTCTCGACCTGCTGCACGCGCGCCTGACGCCGCCGATCGCGTCCGGCCAACTGCAGGATCGCGCCCAGGTGCTGGAACGCGACGCCCACGGCCCGGCGCGCATGATCTATTTCGATTGCCCGGCGACGCGGCTCGCCCCGCCCGACACGGCGGTGGTCGACACGCTCAAGGAACTGATCGACCGCTTCCCGGCCAACATCTGCAAGATGACCCTGGTGGCGCGGGGGTTGGGCCGCGCCTTGGCCGCGTGATTCGGGCGCCATGACCGGACTTGCCCGGATGTACCATAGAGTGGTACATATACTCAGTGACGGAACGGCGCCATGATCATCAGTTTTCGGGATTCTTGGCTGCGCGAATTCTTTGTCGATGACGTCAGAGCGCGACGCATCCCGCCGGATATCGAAGCGCGGCTGTTCCGCAAGATTCAGATGATCGATGACGCCAAGACCGATCAAGATTTGAGGATTCCGCCTAGTAATCACTTCGAGAAACTCAAAGGCACACTGGACGGTTTTCACTCGATCCGCGTCAATCGCCGGTGGCGCCTGATTTTCCGGTGGAACGCAGGAACGGGTGAAGCCCGCGAGTTGCATCTGAACGACCACAGTTACGATTGAGGGCAACCATGCTGATGACCAAGCGCAAACCTGCCAGCGTCGGTGAAATTCTGTCGGAGGAGTTCATGGCGGAGATCGGCCTGACCCAAGCCGCGCTGGCTCAGGCCATGGGCGTGCAGCGCAAGCACGTCAATGAGTTGTGCAATGATCGCCGCAAGGTGACGGCCGCCACCGCGCTGATCCTTGCCCGCGTGTTCGGCAATAGCGCCGATTTCTGGCTGAACACGCAGCGGCGCAGCGATTTGTGGGACGCGATGCATAGCCCGAAGCAGCGCCGCCGCATTCAGCGGGCCAAGCCGCTCAAGATCGCGGCGTAAAGGCGCTGCATCGCAAGGCCGCGAATCTCTATCTAATCCGCCACTTTCATGGCGCCGTCGGCCTTGGGCCGGTCGAGCGAGGCCCACGAGCCCGAGAGCTGAAACTGGATGACCTCGGCGATGTTGGTGGCATGGTCGCCGACGCGCTCCAGGTTCTTGCCGATGAACAGCAGGTGGGTCTGCGCCTCGACGGCGTTGGCGCCGTCGCTGCCCTTGCGGATCACGTCGCGGCTCATGTCGGCCACCACCTGGCGCAGGATGCGGTTGGTGAGCTCGTCGATTTCCCAATCGCGCTGCCACACCGATTCCGCCTTGCGCGCGTCGCGCGTGGTGAAGGAATCCATCACGTCGCGCAGCATCTTGAGCACCGTGGCGCCCAGCGTGCCCATGGCCGGGGGCACCTCGACGTCGCGGTGCTGCGCCAGCACGATGGTGCGCTTGGAGATGTTCTTGGCGTAATCGCCCACGCGCTCGAGCGAGCCGGCCATCTTGATCGTGCCGAAGACGTAGCGCAGGTCGCTCGCCACCGGCTGGCGGCGGGCGAGGATGCTGAGCGCGCCGGCCTCGACCTTGCGGTCGCACTCGTCGACGGCGGCGTCCTTGGCGACGATGCGCTCGGCGGCCTCGGCGTCGCGTTTCATCAGCGCGTCCATGGCCGCGGCCAGTTGCGCCTCCACCAAGCCGCCCATTTCCAGCACGCGGCGCTCCTGCTGGGCCAACTCGGCGTCGTAGGAGGACACGGTATGTTCGGGTTGGTTCATCATCGCGGGCTGCCTATCGCAAGCGGGAGTTTCTGTTAACTGGGTCTAGTGCATACCCATCATGACTCTGTGACGAAATCGTGAAGCTTTTATGACGGAGCGTTGCATGCGCCATGGGTCTAAACACTAAAGCCAGCAGTTTGCTTGACGATGGGCAGGGCGCGCAAGCGCTGCCCGGTGGCGCGGGCCAAGGCGTCGGTGACGGCGGGCGCGATGGGCGGCAGGCCCGGCTCGCCCACGCCGCCGGGGTTCGCACCCGGCCACTCGCGCACCACCACATGCACATCGGGGGCTTCGGCCAACTTCAGGAACCGCACGCGGTCGAAGTTGCCCTCCACCGCCGCGCCGTGAGCCAGCGTGATTTCGCCGAACAGCGCCGCCGAGAGGCCGTCGAGGATGCTGCTTTCCATCTGCGCCGCGACGATGCCGGAGTTGACGACGACGCCCACGTCGATGACGCAACTGACCCGGTCGACGGTGAACGCGTTGTCGGCGACGACGCTGACTTCGGCCACTTGGGCGCACAGGGAGCCGTGGGAGTTGTTGAGCGCCATGCCGCGCGCGCGGCGCACGCCCGGCTTGGCGGTCAATGGCGTCTTGTAGTCGCTTAAGTCTTCAATGGCGTCGAGCAGCGCCAGAAAGCGCGGCTGATCGGCCAGCAGCTTGCGCCGGTAGGCGATGGGATCGGCGCCGGCGCGCATCGCCAGATCGTTGATCACCGACTCGCGGAAGAACAAATTCTGGCTGTGGTTGACCGCGCGCCAGTAGCCTACCGGCACGCCGTTGTCGACGATGGCCGAGCGCATGCGCAAGGCGGCGACGGCATAGGGGCTCTCGGCGATGCCCGAGACATGGGACATGTCCTTGCCGTCCTTGACGGAGCGCGGAAACCGTCGCAGCGCCATGGAGGGGCAGGCGCTGGCGATGTCCATCGCCGTGGGCAGGCCCGCCTCGTCCAGCGCCACCGTGAAACGCATCTTCGCCGCCGGGCGATAGTAGTCGTGGCGGATGTCTTCCTCGCGCGACCAGATCAGTTTCACCGGCACGCCCACGGCCTTGGACACGAGCGCCGCTTGCACCGCCACGTCGGCCTCGCCGCGCCGGCCGAAACCGCCGCCCATGAAGGTGCGGTGGACGCGAATGATCGAGGCATCCACTTGCAGCGCCGCCGCCACGCCGTCGATGACATTGGTGTGGCTTTGCCCCGGCATCCAGATGTCGATGGCGCCCGCGCGCACGAAAGCAGTCGCGTTCATGGGCTCCATGCAGGCATGGGCCAGATAAGGCGCGTCGTAGTCGAAGGTGAGTTTCGTTTTGGCAGACTGCAGCGCACCGTCCACGTCGCCTTTGGAATGCAGGATCGGCGCGGTGGGATTGTTCACGCCCGCGTCGAGATCGGCCTTGAGGGCCGCCATGTCGTAGCCGGCGCGGGGGCCCAAGTCCCACTCGGGCGCCAGCGCCTGCAGGCCCTTGTGCGCCGGCCAATAGCCCGAACCCAGCACCACCACGGCGTTGTCGAGAGTGACGACCTGCGCCACGCCGTTGACCGCCAACGCGGGCGCGGGGTCGACGGATTTCAGTTTGCCGGTGAACACCGGGCACATGCGAATGGCGCCCACCAGCATGCCCTGCAGCATCACGTCGGTGCCGAACTGCGCCGAGCCGTCGACCTTGGCCGACGTGTCGAGGCGCGGCAGCGGCTTGCCCAAAAGCGTCCATTGTTCCTTGGGCTTGAGCGGCACGTCCGTCGGCGGGGCCATGCGCGAAGCCGCTTCAGCGAGTGCGCCATAGCCCAGCGAACGGCCCGAAGCGGCGTGAACCACGCGGCCTTGATCGGCCGTGACCTCAGCGACGGAAACTTTCCACTCTTGCGCGGCGGCGGCCTTGAGCATCTCGCGGGCGGTGGCGCCGATTTCGCGGAACATCTGGAACTGGCCGCGAATGGTGGAACTGCCGCCGGTGCTTTCCTGGAAGGGGCCGTAGCCGCGGTTGTAGTAAACCTTGCCGTTGGGCGGGAAGGTAAAGCGCACGTCGGCCCAGGGCACGTTGAGCTCCTCGGCCACCAGTTGCGGCAGGGCGGTGGTCACCCCCTGGCCCATCTCGGCCAGGTGCACGCCCACCGTGACGATGCCGCCAGAGTCGATCGCGAGCCAATATTGAAACGCCTCGGCGGGACCGCCGGGGCCGAAGTTTTTCTTCTGGGCCTGGGCCCGCGCCAGCGGCACGCCCAACACCAGGCCGCCGCCCGCCAGCGCCAAGGCGGCCACGGCGCCACGGCGGCTGAGGGTGTGCGGTGAAGCTAAGGTCATGACGTTCATCACTGGCTTGCGACGACAGAATATCGGCTAGTATCCATCTCTTATTCACTGGCTGCAACCGCTTCGGCGACTGAAGCCGGTACGCTTGGGGGAGCAAACTGAGAATGTTGGCATTGCAAAGCGGCCTGGGCCTGCTGCTGATGATCGCCCTGGCGTGGGCCTTGAGCGAGAACCGCAGATGCGTGCCGTGGCGCGCGGTGACCATGGGCGTGGCGTTGCAATTCGCCCTCGCCGTCTTTTTTCTCAAGGTCGAAGCGGCGCAAAGCGTCTTCGGCGGACTGAACGCGGCGGTCAACGCGCTGGACGAGGCCACGCGCACGGGCACGGCCTTCGTGTTCGGCTATATCGGCGGGGCCGAGGCGCCCTTCATCGGCAAGGAGTCCGCCTCGACCTTCGTGCTGGCCTTCCAGGCCCTGCCCCTGGTGCTGGTGATCAGCGCGCTCTCGGCGCTGCTGTTCTATTGGAACGTGATCCCGCCCATCGTGCGCGGCTTCGCCTGGGTGCTGCGGCGAACTCTGGGTGTCAGCGGTGCCGCCGGCGTGGCGGTGGCCATGGAGATTTTCGTCGGCATGACGGAATCGCCGCTGGTGGTGCGCCCCTACCTGCGCTCGGAATCCCGCGCGGCCCTGTTCGTCATCATGACGGCGGGGCTGGCGACCGTGTCGGGCACGGTGATGGTGCTGTACGCGACGTTCCTGCAGGACATCGTGCCCAATGCGCTGGCGCAAATTCTGATCGCCTCGGTCATCAACGCGCCGGCGGCCATCGTCATGGCCTTCATCATGATCCCCGAGGACCCCGCGCGGCTGGCCGACAAATCCGGCGGCATCGTCAAAATCAACGCCCGCGAGCCCGGCGACAACGCCATGGCGGTGATCACGCGCGGCACCATCGACGGCATCCAATTGGTGTTCAACATCATTGCCATGCTGATCGTGCTGGTGGCGCTGGTGAGCCTCGCCAACCAAATCGTCGGCTTGCTGCCCGATGTGGGCGGCGCGCCGCTGTCGTTGCAGCGCATGTTCGGTTGGGTCATGGCGCCGCTGGCCTGGGCGCTGGGCATTCCCTGGGCGGAAGTGCCCGCCGCCGGAGAATTGCTGGGCACCAAGGCCGTGCTTAACGAACTCATCGCCTACATCGACATGTCGCGCCTGCCCGCGGGCACGCTCAGCGAGCGCAGCCTGCTGATCATGACCTATGCCCTGTGCGGCTTCGCCAATTTCTCCTCGCTCGGCATCCTCATCGGCGGCCTGGGCGCCATGGTGCCCGAACGGCGCGCCGAGATCATCGAACTGGCCCCCAAGGCCTTGATTTCAGGCACCTTGGCCACCTGCATGACCGGCGCCGTGGTGGGCGTGCTGACCTGGTAAGCGGGCTCTCTCGGCCCTAGATTCCAGGGGCCAAAGGGCGTAGGACTGCGCCGCTTTTGAGGCCCGCGATTCTGCATGCAAGACCCATGACTTACGCCGTCAAAGAACTGTTCTATACGCTGCAAGGCGAAGGGGCCAACACCGGCCGCCCGGCGGTGTTTTGCCGTTTCGCCGGCTGCAACCTGTGGAGCGGCCTGGAGCGTGACCGCGCGGGCGCGACTTGCCAATTCTGCGACACGGACTTCGTCGGCACCGACGGACCCGGCGGCGGCAAGTTCGCGAGTGCCGAGGACTTGGCCCAGGCGATTTCCAAGACCTGGCGCGGCAACGGCGGCGCGCAGCGGTTTGTCGTGTTCACCGGCGGCGAGCCCTTGTTGCAACTGGACGCAGCCCTGATCGACGCCGTCCACGCCAATGCCTTCACCATCGCCATCGAGACCAACGGCACCTTGCCCGTGCCGCCGGGCGTCGATTGGGTCTGCGTCAGCCCCAAGGCCGATGCCGATGTGGTGGTCACGCAGGGCGATGAATTGAAGCTGGTCTATCCGCAAACGCGCGGCGAGCCCGAACGCTACCGCGACCTTGCCTTCGCGCATCGTTTCCTGCAGCCCATGGACGGCCCCGCGCGCGAGGCCAACACGAAGGCCGCGATTTCGTATTGCATGGCGCATCCCGAATGGCGGCTGAGCCTGCAAACCCACAAGCTGTTGGGCATTCCGTAAAAGAAAAACCATGAGCGCACGTTTTCACATCGTCAAAGAGTTCGGCTTCGAGGCCGCGCACCACTTTCCGCACAAGCCCGACGGCCACGAGAACACGCGCATGCACGGCCACTCGTTCAAGGTGGAAGTGGAATTGGCCGGCGAGCCCGATGCCGTGACCGGATGCGTGGTGGACTTCGAGGACGTCGCGCGGGCCATCGTCGCGGTGCGCGAGCAGCTCGATCACCACTTGCTCAACACCGTGCCGGGGCTGGAGAAACCCTCGCTGGAGCACATCGCGCGCTGGATCGCCGAGAAACTTCAAACGAAATTCCCGCAGCTCGTCAGTATCACCGTGCGTCGGCCCAGTTGCGGCGAGGCCTGCCGCTACGCCGTCGGCGCCTGAAGCCTATGACCGAGCGCAAGTGCATCGTTCTCCATTCCGGAGGGCTCGATTCCACCGTGTGCCTGCTGCTGGCGCGCCAGCATGGGCGCACGCCCATTAGCCTCGGCATCAGTTACGGCCAGCGCCACGACGTCGAGATTGCCTACGCCACGAAGCAGTGCGAGCGCTTCGGCATCGCGCGCCATGTCGTCGACGTGGGCTGGCACAAGCCCGAGATCGTCATCCCCACCAACCGGACCATGGACGAAATGCGTGGCGGCATCGCGCCCACATTTTTGCCGGGACGCAACGCGGTGTTTCTGGCCATCGCTTGCGCCGAAGCCGCCGGCGCCGGGGCCGAGGAAGTGTGGATCGGCGTCAACGCCGTGGACTATTCGGGTTACCCCGACTGCCGCGAATCGTTCTTGAGCGCGTTCCGCACGATGTGGGCCGAGGCCGTGCCCAACCCGCCGGCCATCGTCGCGCCCTTGGTCAACCTCAGCAAACCGCAGATCGCGGCCCTCGCCCACGGCCTGGGCCTCGCCCCCGGCGAGACTTGGAGCTGCTATGCCCCGGACGTCAGCGGCCCTGAACCCAAGCCCTGCGGGCAGTGCGATGCCTGTATCCTGCACGCCCACGCCTGGACGGAGCGGGAAAAGGGAATGGGACTTGGGTTAGAACCGGTGAGGATTCCCGCATAAAGAGAAAAAAATCGCGTTTTATGATTATTAAAAGTATAATTATTATTATAAAAATACTACTTTTACTAGAAACATGGTAGTTCTGACAGGGCACAAGCCCGCATTTTTCATCTACCAGTAAAGCTCATGACCCGCAGCGGCGCGGGTGGAGAAGCACCATGCTGAACACGAAACTCACCGACATCACGGCGGGGTTCACGACCGCATCGTCTTTGGAGGATGTCCGGCGCGAACTCGCCAAGTGCGCGACGAATTTCGGCTGCCGCCAATACACCTATGTGTTTGTGGATATTGGACTGCGGCAGGACCGCTCCATCGCGGACATCGAATCGGGGGCTGAATTCCTCACAAATCTCGATCCCCAGTGGGCGAAGCACTATCTGGACCGGCGCTATTTCGCGATCGACCCCATCGTCCATGCTTGTTATCGCAGCCGCATGCCCGTGGTCTGGTCCCCGGCCTCGGCGTGGCCGGAACTCGACCCCGATGTCATGGAAATGCTGGTTGACGCCTATAACAACGGCCTACGGCGGGGCATCAGCGTGCCGATTCACGGCTTTGCCGGCAATTTCGGCATTTTCAGCCTTTATGCCCAATTCGAGGAACCCGACTTCCAGTCCTGGGCGGAAAATAGCTCCTACGAGATCCAGCGATTCGCCTTCTGGTTTCATGACTATTTCGCATCCCGGTTTAGCCAAAAGCCAAACTGCCCCGCTGCAAACCTCGAAATCCGGTTTTCGCATCGCCCCATGACGGCCAGCCATACGATCCACTAGCGTCAAGACTAATTATGTAAGTTATTGATAATATTGTCATTAGGCTTGTTTTTCTGAGCGGCGCTTAAAGCCCGATGGGCCTGCGCGCCGAGTGCCGCGAACAGGTGGTTTGGAGTCGATTGATTCCGGCCCGAAAACAGCCCACAATCCTAGAAGTTGGGTGGGATCAATCGGCAAATTAGATTCGCGATGCAGGCGCGCAACCTCCGCGACTTCGTGTCGGACTTGCAGGATTTGCAATCCGAGGATGAATTTCAGAACGCCCTTGAGCACAGGTTGGCGGCGCTGGGCTACAACCAATTCAGCTACGTCGGCATCAACATCGAAGACGTCAAGGAACGGGCCCTGGTCGAAATCGAACCGGAGCTGGTTCACCTGACCAATCGCCCCGACTGGGGCCAGCGGTACGTCACGCAGAATTACGCCAAGGCCGACCCCGTCGTGCGCATGTGCTTCGTCAACCGCGCCCCGGTGAAGTGGACCGAGAATTTCATGACCTCGGCGCGCACCGCCGAGGAAACGCAAATGATGGAAGACGCCTGGGAGAACGGCCTCCGGCGCGGATTCACGATTCCGATTCACGGTCCGGGCGGCGAGCTGGGGTTGATGATGTTGAGTTGCAGCGAGAATGACCGCGAGTTCGCGCGCCTGATGGATGAGTTCGAGTACGACATCCAAGTGATGGCGTACCAGTTTCACGACGTTTTGAATAAGAACATCGCGCGCAAGTCCAGGGTGCCGGCGCCCTCTCCGCTGACGGACCGCGAGATCGAAATCCTGAGATGGACGATCGACGGCAAGACGGCCTGGGAGATCGGGCAAATTCTCAAGATCTCCGAGCGGACGGTGAACTTCCACCTCCAGAACGTCATGAATAAGTTCGGCGTTCACAACAAAACTCATGCCGCCGCCAAGGCGGTCAGCATCGGCCTCATCGCCAATATTTGATTCTTCGGCTCAGTTGCGCCGGCGCGGCATCGCGACGGCGGTGAAATCCCTGTTGGGGCGCAGCGACAGGAACGAACCGAACTCCGGGTTCAAATCGCTGGTGATCCGCACGTCAAAGGCGCGGAAGATCATCGGCAGGATGAACTGCATTTCCATCATCGCGAAACTCGACCCGATGCAAACCCGGGGCCCGGCGCCGAAGGGCAAATAGGCGAAGCGCGACCGCTTGGCGACATTCTCGGGCAGGAACCGCTCGGGGTCGAAACGCTCGGGATCGTCCCAGATCGAGGGCAAGGTGTGCAGGAGATACTGCGAGATCAGCACCATCGTGCCGGCCGCGATTTTCTGCCCGGCGATGACATCGTCGGCGACGGCGGTGCGCGCGAACCACCAGATCGAGGGCCTGAGCCGCCCGACCTCCTGGATGACGCGCTTGGTGTAGTCCAACCGCTTGAGATGCTCGAACGAGGGTGTTTGCCCGGCGAGAACGGCATCGGCCTCGGTGCGCAATCGTTCCAGGTGCTCGGGGTGTTGCGACATGAAGAAAATCGCCCAGGCGACCATGGTCGCCGTCGACTCATAGCCCGCCAGCATCAGAGTGATCACTTCGTCGCGCAGCAATTCGCGCGTCATGAACCCATCGCTGTCCTGGGCCGCCGCCTCCAGCAAGATCCCCAAAAGGTCGTCGCCGAACTGCCCCGACGCCCGACGCTGTTCGATCATCCGCTCGACGACCCCGCGCAGCAATTTGACCGACCGGTTGAATTCGCGATTCTTGCGCGTCGGCAGCAGGCTGCCGAGGTTGGTCAGGTCCCAGACGCGCTTGGAGATCACCTCGTTGGCCAGCACCAAAGCGCGCGACAGGGCGGGCGCGTCGTCGCCGAGGCCCGAGCCGAACATCGTCTTGAGAACAACCTCGAGCGTGAGGCACGAAATGTCCTCGGAGAGATTAAACTCAGCGCCCTGCTGGGCGCGGCGGCGCCAGAGCTCAAGGTGCGCCGCGACGACCTCGACCATCGGCGGCGCCAGCGCCTCGATTTTCTTGCGGTGGAACGACGGCTGCATCAGCGTGCGCTGCCGCGCCCAAAACTCGTCTTCGCTGGTGACCAGACCCTCGCCGAAGATCGGCTTCAGGCGCTCGATCATCGGCGCCTTGCGGTAGTTCCGGTAATTGGTCTGCAGCACGTGCTCAACGTGCGCGGGGTGATTCAAGAGGTAGGCGGTGTTCATCATCAACCTGAGCGGAACGAGTTCGCCGTAACGTCTGGAAACGTCAACCAGGAACTTGAGGGTCCGGGCGCGCAACATCGGCAAGACGCCGACAATGGGATAACCCCGTGGTCCGGGTAAATTGCCGTTGCCGGACATGGGGTGAGGCTTCTCCAAGTGATCAAGGATAGTGCCATGGTCAGCACGAACCTGCGATCCCGACGATGGCAAACTAGGCGGCGAGTTTCAATGCGGCGGTCGCCGCGGCGCCGTTGCCGAGGTAAAGCGGCTGCGTATTGAGTTGCAACCGGCGCAGGTTCAAGTCGGTCACGTCGGCATAGCCCGCCACGGCCTCGGTGACGCCGACGGGCATCGACGGTCCGAACCGGTTGGTCATGAGGCCCGAACGCTTGAGGATGCGCTCGAAGCGCACGTCGCAGACCGCCACGATGCGCGAGAGGTTCTTGCGCGCGGCGAAGGTGAATAATTGGTCGAGCAGCATTTGCGTCACTGAGCGGATGGTGCCCAGCGATTCGTTGCCCGCCACGCGCTTGGAGACGGCGAAGCGGCTGATCTCCCACACGTCGGGGGCGGCGGGCGCATCCTGGCCGTGCAGCAGTTCGGGGAACACGTCGCGCAGCATGTAGGGCCCGGTCGTGGGCAGCAGCCGCCAGGAGCCCAGCACCTCGCCGTCCTGTTCGCACACGATATAGACCGGATCGAGATCGTCGAACATGTCGCGTTCGCGCCCGGCGACCGAGCCGACATCCCACTGCAGGCGTTCCTTGAACACCTCGTGGCGCAGCTTGAACATGCCCTCGAGGCGGGCCGTGACGTCGGTTCCGGCATGCGGTTTTTCGATGATCGACGCGAGCATCAGAGCAACCCAATCCCCATTGGTTTCGCCTCAAGATCACCATGACGGGCGGTGGGCTGCGACCTGTCAGAACTGACAGGTCTCAAATTGACGGGCCTCGGGCAGGGTCTCATCGGAACGGAGAAGCTTTGAGCCGCCTTTCTATTAATGATTTCAATAGATTAGGCGGTTTTTAGGTCTCCCAACCCCTCTAGGAGTCGCGCTCTGCGCCGCCTGGAGGCGCCAAGATGCCAAGAAGACAGCGACCCTGGGGCAAACCTGGGCGAGCGGCGGCCATGAGCCGCCATGGTTAGTGGAACGGAGGATCGGCACGTGACCCATATCGGCAGATTTGAGCCGTCTCAGCCCGCCCCGGCGTCGGATGGCGGCGCGGGCCAACACCCGCGCGACTTCGCCAGCGCCGAGGGCGCCCCGCGCGGCAGCGTGGTGTACCCCTGGGGCCGGCGCATCGCCGCCACCCGCCTGAACTCCGTCGGCATGGGTATTTTGCTGCAATACCTGCGCCAGCGCGCCGCCAACGCCTCCGCCATCCCCGCCCCCATCCCCTGGCCCGCCAAGCCCCGCACGACCGAGTGGCCCTCCGGCCGCGCTTAGCGGCCCGGGCTTCGCGCGATGCCGGGTCCCCGCCGCATGCCAGACACCGCCGCCCTGTTGCCGCGCAACGCCACAGCCCGCGCGGAGGCCGTTGTGCCGGAGCGCACGGCAGCAACCGCGCCTTCCCCGCCGCCGGCCCTGGTGGCCGCCAAGGAGTTGGCCGCCGACGTGGCGCCGTTCTCGGTGGCGCAGGCTCACGGCGCGCGCATCATCGATGCCACGGGCCGCTCCTTCATCGATCTCAACATGGGTCATGGCGCGCTGCTGCTGGGTCACGGAGCCGCGGCCATCAAGGACGCGCTCGCCGCGCAGCTCGAGCGCGGCTGGCAGCACGGATTTCACCATGCCGCGCGCGACGAATTGGTCGACTTGATTTCGGCGGTGGGCGCCACCAACGAAAAAGTGACGCTGTGCGACACCTCGAGCGATGCGACGATGCTGGCCCTGCGCGCCGCGCGCGCGTTCACCGGCCGGCCGCGCGTCGCCCTGTTCGCGGGCGCTCACCACGGACTGCACGATGCCGCGCTGATGACGCGGCGCGCCTGGCTGGAGATTCCCGCCAACGACGCCTTGCCGACCGCCGATGCCCATCTGGGCGCGGGCGTGCCGGCGGAACTCAAGGCCGGCGTGGGCGTCTTGCCGTTCGGCGCGGACGCGGCGCTGGACCTGATCCAGCGCCACCGCCGCGAGCTGGCGGCCGTCATGGTCGAACCTTGCCCCGACAACGCCCTGTCGACCGGGCACGGCCCTTGGCTGCGGGCGTTGCAAGCCACCTGCCGCGAGGCGGGCGTGGTTTTCATCCTGGACGAAACCTTGACCGGCTTCCGCTTGCGCTTCGGTGGGGCGCAGGAGGCGTTCGATCTCGCCCCCGATCTCACGATCTACGGCGGCGCCTTGGGCGGCGGGCTGCCGCTGGCCGCCATCGCCGGGCGGCGCGAGATCATGGATGTGTTCGCGGGCGCCCCGGCCGAGAAGGCCGTGTTCAGCGGCAGCGTTCATGCGGGAAATCCCCTGAGCGTCGCCGCGGCGCTGGCGTTCTTGCGGGTGCTGTCGGACCACCGCGACACGGTCTATACCCAGCTCAACGGCGCGGCGGCGACGCTGGCGGTGAACTTCAATTCCGAAGCCAAGGCGCTCGGCTTGCATGCCCGCATGCGCGTGGCGGGATCGATGTTTCGGATCGACTTCGGCGCGCGCGCGGCGCACGGCACGCCGGCACCGCACCTCGGCGAACGCGAGCAGAGCTTTTATCGCCGCCTCTTCGACAGGAATATTTTGGTTCACGCCTCGATGCGCTGTTTCTTCTCGACGGCGCATACCGTGGGCGACTTGGCCGCGCTGACCTCGGCGATGACCGAAGGCCTGCGGTTGTTGGCCGAGGAAGCGACTTTTCCGCGCTGAGACGCGATCAACGCCGCGTTGCGTTCAGAGCTTCATAGCGTTCGGAGCTTGATTGCCTTCAGGGCGTAACCGTGTTCAGGACCCTGTACATCGCCTGACACCGTTGCTTCACCAAATCCTTCGCGGCGGCGGCGTTGTCGGTGAGCTTCTCCGCCGCCTCGCGGCCCTTGGCCGACGTGCAGTGCTCATTGAAGACGCCGCGGACGGCTTCGATGAGGTCGGGCGGGCAAGGCGCGGTCACCCCGCTCTCGACCGCCACGCCGGCCGGCACCGTCATGTTGACCAACGGAGCCGCGCCGGGCAGCGCCAAGCCCACCAAGGGCGCGTCGGTTTTCACGGTGACGCCGTTGGAATCGCGCAACGTCACCTGGACGCACTCCGACGCCAGCGCCGGGCCGGCGACCGCCAGAGCCACTAAGGACAAGACGATGCAACGCATCCTGAACTCCGAGATCAATGAGGCACCGATGTCACCGCGCAATTGCGGCGATTTGATGAGAAATGGTGCGGGTAGAGGGAATCGAACCCCCACGTCCTAGGGACACCAGATTTTGAGTCTGGCGCGTCTACCAGTTCCGCCATACCCGCGAAGAGGCAGGGACATAAACGACCGAGGGGGGCTCTGTCAAAGCGGATGGTAAGCGGCCGGCCGGAGCCTCTAAGCCCGCCCATTGGCTTCCCGGGCGCGGCCTGTTAAGTGCTGCCCCGCCCGCAAGCTTTGACGGACCTCACCGTGATTCGATCCCTTTACAACTGGACCATGTCGCTGGCCGGCCACCCCCACGCCATGACGGCCTTGGCCGTGATCTCGTTCATCGAGAGCTCGATTTTTCCCATTCCACCCGACGTGCTGATCATCGCCATGGTCCTGGCCACGCCCGAACGCGCCTGGCGCATCGCCATGGTGGCGGGCATCGCCAGCGTCGCGGGCGGGTTTGCCGGTTACGGCATCGGGTATTTTCTCTACGAGGCGCTGGGCCGCGACATCATAGGCTTTTACGGCTACGAGCAGCAGTTCGAATCGTTCAAGGGGCTCTACGCGGAATGGGGATTCTGGATCGTGGCGGGCGCGGGGTTCACACCCTTTCCCTACAAGGTCATCACCATCGCCAGCGGCGCGGCGGATCTCAACCTGTTCACCTTTGGCGTCGCCTCGACCGTGTCGCGCTTCGCGCGGTTTCTGTTGGTGGCGGCCCTGCTGTGGAAATTCGGCCCGCCGATGCGGCTCTACATCGAGAAATACCTCAACCTGCTCACGGTCGCGTTCTTCGCACTGCTGATCGGCAGCTTCCTTCTGATCAAATGGCTGGCATAATAGCACGGTCATGACCGCCCTACGTACCGATACCGCCGTCGTCCTCAGCATCGCCGTCGCCTCCGCCGGCGCGCTGGGGTTGGCGTTGGTTTCGCAGTACGGCTTCGACCTGTGGCCCTGCCTGTTGTGTTACTACCAGCGGGCACCTTACGGCGCGGCTTTGGTGCTGGCGCTGTTGGCGCTCATGCCCGCCGTGGATGCGCCCTCACGGAGATTGATCGTGGGGCTGTGTGCGGTGCTGTTCGCGCTCAATGCCGGGATCGCCTTCTATCACGTGGGCGTGGAAGAAAAATGGTGGCTGGGCCCGGCCGAATGCATCGGCCAGGCGCAAGACTTTTCGCCGGATGACTTGTTGGCCGCCGTCAACCAGGCCGGGCGGACGGGCTGCGAGGAGGCCGCGTTTCGTTTCATCGGCATTTCCATGGCCGGCTACAATGTCATCGCCTGCGCCTTGCTGGCGGCGTTTTACGCCTGGGCGGTCGCCAGAAAAGATTGGTGGAGCGCGAAGCCGTGAGCACCAAGACCAAGACCGCACATGATCGTCTCCCCGGCGATCCCAGCCGCGAGGAATTGCTGGCGCAGATGATTCGCGTCAATCAGGCGGGCGAGTTTGGCGCCAAGCGCATCTACGAGGGCCAACTGGCCGTGCTGGGCGACAGCGACGCCGCGCCGATTTTGAAAGACATGCTGGCGCAGGAACAACAACATCTGGATCGTTTCAACACACTCATCGCCGAGCGCGGCGTGCGCCCCACGGCGCTGGAGCCCTTGTGGAACGTGGCGGGCTTCGCGCTGGGCGCGGCCACGGCGCTGATGGGGCGCGAAGCCGCCATGGCCTGCACGGTGGCGGTGGAAGACGTCATCGGCGAGCATTACGCCGAACAGGCCGCGAGCTTGGGCGACGACGAGACGGAGCTGCGCACCACCATCGAGTCCTTCCGCCGCGACGAGATGCATCACCGCGACGTGAGCCTGCGCGAGGGCGCCGAGAAAGCGCCGGCCTATCCGGTGCTAACAGGCGCCATCAAAGCCGGAACGCGGCTGGCGATTTGGCTGTCGAAGAGAATATAAGAGCATTTGCGAATTGATTCTTGGTTGGTCGCATTTTCCACGCCAACCGCCCGGGCGCGAAGCGCCCTCATCAAAGAATCTGGCGGCTCCGCCGCCGGGCACTTGTCGGGAAAATGCTCACCCCGGCTCCAGTTCCGTGTCCCAGTAGAGATAGTCGCGCCAACTCTGGTGCAGGTAGTTGGGCGGGAAGGCGCGCCCGATATCCTGCAGTTGGAACGAGCTGGGCCGATACGGTCGCTGGCGCGGGAACATGCCGGAGTCCTGCGGCATCCGGTTGCCCTTCATCAGGTTGCAATCGGCGCAGGCGGTGACGACGTTCTGCCAGGTGGTGCGCCCGCCGCGCGAACGCGGCACCAAGTGATCGAACGTCAGGTCGTTGGTCGGGTGCGGCGTGCCGCAGTACTGGCACATGAAGCGGTCGCGCAGGAACACGTTGAACCGCGTGAAGGCGGGCGAGCGCTCCATGGGCGCGTATTTTTTCAGCGAAATGACGCTGGGCAGTTTCATTTCCCAGCGCGGCGAGTGGACCGCGCGCTCGTATTCGGACACCACGTTGACCCGGCCCAGGAACACCGCTTTCACGGCCTCCTGCCAGGACCACACAGACAATGGAAAATAGCTCAGCGGACGGAAGTCCGCGTTCAAGACGAGAGCCGGACAAGCTTCGGGCGTCACTCCCACGGCGATCTTGCACTCCCACAGAATCGCAGCCATGCAAACGACGTCGCTAGTGTACTGATTTTCGCGAAGAATACAAATTCTGGTACGCTGCGCGGACCCTTGGCCCCAGCCGTTGGCTTTCGATGATGACAGCCGCATGACTACAACAACCGTCAGCCGCCTTGCCCCAAGCCCCACCGGGTATTTGCACCTGGGTCACGCGCGCGCCGCGTGGTTTGCCGCCGAGGCCGCGCGCGACGGGCGCTTTTTGGTGCGCATCGAGGACATCGACCGGGGCCGCTGCCGGTCTGAATTCGAGGCGGCGATCTTCGAGGACCTGGCCTGGCTGGGGCTCACCTGGGAACAGCCGGTGCGCCGCCAGTCGGAGTATTTCGCCGAATACGCAGCCGCCGTGGAAAAACTTCGCGAGCGCGATTTGGTTTATCCCTGCTTCTGCACCCGCGCCGAGATTCAGCGCGAAATCGCGAGCGCCGTTAATGCGCCCCATGGCCCCGATGGCCCACTATACCCGGGCACCTGCCGCAACCTGTCTCACGTCCAAGCGCGCGGACGCATCGACGCCGGTGACGGCTACGCGCTGCGTCTGCGCATGGACGCGGCCATCAGCGAAACCGGGCCGTTGAAATGGCATGACCGCGCCAAGGGCGAGCAACACGCAACGCCTCAGCTTTTCGGCGATGTCGTGATCGCGCGCAAAGACGTGCCCACCAGCTATCATATCGCCTGCACATGGGACGATGCAGTGCAAGGCGTCACCCTCGTCACGCGCGGCGAGGATTTGTTCAGCGCCACCCATGTGCATCGGCTGTTGCAGGCCCTGCTGGGTCTGCCCACGCCCGACTATCATCACCACGCGTTGCTGCTGGGCCCCGACGGCAAGAAATTCTCCAAGCGGGATCAGGCACCGACACTGCGCAGCCTTCGCGCGGCGGGAAAAACACCCGACGATGTCAAAGCGATGATTGGGCCACTCTAAAGTTTCAGCCCCGCCAGTGGGTGATGCTGCTGCACAAGCTTCTTCAAGCGTTCGTCGAGCACGTGGGTGTAAATCTGCGTGGTCGAGATGTCGCTGTGGCCGAGAAGCTGCTGCAGCGTGCGCAAGTCCGCGCCGTGGGCGAGCAGATGCGTGGCGAAGGAATGGCGCAGCACGTGGGGCGACACGCGACTGGGTGAAACGCCCGCCGCCACGGCGATCTCTTTCAGCATCTTGGCGAAACCGTCGCGGGTGACGTGACCTTGCCGTCCGCGCGAAGGGAACAACCACTTGGCCGCGGTCTTGTGTTTCCGGGGCAGGAAGCGTGCGCGCGCGTCGAGATAAGCCTTGAGCGCGTCCTGCGCCGCCTCGCCCACGGGCACCATGCGTTCCTTGGCGCCCTTGCCGCGCACGATCAACACGGCGGGCCGGCGCGCGGCGGCCAGCGGCAGGGCCACCAGCTCGGACACGCGCAAGCCCGTGGCATAGAGAATTTCCAGCATCACCAGCGCGCGCGCGCCCTCGGGCCCCTTCATTTTGGCTGCGGCCTTCAGCAGCCGGGCCACATCGCTTTCGTCCAGGTCCTTGGGCAACGCGCGCGGCAGGCGCGGACGGTCGAGATCGGCCGAGGGATCGTCGGTGCGGGCACCCTCGGCGTAGAGAAAGCGATAGAACTGACGAATGCTGGAGAGATGACGCGCCGCCGAGCGATCCGATAACTCCGCCTTGTGCATCGCGCCCGCATAGGCGCGCAGATCATCGGTGCGCGCGCTGGCGAGCGCGCGACGGCGTTTCGCCAGGAACGCACTTAGTTGGATCAGGTCGTCGCGGTAGGCCGAAATGGTGTGCGCCGACGCGCCGCGCTCGACCGCCATCATCTCGAGAAATGCATCCAGGCGTGGATCTGACAAAACCTGATTTGCGGAACGCTTCGGCGCGCGGGCGGAACGCGGCACGGACGATTACAGCCCTTGCACCAAGGCGGCCTCGAGGGCCAAGGCGCGCGCCTCTTTGTCGCGACCGGCCACCATGAGGCTTTCGATGACGCGATGGAGCGTGAGCGGCGAGGACCGATGCGGTCCCTCCTCGCCCAAGGCCACCAGCGCCAAGGCCACGGCGTCGCCCAGGCGCGCATCGCGCGCGGCGAGCGCCAGGCCTTGCCAGACATGCACGGGCGGGTG
Source organism: Rhodospirillaceae bacterium (assembly GCA_033763995.1). GTDB lineage: Bacteria > Pseudomonadota > Alphaproteobacteria > Rhodospirillales > Rhodospirillaceae. The sequence goes on along the minus strand of JANRJL010000008.1, from coordinate 55,274 downwards.
GACGGCATCGATGGGCTTGGTGGGCGCCGAGATCACCGGCAGCCATTCCGCCGCCGGGACGGCATCGCCCAAGGCCGCGAGCAGGTTCAACAGGCGTTCACGCGAGGCGATGGCGACCGGCCCCGGCACGGTGGCTTGCCAACTGCGGATCGCTTGCGGTGTCACGCCGCTCGACGCACCGATTCCACCCAAATGTTCCAAGGCCCACAGGCCGTCGGCGATTTCCGCCGCCTCGATGCTGGTGCGCGCCATCTGCCGCGCCAAGTCGAACCACGCGGCGGCTTTATCGGGCACGCCCGCGGCCAGCAGCGCGCGCGCGGCATGGCCCGAGAACCAAATGAGATCAGGCGCCGGGGTGAACTCGGTCAGCAGCGGCGCATAGACGCGGCCCACCACGACCAGGTCGGGTCCCTTCTCGCCGCGGTCGGCGCGGGTCAGTTCCACCGCGCGCGCGATCACTTCGGCTTGGGCGGCGGGCACGGTCTGCGCCTTGGCCAACTGGTACATATGCGCGCGGGCCCGCACGCTGTCGGCGGTGGCCTGGGCCAGTTGCGGCGGCTGGGCATCCTGCGACAGATCGAGCGCGAGATAGAGCGCGCGCAAGTCTTCCGGATCGAGCGCCCCGGCGGCGACCGCGCGCTCGGCCACGACGATGCGGGCTTCCTGCATCAACCGCGCGCGGTCTTTCTTCTCGGTGTCGTTGAGTTTCTCGTCCTCGACGGCGGGCACCGGCATCTGCGCCAGGACGCGCAGCAGGGTGGGGTCGCCGTCGCGCACCACGGCGTCGGGGAAAGTCCGGCCCGCCTTGCGCAGCATGGCCAACTCCAGCGGCGTGAGGCGCTGCAGCCCATTGGGCGTGAGCGGTCGGTTGCCCTGAATCAAATCGGCCGCCCAGAAAAACGCCGGGGCCTCCACGCCCTGTTCGCGCAACAACGACAGGCCCAACTGTGCCGCGCTGGTTTGGTTGGCGTTGAATTGACAGAACACCTGCAGCTTTTGCCAGTGATCGTCGGCGGTGCGCGCCAGCGCGGCCTGGGCTTCGGTGCAGGCGGCGTCGGTTTTGTCCGTGGCCAGCATGGCATCGACCTTGAGTTTCTCCAGCGGGCCGGTCATGCGGTCCATGGGCACGAGTTCCAACAGCGCGGCGACGTTTTGCCAATCGCCCATGGCCGCGAGCGCGGTGACGCGGGCTTCCAGCAGCCACGCCGCCGTTTCGGCCGGAGCAACACTTTCGCCCGGCGCGCCCTCCGCCGCTTCGACCGCGAAGGGATCGCTCGCCGCCTGGGGCTGACGGGATTGCGGCAACAGCATGTTGTGGGCCAGCCGGCGCATGGCGAGCGAATTCATCTTGCGCGGCAGGCGGGGCAAAATAGCGCGCACGAAAATGGGGTCGCTGCCGTCCCACATGGTGTCGGGCAAAGCGCCGGAAGATTCATCGAGCAAGCCGATGCGGTCGGCGCCGAGTTCCTCCAGCGCGCCCTTGCTGATGCCCGAGGCGCTGGGCGTGCTCGGTACTGCGTCGGCCGCCGAGGAGGGTGGCATCAAGGGCTGCGGCGCGGCGCGCGGCGGCACGGACTGCGCCAAGACCACGGGCGAAAGCAGCAGCGCCCCCGTCACCACGCTCATCAGCGGAAGCATGGGCATGCGCTTATTGCGGGCGCTCATGGGAGATGACTTTTTCGGTGGTCGCCGTCGGGGGCGGCATGTCCCAGGAGGCCAGGAAGGCCACGCCGCCGAGAAGGATGATCACCACCAGAGCGAACAGAATGCGAGCCATCGTATCAAACGATCCCTGTTACAAACGATCCCTTGTGCTGCCGGGACGGCGTCGATTGGAGCGGACGCGGCCGGAGCTGGACAGTCCCGAAAAATATGTCCGGACACTACGCAAGGCCCCCGCGAAAGTCCATGAAAGTCATTGATCCTGCTGGCCTATTGGGCCCGGCAACGAGTGTTGCTTTGAAGTCACTACCCTTTCAGCCTAAATTGAGGATATGGCCATAGACGAACGCCCCATAATGCGGCGAATGATGTGGCGAAAACACGGCGACCCGGCGCCCGCGGCGTGATCCGGCCGAGATGAATGGAACGTCCCCCGATGAATGACCAGCATGACGCACTGCCCGGCCGCTTGCCGCGCACCATCGTGCTCGTGGGCCTCATGGGGGCAGGCAAGGGCAACATCGGCCGGCGCCTGGCCACCCGGCTGGGCGTGCCCTTCGTCGACGCCGACGCCGAAATCGAGCAGGCGGCGGGGCTGACCGTGACCGAGATTTTCGAGAAGTACGGCGAAGCGCATTTCCGCGACGGCGAGCGGCGCGTCATGGCGCGCCTGCTGCAAGGACCGCCCTGCGTGCTGGCGGCGGGCGGCGGCGCCTTCATGGACCCCGAGACGCGCAAGCTCATCAAGGATCGCGCCCTGTCGCTGTGGCTGCGCGCGGACTTGGACACGCTGGTGGCGCGCACCAAGGGCCGCTCGCACCGCACGTTGCTCAACACCGGCGATCCGCGCGAGACGCTGCAGAAACTGATCGATCAGCGTTATCCGGTTTACGCCGAGGCCGACGTCACCATCGACACCGGCGTCGACAATCCCAACATCACGGCGGGCCGCGCGCTCGACGCCCTCGAACGGCACGTGGGCGCGCCCTTGACGAGCGCGCCGTGAGCCTCGACGGTCACGCCACCATGCCGGCCCCCGCCTCCGTTGCGGTCGATCTTGGCGCGCGGTCCTACGGGATTCTGGTGGGCGCGAAGCTGATCGCGCGCGCCGACGAGTTGATCGCGCCGGTGCTGCATCAAAAGCGCGTCTTCATCGTCACCGACAGCAACGTCGCGCCGCTGTATCTGAAACCGCTCACGGCGTCACTGACGCGCGGCGGCATCGCGGCCGATCACGTCGTCGTGCCGGCGGGCGAGGCCAGCAAGAGCTTCAGCCAGCTTGCGCAGGTGCTTGACGCCATGTTGGCCGCCAAATGCGAGCGGCGCACCATGATCGTCGCGCTTGGCGGCGGCGTGGTGGGCGATCTCGCCGGATTTGCCGCGTCGATCCTGCTGCGCGGCGTCGATTTCATCCAGATCCCGACGACGCTGCTGTCCCAGGTCGACAGTTCCGTGGGCGGCAAGACTGGCATCAACACCGTTGCGGGCAAGAATCTGGTCGGCAGCTTTCATCAGCCGCGCTTGGTCTTGGCCGACATCGATACCCTCGCCACGCTGCCGCGCCGCGAATTGCTGGCGGGCTATGCCGAGGTGGTGAAGTACGGCTTGCTGGGCGATGCCAAGTTCTTTGAGTGGCTGGAAGCGCACGCCAGCGAAGCGCTCGACATCGACGGCAACGACACCTCCGCGCTGATCCACGCCATCGTGACCAGTTGCGAGGCCAAGGCGCGTATCGTCGCCGCGGATGAAAAAGAGTCGGGTGTGCGAGCGTTGCTCAATCTCGGCCATACGTTCGGTCATGCACTGGAGGCCGAGACCGGCTACGGCGAGGCTTTGCTCCACGGCGAGGCCGTGGCCATGGGCACCATCATGGCCTTCGATCTGTCCGTGCGCCTGGGCCTGTGCCCCGCCGCCGATGCCACGCGCGTGCGCGAGCATTTCACCGCCATGGGGCTCAAGATCAACCCACCAAAGCGCGGCGTGCACGGCGCCGTGACGTCCGAGGCGCTGATCGCGCACATGGGCCAAGACAAAAAGGTCAAGGACGGCGCCATGACCTTCGTGCTGGTGCGCGGCATCGGCCAAGCGTTCCTGTCCCAGGACGTCGGCTTGCCGGCGCTGCGCGCCACGCTCGAAAGCGCGCTTGCGGCCTAGATCATTCACCGGCGAACACTCACCTCACGACGAACGAGACTGCCATGGACGCCACGACTGTTATGTCCCTTCTTGTGCTGGCCTTGCTGACGGGCGGCGCCTTTTTGTCGGCCGCCGAAACATCGCTCACGGCCGCGTCAAAGCCGCTGTTCCATCAGATGGCCGAGGACGGCGATGCGCGCGCGGAAACCGTCGTGCAATTGCTGGACAATCGCGAGCGCCTGATTTCCACCGTGCTGCTCGGCAACAACCTGGTCAACATCCTGGCCTCCGCGCTGACCACCAGCGTCATGATCGAGGCCTTCGGCGACGAGGGCGTGTTCTATGCCACCGCGATCATGACCGCGCTGATCGTCGTTTACGGCGAAATCCTGCCGAAGACCTACGCGCTGCTGAACACCACCGTTGTCGCGCGTTACACCAGCGGCGCCATGTCGGCGCTGGTCACGCTGTTTCATCCGTTCAACATCGCGGTCGAATTTTTCGTCAACGGCGCGTTGCGGCTGTTCGGCATCTCGACGCAACGGTCCATGTCGGCGCAGCAGATCATCGCCGAATTGCGCGGCACCATCGAAATGCAGATGGGCGAGAAGAAGGTGAAGGAAGAGGTCAAGCACGAGCGCGCCATGCTGCGCAGCGTGCTGGACCTAGCCGACGTCGAAGTGGGCAAGATCATCGTCCACCGCAAGAAGGTCGTGACGCTGGATGCGGACCTGCCCATCGGCGAGATGATCGAGCAGGTCGCCGCCAGCCCCTACTCGCGCATTCCGCTGTGGCGCGAACAGCCCGACAACATCGTCGGCGTCCTGCATGCCAAGAGCTTGCTGCGCGCCATCGAGTCCGCCGACGGCAAGGCCGAGCGCGTCGACGTCACGGCGCTGGCGCAGCCGCCATGGTTCATTCCCGACACCACCAAGCTGCTCGACCAGATGAACGCCTTCCGCGAGCGACGCGAGCATTTCGCCATCGTCGTCGACGAATACGGCACCATGCTGGGCATCGTGACGCTGGAAGACATCATCGAGGAGATCGTCGGCGACATCCGCGACGAACACGACCTGCCGGTGGCCGGCGTGCGGCCCCAGGCGGACGGCTCGTACCTGATCGACGGCAGCGTGACGCTGCGCGACCTCAACCGCGAGATGGATTGGCAACTGCCCGACGAGCCGGCCGCGACCCTGGCCGGGCTGGTGCTGCATGAATCGCGCATGATTCCGGAGCCCGGGCAGAAATTCCTGTTCTATGGTTTCCGCTTCGAGGTCTTGCGGCGCCAGCGTAACCAGCTCACCCTCATCCGCGTCACGCCGCCGCGGGAAGTCGCCAAGGCGCAGAAATCACAAGCGATCTCAGGCCGTTAAGGCGCGCGCTTGACCGGCAGCCGCGCGTGGGCGCACACTTTGCCTTCATCGGGGTCGCCACAGGATCCCAGCTGAGAACGTGAACGGGACCCCCGGCCCCATTGTGCTTCACCAGCGCAAGGAGGTTGCTTATGTACCGGCGGATTGTTCCCGACGTCATCAGCGGACAAACCCTTCACAAGGTCGCCCCGAACGAGAGCGTGCGCCACACGGCGCGGATCATGCGCGAAAAGAAAATCGCCGCGGTTTTGGTGATGGACGGCGATCGGCTGGTCGGCATCATCACCGAGCGCGACATGACCGCGCGCGTGATCGCGGCCGGCGTCAACCCCGACACTACTTTGGTGCGCGACGTCATGACGCCCAACCCCGACACGCTCGGGCCCGACGACAAGGCCTCCGAGGCGATCCGCATGATGCGCGAACACAACTACCGCCATTTGCCCGTCGTGGACGGGGAAAAAGTGGTGGGCATGGTCTCGGTGCGCGACCTCTACGCGGTCTATAACACCGAATTGGAGCAGGACCTGCGCGACCGCAACGCCTATATTTACGGCGAAACTTACGGCACCGCCTGATCCTAGTGGTCCGATTCCAGCATTCGCATCCTTTTTCGGCGCACGATCTTGCGAATGCTGGAATCAAAGGACCACTGCCAACCGTCTGTTTCTAGTGGAGCTTTGGATTTGACATTCGCTACGCGGTTCCGGCGCAGCTAGGGTGGCGAATGTCAAATCCGCCCCACTAGGCGCTCGCGCCACGGCCATCGTCGGCCACGCATAGCGGGTCTACGCAAAACGCGCTACCGCGGCCGCACGTTCTCGCCTACAACGTGCGGCTTCCCGCGCATGGTGCGCGCACAGGACCCCATATGCCGCTGCCGACACCGACGGCCGATCGTAAGCTACTCCATACCCGTACCGTCACCTGCCAAGGCTACGAGCGCGCCGACGGGCTGTGGGAGGTGGACGGGTGGATGACCGACGTGAAGTCCTATGCATTTCCCAACCGCGACCGGGGGCAAGTGGCCGTGGGCGAACCCCTTCACGGCATGGGGCTGCGCATCACCTACGACGAGCACATGAAAATTCACGACGCCGTGGCGGTGACCGACTTTTCGCCGTTTCGGATTTGTTCCGACATCACGCCGACCTTCAAGGGCCTGATCGGCATGCGCATGACCTCGGGCTTCACCCGCGCGGTCAAGGAAAAATTCGGCGGCGTCAACGGCTGCGTGCACTTGGTGGAATTGCTGGGGCCGATCGCGACCACGGCGTTCCAGACCTTCGCCGGCAAGCGCTTCTCGAAGATCGACGAGCATGCGCGCAAAGAAATGAAGGTCAAACCGCCGCTGATCGACACCTGCCACGCCTGGGACGCGCGCGGCCCGCTGGTCGAGCGTGAGTTTCCGCAGTTTCACGTCGCGGCCAAGCCACCCGCGTAGTTACTTTTCCCCTGGCGCGCGCAGCGTCAGTTCGATGGCGTGAACGCGCTCTTTCAGTTCCGCCGCGATCAGCCCATAGACCAAGCGCTGGCGTGCCACCCGCCCTTGGCCCGTGAAGGCCGCCGCCTCGACTGTGACCTTGAAATGCGTTTCGCCCTTGCCGTCGGGGTTGTCGCCGGTATGTCCCGCATGCCACGCGGAGTCATCCACGATCTGCAGAACCGTCGGGTTCAGCGCGGTTTTGATTTTCGCTTCGAGACGGTCGCGATAGACGCCCATGGATTTCGGCCTCGGTCCGGTGAGGCCGTGTCGAAGCACAAATGCCACGAATTAACAAGATTGTTGATGACGCCAGGGATGCCGATAATCGCGCCATGTCACGCTCCATGTTCAGATCCGAGACCATCGCCTTGACCCCGCGCACGCGGGCGGCGTCGGGCGCGTCCGCCTGCCTGTGCGGCTGGCAGGGCTGCGACAAGACCGGCGATTACCGCGCGCCCAAGGACCGCACGCTGTCGAGCTACTTGATGTTCTGTCTCGACCACATTCGCGCCTACAACGCGCAATGGAACTATCACGCGGGCATGACGCCCGAAGACATCGAGCAGGAAATTCGCCGCGCCGCCACGTGGGAACGCCCCACGTGGAGAATGGGCCCCGGGACGAACGCCTCTTATCGGGCGTGGCGGCCCGAGCGGGTTCACGATCCGCTCGACTTGGGTGCCGGCACCAGCTTCGACGCCAAGGCCAAGACGAACGGTCAGGCGAAGTCCTGGGCGGATGCCAAGAACCTGAGCGGCGAAGCGCGCCGGGCTTTGCGCATTCTCGCCATCGACGGCCCCGTCACGCTGGCGGAGCTTAAGCATCGCTACAAGGTGTTGGTGAAACAGCACCACCCCGACGCCAACGGCGGCAGCGCCGAGGCCGAGACGCGGATGAAGGCCATCAACGCGGCTTACCAAGCGCTGCGCTCGGCCCTATCTTCGGCGAAACGCCGTTAAATTTGCGAGCCGGGAGCCGCCGCCATCGACCTTCTGCTGAAAAACAAAGTCGCCGTCATCACGGGCGCGAGCCGCGGGCTGGGCGCCATGAGCGCACGCTTGCTGGCGGCGGAAGGCGCCAAGCTCGTGCTCACCGCGCGCAGCCGCGCCGACCTCGACACGCTCGCGGCCGAACTGCACGGCGCCCACGGCACGCCCTGCGCCGTCATGCCGCTCGATTTGACCCACGAGGATTCCGCCGCAGGCGTGGTTGGCGAAACCCTCAAGACCTTCGGGCGCATCGACATCCTCATCAACTCGGCCGGGGCATCTCAGGGCGGATTGTTCTGGGAACTGGCCGACCGCGTCTGGCAGGAAAGCTTCGACCTCAAGGTGATGGGCACGATCCGCATGATGCGTGCGGTGCTGCCCGCCATGATCGCGCAAAAATACGGCCGCATCGTCAACATCGTCGGCAACACCGGGCTGCAACCCTCGCCGCGCTTGCTGCCGGGGGCGGCGGCCAACGCGGCGTTGCTGGCCATCACCCGCGGCGTCGGCGAGGAAGCGGCCCCCCACGGCGTGGTGGTCAACGCCGTCAACCCCGGCCCGACGCGCACCGAACGCTGGACCACTCTGATGAACCGCCTGGCGCAAAGCTCGGGTCGTTCCATCGCCGAAGTGGAGAAGGATTACACCAGTCAGATTCCACTGGGGCGACTGGCCGAGCCCGCCGATATCGCCGGACTGATCGTGTTCCTCGCCTCGGACCGCGCCGCCAACATGATCGGCACGGCCGTCACCGCCGACGGCGGCTGGACCAAGGGCATCGGCTAGGTCCTTTGAAACCCACGCGAAAGTGAGGCATTTCAAAGCTGTCAGGCCGATTGCGCGGCTCTGCCGGCCCATGCCATAAACGCGCCGCAAAACGAGCTTCTGGAGACGTCGATGAGCAAGAAAACCGAGGCTTCTCGGGGCGAGACCGGGCGCGCGGAGATGGCGATCAAGGTGCCTGACCGCACGGTCTCGGCGCGCGAGGTGTTCGGCATCGACGTCGACATGAAGGTCCCCGCGTTCTCCGAGCGCGACGATCACGTGCCCGACATCGACAAGGCCTACCGCTTTGACCGCGACACCACGCTGGCGATCCTGGCGGGCTTCGCGCACAATCGGCGCGTGCTGGTGCAGGGCTATCACGGCACCGGCAAGTCGACGCATATCGAGCAAGTGGCCGCGCGCCTCAACTGGCCGTGCTTGCGCATCAATCTCGACAGCCACATCAGCCGCATCGATCTGATCGGCAAGGACGCCATCGTCATCCGCGACGGCATGCAGATCACCGAGTTCCGCGAGGGCCTGTTGCCGTGGGCGCTGCAGCACCCCATCGCGCTGTGTTTCGACGAGTACGACGCCGGCCGGCCCGACGTCATGTTCGTGATCCAGCGCGTGCTGGAAGTGGAGGGCAAGCTCACGCTGCTCGACCAGAACAAGGTGATTCGCCCGCATCCGTCGTTCCGCCTGTTCGCCACCGCCAACACGGTGGGCCTGGGCGACACCACGGGGTTGTACCACGGCACGCAGCAGATCAACCAAGGTCAGATGGACCGCTGGAACATCGTCGCCACGCTCAATTATCTGCCGCACGACGCCGAGACCAACATCGTGCTGGCCAAGGTGCCGGGCTACAACACCAAGGAAGGCAAGAAGATCATTTCCGCCATGGTGGAAGTGGCCGACCTGACGCGCCAGGGCTTCATCGCGGGGGATATCTCCACCGTCATGTCGCCGCGCACCGTGATCAGCTGGGCCGAGAACAACTCGATCTTCAAGAATCTCGGATACGCTTTCCGCGTCACGTTCCTCAACAAGTGCGACGAGACCGAGCGGCCGACCATCGCCGAGTACTACCAGCGCTGCTTCGGCGAGGATATCGTCGGCGCGGCGGTCGAGGCCGTGGCGTAAGCCCGGCTCCCAGGCGCCCGTGTCCTCGTCCAATTACGCGAGCTACCCCGACCGCGGCCCGTCCAAGACCGAGGCCTTCAAGACCGCGACCACGGCCGTGGTGAAGGCGATTTCGGGCCGCGAGGACGCGAGCGTGGTGTTCACGCCCATCGCCAACAACCAGAAGTTCGGCGCCGCCGCGAGCGGCGAGGTTCGCCTGCCCTTGCCGCCGCAAAAACTGACGAAGGAAAACGTCGTGCGCTTGCGCGGCGCGGCCGACGCCATGGCGCTGCGGCTGAAGCATCACAAGCAAGCCATCCACGCCCGGCGCATGCCCGTGGGCAAGGAGGCCATCGACGCCTACAACGCCATGGAGCAGGCCCGCGTCGAGGCCTTGGGCGCCGAGCAGTATCGCGGCGTGGCGCAGAACATCGGCCAAGCCCTCGAACAGCGCCTGACGCTGGAGGGCTACGGCATGGCGCGGCAGGTCACTCAGATTCAAATGGGCGATATCCTGAAGGTGCTGATCCACGAGCGCTGCAAGGATTTCGAGCTGGGCCCCACCTGCAAGCACGTGCGCGAGGTCTTTCAGGATCATTACGGCGACAAGCTCAAGGCGCATCTTGATGCGCTCAAATCCACCCTGCACGACCAAAAGGCCTACGCCGACGTCCTGCGCAAGGTGATCGAGGACCTGGACCTCGAGAAAGACGACGGCGGGCGCGAGCTCGACGATGACGAGACCGAGGCGGGAGATGAGTCGGAGAAGGATTCCGAGCAGAAGGAGTCCGACCAGGAGCAGGAGAAGGAATCCGAATCCGCCAGCGGCCAGAGCGAAAGCCAGACCGGCGCCGAGGAAGTCGACGGCGACGCCACCGAGGACGACCAAGACAGCCAGACCATGTCGACGCTGGAAGCCGCCATGGAGCCCGGCTCCGACGGCAAGCAACAGCGCCCGCGGCCCGGCCATAACGAACAGCGCGGCGAGGCGCGCTACAAGGTGTTCACCGCCGAGTTCGATCAGATCGAGGACGCCGTCAATCTGTGCGACCCGGAGGAGCTGGCCCGCCTGCGCCTGCAGCTCGACCGGCAGTTGGCGCACCTGCAAGGCGTGGTGGCGCGCTTGGCCAATCGCCTGCAACGCCGCTTGATGGCGCAGCAACTGCGCAGTTGGGATTTCGATCTGGAAGAAGGTTTGCTCGACGCCGCGCGGCTGGCGCGCATCGTCGCCAACCCCATGCACTCGCTGTCCTTCAAGCGCGAGAAGGAGACCAAGTTTCGCGATACCATCGTCACCTTGCTGATCGACAACTCCGGCTCCATGCGCGGCCGGCCCATCACCATCGCCGCCATGACGGCCGACATCCTGGCGCGCACGCTGGAGCGCTGCGGCGTGAAGGTCGAAATCCTGGGCTTCACCACCAGTCAATGGAAGGGCGGCCAGTCGCGCAAAAAATGGGCCGAGAGCGGCAAGCCCGCGCACCCGGGCCGGCTCAACGATTTGCGCCACATCATCTACAAGTCGGCGGATTCGCCGTGGCGGCGGGCCCGGCGCAATCTTGGATTAATGTTGCGCGAAGGCATCCTGAAGGAAAACATCGACGGCGAGGCCTTGGCCTGGGCCCACAATCGCCTGGCGCAGCGGCCCGAGCATCGGCGCATCCTGATGGTGATCTCCGACGGCGCGCCGGTGGACGATTCGACGCTATCGGTGAACCCCGGCAACTACCTCGAGCAGCACCTGCGCAACGTCATCGCCTACATCGAGAACTATTCGACGGTGCAACTGCTCGCCATCGGCATCGGCCACGACGTGACACGCTACTACCGCCGCGCCGTGACGCTGATGGACGCCGACGAACTGGGCGGCGCGGTGATGGCGCAGCTCACGGACCTGTTCGACGAGGACGACCGGCGCGAGCAGTCCTACCTGGCGCCGGCGGTGGCTTAGTTGTATGCGCGTTTTCCGGGCGGCGAACCGGAAGACCACTTCGCCTGAAAACGCGCTAAGCCGCCTTGCGGGTCGGAATGTCCTTCATCTTTTTGGCGAGGCGTTGCGAGGCGTTCCAGACATCGTAATCGCTTTGCAGGGCATGCCAGAAGTGCGCGCCGTTGCCGCACCACTTACCCAGGCGCACGGCCATGTCCGCCGAGATCGGCAGTTTCTCGGATAGAATGCCGTGCATCAACTGACGTGAAACACCCAATTCGCGCGCCGCGTCCACGATCGTGACATTCAGCGCCGGCAGCACGTCCAGCCGTAGGATCGACCCCGGGTGCGGCGGGCGCATTTTCGGAACCATCCGCGGTTTTTGACGAGGCATCGTTCTACTCCTTAATGGTATTGCTCGAGGTCGACACGGCTGGCCTCGCCGTCCACCCATTCAAATGTGATCCGCCACGGCCCGTTCACCGCAATCGCATAGCGAACCGGTTTGGTGTGCAGCGCGTGAAAGCGCCAGCCCGGAATCTTCAAGTCGTCGAGCGACTTTGCCCGGTACAACCCCTGCAACCGGGCGCGCACGCGCTCGACGAGGTCGGGCCGCACTCCCCGCGGGTCGTCATCGAGAAAAAGCGCGCGCAGTGCCTTGCTGCGAAAACTGGCGATCACGTTCTAAGTGTAAAACACTCTTGGACAGACCGCAAGCATCGCCTAAGCCGCCTTCTTGGCGGCCGCCTCGCCCATCAAGATCGCCCGGTCTTCCGCCACCGCGGCGGCGATGAAGTCGTACACGGCCCGGATGCGCGCGCTGCGGCGCACGTCGGCGTGGGTCACCAGCCACAGTTCCATCTCGTGCTTGAAATGCTGCGGCAGGATTCGCTCCAGCGTGGGTTCGGCGTTGGCGAGGAAACAATCGTGCACGCCGAGGCCGATGCCCGCGAGCGTGGCATTGAGCTGCCCGTTGAAACTGTTGGAGCGGTGAACGATGTGCTCGCGCTTGAAGCAGCTTTCCATGCGCTGAACCGCCTGGTTGCGGATCATCATCGACTCCTCGAAGCTGACCAGCTTGTGGTCCTTGAGCGCGTGCACGCTCTCGGGCCGGCCATGGCGCTTGAAGTAGCTTTTGGCGCCGTAAAGACCCATTACCACGCCTCCGACCTTCTTGGCGACGAGGTCGGGCTGGCTCGGCCGGAATAGACGTAATGCAATATCGGCCTCACGGCGCACCAAGTCGACGGCGCGGTTTTCCACCACCAGTTCGATGCACAGCTCGGGGTGCGCCGCATGAAAGGCCGCCAACTTGCGCGGCAACCAATGGGTGCCCAGGATTTCGCTGAGCGACACCCGCGCGGTGCCCGTCAGGCGTTGCTGGGCGGCGTCGGCGCGGCGCTCGATGCCGAGCGCCTCCTGTTCGACCCGACGCGCGCCTTCCAGGACGTTTTCCCCGTCGTCGGTCAACAACAGCCCCCGCGGGGTGCGCACGAACAGCCGCGTGTTGAGTTGCACCTCAAGCTCCGCGATGCGCCGGCTCAGCGTCGGCTGGCTCAAGCGCAGGCGCTTGGCCGCTTTGGACAGGCTGCCGGTGTCGGCCACGGCGATAAAATCGCGCAAGGCGCCCCAATCAAGTGTATGCATATTTGTCGTACCTCCTATTCGATTATCTATAGTTCTATTCAGTTTATTATACGCCTATAAGGCCCGCCACGCTAGCGGGCAACCCCCCTCTCCCGCCGGCGGTGCCATCAGGAGTAAGCCCATGACGAAGTCTCTGATTTCCCCGGTGATCGTCAGTTTCGTCCTTGCCAGTGTGCTGAGCCTGGCCGTGTTCGCCCCCGCGGCCCGGGCAGACGAAACCAGGCCGACCCCGATTTGGGCCGAGCAGTCCATTTTGGTGGGCCAATCCACCGCCGCGCTGGTCACCGGCCACACCCGCCGCGCGATCCGCTTGGCGTCCAGCGCCGTTGACCGCGTGACGGGGCATGACCGGATCGTCGCGCTTCATAACCTTTGCCTCGCCTGGCTGAAGCACGGCGAACAAAACACGGCCAGCGGCTATTGTGACGCCGCCGTGCGCGACATCGCCGAGAACCCCCAACTCGACCGCGTGGTGCGGGCCAATATCAGTGCGGCGCAGCGCACATTGCTGGCCCAGGCCGCCGAAACCGCGCGCAACTAACCACCAACAGCGAGACGATGGTCATGGCATCTTTGTCGATTACACGGCTGCATCTGCGCTCCAACCGCTATTTGCTGCCGCTGCTGTGGCACTCGCTGCTGTCGGCGCGGCAGGCCCGCCGTGCCGACGGCTGCTTGGGTGTCGAGCTCACGCGGCGGGGCGGCGCCTTCTGGACCCAAACCCTATGGCGCGACGCCGCCGCCATGAGAGCGTTCATGTTGTCGGGCCCGCACCGCGCGGTCATGCCGAAACTGGTGGAGTGGTGCGACGAAGCCGCCGTCGCGCGGGTGGAGTGGACCAATGGCACGCTCGCGGGTTGGGACGACGCCGAATGGATCCTGGCCCAGCACGGCCGACTGTCGGCCGTGAAACACCCCAGCGCGGCTCATGCGGCGGGGCTTAAGATGGGTCACGCCGAGAAAATTGCCGCGTAGGTGCGCGGCTGGGGAGAGGGAAATGGCTCAGGCTGGAATTTTTCTACCGGTGCTCACGGTCGTCGCCGTCAGCATCGTCGGCTTTTTCTGGCTGGCGCGGATGCGCGTGAAGGCGGTACGCGGACGCGAAGTGCCCATCAAATACTACACCGCGTTCCAGGGCGGCGCGGAGCCGCACGAGGCGGCCGTGGCCGCGCGGCACTACAACAATCTCTTCGAGGCGCCGGTGCTGTTCTATGTGGCGTGCGTGGTGGCCTATCAACTCGCCGCCGTCACGCTGCCGCTCTTGGTCACGGCCTGGGGCTATGCCGCCGCGCGCATCGCTCAAAGCGCCGTTCACCTGACCGCCAATCGCGTCGACAAACGCGCCTATGCGTTTTTCATCGGCTGGCTGTTCTTGATCGGGCTATGGGCGCAAGTGGCCGTCGCAATTGTCGGCAAAATTTAATCCAATAAAAAAAGCCCGCACGTGCGGGCCTTTTCCTGAATTCGCCGGCTTTAGGCTGCAGCGGGCTGATTGGCCTTCGCCTTTTTCACCCGGCGCTTGAGCACCAGCGCTTCGGGCTGGAGTTTCTTGTCGGGCGTGGACAGCAGGAAGGCGTCGATGCCGCCGCGCTTCTCGACCGTGCGCAGACCGTGCGAGGTCAGGCGCAGGCGCACCTTCACGCGCAAGGCATCGCTCAACATGGTGACCGGATGCAGGTTCGGCAGGAACCGGCGCTTGGTCTTGTTGTTGGCGTGGCTGACGTTGTGGCCGGATTGAACGCCTCGGCCGGAGGCAGCGCAACGGCGAGCCATGGGAAACCTCGTTTCAACGGTTGGGGCCCGCGCGGTCGGCTGGCCTTTGGAAGGCGCGGGTTTTACCGTCACACCCCCGCCCCGTCAAGGCAAAAGGCCGGGATTTCGGGCCCACGGCCGGTAATAAGTTCAATAGAAATCAACGCCTTACCACCTTGCGCCGGGGCGGTTGGGGCGGCTCCGGGCGCGGCTTTTGCTCGAGCAATTCCCGTAAACCCGCCAACACGAGATAGCGCCGTTCGCGGTGGTTCATCAGCCGTCGCAGATCGAGAAAGGCGCGGTGAATGGAAAACAGGCGCGTGTAGGCGCCTTAGTCGCGGATGTTGGGGGGCTTATCGCGTAGCTGGCGCAAGGCATACTCGATCACGCCGCGCATTCCCGCTGCTTGTTGCCGGTAGATCGCCATGGCATCGGCAATGAGTGCTTCACGATTGGTCGGCGGCAGCACTGAATTGGTTTTTTGCGCTGTGGATTTGGCGCCGGGACCCTTCTTCGCCGGGCCTCCGACCAGCGTGCGAAGACGGTCAGTCAGCGACGGCATCGGTGCCCTGGCCGCGCGACATCGTCGCGGCGGATTTCAACAGGCGATAACCGCGCCCCATGGGCCCTTCATCGAGCACGCGCTCGGCGAGTTTGTCGTCGGCGAGCGCGCTCGCCAACCGCTCGTAACTTTCGACAATGCCCACGACGGCGCTGTGCGTCGCCGCGTCCCGCGCCGAGGCATCGGCAATGCGCGCCGCCAGATCGGGATGTTGCTGGAGGTAGGCGAGAAACGGCTGGACGAACGCGCCCACGTCGCCCGAGCCGAACCGCGCCCAGGCGATGTCGATGGCTTCGCCCTTGAGAATGCCCAAACGCTCCGCCAGGCCGGCGGCTTGCGAGGCGAGGTCCTGTAGCGCCAAGCGGCGCGTTTCGGACGACAGATTGCGCTTGAGCTGCGTCTCCATCTCCAAGACGGCGCGCGAGAGAACTTCCGCCTGCTGGAGACTTTGCCGCGACTGGTTGGTCATGTCGGTCAGGCGGCGTCGCAAATCGGCCAACTGTCCGCGTTGGGTGACAACCGCGACCACCAGCCACAACCCCACCAAGGGCGCGCCCGTGGCCGCCAGCAACACCGAGAAATCCGTGACCGAAAGTTCCATCATCGCGGCGATGCCGAGCCGCGCGAGATACAGCACCACGATCACGATCCACGCCGTCGACACCGCCGCGACGACGATCAGCGGCAAGCGTTCGCGCAATTGATCGAGGAGAGTTGCCGGTGTCACGGGACGAGGCTTGCCTTACAACTGGCGAATTCGTTCAAAGACACTATACCTTGAGCTCCTTCGAACCGTCCATTGGCCGCTGCGAAACCGAGGCCTCGGAGCCCTCCATGAGCCTGTTGGCACACGTCGAGCGCCTGAACCTTCACGACCCCACCCGGTTCCTGCCCTTCTTGGTTGACGGCAGGCGGGTGGGATGGGTCACGCCCGAAAGATGCGCGGTCTTGGCCGGGCACCGCGACGTGTTCCTTGTGGACGCAAAACACGTGGCACTAGCGCCGCGATGGCGGACGCCGCAACTGCGCACGGCCGCCTTGCAAGACATTGCACCCGACCTGGCCAAATCAAAGCTGTTCCTCAAGCCGCGCGGCGAGATGTATGCCGTCAAGAACACCTGGGACGAACCCGAAGTCATGCGCATCGACCGCGCGCTGGTTCCTGGCTTTGGTGTGCGGGCTTACGGCGTGCATGTGAACGGGTTTGTGCGCACGTCAGCCGGTGTGTCGCTGTGGATCGCAACCCGCGCCCTGACCAACGCGGTGGCGCCGGGCAAGCTCGATAACATGGTGGCGGGCGGTCAGCCGGCGGGGCTCGGCCTCATCGACAACGTGATCAAGGAATGCGCCGAAGAAGCGGGTTTGCCCGCCGACGTGGCCCGCACGGCCAAAGGCGTGAGCACCATCAGCTACCGTTTGGATATGCCCGAGGGCCTGAAAGACGATGTCTTATTCTGCTACGATCTTGAGATGCCGCCCGGCCTGGAACCCATCAACCAGGACGGTGAGGTCACACGGTTTGATTTGGTGCCGGTTGAAACCGCGCTCGAATGGATCGGCACGTCCGACCGATTCAAGTTCAATGTGGGCGCAGTCATCATCGACTTCGCCAGCCGCCGCGGCGTCCTGACCGAGCGGGCCGAACCACGCCTGCCACGGCTACGGGCCCTCCTCGGACAAATTAGTTAATGTGAAATATTTCAATGGTTTAGAGGCGCAAAATCATTTGCTCTCGCCGAGGCCTTGGTTGACTTGTTAACCTGCCTTCGGCATTGATGCGCCCCGTTTTCGCTGCCCCGCACAATAAACGATCGAGGCCCGATCCAAGGTCTCGCGAGGAAAGGACGCCCGGCACGATGCACTTCCTCGATTTCGAAAAGCCGATCGCGGAACTGGAAGGCAAGATCGCCGAACTCCGGCACCTGTCGGATTCCGACGGCATCAATATCGCCGAGGAAGTCAGCCGCCTGCAGGCCAAGGTCGAGCGCGACCTGACGTCGGCCTATGCCAAGCTCACGCCCTGGCAGAAGACCCTGGTGGCGCGCCACCCCGACCGGCCCCATGCCGTGGATTACATCAAGGCGCTGGTGGAAGACTTCCTGCCGCTGGCGGGCGACCGCCTGTACGGCGAAGATGCCGCCGTGGTGGGCGGCTTGGGCCGCATCAAGGGCCGCAGCGTCATGGTGATCGGGCTCGAGAAGGGCCGCGACACCGAAACGCGCATCAAGCACAATTTCGGCATGGCCCGGCCCGAAGGTTACCGCAAGGCGCGCCGCCTCATGACGCTCGCCGATCAGTTCGGCATTCCCATCGTCACCTTTGTCGACACGGCCGGCGCCTACCCCGGCGTCGGCGCCGAAGAACGCGGCCAAGCCGAGGCCATCGCGCGCTGCATCGAGACCTGCCTGGACGTGCGGGTGCCGCTGATCGCCATCATCATCGGCGAAGGCGGGTCGGGCGGGGCCATCGCGCTTGCCACGGGCAACGTCGTGCTGATGCTGGAGCATGCGATTTATTCGGTGATTTCGCCCGAGGGCTGCGCCTCGATCCTGTGGCGCGACGGCGAGCAGGCCAAGACCGCGGCCGATGCCTTGAAACTCACGGCGCAAGATTTGGAAAAGTTGGGCGTCATCGACGGCATCGTCCACGAACCCATCGGCGGCGCGCATCGTTCCCCGGAAGCGGCCTTCACCTCGGTTCGCGACACCCTCGAAAACCACTTGATGCAGTTGATCAAGGTCGAGGGCGGTCAATTGCGCGCGCGGCGGCGCGACAAATTCGCCCAAATGGGCCGCCTGACCTAACTCATTCTCTGGTTCCTTAGTTGCTGGCTTGGCCGGGACGTTGAACCGGCCCACTCTGCAACGTGAGTCCTCATGCATGAATGACCTGATCTCGGATTTATTGCGCGGCGCGATCATCGGTGTGTCGATTGCCGCGCCAGTAGGCCCCATCGGTATCCTGTGCATTCGCCGCACTTTGGCGTCAGGAATGGCGGCCGGATTCTGCACGGGCCTCGGAGCGGCGGTGGCCGATGCCGTCTATGCGGCCATCGGCGCCCTGGGCATCACGGCCGTCACGACCTGGCTGATCGGCAACGGCACGCCGCTGCGCGCGGCGGGCATCGGCCTGTTGCTCTGGATTGCCTGGAGCACCTGGCGCAGCCCGGCGCGCGACCCCAATGAGTCAAACGACGCCGGGGCGTCATCGCTGCTGGGCGCCTTCGCCCAGACCTTCGCGCTGACCATGGCCAACCCCATGACGATCATCTCCTTTGCGGCGATCTTCGCGGGCTCCGGCCTCGGCATGGCCAAAGCCGTTGGGCTCGATCATGCGGCCGCACTGGTGTGCGGCGCTTTCGTCGGCTCGCTGGCATGGTGGCTGATCTTGAGCGGGTCGGTGGCGCACCTGCGCGGACGCATTACGCCCGGCACCCTTGGCCTCATCAACAAGCTCTCGGCGCTGATCCTGCTGGGATTCGCGGCGTGGATGGCGAGCGAACTCTTGGCCAACTGGCGCTAGCAGTCTCGGATCAGGATTCGAGTGCTTTCACGCCCGGCAGTTCCTTGCCTTCGAGCCACTCAAGAAAGGCGCCGCCCGCCGTCGAGACGTAAGTGAATGCTTCGGCGACGCCCGCCAGATTGAGTGCCGCCACCGTATCGCCCCCGCCCGCAATCGAGACCAGCCCATGATGCTTGGTCAAATTGGCCGCGGCCTTGGCCAGCCGCACCGTGGCCTCGTCAAAGGGCTTGATCTCGAAGGCCCCCAGCGGCCCGTTCCACAGCAGCGTCTTGCAGTCGGCGAGTTTCTTTTCCAGCCCGGCGATGCTGGCCGGGCCGATGTCGAGGATCATTTGACCTTCGGGAACCTCGGCGATGGGAACCACGATGGTGTCGATTCCCGGCGCCAGTTGATCGGCCACGACGGCATCCTGCGGCAAAACGATCTCGCAGCCATGAGCGACCGCCTTGGCCAAGACTTGGCGGGCCGTGTCGGCCAAATCGCGCTCGCACAACGACTTGCCGACATTGATGCCTTGGGCCGCCAAGAAGGTGTTGGCCATGCCGCCGCCGATGGCCAGCACGTTCACGCGGACCACCAGATTGGCGAGCACGTCAAGCTTGGTCGACACTTTGGCCCCGCCGACGATGGCCATGACCGGCTTCTTGGGCTTCTCCAGCGCCGCGGACAGCGCCTCGAGCTCGGCCTGCATCTGCCGCCCGGCATAGGCCGGCAGCACGTGGGCCAAGCCTTCCGTCGAGGCATGGGCGCGATGCGCGGCGGAGAACGCATCGTTCACGTAAACGTCGCCCAAGGCCGCCAACTGTTGCGTGAAGCCGGCATCATTGGCTTCCTCGCCCTTGTGGTAGCGCAGGTTCTCCAGCAGCGCGACCTGACCCGGCTTCAGCGCCGCGACAACCTTCTCCGCGTCGGGGCCGATGCAATCGTCGGCGAACGTCACGCCGCGCCCGAGCAGCTTGGCCAGCACGGACGCGACCGGCTTCAACGACATCTCGGGCACGCGCTTGCCCTTGGGGCGGTCGAAGTGCGACAGGACGATGACCTTGGCGTTCTTGGCCAAAATGTCCTCGAGCGTCGGGATCAGCCGTTCGATGCGCGTGGCGTCAGTGACATGACCGTCCTTCATGGGCACGTTCAGGTCGGCGCGGACCAGCACGCGCTTTGACGCGAGATCGGCCTGATCGAGGGTCTTGAAGCGCGGCATGGCGCCGGGGGCTCAGATCAACTTGCCCATGGCCGTCAAGGTATCGAGCATGCGGTTGGAGAACCCCCATTCGTTGTCGTACCAGCTCAGCACGCGCGCGAAGTTTTTCTCCAGCACCTTGGTCTGCGTCGAGTCGAAAATCGAACTATAGGGGTTATGGTTGAAGTCGATCGACACCAGCGGCAGCGTGTTGACCGCGAGAATGCCCTTGAGTTCGCCCGCGGCGGCGGCGGCCATGGCATTGTTGATGTCCTGTTCGGTCACGTCTTTGGCGAGCACGCACTTGAAGTCGACCACCGAGACGTTGGGCGTGGGCACGCGGATTGCCGTGCCGTCGAGCTTGCCCTTCAACTCGGGCAACACTTCCCCCACGGCCTTGGCAGCACCTGTGGACGTCGGAATCATGCTGACCGCAGCGGCACGCGCACGACGCAGGTCCTTATGCAGCGTATCCACCGTGGACTGATCGCCGGTGTAGGCGTGAATTGTGGTCATGTAGCCGTGTTTGATGCCGAACGCCTTTTGCAAAACATAAGCGACCGGTGCCAGGCAGTTGGTGGTGCATGAGGCGTTGGACACAATCGCGTGGCTCGCCGTCAGCTTGGCGTGGTTAACGCCATAGACAACCGTGAGATCGGCGCCGACCGACGGCGCCGACACCAACACGCGCTTGGCGCCGGCGGCCAGGTGAACCTGGGCCTTGTCCTTGTCGGTGAAAATGCCGGTGCATTCGGCGACGATGTCGACCTTCAGATCCTTCCACGGCAGCTTGGTGGGGTCTTTCTCCTTGAGCACCTTGAACTGACGGCCCGCGACGCTGAGCATGTCGCCCGACACCGACACCTCTTCGGGCAAGGGTCCATGCACCGAATCCCACTTCAACAGGTGGGCGTTGGACTCGGGCGCGCCCAAGTCGTTGATGGCGACAATGTCGATGTCCGTGCGCTTGGACTCGATCAGGGCCCGGAAGACCATCCGGCCGATGCGGCCGAAACCATTGAGGGCGACACGAACTGCCATGGGATTACCTCGCAATTGACGGTTTTCGCGGCCGACCGCTGGACCGGCGCGTCCTGGGCGGGATCAAAGACTGCCGCGGCAGGGCAGTCCATGAGAATCCGCAGGCGGACGGTGCGGTCGGGCCTTAGAATGAGCGTGCGCGGGGGATACAATAGTCGCCCCAAGAATCCAAGAGCCAGGCGCCATCAATTCTGGTTGGGAATGGATAGGCGGCCGAGGGGACAAAGATGTTCGAAACGGCAGAAGTCGGCGCGGCCTTGACGGAAGCGGCCTTCCGCGAGGTACGCGACCGCCTGCGGCTGGAGTTGATCGAGCTGCAGCAAAAGGCGCGAACCGCCGACTTTCCGACCCTGGTGATCCTGAGCGGCATTCGCGGGGCCGGCGTCATCGATACGGTCAATTTGTTGAATACCTGGATGGATCCCCGCTGGATCGCCACCACCGCCTTTGACGACCCCTCGGACGAGGAGCGCGAGCGGCCCTTGTTTTGGCGCTATTGGCGCAGCTTGCCGGCGGCGGGCACGGTCGGCCTGGTGCTCGGCGGCTGGTACCAGGACCCCATCGCGGCCTATTGCGACGGCGCGATCCCGCGCAGCGCTTTTGACGAGCAGTTGCTGCGCATCAAGTCGTTCGAGCGCTCCCTGGCCGACGAGGGCGCGCTGATCTTGAAGTTCTGGCTCCACCTCAGCAAGGGCGAACAAAAACGCCGGCTCGGGCGGCAGGAAAAGGACCCGCTGGTGGGCTTGCGCGCCAGCGATAACTCCTGGCTCACGCCGACCTCCTACGACTCCTACGTCAAGGCGGCGGGCTATGCCTTGCGCCAGACCATGGACAGCGGCGCGCCCTGGTTCATCGTCGAGGGCGGCGACGATCATTTCCGCCGGGCCACGGTGCTGTCGACCTTGGCCGAGGCCCTGCGCAAGCACCTGAAAACGCGCAAGCAGCGCCTCAAGGAGCGGGCCAAGGAGTTGAAACGGGCCGCGAAAGAAAGCCGCGACCTGGCCAAGCGGCGCAAGGAGGCCAAGCGGCGCGGCGGCAAGGCCGGCCGCCCGGTCAAGGCGCCGGTGCGCAAGGTGCTCGACACGCTGAACATGAACGTGAAACTCGACATCAAGTCCTACGCGAAAGCCTTCCACCACGAACAGGTGCGTCTGCACGCCCTTCAGCATCGGGCCCGCGAGATCGGCCTGTCGACCATCGTCGCGCTGGAAGGCTGGGACGCGGCCGGCAAGGGCGGCGCCATCCGGCGCCTGACTTTCGCGCTCAACGCCCGCGATTACCGCATCGTGCCCATCGCGGCCCCCACCGACGAGGAGCGCGCGCATCATTATCTTTGGCGATTTTGGCGTCACATCGGCCGCGCCGGCCGCATGACGATCTTCGACCGCAGCTGGTATGGCCGTGTCTTGGTCGAGCGGGTGGAGAATTTGGCGACCCAGGAAGCCTGGATGCGCGCCTATGCCGAGATCAACGACTTCGAGCAACAATTGGCGGAGCACGGCGCCGTCGTCGTGAAACTCTGGCTCCATCTCACGCCCGAGGAACAACTCAAGCGCTTCAAGGACCGCTCCAAGATCGCCCACAAGCGATGGAAACTGACGGACGAGGATTGGCGCAATCGCGACAAGTGGGATCTCTATGAAGAGGCCGTCAACGACATGGTCAGCCGCACGTCCACCGCCGCCGCGCCGTGGCATCTGATCGCCGCCAACGACAAGCGCTACACGCGGGTGAAGGTGCTGCAGACCGTCGCCGATGCCATGGAAACCGCGCTCAGCCGTACCGCGAAAAAGGCATCGGTCGGCCGATGACCTTTTTTTCCGCCGCGATCGCGGCAAATGGTCGACATGCGACTATCGGGCAGACCCCATGCCGTCCGGCCAAAATACCCTAGAACCCCCTTCTTCGCTTGGTATAGTGTGCCCCCCGCCCTATGTGGAGCGGAATTGACATTCGCCATCCTGAAACCAGCGAAACCGCGAAGCGAATGTCAATTCTAAAGCTCCACGAGGTACTAAAGTGTTGCTCGTGGTCCTTTGATTCTAACATTCGCAAAATCGCTCACCGAGCCGGGATGCGAATGTTAGAATCGGACCACGAGTTGGGCCAATAGAACAATTCGACCGTATAACTCGGATCACGGTCAGGGACGCATGGGAGAGGCATGAGCTCGGTCGCCGAAAACGCGCCTACGGCAAAGGCCGACCAGGGGGACACCCTGCTGTCGGCGGCGATTCCGCTGTTGTTGCAACTGCGCAAGCTGGCGTGGCTGCTGTTCGCGGTCTCGACGCTGCTGTTTTTCCTGCTGCGACAGGCCGGCGACCCGGCGCTGGTGCTGGCCGGCAACGACGCGACGCCGGAGCAACTGACCGCCATCCGCGCCCAATACGGCTTGGACCGCCCGCTGTTCATTCAATACCTGTCGTTCCTGTGGAACGCCATTCAACTTGATTTCGGCAAATCCCTGGCCAGCGCCGAGCCCGCGTTGGCCAAAGTCTTGGACATGCTGCCGCGCACGCTGCATCTGGCGGGCATGGCGATTTTGCTGACCGCGTCCATCGCCGTGCCGCTGGGATCGTGGCTGGGGTTCAAGCCCGAGAATCCGGAACGTCGCGCCGTGTCGTCGGTGATTTTCGTGATGCAAGGCGTGCCCGGTTTCGTCACGGCGCTGATTCTCATCCAAGTGTTCGCGGTCAATCTTCGCCTGTTGCCGTCGCTGGGTTATGAACCGCTCGATTGGCGAACGTGGATCTTGCCGACCTGCAGCTTGGCCTCGTTCCTGGTGCCGAGTTTGACGCGCGTGGTGGCCGCCAACGTGGCCGAAGCCATGCGCGAGGATTACATCCGCACCGCGCGCGCCAACGGTGCGAGCCAAATGGCGCTGCTGTGGCGTCACGCGGTGCCCAACGCGCTGCTCGGCGCCGCGGCCTTGATCGGCACCCAATTCGCCGCGCTGCTGGGCGGCAGCGCGATCATCGAGACGATTTATTCCTGGCCCGGCATGGGCTGGCTGCTGTTGGAATCCATCCAAACGCTGGACTTCCCCGTCTTGCAGGCCGAGGTCTTCGTGATTGCCTTCATGGTGTTCTCCGTCAACGCGCTGACAGACCTCGTCTTCCGGTTCCTTGATCCGCGCTTGAGAACCAAAGGTTAGCCCATGGCCGAAGCACAAGCCCCCAAGGGCGCCGCAATCCTCCAAGAGGCCAAGGACGCCCTGGTCAATCCGAACAACCCGGTGGAGCGCCTGCGCCGTTCGCGCCTCAAGGACATCACCAGCCTTGAACTCATCGTGGCCTTCACGCTGTTCACGGCCTTGGTGATCCTGGCGGTCTTCGGCCAATGGCTGCAAACCCATGACCCGATGCAGGGCGATCTCATGGCGCGCTTCGCCCCGCCGGGGGAAAAAGGCTACATCCTCGGTAGCGATCACTTGGGCCGCGATCTCTGGAGCCGCGCCGTGGCGGGCTTGCAGTGGTCCATGGCCTGCGCGCTCACCGCCAACACGATCAACCTGTTCATCGGCAGCACGCTCGGCCTGATCGCCGCCGAGAAGGAAGGCTGGGCGCGCACCATCGTGCGCCAATTCACCGACACGCTGCAGTCGTTTCCCTTCCTGGTGGCGGCGATCATCGTCGTCGTCATCGTCGGCCACGGTTTCCTGCCGCTGGTTCTGACCCTGGGCTTCCTCGCCTGGGTCGTGTTCATGCGCGTCGTCTATGCCGAAGCGTCGTCGATTTTCCAGCGCGACTACGTCAAGGCCGCGCGAATCGCCGGCGTCAGCCGCCTCTCGATCATGTTCCAGCACGTCCTGCCGGGCGTGCGCGCGAGTTTGTTCGTCGTCTTCGCCTTCCACTTCGCGGGCCTCTTGATCGCCGAAAGCGCCCTCTCGTTCCTGGGCATCGGCGCGCCCCTGGGCGTTCCCACCTGGGGCAACATGCTGGCGGAAAGCCGCCAATACCTGCTCAAGGCGCCGTGGATGCTGATGGTGCCGGCCGGCGCCATCGTGCTGGCCGTGATCACCACGAACCTGGTCGGCGACGGCATCGCCGGACTGTCGCGCAAGCGCGGCCGCAGCATCGACGTCTAGTCTCACCCTTTCACATTGGTATCGCACGCAATGACCACCGGCGCGCCTCACACCGTTGTCCGCATCGAGAATTTGGCGCTGTCCTTCGTCAGCCAGGGCGACATCGTCGATGCCCTCAAGGGGATTTCGATCGACATCGGCGCCGGCGAGATCGTGGGCGTGGTGGGCGAATCCGGCTCGGGCAAGTCGGTCACGGCGCTTAATATCCTGCGCTTGTTGCCGCGCGGCAAAACCAAAATCCCCCATGGGTCGGTCTCGGTCTTGGGCCACGACGTGCTGAACATGAGCGAGAAAGAGCTGCAGCAGTTGCGCGGCGGCGAAGTCTCGATGATCTTCCAGGAACCGATGACGGCGCTGAACCCGGTGCTGCAAGTACGCGAGCAAATGCTCGACGTCATTCTGCGCCACCGGAAAATCACGCCGAGCGAAGCCGAGAAACTGTCGTTGGACCTCTTGGCCGATATGAAAATCCAAGACCCGGCGCGGGTGTACAATTCCTACCCGCACGAACTGTCCGGCGGCATGCGCCAGCGCGTCATGATCGCCATGGCGTTTTCGTGCCAGCCGAAGCTGATCTTGGCCGACGAGCCGACCACCGCCTTGGACGTGACGGTGCAGGCGCAAATCCTGAACTTGTTGAAGGAGCGCGCGCGCGCCACGGGCACGGCGGTGCTGCTGATCACGCACGATCTCGCGGTCGTGGCGCAGCTCTGCAACCGCGTTTACGTGATGTACAAGGGCAAGATCGTCGAGCAAGGGCCCACCCGCGACGTCATCAGCAAGCCGCAACACGCCTATACCCGGGCGCTGCTCAATGCGCTGCCCGAGGGCAAGAAGCCCAAGTCCCGGCTTGAGACCGTCGCGGCCACCATGATCGAAGGCAAGGCCGCCGAGGCCGTCAGCACCGTGGGCATGCACTCGGTGCAAAAGTTCGAGCGCTTCGGCCGTGCCACGCCGCTGTTTGAGGCCGTCAACGCCACGGTGCGTTATCCGAAGAAGTACAGCTTCTTCGGCCGCCCCATTGCCTTTCAAACCGCCGTGGACGCAGTCAATGTCACGCTTCACGAGGGCCAGACCTTGGCGATCGTCGGCGAGTCAGGCTGCGGCAAGACGTCGTTCGCCAACTCCATCGTGGGTCTGGTGCCCTTGGCGAGCGGCGAGCTGCGCTACAAGGGCAAAAATCTGGCCGAGCACGACGAGGCGACGCGGCGCGAAATCCAGATCGTCTTCCAGGATCCGCAAAGCTCGCTCGATCCGCGCTGGCCGGTCTGGCGGATCATGACCGAGCCCCTGACCGTGGGCAAAAGCCCGAGCCGGAAGGAACTGCGCGACACGGCATCGGAGTTGTGCGCCATGGTGGGCCTCGACCCCTTCGCCATCGACCGGCTTCCGCACGAATTCTCGGGCGGGCAGCGCCAGCGCATCGCCATCGGCCGCGCGCTGTCGGTGCACCCGCGCCTCTTGCTGCTCGACGAGCCGACCTCGGCCTTGGACGTCTCGGTACAGGCGCAGATCTTGAACCTGCTGCTCGACCTGCAGGACAAATTCCATCTCAGTTATCTGTTCATCTCGCACAACGTCGCGGTGGTGAAACACATCGCCGACCACGTCGCCGTGATGTACATGGGCAAGGTCGTCGAAAGCGGCGAAGCCGATCAGGTTTTGACCCGCCCCAACCATGCCTACACGCGCACGCTGATGGATGCCGTCCCGACCCTGGAACGGGCTTTTGTTGCGGCTTGATTTAGAAACTCTATCCTGGATATTGCTTCTTTTAAGTACGTTATTCTACGAAATCCCCCTACTAGGTTAATACTCTGTCGCTGTTTTGCCACAGCACCAAGCATTAACATCCCGTTCTCCCCAAATTCCTTGCGCGCTGACACGCAGACCGCGCCTAATGTTGCCCAGCGCTTTGCCACTGGGGGGTGGCCCGCTCACGAATTTTGCATTTCGGTTTCACTCACATCATTGGGGATACGCGATGACCTTGAAGCACGCACTGTTGGCGACCAGCGCCGCGACCGTCATGTCCTTCGGCCTGGCCGACATGGCCGCGGCGCAAAACCTCGCGATCGAGGAGATCGTGGTCAGCGCGCGCAAACGCGAGGAAAGCCTGCAAGAAGTGCCGTTGGCGATTTCGGCGTTCTCCTCGGAAAACCTCAAGGACCTCGACATTCGCGGCGTTTATGAACTGCAGAACTTCACCCCGAACTTCTCCTTCGACAAGAGCTTCGGCCGCCGCTTCGACCGCCCCATCATTCGCGGCCAGTCGAGCGTGCAGGCCTCCGACGTTTTGGCCTCGTTCTTCGTCGACGGCGTGTACATTTCGGGCTCGATCACGACCGTGTCGACCGACGCCCTGGAGCGCATCGAAGTTCTGCGCGGGCCCCAGTCGGCCCTCTACGGACGCGGCGCCTTCGGCGGCGCCATCAACTATGTGACCAAACAGCCCTCGGACGAGTTCGAAGGCCAAGTGAATACGCGCGTCGGCAGCCACGACGACTACAAGGGCGCCATCTGGGCGCGCGGCCCGATCGTCGAAGGCAAGCTGCAGTACTTCCTGTCGGGCAACTGGGAATACTACGGCGGCCAATGGCGCAACCAATATCAAGGCCGGACCACGGGATCGGTCGGCCCCGTCAACAATTTCGTCAACGTGCCCGATACCCCCGACAACAGCCGCCTGGGCAAGGAAGAAGTGCGCGACACCACCGCGAAACTTCGCTTCTTGCCGACCGAGAGCCTCGAATTCAATGTCAAGGCGAGCTACGCCAAGTCCTACGACACGCAGTTCGCGGCCGCCACCATCCCGGCCTCGATGCACAATTGTTTCCGCCCCGGTATCGACGCGGGAACGCCGACCTATCGACCGGGCATCACGCCCCTGACCCCCGCGCCGAACCTGGGCCGCGGTTATTTCTGCGGCGAGGTCGAGGTGCGTGGTCTCGTGCCGCGTCTTAATCTGGCCCCGCTCCGCCAGGGCGTGATCATGAATGCGGTCAATACGACTCCGACGATCACGGTGCCCGCGCCGGCCGGTAGCGGCTTGCAGCCGACCGTGGCGCCGAACCCGGCCTTTGGTCAGTTGCTGCTCGTGGGCGGACAGCCCATCACCATCGCCGGCGCGCCGGCGCGCCCCGGGCAATACCGTACTGTCGGAATCTACGTCGCCGACGCGCAATGGAATTTCAACGACTGGAACACCATCGCGCAGGTGACGTACAACACCGATAAGGCCGAGTATAACCTCGACGCCGACCGCACCTCGCTGCTGAACCCGACGTCCAACACCGTCGCCGTGGTGGAAACCAGCGGCGGGTCGCAATCCTACGAGATCAATTACGATTATTCGTTCGAGTTTCGCGCGACCTCGCCTCAGCAAGAGCGCCTGCGGGGCATCGTCGGCGCGTACTACTATGATCGCGAGGCCAAGAGCCGCGGCCGCACGCTGGGCGGCGCGGTCGTGACCGGAGCCCGCTTTAACGCGGACGGGTCGGATTTTTCGCGCAGTTTCATCACCTACAAAGCCGTGTTCGGCAGCGCGGAGTACGACATCACCGACCAACTGACCATCGGCGCCGAGGCCCGCTACGGCCAGGACCAGCGCAGCATCCCGTCGAATCCGGCGACCACGCGCCCGGTGGAGTCCAAGATCAAGAACTTCACGCCGCGCGTGTCGCTCGACTACAAGGTCGACGACGATGTCATGGTCTATGCCTCGTTTGCCAAGGGCGTCTTGCCCGGCGGCTTCAACGCGGGTGCCTTTAGCCGCTCGGCGACGGCGGGCCCGACCGACGCCGAGTTCGCGCGCCTTCAGTCGGAAGGCAAGGCGACCTTCGACGCCGAGGAGAACCTGGTTTACGAACTGGGCGTGAAATCGACGCTGATGGACGGCCGCTTGGTCATGAACGGCGATGTGTTTTACATCGACTGGTCGAAGCAAAAGATCAACAACAACGAACGCATCAACACGCCCAGCGGCGTGCCGTCGTCGATCAACATTCAGACCAATTCCGGTTCGAGCCGCGTGCAGGGCATCGAGTTTTCCACCAGCTTCTTGGCCACGGAACAACTCACCCTCTCGGCGGGCTACGGCATGGCCGACCACGTGTTCAAGAAGGCCAATGACGTTCAGATCGAGGGCTTCACCGGCGTCCTGCAAGACTTCACCTTGGCCAATGGCGGCAACGCCAAGGGCAAGCACAGCATCTTGGCGCCCAAGCACACGGCCACGGCGTCTGCGGCCTACAAGGACGACCTGTCGGCCGATGCCCGCTGGTTCGTCCGCGCCGACTTTTCATACCGAACCAAGCTCTGGACGGAAGTCCATAACGTCTCGCACACCGGCGACCGCTGGGGCGTGAATTCCCGTTTGGGCGTCGAGACCGACGACTGGCAAGTCGATCTGTATGTGAACAACGTGCTCAACGACTTGACTCCCAGCGCCGTATTCCGCGGCGCCAACTCGTCGGTCGTTCGCTACGCGGGAAATCCGTTCCAAGCCGTGACCGGCCTTGAGCTCTCCCTGCCGCGCGGCCGCGAATTCGGCATCACCGGGCAGTATAACTTCTAGGCGCAATCGGCGCGTTGGCTTCAAGGGCCGGGGGCAACTCCGGCCCTTTGGCTTTGCCGTCCGGGCGAGGAGATTTGCGACCCGACGAGATATGGTAAGATGCAACAGCTGCGGCTTTGACCGGCCAGTCTGGGAAAATTTCCCAGACCACGTGAGCGCCGCCTGTTATTTTTTGTCCGCGCCTGAAATAACAGGCATAACAGGCGGAAATGGCGGAATCGCTCGGGTTGGGAAATTTTCCCAGCAAATCTGCTCGGGCTTTCGTGATCTTCATTGATTCTTGACGAAGGCCGGACTAACCTTCCGCTCCTGAACATGGCGATGGTTGGCGCTAGGAGAGCATCAGATGCTGCCTGCGACACCGAGCGCCCTTGCGATTTCCCCACACCGTTCGTTTCTGCGCGGCCGCGCCACCCTGGGCGTTGCGGTCTTGGCACGATTCGGAAAATCCGATGGTCAATACGGGATGCCGGCAACCAACGACTGCGGCAGGCGTTCATGATCGAGACACGAGTCGCATCCCCCCGGCCGTCCAGAATGGCCAAGCAAGATGAACCCGGTGTCGTCGGTTCTTGGCACGTTCCGCCGCGAAAAAGTGAGCAAAAGAGGCCCTTTAGACGCGATTTAACCTTTCCCGAAAAGCTGCGATAATTATGGCTACAGTCCACGAGGAGCCTGCCATGTCTTTGTCCCGCCGCGATATTCTTCGCACCGCGTCTTCAGGAGCCGCACTGGCCGCCGTCGCGCCCGGCTTGAAGGTTGCGCTGGCCCAACAAGCGCCCACCAAGGACACGCTGATCGTTATTTACCTGCGCGGCGCTCAGGACGGCTTGCAGTGGGTCGCCCCCGCCGGCGACGCCAATTACATCAGCAATCGCCCGACCATCCGCGTGCGCACGGACGGGAACACCCCGGGGATTGGCCTCGGTACCCTGCAGAACGTCGACTTCTATTTTCATCCAACGGCGGCCGACCTCAAACCGCTTTACGACCAGAAGAAACTCGCCATCGTTCATGCCGCCGGACTGCGCACCGAGGAGCGCAGTCACTTCGAAGTGCAGGAATTGATGGAGCTGGGCGCCAATCGCAATGAACCGACGCCGTCCGACGGCTGGCTGGCGCGCCACCTCAAGGCCATGCAAGGCACCCGTCCCGTATTGGGCGCGGTCTCGATCGCGACCAACAACCCCGATTCGCTTTTGGGTTACGGCAATGCCGTCGCGATCGCCAGCACATCGAGCTTCGCGGTGTCTGGCGGCAACAACAATGCCAACATCATCCGGGCGCTCAACGGCGGACAGTCGGGGTACGAGGCCACCAGCATCCAAACCTTGGACGCGATCAACACCATCCAGACCGGGTTGAGTAATCTCCCGGTCGATTCGACCAATTACGGCTACCCCGGCGGCGCCTTGACCAACTCCTTGCGCTCGCTGGCCTCGCTCTTCCGATTGAATATCGGCGTCGAGGTCGCGCACATCGACATGGGCGGTTGGGATCACCACAACAACCTGATCGGCGAATTCAACGCCCGCGGCACCGATCTCGCCCGCTCGCTGGCGGCGTTCTGGCGCGAAATCGCCAACTACCAAGACCGCGTCACGGTGGTGACCATGACCGAGTTCGGCCGCCGCTTCCGCGAAAACGCCAGTCAGGGCACCGATCACGGCCCCGGCGGCGTGATGATGGTGCTGGGCGGCGGCGTCAACGGCGGCAGGATTTACGGCACCTGGCCCGGTCTGGCGTCGAACCAACTCTTCAACGGCGACCTCGATGTGAGCACCGACTACCGCCGGGTGATGGGTGAAATCCTGGCCAAGCGGCAAGGCAACAAGGCGCTCAATAAAGTTTTCCCGACGATCCGTTACGAACCCATGGGTATCGTCAATGGCGATGACACGGGCGTGGTTGGCGGCAACCCGAACGCGAACCCATCCGCAGCATAGTATTTACCGTCAGAACGACACAACAAAGGCGAGACTGCCATGCTACCTGCATCCCCCTCACCTGAACGCATCGCCCTCAACCGCGTGACCTTCGGCGCGCGCGACAACGACGTCGCCAAGGCCCAATCGATGGGTTGGGCCGCCTGGGTCGAAGAACAGCTCAGCCCGCCGTTGGGCGATGACCCGCTGACCGCCCAAATCATCAGCGAAGCACGACTGCGCATCAACTACGGCGCTCGTGACGACATGCAGGGCACGTGGCCTGCGGTCGACGAGGACCGGCCGCTCGAGACGTTGTCGATGACCAGCAATGAACTGTTCCGCATCTATGACGACGCGACCCGTTTGCGCGT
This sequence comes from Rhodospirillaceae bacterium, assembly GCA_033763995.1. GTDB lineage: Bacteria > Pseudomonadota > Alphaproteobacteria > Rhodospirillales > Rhodospirillaceae. Next base: position 23,136 of record JANRJL010000008.1, on the reverse strand, counting down.
GCTGCCCCAGACCGAGATCACCCGCATTTACGAGGAAACGGTCGCCGCCACCTGGATTCGCAACACGCACAGCACGTTCCAGGTTCGCGAGATGATGGTCGACTTCTGGCATCGGCACTTCAACGTCGCGGTCGGCGAAGGGCCCTTGGTGCAATTCACGCTGCCCATCTACGACCAAGAAGTCATGCGCCGGCACGCGCTGGGCAATTTCACCGACTTGGTGAACGCCAACGCCCGTTCGACGGCGATGCTGTGGTATCTCGACAATGCCGTCAGCCGCGCGACCACGCCCAATGAGAACTACGCCCGCGAACTCCTGGAGCTTCACACCATGGGCCGCGGCGCCTATCTTGGGGTCGTGACGCCGCCCTGGCCCGGACCCGGGCCGGCGCCCACCGGAACCAAGTCGCTGGGTTTTTCCGATCAAGACATTCTTCAGGCCAGCCGGGCGCTGTCGGGCTGGACCGTGGCCATGGGCCAGCGCATCTCCAATACGCGATCGCTGGGAACCAGCGGCCAGTTCGTCTACGAACCGACGTACCACAACCGCAATGCAACATCGTTCCTGGGAGTCGACCTGGCGAGCCTGCAGCCTGCCGCGAACGCCGAAAGTCAGTCGGGCGGCATCATGCAGGGCAACAAGGTCATCGAACTGGCCGCCCAACATGAAAAGACCGCGGAGTTCGTGGTCGGCAAGATTGCCCGACGCATTTTCGGCGATACCCCGCCGCAAGCCGTTGTCGATGCCGCCGTTCAAACCTGGCTCGAGAACCGCACAAGCCCCGAGCAGATCAAACTCGTCCTGCGCTCGATGCTGACGTCGGCCGAGATCATGCAAGGTCCGGCGACCAAGCTGCGTCGCCCCTACGAGAAGGTCATCGCCTTCGCGCGTGTCACCAACTCACGCATTCGCCCCACGCGCTTGGTCACGACGGCCTTCGCCGGCACCCGCGACGCTCTGTTCCTATGGGCGACCCCCGACGGCTGGCCCGATGAGAGCGGATATTGGCTCAGCACCACGGGCCTCATGACGCAGTGGAACACCAACCTGACCGCCATGGCCAACGGCGCGCTCAGCGTGACCCTGCGCAACGAGTCCTTGGCCACCAACTCGGCCAGCGCCCTGCTCGACGACTGGATCGGGCGCATCATCGGCTATCAGATCTCCTCGGCGGGATATTCGGCGCTGCGCAACATGGTGGCGACGAGCACCGGTTTGGCGACCTATCTCGGCACCGGCACGGCCAGTCCGCAGACGCAGGAGAACGAACTGCGGCGCCTGGTGGCCTTGATTTCCACCGCGCCGGAATTCGCCTACCGCTGATCTACGGCGCCGGGAGACGGCTCGCCGCCGCGGCGCGCGGGTCCGGACAGCCGTCGATTCCGACCCATTCATAAATGTCGGTCGTGGCCGATTCGCATTTGCCGCAGGTCCCGCACGGCAAGTGATCCCTGAGGCGTCGCACCCGCCCCTTGGCCATCCAGACCGCCAACATGCCCGTGAGCGCTTCCGGCGGCGTGTCGAAGTGAACAGCCAGGTCCGACAGCGACGCGCGCTTGCGATTGGACAAGTAGTCTCTGAGATCAGTCATCAACATGGCGTTTGTCTCTACTCAGCCGGGGCGACCACGGCGATGCGCTGACGGCGCCCGGAAACGACCAAGGCCATGACTCCGGCGGCGATCAAGCCCATAACAATGGCGATCCACATCGATGACGTTGCCGGGTCTCGCGCAAAAATCGCCACTTGGTACGTCAGCACGCCGAAGCCATAGCCCAGCGCGGTGGAGTAAAGCGCGACGAACGCGGTCCACCCCGCCGACAGTTCCCGATAATAGGCCGACAGCGCCGACATGCACGGCGAGTAGAGCAGGATCACCATGAGATAAGCGAACGCCCCAGCCGCGCCATCGAACTTGGCGGCCATGGTGCCGAATGTTCCCAGCGTGACCTCTTGCTTCTCGGCGGCCTCTTCCAGGTTTTCAGCCTCGGTCACGTCGAGGCCCAAGGGATCGGTCACGCGATCGGCCAGGTCGGCAAGGTTGGCGGGGATCGTCGCAAACGCGGCGCCCACGCCGCCCCAAAAGTCGAAAGCCTCGTCCTCCACCGCCGCGCCCGACTCAGAGGCCGCCATTTGGGTGTAGAGCGCATCCAACGTGCCGACGACGACTTCCTTGGCGAAAATTCCCGTGAACAGTCCAACGGCGGCGGGCCAGTTGTCCTCGCGAATGCCCATGGGCGTGAAGACGGGAATAATGCTTTGCCCGACGGCGGCCAGCACTGAATTTTCCGTGTTGTCGTTGCCGAAGGACCCGTCGCGGCCCCAGGAGTTGAGGAACGTCAGGACGACCGCGACGGCGACGATGAACTTGCCCGCCTTAAACAGAAAGGCCTTGAGGCGTTCCCAGGTGCGAATCAGCACGCCGCGCAACGTCGGCATGTGATAGAGCGGCAATTCCATCAAGAACGGCGCCGATTGGCCCACCAGCACGGTGTTCTTGAGCAACAAGCCGGTCGCCACGGCGAACAGCAGCCCGATCAGATAGAGCGCGAAGACCACGTTCTGCGCGCCCACGGGGAAAAAAGCGGCGGCAAACAGGGCGTAAACCGGCAGACGCGCGCCGCACGACATGAAATGCGACATGACGGCCGTCAGCACCCGATCACGGTGGTTGTCGAGCGTGCGGGTCGACATCACGGCCGGCACCGTGCAGCCAAAGCCCACCATCATCGGCACGAAGGATTTCCCGGGCAGACCGAGGGCGCGCATGAAGCGGTCCATGACAAAGGCCGCGCGGGCCATGTAACCGCTGTCTTCCAGAACCGAAAGAAAGAGAAACAGGCAGCCAATGACAGGAATGAACGTGGCGACAGTTTGAATGCCGCCGCCGATTCCGCCCGCGAGAATCGTGATGGCCCAATCGGGCAGACCCACCAGACCCAGCACATGGCCAAACCCATCCACGAGAATCGTGCCGGCGAGGATATCGAAGAAATCGATGAAGGCATTACCCACATCGATGGTGAACAGGAACATGGCGTACATCACAGCCAGGAAGATGGGGATGCCCAGGGCGCGGTTGAGAACAACGGCGTCAATGCGATCCGTGATCGATCGGCTGGCCGCGCGCGTGCGCGAGACGGCAATGCCGACCAATTCATGCGCCAGGGTGAACCGCCGGTCGGCGATGAGAATGTCGGCGTCTTCGCCCGCCGCTTCCATGATATGGCGCTGCGCGACGATCGCTTGATCGCGAACAGGCGCGGGCACAGCCGATTTGACCGTGGCATCGCCCTCCAGCAACTTGACCGCAGCCCAGCGCGGGCCGCCGGCAACACCCGAAAGATCCCCGATCGCCCTCGACAGCACCGCGAGTTCTTGCTCGATCAAGGCGCCGTAATCCATGCGCAACGTCGGGCACGCGGGGGCTGAGGCGGAATCGATCACCAATCCGCGCAAGGTGTCGAGGCCTTCATGCTGCGTGGCGACAACACCGACCGCCGGAACCCCGATGCGGTTGCCGAGCGCCGCGACATCGATCGCCAGTCCCTTGGCGCGCGCCGCATCCATCATGTTGAGCGCCAAGATCATGGGCACGCCCATCTCGACGAGCTGGGTGGTCAAATACAGGTTTCTCTCGAGGTTGGAAGCATCGAGAATATTGACGATCAGGTCCGCTTGGCGCGACAGAATGTAGTCGCGGGCGATCCGCTCATCGATGGAGCCCTCGCCGACGACGGATAGCGAGTAAACGCCGGGCAGGTCGATGACCTCGACCGTGGCCCCGCGAAAACGAAAATATCCCTCCTTGCGGTCGACCGTCACACCCGGCCAGTTGCCGACTTTCTGGTGAGAACCGGTCAGCGCGTTGAACAGCGAGGTCTTGCCGCAATTGGGATTGCCGACAATGGCAATGCGATAGACGCGCGCCGGCGGTTCCACCGATGCGGGCGCTTCACTCGACTTGGGGCTTGGGTTCAAGGCGTCACCCGTTCGACGGCGACGGCGTCGGCCTCGCCGCGGCGCAGGCTCAACGCAAATCCGCGGACGCGGAGTTCCAGCGGGTCGCCCAACGGAGCGGTCCGCTCGACGGAGACCAAAGTTCCGGGCGTGAGGCCGAAGGCGAGGAGTTTTTCGCGATAGCTGCGGTCAGCGTTTCGAAAGGCCACCACGCGCGCCGTGTCGCCGACCTTCAGCGTTCCGAGAGGAACGGTTTGCCTTGCATTGAGCGTCACCAGTACGGGCTCCTAGAAGCGGCCTGTCTCGACCGGGGGTCGGTCAGCGAGGCCATTGATATAGTGATATTAAGAATTGTTCGCAATTAGAAAAAGCGCCATGACCCAAATCAATTTGGGCCGGAGAAACTGCATAAATACATGGAAAATATAGGTTAAACGGATTCGTGGCGCTTTTCGGTGGCGGTGTTGCTTGCCCCGCCGTCAATAGGCCTGCTATCGACCCCTGACCGTCCATGAAATAGCGAATCGAAGGTCTCGGCGCGGCGATGGGGTGGCAATTCTGGATCGATCGCGGCGGCACCTTCACCGACATTGTCGCGCTGTCGCCCTCCGGGACCCTCAAGACCGCAAAGTATCTCTCGGAAGACCGCGCCCATTACGCCGATGCGGCCGTTCACGGCATGCGGGCGCTGCTGGGCCTTGGGCCGCATGAACCTTTCCCCGCCAACACCATCGATGCCATCAAGATCGGCACGACCGTCGCCACCAACGCATTGTTGGAACGTAAAGGCGAGCCAACGGCACTCGCCGTCACCCAAGGCTTCGGTGATGTGCTGCGGATCGGCACGCAACACCGTCCCCGCCTGTTCGATCTCAACATCAAGTTGCCGTCAATGCTCTATTCGCGGGTTGCCGAAATTCCGGAGCGCGTCAGCGCGATCGGGGATGTGACCATCGAACTCGACCGCGACGCGGCGCGAGCGGCGTTGACCCAGCTTCGCGCCGACGGGCTTCAAAGCATAGCCATCGTTTTGATGCATGCCGACCGCTTTCCCGACCACGAAAAGATCTTGGTTCAAATCGCCCGCGATGTCGGGTTCACGCAAATCTCGGCGTCGCATCAGGTCAGTCCGGTGATGAAATTCATCGGGCGAGGCGACACGACCGTGGCCGATGCCTATCTGTCGCCGGTGGTGCGTCGCTATGTCGAGAGTCTCGTCGACAGCACCGCGGGCGCGCCCATCTACTTCATGCAGTCCAACGGCGGATTGGCGGCAGCGGACCGATTTCACGGCAAGGACGCCATTCTCTCGGGCCCCGCCGGCGGTATCGTCGGCGCCACTGAGACGGCGCGGCACGCAGGGTTCAGCCACATCATCGCCTTCGACATGGGTGGAACGTCGACGGACGTCTCGCATGTCGCCGGCGACTTTGAACGCGCCTACGACACCGAGGTCGCGGGCGTTCGGCTGCGCGTGCCGATGATGAAAATTCACACGATCGCGGCGGGCGGCGGGTCCGTTTGTACGTTTGATGGCCTTCGCCTGCGCGTTGGCCCGGAATCCGCCGGCGCCGACCCCGGCCCGGCCTGCTATCGCAAAGGTGGTCCGCTGACGGTCACGGACTGCAACGTTGCCTTGGGGCGCATTCAGGGGGAATTTTTCCCCACGGTTTTCGGGACGGGCGCGGATCAGCCGATCGACGCCGGTGCCGCCATGGCCAGGTTGACGGCAGAGGTACGGGCGGTCAAGGCCGCCACCGGCCGCGCGCAGACGCCGGAGTCTCTGGCCGAAGACTTCATCGCGATCGCCGTGGACAACATGGCGCGCGCCATCAAACGGGTCTCCATCGAGCAGGGTCACGACATTTCAGACTATGCCCTCGCCGCGTTTGGAGGCGCCGGCGGCCAACATGCGTGTTTGGTCGCCGAGGCCTTGGACCTCAAGACCGTCATCATTCACCCCATGGCGGGCGTGTTGTCCGCCTTCGGCATTGGGCTGGCGAAACAACGCGCCACCCGCCAACGCAGCATCGATGCTCCCTTGGGGCCCGATGCGTGCACGCAGATCAAGGCGTTGGCGGCGGAACTGGCGCGAGACGCAGAAAGGGATACTGCCGGCGGTCCCGGAGCGCCGGCAGCCGCCTTATCGAGTCACGTTCACTTGCGGCTCTCGGACTCCGAGAAAACCTTTGCTGTCGCAATGGAATCTGAAGCCGACATGCGGCACGCTTTTGCGAAAGCCTATCAACGGCATTTTGGCTTTGCGCCCGACAGTCAGAACATCGTCTGTGACCGTATCGAGGTGGAGGCAACGGCTGCCGGCCACGACCTTGCCCCGCCAATGGCACCGACAGCGACAGAGCCGGCAGTTGCGGCGAGCACAGTCAAGATGTGGTCTAAAGGACAGCTCACCGCGGTTCCTGTATTCAAGCGTGATGCCCTGGCCGTGGGCTGGGCCATAGCCGGCCCCGCCATCATCGCCGAGGCAACTGCCACGACCGTGGTGGAGGCGGGGTGGTCGGCCTGCGTCATGAGCGATGGGCACCTGGTGCTCACTCGCCAAGCCGCTCCGGCGCCGCGAACCAAGTTCACAACCCGGCGGGATCCGGCGCTCATCGAGATTTTCAACAATCTGTTCATGTCCGTGGCCGAACGCATGGGAGCGGTGCTGCAAAGTTCCGCGCGCTCGATCAACATCAAGGAACGGCTTGATTTTTCCTGCGCGATCTTTGACGGAGCCGGCCAATTGATCGCCAACGCGCCGCATATGCCCGTGCACTTGGGCTCCATGGGCGACAGCGTGCGGGCCGTGCGCGCCAAGCACGAAGCCGCGATGCGCCCCGGCGATTCGTTTGTCCTCAACTCGCCCTACGACGGCGGCACGCACCTGCCCGACATTACCGTGATCACGCCGGTTTTCGTGGCAACAGGGGACCCGGCGTTCTACGTCGCCGCGCGAGGCCACCATGCCGATATCGGCGGCATCACGCCGGGTTCTATGCCGCCGCATAGTCGGAGCATCGTCGAGGAAGGCGTTCTGATCGATAATATCCGTCTGGTCAGCGCGGGCCGTTTCGAGACCGATGCGATCAAATCATTGCTCGGGCGGGGCCCGCACCCCGCGCGCAATATCGATCAGTGTGTCGCCGATTTGAAGGCGCAAGTCGCAGCGACAGTCATTGGCGCCCGAGACCTCGTGGCGATGTGCGAGCGGTATGGCTTCGATGTCGTCAACGCTTACATGGGCCACGTGCTGGACTTCGCCGAAGAAGCCGTGCGCCGCGCCATCGGCAGGCTGTCGCCCGGCATCATGACTTGCCCCATGGACGATGGCGGCGTGATTAAAGTGAGCGTGACCATCGACCGCGAGACTGGAACGGCTGTTGTCGATTTCAACGGCACATCGGCGCAACGGCCCACGAATTTCAACGCGCCGCGCGCGATTTGTCGTGCCGCCGTGCTGTACGTTTTCCGCACGCTCATCGCCGAGGACATTCCCCTGAATGACGGCTGCATGCGCCCGATTCGTCTGATCATTCCCGAAGGCTCGATGCTCGACCCGAAGCCGCCGGCGGCGGTCGTGGCCGGCAATGTCGAGACGTCGCAAATCATCTGCGACGCCCTCTATGGCGCCTTGGGCGTTCTGGCGGCCAGCCAAGGCACCATGAACAACTTCACCTTCGGCGACGACACGCATCAGTATTACGAAACCATCTGCGGCGGCGCAGGCGCAGGCGCGACGTTCGACGGGGCGTCAGCCGTGCAGACACATATGACGAACTCGCGCCTAACCGACCCCGAAATGCTCGAGCGGCGTTACCCGGTCGTGGTCGAGCGTTTCGCGATTCGTCAGGGTTCCGGCGGCGCGGGCCGGCACCGCGGCGGCGATGGCGTCGAGCGCCGCATCCGGTTTCTCAAGCCCATGACGGCGGCAATCCTGTCAGGCCGCCGCATCACACGACCGTTTGGTCTCGCCGGCGGGCAAGACGGCGCCGCGGGAGAAACCTTCGTGACACACGCCGATGGCAGCCATCAGGCCCTTGCGGCAACCGCCGAGGTTCAATTGCAAGTCGGGGACCGCTTGACGATCAAAACACCCGGTGGCGGCGGGTTCGGCAAGAGGACCTAACCAACCGCTGGTCGGATTGCCCGGCAATCATTGACGTTCGATCAGGCGTTGGGGGTTGAGCAGGGACCCTCCAACGACTATTCCACAGCGTCAATTCACACCAGCGGCGGAGCGGATACATGATTCTCTTGAACGGCATCACGGGCAAGACCGGCAGCGTGGCGGCACGCGCCCTCGTGGGAAAAGGGCTGCGCCTGCGCGCCATCGTACGCAATGAGGAAAAAGCGAAGGCCTTCAAGGACGCGGGCATTGAGTTGATTGTCGGCGATGCGGGCGACGACGCCACATTGACCAAGGCCATGACCGGCGTCGCCAAGGCCTTGCTGATCATGCCCAACAACGAAAAGCAGGCGGCGCTCGAGGAACACTTCGTTGACAAGGCCAAGGCGGCCGGCGTGAAGCACATCGTCAAGATGTCGTCGATGGAAGCCGTGCCGGGCGCTAAGGCGGCGATTCCGGCCACTCACGTGCGCGTTGAGGCGTACATTCGCGCCTCGGGCCTGGCCTGGACCATGATCCGGCCCAACTTTTTCATGCAGAACCTGCTGGGCAATGCCCGCACCATCAAGGAGCAGGGCACCTTCTCGTTGCCGTGCGGACAAGGCAAGACCGGCATGAGCGATACGCGCGATGTGGGCGCGGTGATCGCGGCCGTCCTCGCGGGCCAGGGGCACGAGGGCCAGAGCTATGAGCTGACCGGCCCCGAGCTGTTGTCATTTGCCGACGTCGCCCAGCGCTTCTCGGAGGTCTTGGGCAAAACCGTCACCTACATCGACCAGCCCATGGCCGAATATCGCGCCTACCTCGGCAAGTTTCTCACCAACGCCTGGCACCACAACGCGGTGTGCGAGCTGTTCGGTGAAATCGCCGAAGGCGGACTCAACAAGACAACCGACACCATCGAGCGCATTCTCGGCCGCAAGCCCACGTCCTTGAAGCAGTTTATCGTCGATCACATCGCGGTTTTTAAAGGCTGATCGCGCCGGAGCATTTTCCCGACAAGTGGAAAACGGTTGGCGTGGAAAATGCGACCAAGAAGAACGAATTGCTGGGATTTTGTGATTCGGTTTGATCGATTTTGACTCTAGCGGGCGCTGCCGCCGCTCATGAGGCGCCAGAACCGCGCACGCAATGTCGACGTGGCAGGCGTGGGCGTTCCTTCTGGAAACAACAGCGAATAGGTCGCGAGGTCGGTATAGATATCCGGATCGTCCTTGATCTCCTGGCGCACATAAAGCCGCGAGGCTGGAATGGCATTCGCGAACCATCGGGTGTTGCTCATGCGCGCACTGACTTCGGGTCTCAAGAGATAATCGATCAGTTGCATGGCGCGGTCGGTGTTGGGCGTCGTGCGCGGGACGGCCAACATGAATACGCGGAGCAGCGCTCCTTCGCGCGGCACCAGAAAGTCGATGTCAAAGGGGCGAACCGCGTCACGCGCCAGCGCCCGGGCCCGGTAAACATCGGCCGCGGACGCAAGTGTCAGGCAGGCCGTGCCCGCGGCCATGGCCTCGACCGGCGCGGCTGTGTCGAAGGTCTTGATGAACGGCCGCGCGCCTTCCCACAGGGCAGACGCGCGTTCGATATCGTTTGGGATTTCAGAGCCCGGCGGCAAACCGAGGAACTGCAGGGCGACCGGAAACGCGATCGACGGCATGTCAACGGCGATGATGCCGCAACTCGCAAGTTTCGCCGCCTGGAGCGGGTCGAACAGCAGGCTCCAACTGGCGGGAATGCCATCCGAGGTGGCCTGAGCCCCAAGCCCCGATGCAACGGACTCGCGGTTGACGCCGAGCCCATAGGTCGTCCACGCAAACGGCACCGCATGCAACCCGCCACGGTCGTAGCGTTCGGCCAGCGTGCGTAATGACGGGTCGATTTGAGCGAGATTCGTGATCTTGCGGGCCGAGAGAATCGCCAGGCGCCCGCCGCGAATGAACTCATGAATGGTCGAACCCGACGCCAGGACGACGTCGGCGGCGATCGCTGCGCCCGATGCGACCTCGAGCAAGGACTCTTCATTGTCGTAGGAAACCAAATTGACCGAGAGGCTGCTCGCCGTCTCGAAGTCCGACAAAAGCTCGGCCTCGATCAGACTGCGCGGTGCGATGAGCGTGAGGCTGTGAGGCGCCGCCGGTGGCGAGGCCGCCGTTGGCGCGGGTTTTGACTCGGGCCGCGTGACGGGATCGGGCGTCACGACGAGATAGGCGCCAAAGAGCGCCACCACGATGACGCTCAGAATGACCGCCAACAGCAACGTTCGGTCGCGCGCTCTTGCGCGCGCGGCGCCCTCCGCCGCCGGTCCAGCAGTGCCACCCGCTTTCTTCGGCGAAACAGGCGCGTCAGGCATGGTCCTTGCCTCTGAACTGCAGACTGAGACTTGTCATTTGGCACCGATGCCTTTACCAGCACCATAAAACCTCAATCGGCAGATCAATGGCAAGCGTTCCGCCCTCCTCATCGGCAAGAACCGCCCTGGTCACAGGCGCGGCCCGGCGCATCGGGCGCGCTCTGGCCGAATCCTTGGCCGGCGATGGCTGGCGTGTCGCAGTGCACTATCACGGATCTCCGGAGGCGGCCGACGACGTGGTTGCGACCATCCGGACCAGGGGCGGCGATGCCGTGGCGGTGGAAGCGGATTTATCCGACATCGCGGCAACCCGGAGCTTGATTGCACGCGCGGCAAAACTCATCGGTCCCCTCAGCTGCCTCATCAATAATGCCTCGATCTTCGAGCGTGACGACATCCATACCGCCACGGTCGAATCCTGGAGCAGCCATATCGATATCAATCTCCGCGCGCCTTTTTTTCTGTCGCAGGCCTTTGCCAAGCAATTGCCTGGCGGCACAGCAGGCGACATCATCAACATCATCGATGAGCGCGTCTGGCACCTCACGCCGCATTTTGCATCTTACACCGTGAGCAAAGCCGGCCTCTGGACGTTGACGCAAACTTTGGCCATGGCCTTGGCGCCGGCGATTCGCGTGAATGCCGTGGGGCCGGGCCCAACCCTGCCGAGTTCTCGCCAAACCCAGGCGCAATTCGATGCCTTGAGCCGCAGCATGCCGCTTCAACGCGGCACCAAGCCTGAGGAAATTGCCGCGGCGGTGCGGTTTATCCTTGCAGCACCCGCCATGACCGGGCAAATGATTGCACTCGATGGCGGCCAACACTTGGGCTGGGGTCAGATGCCTAACACCACCCCGCCCCTCGACTAGACCTGCATTTCGAACTGGGATCGCATGACAAAGACTCAGGTCATTGAAACGCTCAAGATCGCCGATGCCACCGGCGGCCTACGCCATGTCTTCGTACGCGACCTCGAACTCACGTGCATTATTGGTGTGCACGCCCACGAAAAGCGTGGCCCGCAACCGATTCGCATCAATCTCGATGTCGGCGTGCTGGAGGGCACCTCCCACCATGACCAACTCGATAACGTCCTGTGTTATGAGGACCTAGTCGTGCGGATCCGCGCCATCGTCGCCGACGGGTCGATCAACTTGCTGGAGACGCTCGCCGAACGTATTGCCGATATCTGCCTCCAGCACCCCTTGGCCCGCTCGGCCCGCGTCCGGGTCGAAAAACTCGCGGTCTTTGCCGATGCTCGTAGCGTGGGCGTTGAAATTGAGCGCATCGCTCCAACGCATCCGACACGGCGGCCCTAGTTCGCCCCAACTGGCTGAAAACCTGGGTTTTCATGCGGCGTTGGTACCCCCGGTAAAAGTTGTTCACATCACCCTTGATGTCGTTTGATCACCGCGCGTGAAACCAAAGAGTCTCGTGACAATGACAAAAATGAGACTCGAAACCACCGGAAAGTATTTGTTTCCAATGCATTAGGCTGAGTGCGCAAAAAAGTATCAGATGCCTCAAGTGCCAGACTTTGCGCCGCAGATGATCGATTCGCGCAGTCTTATCAACAGAGTTACCCACAGAATCAGTGGATAGTCGTTAACCGCCAACGGCGGCGGCGTTGACGCTCATGTGCGACAGTCTCAGATAGACCCATGACAAGCGCCCCCACATCGGAGCCCCAGCAAGATCACGCGATCAACCGCGGCCTCACGGTCTTGACAGGCGCGCTGAGGACTTTGCCGTCAAAGCCCGGCGTCTATCGCATGGTGAATGGCGATGGCGACGCGCTCTACGTGGGTAAAGCCAAGAATCTCAAGAAGCGCGTCGTGGCCTATGTCCGCCTGGACCGCATGCCCATGCGCTTGCAGCGCATGGTTTACGAGACCCGGCACCTGGAGGTGGTGGTCACCCACACCGAGGCCGAGGCGCTGCTGCTCGAAAGCAACCTGATCAAGCAACTCAAGCCGCGCTACAATATTCTGCTGCGCGACGACAAATCGTTCCCCTACATCATGATCCCGGGCGATCATGCGTTTCCCCGCATCGTCAAACATCGCGGCGGCCGGGTTAAAGGAAACGAATATTTCGGACCCTTTGCATCCACCAGCGCGGTCAATCGCACGCTGACGACATTGCAAAAAGTGTTCCTCCTGCGCAGTTGTTCGGACTCGGTGTTCGAAAACCGCACTCGCCCCTGCCTGCTCTACCAAATCAAGCGTTGCGCCGGGCCTTGCGTCGGCAAGACCGATGCGGCGGCCTACGGAAACCTCGTGCGCCAGGCCCGCGAATTTCTGAGCGGCGACAGCAAGGCCATTCAGCAGGAATTGGCGCTGAGCATGGACAAGGCCAGCGCGGCCTTGGAATTCGAGGCCGCCGCCCGCTTGCGCGACCGCATCCGGGCGCTGACGACTTTGCAAGCCCACCAAGACATTAATCTCAGCGGTTTGGCGGAAACCGACGTGGTGGCCCTTCACCGCGCGGGCGGGCAAAGCTGCGTCCAAGTCTTTTTCTTTCGCGGCGGGCAGAATTTCGGCAATCGCGCCTATTTCCCGGCTCATGCGGCCGACGATACCGACGGCGCGATCCTGGAGGCCTTCGTCGGCCAGTTCTACGCGGCCTATCCGCCGCCGCGCGAAATCTTGCTGTCGGCGCGCCTTCCCAATCAAACGCTCGTCACCGAGGCCTTGTTGCTTCGGGCCGGGCGCAAGGTGGAACTCAGTGTGCCGCAACGCGGAGATCGCAAGAAGCTGATGGAGCACGCGACGCTCAACGCGCGCGAGGCCTTGGGCCGGCGCATGGCCGAGAACAGCGCGCAAACCAAGCTGCTTGAGGGCGTGGCGGAAGTTTTCAAATTGCCGGCGCCGCCCGAGAGAATCGAGGTCTATGACAACTCGCACATTTCCGGAACCAACATGGTCGGCGCCATGATCGTCACGGGGCCGAACGGATTGATGAAAAACGCCTACCGCAAGTTCAACATCAAGTCGGCGGACCTCGCCCCCGGCGACGACTATGGCGCCATGCGCGAAGTCTTGAGACGCCGCTTTACGCGCGCCCAGGCCGAAGACCCCGATCGCGATAAGGGCAATTGGCCCGACTTGGTGCTGCTCGACGGCGGCGAAGGCCAGCTTTCGGCCGGCCTCGAGGTCTTCGCGGAATTGGGCATCGACGATGTGCCGTTGGTGGCGATTTCCAAGGGCCCCGACCGCAACGCCGGCCGCGAGCATTTTCATGTGCCCGGACAGCCTTCGTTCATGCTGCCGCCGCAGCATGCGGTCCTCTACTTTCTGCAGCGCCTGCGCGACGAGGCGCACCGCTTTGCCATTTCGGCCCATCGCGCAAAACGTGCGAAGTCCATGGGCCGATCGGCGTTGGATGAAATTACAGGCATCGGCGCCGCGCGCAAGAAGGCCTTGCTGCGGCATTTCGGTTCGGCCCAGGCGATCGCCGCCGCCGGAATTGCCGATCTTCAGGCCGCCGAGGGAATCAGCGCGGCCATGGCCAAGAAGATTTACGATCACTTTCACGCTGAGAACTGACGCCGCCAGACCCAACAATCTCTGCGTTGCTTCGCCGCAGCCATGATATAAATTGAGTTCGAGGCTTAAAGGTGTGCCGTGTGGAACGTCCCCAACATCTTGACCATGTCGCGCATCATCATCATCCCCGTGGTGGTGGCGATGTTCTTTTTCGACAGCCCCGCGATGCGCTGGACGGCCTGCGCCCTATTCACCCTGGCGGGCATCACGGACTTTTTCGACGGGTATCTGGCGCGCAAGGAAAAACTCGTCTCGCGCTTGGGCCGTTTTCTTGATCCGATCGCCGACAAGCTCTTGGTGGCGTCCGTCCTGCTGATGATCGTGGCTTTCGACCGGGTGGGCCCGTGGTCGTACCTTCCCGCACTGGTCATTCTCTTGCGCGAAATCATGGTGTCGGGCTTGCGTGAGTTTCTGGCCGAGTTGCGCGTCGGTTTGCCCGTGACCAAGCTCGCCAAGGCCAAGACCACGGTGCAAATGGTCGCCCTTGGTTTCCTCATCGTCGGCGACGCCGCGCCGGTATGGATTCCGGCGGAGCTCATCGGTGAAATCGGCATCTGGATCGCGGCGGCCATCACGTTGATCACCGGGTATGACTACCTGCGCGCCGGGCTTGCCTATATGGGCGAGGGCAGTATTCCCTCCCCGCAAGCCCCGCCAACCGTGCGCGCACACGGCGAGACCGAAGACGGATCGAAGGCAACGCCGTGACGGTGCTCTATTTCGCTTGGGTGCGGGAAAAAGTCGGCCTGAGCCAGGAGACCGTCGCGCCACCCGCGAGCGTCACCACCGTCGCCGGCTTGGTCGATTGGCTGGCGGCTCGGGGCGGCGGCTATGCCGAGGCCTTCAAGGACCGTAGATTGGTTCGCGCGGCAGTGGATCAAGTCCACAGCGCGTCTCACGCGACAATCGTCGGCGCCAAGGAAGTCGCCTTTTTTCCCCCCGTCACCGGGGGCTAGGCCATGACGGACGCGCCCTCGATTAGGATTCAGCGCGAATCATTTGACGCCGGAGCCGAGCTGACGGCGTTCTCCGCGAACCATCGCGGCGCAGGAGCGATTTGCAGCTTTGTCGGGCAGATGCGCGATTTTCGCGGCGCGGATCGCGCCAGCGGCCAAGCGATCGACGCCATGGAGCTCGAGCATTACCCCGGCATGGCCGAACGCCAGTTGGCCGAGCTGGCCGCGGAAGCGCGGCGTCGCTGGCCGATCACCGGCCTAGCCATCGTGCACCGCCATGGCCGTCTCGCGCCCGGCGAGCCGATCGTGTTTGTCGCCACAGCCGGCGCCCATCGCGCCGAGGCCTTCGCGGCCTGCGAATTCCTGATGGACTGGCTCAAGACCCAGGCGCCGTTCTGGAAAAAAGAGACCGGGCCCCAGGGAGCAGAGTCAGGAGCCGGTTGGGTGACTGCCGAGGCGGCCGACGATGCACGCGCTGCGCGTTGGTCGAAGTAGTCTTACTCGGCCGCGGTCTTCACCGCTGCCGTCTTGCCGACAGCCGCGTCGAAATCGGCCATCAAGGCACGGCAGACCTCAGCCGGCGTGAACTTATAGGGCCCGATCTCACGCACCGGCGTGACTTCCGCGGCGGTGCCGGTCAAGAAACACTCGGTGGCCTGCGCCATGTCTTCCGGCTTGATCGCCCGCTCGATGACCTTGTACCCGCGCGCCTTGGCGAGCGCGATCACCGAGCGGCGCGTAATGCCGTCGAGGAAGCAATCGGGGGTCGGCGTATGGATTTCGCCGTTGATGACGAAGAACACGTTGGCCCCCGTGGCCTCGGCGACGAGGCCGCGATAATCCAACATCAGCGCGTCGTCATAGCCTTTGCGCTCGGCGGCGTGCTTACCCAAGGTGCAGATCATGTAAAGTCCGGCCGCCTTGGCCTTGACGGGCGCGGTATCGGGCGCGGGACGCCGCCACGTCGACAGATCCAGGCGGATGCCCTTGAGCCGCTCGGCCGGCGAGAAATAAGAAGGCCACTGCCAAATCGCGATGGCCACGTTGGTCTTGGTGGATTGGGCGGCCACGCCCATCATCTCGCTGCCGCGCCACGCCAAGGGCCGGATATAGCAATCCGTCAGGTTGTTGACGCGCATCACCTCGTAGTTCGCGTCGTTGATCTGCTGGCGCGTGAACGGCATCTTCATGTCCAGCATCTCGGCCGACATGAACAAGCGGTCGGTGTGCTCTTCCAGCTTGAAGATCTTGCCGTTGTAGGCGCGCTGACCCTCGAACACGCAACTGGCGTAGTGCAAGGCGTGCGTCAGAACATGGACCTTGGCCCCGCGCCATGGCATGAGGGTGCCGTTGAACCAGATGTAACCGTCGCGGTCGTCAAAGGTGGCGGGTGTCATGGCGGGGCTCCGAAATCTCTCGCGGGATTGGTCCGAAAACCTATGCTCCTCGCTGGCGGGGCACAACTGGACTAGCGCAATTTTATTGCGCAAACCGTCAGCGAATCGCAAGAACAGAAGGTAGTCGAAGCGTCGATTTATGTCAACAATACTGACGTATATGTTTTGGGGGTTCACGGGCTCGAGCGGCGGCGCGCGCCGCGAGGCCAGCCGTGTCTGATCCAAAACCCGGCGGAAACTTGGCGGTCTCGCGCGACGAAGACTTGCGCCAAGCCATCGAATTGTTGTTCTTCGCCTATCGCGACTTCACCGCTCGCGCCGACGCCATCTTGGCCAAACAGGGGTTCGGGCGCGCGCACCACCGCGTGATCTATTTCGTCGGGCGACACCCTGGAATCACGGTCAGCGCACTGCTCGACATCCTCGGCATCACGAAACAAAGTTTATCGCGGGTCCTGAGTCAGTTGGTACGCGAGAGTTATATCATGCAGAAAAAAGGCGCAGAAGACGGCCGCCAGCGCCTCTTGCACTTGACCGAGAAAGGTCGCGAATTGGAGCGGTTGTTGACCACTGAGCAGCGCGCGCGCATCGCCGCAGCCTATCGCGCGGCGGGAACAGCGGCAGTCGAGGGCTTCCGTAAAGTCATGCTGGGCATCATGGACGACGACGCGCGCCGGCGCTTCAAGATCCCCGGGCGATGACGCTCTCTCCGGCGTTGGGCCGCGCGCCACTTCGGGTTAATATGCCGCCATGGTCATGACCGCCACATCTCCGCCCACTCAGGCCTTGCCGCAGCACCTGCTGATTGTCGACGACGACCCGCGGCTGTGCAACCTCTTGGCGCGCCTCATGAAAGACAGCGGCTACATGGTCAGCACAGCCAACGATGCCGCCGAGGCAAGGCGTCACTTGTCGGGTCTGCGCTTCGACCTGCTGATCGTCGACCGCATGATGCCGGGCGAGGACGGACTGTCGCTCATCAAGCATATCCGCAAATCAAGCGACGTGCCGATCTTGATGCTCACCGCCATGGGTGAGGCTGACCAGCGCATTCAAGGGCTAGAGCACGGCGCCGACGACTACATGGCCAAGCCCTTCGAGCCTCGCGAACTGCTGCTGCGCGTGCAGTCGATCTTGCGGCGGGCCCCCGCCGCCGAAGAACCGACGCGCTTGGAACTGAAATTCGGCGAGTGCCGCTATGATCTCGCGCGCCATCAACTCATGCGCGACGGCGCGAATGTTCATCTGACCGCCAGCGAAGCGGAACTGCTGCGCATTCTCATCGATCACGTCAATGAGCCGGTGGACCGCAGTGTTCTGGCCGCCGCCAGCGAAGATGGCGCCAATCCGCGCACCATCGACGTTCAGATCACGCGCCTGCGGCGCAAGCTCGAGGCCGATCCTCGCCAACCGCGATTTCTGCAGACCGTGCGCGGCACCGGCTATCTTCTGCGATCCGACGCGCCATGACCGACCGCGCCGATCCGACCCCTCGCGCCGCGACACCCAAGCCCACGTGGGGCCTGGACAGCATCGAATGGGAGCGTTGGGTCCCGCGCACGTTGATGGCGCGCGCGAGCCTCATCATCGTCGTGCCGTTGATCTTGGTTCAGGTCATCTCGACGCTGATCTTTTACGAAAATCACTGGGACACCATGTCGCGGCGCATGGCCGCGAGCTTGGCCGGCGATGTCGCATATGTGGCGGAGTTCATTCGCGATTTTCCGGGCGAACAAAATCTCTCGTGGCTCAAGCAGACCGCCGCGCGCACGCTGGAAATCGACGTCACTTATACCGTCGGTGAGCGGCTGGAAGGCGATCTAGTTGCCGGCGACGCGGTAGCGGATGATGCCCTCGATGAGTTTCTCTGGCTCGCGCTCAAACGACCCTTTCGGGTCGACTTCGCAAGCTTCCGCAACGACAAGCTGATCTCGATCAACGTGCAGCTTGATGACGGCGTGCTCCATGTCTTGGCGCCACGACGGCGCTTGTTCAGCTCCACTACTTATGTCTTCGTGATCTGGATGGTGGGCTCGTCGATGCTGCTGTTCGGCGTGGCCACGGTGTTCCTGCGCAATCAGGTCAAATCCGTGCGGCGTCTGTCGCAAGCGGCCGATGACTTCGGCAAGGGCCGCGAGGTCCCGGATTTCACGCCCGAAGGCGCCTTCGAGGTCCGCCAGGCCGCGCGCGCGTTCAACATCATGCGCGGGCGCATCAAGCGGCAGATCACCCAACGCACCGAGATGCTGGCTGGGGTGTCCCACGATCTGCGCACCCCCTTGACTCGCATGAAGTTGCAACTCGCGATGTTGGGGCCGAACCCCAAGCCCGAGGACATCAAGGCCTTGACGGAAGACGTCGGCGACATGGAGCGAATGCTCGAGGCCTATCTTGCCTTCGCGCGCGGTGAAGGCAGCGAGGAAGCCGTTGTCACGAATGTCGCCGAACTTCTGGACGGCATGGTGGCGCGTTACCGCCGCGACGGTGCGACGATATCGTTCGATTTCGCGGGTCCGCATTCCATCCCGCTCAAGCCCGTGGCGTTCGAACGATGCCTGGCCAATCTCATCGGCAATGCCGTGCGCTACGGCAAGCGCGTGGCCGTGACAGCCAAACTGCACGACCGCGTTCTCGATGTTCACATCGACGACGACGGGCCGGGCATTCCCGCCGACAAGCGCGAGGACGTGTTCCGCGCCTTCACGCGGCTTGAAACCTCGCGCAATCCCAAAACGGGTGGCGTGGGCTTGGGCTTGACCATCGCGCGGGACATCGCGCGCAGCATGGGTGGAGATGTCACGCTGTCCGACAGCCCACTGGGCGGCCTGCGGGCCAGCGTGCGGATCCCGCTTTAGGACCGTGACGCCCCAACCGGTTCAGCGTTGCCGCGGCGCTTGCCGAAGGCAAACTTGGCCGCGCGCTCGGCGTATCCCAAAGCCTTATCCAAAGCCGCCATGGTCTTGGCCATGTCCGTGCTGTCGTCGGAGCGCCACACGCGCAAGGCGGACAGATAGGCCGCCTTCAGCCCCATTACTTGCATCATGCCGGTGAGGCCGTGGGGCGACAGCCCGGCGGCGGCGAGCGTCGACTCCATGGACCGCGCGAGCCGGCCCAGCAACATGGCGCCCTCGCCCGGATCGCGCGCGGCCCCCGTCATGACCGCGCGCACGCCATCGCGATGAACTTGCAAGGCGTCAATACGTTTCATCAGTAAGTCGAACAACCGGTCCTTCACGGACTGGCTGTGGTCCACCGAAGCCACGGCGCCTAACGCTGCCCGATCGACGTGATCGGCAAAGCGCGCCAAGAGATGCGCTTTGGTCGGCACATGTCGAAGAACATCACCCAGCTTCATCTTGGCTCGGACCGCGACGCCTTCCAGCGACAGATGCGCCCAACCGACGGCTGCCGCTTCCGACATGGCCGCGCCGACAATGCGCGTGAGTGGATCGGTCGAAGATGGTTGGACTTTCGGTTTGCCGGTTCGCTTTTGCGCCATGGCGGCACCTCGCTGCTAGAGGCTGAGACGCTTTCATAGCGGAGCGGCGGAATCAAGGCGAAGCGCTGACCTTAATGCCTTGGCCTTAATTCCCCGACGAGAGCTCCCGTGAGCGCTCGGTCGCGGCACGAATGGCCTTTTCCAACAAAGGGCGAAGGCCGCCCTCGGCCATCAGGATCGACAGCGCCGCGGCCGTGGTCCCGCCCTTGCTGGTCACGGCTTCGCGCAAGGTTCCGGCAGACTCAGGCGACTGTTCCATCAGCGCGCCGGAACCCGTGACGGTGGCGCGGGCCAGCGTGGCGGCGAGATCGGCCGGCAAGCCAGCCGCAACGCCGGCCTGGGCCAAATATTCGGTCAACAGAAACACGTAAGCCGGGCCGCTGCCGGACAACGCCGTGACGGCATCCATGAGCGTTTCGTCTTCAATCCAGGCAACCTGTCCCGCCGCCGCCATCAGAACGTCGCAGACTTTGCGTTGCACGCCGTCGGCCTCGCGCGAGGCGACGAGCACGCTGATGCCTTTGCCGATGGCGGCGGGCGTACTGGGCATGCCGCGCACGACGGCGGCCATCGCGCCCAATTTGGCCTTGAAGAACGCGATCGTCTTGCCCGCCGCGATGGACAGAAACAAGGGCTTGTCGCGCGCGAAGCGCCGGTAGTCGGGCACCACGGCATCGGCGACTTGGGGTTTGACGGCGAAGACGATCACATCGGGGCGAAAGTCGGCGGGCACGTCGGCGGCACGGGCCAACACCGTCAAAGCCGGGTGCTTGGCGCAACACGGAATGCTGGCGCGGCCGGCCGGCTCCACGATGATGACATCAACCGGGTTCAGGCCATGCTTGAGCCAGCCCTCCAGCAGAGCCGAACCCATTTTGCCGCAGCCGACGAGGAGAATGGCGCCTTCAATCATGAGCGGACACTAGCACGAATTAGAAGATCGGAAGCGCCCGAAGGCTCAGGCCTGGCCGACGGTGTCCAGCAAGGAGCTGGCGATGGCGTCTTCCGCCGTGCGCCCGCCCCAAATGACGAACTGAAAGGCCGGGTAGTAGCGTTCGCACTCGGCCATGGCCAGTTCCATCAGGTCGGTGATGACCTCGGGGTCCATGGGCCCCGGAATGCGCACGGTGTGGCGGAACATGGGGATGCCCTCTTCCACCCAAATGGCGAAGTGGCCCATCCAAAGCCGTTCATTGAGCTTGGCCAGCAGTTCGTAAATCTGGCCCATGAGCTTGGCTTGCACCCTCATGTCGAAGGCGCAGCTGAAATGGAGGGCGCTTAAGTCCTCGGACCAGGCGAAAAACATGCCGTAGTCGCACCAGGTGCCGGGCGCTTCCACCGCCAACTCCGTGGCGCAACGGCGATCGAAAACCCACTCTTTGTCGGCAATGATTTCTTCGATGGCGTCCATGGGGTTGGCAGCGCTCGCGGATTGTCGGCGCGCGGTGTCGGACTGCATGCAACTCCCCTCGAACCCCTCGGGACCACTGCGGCGCGATCCCCAACGTGTTCACGCCGCGAAATCAAGATATAGGAGGGGGGTGGGGGTCGCAACACTAAATCTTGAAGAAATCTGCCGAGTCGCGAGTGCTTGTGGATAAGGTCGAAAAAAGTGAGTCGGATGAATCGGTTGGCGCCCGTGCGCTTGTGGATCAGTGTTCGCCTGCGGTCGCGCGCGCACTGGATTTGCGCTTGGATTTGAGCGCGGCCTCGAGTTCCGCCACGCGCTTTTCGAGGCGCTCCTGTTCGGAACGCGCCTTGGCCGCCATGGCTTGCACGGCGTCGAACTCGTCGCGGCGCACGAAGCTCGCATCCGCCATCATGCGCTCCACGCGGTCGCGAATCATGGCCTCGATTTCCTGCTTGAGCGACGACAAGGCGCTGAGCGCGCCGCCGGCCACCTTGGCGAGGTCGTCAAAGATTCGATTCTGGCTTTGCATGGCGATCCCCTGATCTGAGTGGTCGAAGGATTATCATATCGTGTCTAGGATGGACGCGCGCAAGAATAACAGCGAAACTTGCTTCGTCATACTTGACCACATTGCGCCGAGTTTTCCGTGTTCGCCATTGCGTTTCCCCAGATCGACCCCGTGATCTTTGCCGTCGGTCCCGTCGCCATCCGCTGGTATGGGCTGGCCTATGTCGCGGGCATCTTCGGCGGCGCCTGGTACATGAAGCAATTGGTGCGCCGCCCGCCGGCCTTGATGACCCCGGCTCAAGTCGATGACTTTCTGCTGTGGGCGCTCTTCGGCATCGTGCTGGGCGGGCGTATCGGCTATGTGCTGTTTTACAAGCCCATGGAATATCTGAACGACCCCACGGCAATTCTGCGTCCATGGGAGGGCGGCATGTCGTTCCACGGCGGAATGCTGGGAACCATTCTCGCCATCATGCTGTTCGCCAGGCGCCACAAGATCGACCAATGGTACGTCGCCGACGGCGTGGGCTGCGTCGTGCCCATCGGCCTGTGCCTGGGCCGTTTGGCGAATTTCATCAATGGCGAACTCTGGGGCCGAGCGGCGCCCGATGTCCCCTGGTCCATGGTGTTTCCGGGCGCGGGCGAGGTCCCACGCCACCCCAGTCAACTTTACCAAGCGGGCATGGAAGGACTGCTGTTGTTCACGATCATGCTGGTCTTGGCCCGTAACGAAACCATCCGCCGCCGGCCCGGCACCCTGACGGGCGCGTTCTTGATCGGCTATGGAATATTCAGAATCATCGGCGAATTTTTCCGCGAGCCCGATGCTCATATCGGTTTCCTGGCCATGGGCATCACCATGGGTCAGCTCTTGTCGATCCCGATGATCCTGTTCGGCATTTATTGCGTTGATCGGGCCAAACGCGCGGCGGCCACGGCAAAGACTTATGCCAAGAAATGATGGCATCGCCATTACTGCAAGCTATTGACGATCGCATCGCCCAGGCGGGCTCCATCACCGTCGCCGAGTACATGAACCTCTGTGCGGAAGCCTACTATGCGCGCGGGCACGCTTTCGGCCGTGGGGGCGATTTCATCACGGCGCCGGAGATCAGCCAGACCTTCGGCGAGATCATCGGGCTGTGGTGCGCGGTGACCTGGCAGGCCATGGGCCAGCCGAAGTCCTTTCGATTGGTCGAGTGTGGTCCCGGGCGCGGAACGTTGATGGCCGATGCCCTACGCGCCACCAAGCGCGTCGCGGGCTTTCACGCGGCGGCGCAAATGCACCTCGTGGAACGCAGCGAGGCCCTGCGCGCGGCGCAGCGCAATGCCCTCGGCGGCAGGGAGGTCCGGTGGCACGCCGACCTCAGCGCCGTGC
>JANRJL010000004.1:0-134747 GCA_033763995.1 Rhodospirillaceae bacterium | reverse complement strand
TGTTCGGCAACAGAGGCTGGATCGTCTTCCACTCGAACTCAGTCAGGTCATATCGGCCATGTGCCATGTTCAATCTCCCGTTCCAGAGATTGAATCACTCGACACGCATCTTGCCTAGGCTTTATGAGTATGCAGCCTAGTTTTCACCTTAGATTTCGCTTCGTAAAAATGCTATGATTTGCCTAACTTCAACTTTTCAAGCATATCAGCTTTTTGTTTGGTGCGCGTGTTCTTCAATTTTGCCCGGTTCTATGTTTGCCAAGGTCACCACCTATGCCCAATAACCCAAAACCCATCCCCCACTTCGCTTCCGAACAGGAGGAGCGCGAGTTTTGGAAAACGCATGACTCCACCGAGTACATCGACTGGAGCAAGGCCAAGCGCGTGCGGTTTCCGAACTTGAAGCCGAGCCCGCCCGCCGAAAAGCCCACCCGGTAACCCTGGGTCCCCGCTTTCGCAGGGACGACATGGGCGTGATGAATCAAACAACTCAATTGTCATCCCCGTGAAAACGGGGATCCAAGTTTCTTGCTTTTTTTGCCACCTGAATTCCGGGGATAACCCCACGCATTTCTTGCCCCCGCGTTGCGCCGGGCCTAGCCTTGATGCGTGATTGAATTGTGCGCGCGGGAGCGGTGCTCCGCTGAAAGAGCGCGCACAGCTAACACGCGAGGTTGTCCATGGTTGCCCATCTCTGCCGAGCGGTGCGGCGGCGCGTGAAAACGCGCTTGTCCTCCTCAGCCTGTTATTTTTGCGCGGAGCCTGAAATAACAGGCGGAACAGGCGTTAACGATTGTCGCGCGGGCGCGGATTTCCGCCAGGAATTCCGCGGGCGTTCGTGTGCGGTGCAACATACGCCCGCGCGATCCGGGGCGCGAAAGTGCGGCGAAATTCGCCGGTTTTCCCCACATCTTTCGGTCGTACAAGTTCTGGCGCGCGGCCCCGCACTCCGGTTAAACACGGCGACCGAATCGAACGTTTTTCACGGGAGATTTCACACGTCATGACGGGCAAACCACGCAACGCGAGGCAGATGGCGGCGGGCCGCAAAGTGGCCGAGATTCTGCTGGACATCAAAGCCGTCAACTTCCGCCCCGAGGAGCCCTACAAGCTCACCGCCGGTTGGGCGAGCCCGGTGTACATCGACTGCCGCAAGCTGATCTCGTTTCTGCCCGAGCGGCGCACCGCCATGGCGCTCGCCCGCGCCGAGTTGGACGAGGCCGTGGGCCGCGCCGAGATCGATTTGGTCGCGGGCGGCGAGACGGCGGGCATTCCCTATGCCGCATGGATCTCGGAGGAATTGTCCAAGCCCATGCTGTACGTGCGCAAAAAACCAAAAGGATTTGGGCGCAACGCCCAGATCGAGGGCCACTTCGGAGACGGCCAGCGCGTGCTGCTGGTGGAGGACTTGGCCAGCGACGGCGGATCGAAGCTGCTGTTCGTGAAGGCGCTGCGCGACGCGGGCGCGGTGTGCGGCCACTGCTTCGTGGTGTTCTTCTACGGCGCGTTCCCCGGCGCGGAGGAAAGCCTCGCCGCCGAGGGCCTGTCGCTGCACTACCTGTGCACCTGGCGCGACGTGCTGGCCGCCGCCGAGGAGAAGAAGTCGTTTTCGCCCGCCGCCATCGCCGGCGTGAAAGAGTTCCTCGCCGACCCCGTGGCCTGGAGCGTCAAGCACGGAGGCAAGGGCGGATGAGCCAAACACTCGATTGTCGTCCTGGGCTTCATGCCCAGGACCCAGGGGCCACAACACGGATGCACGTTTTCGCCCTGGATCCCCGGCCGTCGAGGGCGGCAGATTTTCTAGCCGCCGAGACGGCAAGAAAATCTAGCCGGCACAGGGCCCAGGATGACAGTTTGAGTCAGATGTTCTCAGTTGTTTGTGTTGCCGCTCTTCTGCTCAGCACCAACCATGCCCACGCCCAATTCACCGCCGACAAGACCGGGCCCGAGGCCACGCGCAACACCAACATCGTGCGCTGGGCCAAGGGGGTTTACGAATACCGCACGCTGAAGGATCAAACCGTGCGCGGGCGCGAGGACTTCCACCTCACCGTCCACGCCGACGGGTCTCGTACAATGAGAGCCGCCACCGACATCACCGCCCGCGACGTGCAAGCCAACGTCACGTTGCGCGTGGCGGCCAACTTCCGGCCCATGGACGCCTATGTGACGCTGTTCACCAAGGCCGGTTATCGCGGCGCGTTGACCTTGCACGTGGCGGGCGACGTGCTGCACGCGCTGTCCACGGGCCCCGCGGGTCGCGTGGCGCAAACCACGCGCGCACCGGCGCAGTTCTCCTTCGTCACGCATCCCTTGGCGCTCGACAGTTGGCACCCGTGGTACGTGACACCCACGCCCGAGGTGGAGCAAAAGGGCGAGGTGTATTTTCTGAATACCCAAGGCGGGCCCGAGACTCATCTGCTGGGCCAGATCCAGCCGCAGAGCTTCGTCTACAAGGGCGAGGACGACGTGACCGTGCCGGCCGGCACCTTCCGCGCCCAGCACGTGCTGATGGACGGGCACTCGGATATCTGGTTCACGGGGCCCGACCGGATTTTGGTGCGCTACGTCTGGGCGGCCATCGACCGCGACTATGTGCTGGGAACCCTGGAGACCGGGCCGTGAGACCGCACACCTCCGCAAAATTGCCATATTTCCATATGAATGATATGGTTTGCCATATCATGGAGGATAGGCGATGAAAACCACCCTCAACATCGACGACACCGTCATGGCCAAGGTTAAACGCGAAGCGGCCAAGCGCGGCATGACCATGGGCGAACTGGTCGAAACCGCCTTGCGTACGTTTCTCAACGCCAAGCCCAGCAACGACCCCCTGCCGCCGCTGCCGTCGTATTCCATGGGGCCGATGCTGGTCGATATCGCCGACCGCGACGCACTTTACGACGCCATGGAGCGCGAATGATGTTCGTGCTCGACACGAACGTGTTGATTTACGCGGTTGACGACACCTCGCCATACCACGCCGCTTGCCGCGCATTCGTCGAACGCTGCCGTCTGCAAGCCGGAGCGTGGCACCTGACCTGGGGCATCTTTTACGAGTATCTGCGTGTGGCGACGCATCCGCGCATTTGCCCCAGGCCGCTGAGCGCGGGCGAGGCTTGGGGCTTTTTCGAAGGGATGTTGCGCTCGCCCGGCCTCTCCATGCTGGCCGCGCGCGAACGCCATGCTGCCGTTGCAAGCGAAGTCCTGCGCGAAACGCCCGGGCTTTCGGGTAACGCCATGCACGATGCCGAGACCGCCATCCTCATGCGCGAGCACGGCATCAAGACCATTTACACGCGCGATCTGGGCTTCCACCGCTTCAAGTTTCTCGACGTCGTCGACCCGCTCACAGTGGAAGGTCGCAAATGACGCGTAGCGCACCCAGCCGCGACTTACCCCTTCGACCAATCGTCGGTGACCTTGGTTTCGTCGATGCAGGTGCGCATGGTGGTTTGGCCGCCCTTGAGGAACTGCGTCATGCGCGTGCGGTGCCGCCCGTCGTCGGAGATGTTGATCATCTCATAGACGTAGGAGCCGGGGTCGGAGACGTACTCCATGTACAGGAACACGGTGCGCTTGAAGGGGTCGGTGAGGTCGTCGGTGCTCCAGCCCTTGACGCGCTCGTTCTCGAACAGCAGCCGGCCCGCGCGGAATTCGCCGGGCGATTCGATCACCTGGGTCTTGCCGTCGGGCAAGAAGTAGGTGTTGGTCTGATGGTAGATCTTGGGCATGCGCTCGTCGCCATAGAGACGAGTCACAATGCGGGCCTTGAACTCGGCCAGCTTGTCGCCCTTGGGATCGTAGCGGCGGAAGGTGCCCTCCCACACGCCCTCGTGGCGCGCGAGCACCGGCAGTTGGGCGCGCACCATGGCCTTGGTCATGGGCTGATCGTCGGCGGCCATGGCGGGATTGATGCCGACACTGGCGGCAGCGAGGCCGCCCAAGGTCACGCGGCGCCGGAGATCGATGTCGGTCATGGTGATGGTCCCACTCAGTACAGTCCGATTAGCTTGAGCCCCGCGATGACCAGCACAAGGCCCAGGGCCTTCAGGATGCCGGCCACGGGCAGCTTTTTGATGCCGAGCGTGGTGCCCACCACCGCGCCCGCCAGCACGGCGAGAACGTAAACCGGCAGTTCGTCGGGCACCGCCTTGACCGAGGCGACGTTGCCCAGAAGGCCGAAACTCGAATTGCCGAGGATGAACACGGCGGCGACGCCCGAAGCGGCGCGCGTCGCGCTCCAGCCCATGAACAACAAGATGGGCGAGAGGAAAATGCCGCCGCCGGTGCCCGTCAGGCCCGACAGAAAGCCGATGGCCACTCCGCCGAGAACGGCGGGAACGATCGGCGGGTCGGTGGGCTCCTGGTTGGGCTTGAAGTCCGCGGGCCACAGCAGGCGCACGGCGGCGATCAGCAGCACGGCGCCGACCAGCGGCTTGTAGAACTGGCCGGGCAACTGGATCGCCCCGCCGACGAAGGCCATCGGCAAGGCCCCCAGCAGGAAGGGCCAAAGCGTTCGCCACCGGAACAGTCCGGCGGCGACGAAACGAAAGGAGGTAAAGGTGGAGACCAGGACGTTGAGCACCAGCGCGGTGGGCCGCATCACCTCGGGCGCGACGCCGAACAGCGCCATGAGCGCCAGGTACACCGACGCGCCCGCGTGCCCGACCGAGGTGTACAGCGCGGCACCCAGGAACATCAGCGCGGCCAGGATGAGTTCGGTCTCGCCGGGAAAAACCATGGAGGGCAACAGAACGCGACGCGGGGACGACTTACACCCTCTTGTTAGCCGCCGCCAAGGGCAAAGTCACGCGCGCCGTGAGGCCCGCGCCCTGCTGCGCCGTCGGCGCGCGGTTGATCAGTTCCACGTCGCCGCCCATGGAGCGAATGGCGTTGCGCGTGATCGTCAGCCCCAGGCCCGTGCCGCCGGTCTCGCGCGAGCGCGAGGCCTCCAGCCGCACGAAGGGCGCGAACACGCGCTCGTGGTCGCCGTTGGGAATGCCCGGGCCGTCGTCGTCGACGCGAATTTCGACGGTGTCGTCGCTGGCCGCCAAGCCGATGCGCGCCCGCTTGCCGTACTTGACGGCGTTGTCGACCAGGTTGCCCACGGCGCGCTTCAAGGCCAGGGGCCGCGCGGTGACGTCCAACGCCGCCGGGCCGGAATAAGCGACGTCGTGGCCGGCCGCGCGGGCGTCGGCGGCGATGCCCGCCAGCAGCGCGGCCAAGTCGATGGGCGTCGCGGGCTCGTTGGCGGCATCGTCGCGGGCGAAGGCCAAGGTGGCCGCGATCATGGCCTCCATTTCGTCCAGGTCGCGCAGCATCTTGCGGCGCTGCTCCTCGTCCTCGACGAATTCGGCGCGCAGCTTCATGCGCGTGATGGGCGTGCGCAGGTCGTGGCTGATGGCCGCCAGCATTTGGGTGCGGTCCTGGATGAAGCGCTTGAGGCGCGTCTGCATGGTGTTGAAGGCGCGCGCGGCGCGGCGCACCTCGCCGGGGCCCCGTTCCTCCATGGGTTCGGCGTTGACGTCGACCCCCAGGCGCTCGGCGGCGGCGGCGAACACGAACAGGGGCTTGATGGCGCGGCGCAGGCCCCACAGGCCCACCACGGCCACCAGCAGCGACACGCCGGTGAGAAACAGGATCGGTTCGGAGGAGCGCGGCGGATCGCGCACCGCCAGCACGATGCGCGAATTGAACCAGGCGTTCTCGCCCACGCGCACGGAAACGCGGATCATGGCCTCGGGTCCCAGCGCGCCCATCAGCGGCGGCGTGCGTTGGATGAAGCGTTCCATCCGGCGTTCGCGGCGCTCCTGATCGGACAGCGCTTGCCCGCCGGGCCGCGGCGCGCCCATGGCGCGGGCATCGTCGTCCTCGTCGTCGCTCATCTGGCGCAGAATTTCCTCGTCGGTCGGGAACGCCTCGCCCGCCACGCCGTGGCGCTCGATCGAGCTGTCGACGCGGATCTCGGTGCCCTCGGGGAACTCGCGCTCCAGGCGGCGCAACACCACGCGCGTGGAAAAATTGTCGTCGGATTGCTGCACGATCGGCCGGCCCGTCAGCACCATGGCCATGGCCGGCGAATTCAACCGGCGGATCAACAACTGGCGATCCTGCGGCGGGGCGCGTTCCACCAAACGGCGGATGGCGATGACCTGGTCGGCGGCTTGGCTGGCGGCGGCGGCGATGGCGGCGTCGTCGCGGAACACGGCGTAGAACACCAGCGACGTGGCGGTGAACACGATCACCACCAGCATGAGCACCGCGATCAGCGAGGTGCCGATGTTGTCGGGCCATATCTTCAGCCAGCGCTTGAGCCACGAGGCCTGCGCGGCGGGACCCGGCGCCATCACGGGAACGGAGGGCTGCTCGATGCGCGCCTCAGCCACGGTTGACCTCCGGGGTGAACATGTAGCCGCCACCGCGCACGGTCTTGATCAGCGTCGGGGTCTTGATGTCGGGCTCGATCTTCTTGCGCAACCGGCCCACCTGCACGTCGATGGCGCGGTCGAAGGGAATGGCGGCGCGCCCGCGCGCCATGTCGAGCAACTGATCGCGGTTCAGGATGCGCCGGGGATGCTCGATGAAGGCCACCAGCAAATCGTACTCGCCCGCCGTCAGCACGACGTCCTCGCCGTTCTTCTTGAGCGTGCGGGTGGCGGTGTCGAGCAGGAACTGATCGAACCGGATTTGCTCGTCGCCGTTGACGCCCACGGGGGCCACGGGCTGCAAGGGCGGCGCGGTGGTGCGGCGCAACACCGCCTTGATGCGCGCGGCCAGCTCGCGCGGATTGAAGGGCTTGGCGAGGTAATCGTCGGCGCCGACCTCGAGCCCGATGATGCGGTCGACGTCCTCGCCCATGGCGGTGAGCATGATGACCGGCATGTCCGATTCGGCGCGCACCTGGCGGCACAGCGTCAGGCCGTCGTCGCCGGGCATCATCAGGTCCAGCACGATCAGATCGATTTTCCAGTCCTTGAGCGCCTGCTGCATTTCGCGGCCATCCTTGGCCGTGGTCACGCGAAAATCGTGCTTGCTGAGAAAGCGGCTGAGCAGCTCGCGAATCTCCGAATCGTCGTCGACGATCAGGATGTGCGGCTTGGGGGTTTCCGTGGCGGTGTTCATGGCGCTTTCTTTTGGTGCTTGGCCTTATCGGAAAACCGGCCTCCACTTTTCCGGGCCAAGCACGGCTTCTTTTGGTGCTTGCCTTATCGGAAAACCGGCCTCCACTTTTCCGGGCCAAGCACGGCTTCTTCTGGTGCTTGGCCTTATCGGAAAACCGGCCTCCACTTTTCAGGGCCAAGCACGCGGAATTTATCCCGGAAAACCAGGAACTTCCACGGATTCCGGCAACCGGACGTAACCCGCCCGGCCAGGGTTACAGCCGGTTACACTATTCCATGCTTTGCGACATCGCCCGGTTACAGACCGGGGTCATAAATGGCTCCAACAACGGCGGCCCAGCGGGGCCCGTCGAGATGAAAAGGAGCAAACGCCATGTACAACGTCCTCAACGGTTTCGTGAACCTGCTGGTTCTGCTGACCACCTTGGGCAGCGTCGTCGCGATCCAAGCCTGAACGGAACTGTACAGGCGAACCGGAACAGCCCGGCCCCCAACCCCTCATCCAGGAGATCCTCATGAGCAAGTCATTCATCATCGATCAAGTCAGCAAGCTGGCCATCGCCTATTTGGTCCTCGCGGCCGCGTGGTCGGTGGTTTCGCCGATCATCGCCTAAGCACTGACGGTATCGCACCCCACCAACTCACGGGAGACGTCGATGAACAAATACCTGACGACCACCGCGATGGCGCTTTGCGTCGGACTGAGTTCGTTCGCCGCCCAGGCCCAGATGCGCGGCGAACGCCCTGATCGCGGCGAACGTTCCGAGCGCCCACGCGCCGAACGCGTGATCGAGCGCATGAAGGAGCGCTGCGAGCGCATCGATGCGCGCCTCGCCGACATGAACAAGAACCTCTCGACCGAACAAGTGCGCGATATCGTCGCCGGCCGTCTGGCGCAGTCGGGCGAAGCCAACCTCAAGGTCGGCAAGGTCCAGGCCAAGGACGGCGGCATCGTCGCGGTGGAGATCGTCACCCAGGACGGCTCGCTGGTGACCACGCGCGAGATCTCCACCAAGACCGGCCTGCCCGCCCAAGCCGGCGAGCGCTGCGACAAGATGGTCGAGCGCATCGAAAAAGCCCGCGAGACACGCGACGAGCGTGGTCCTGGACCTCGTGGACGTCTTGGCGTTGGCCCCGGCGCCATGACGGGATTACTGGGTGCGGGCCCCGACCGCGACCTCAACCTCACGGCCGATCAAGCCAAGAAGCTGGCCGA
This sequence comes from Rhodospirillaceae bacterium, assembly GCA_033763995.1. GTDB lineage: Bacteria > Pseudomonadota > Alphaproteobacteria > Rhodospirillales > Rhodospirillaceae. The sequence goes on along the minus strand of JANRJL010000004.1, from coordinate 126,404 downwards.
AGCGACGCTCATCATGGGCGGCAACCCGCGCCTGAAGGTGGGCGCCGTGAAGGAGAAAGACGCCGACACCTATGTCGTCGACATCGTCACCGTCGATAATTCATTGGTGACCCGGCGCGAGATCGACAAGCACACCGGCCGCCCGTCACGCATGGCCAAATAGCGTAACCCCGTATTCAAAGGCCGGGCCGCCAGAGAGGCTTCCCCAAGAGCCTCTGGCCCCCAAACGAAAGCGACCCGGCCGATCCCCGCCCCGACGGCACCCCCATGCCGTCGGGGCTTTTTTCATGACATTTGTTCTTGTTTTGTTCCTATAACCGTGATACCATCTTGGTATGGTCGAAGCCGCAGCCCAACAGCCCATTCTTCACTCCCGCGAGCGATACCTGGGCGGCGCCCTGGCGGGCACCCACGGCGCGCACCCCGACGCCCGGCGCGGGCGCGGCGTGGTGGGCAACCCCTCGGGGCGCTACGAGCGCGAGCATCGCCAAAGTCTCGATGACGGCTGGGACAACCTCGACGCCCCACCCCCGCCGCTGCGCACGCAGGTGCTGAAGGACGCGAGCCGCAGCATCATCGCGCGCAATCAATCGCCCGACATTCCCTTCGACCGCTCGATCAATCCCTATCGCGGCTGCGAGCACGGCTGCACCTATTGCTTCGCGCGGCCCACGCACGCCTGGCTTGGCCTGTCGCCGGGGCTCGACTTCGAGAGCAAGATCTACATGAAGCCCGAGGCGCCGACGCTGCTCGACAAGGCCTTGCGCGCGCGCGGCTATCAGTGCCGCACCATGGCCATGGGCACCAACACCGATCCCTACCAACCGGTCGAGCGCAAGTACCAAGTCACGCGCGGAGTGCTTGAGGTGCTGGCGCGGTTCAACCATCCCGTCGGCATCGTCACCAAGTCGGCGCTGATCGCGCGCGACATCGACATCTTGGCGCCCATGGCGGCCAAACAGTTGGCGAAGGTCGCCGTGTCGGTGACGACGCTCGACGGCGACCTTGCGCGCACGATGGAGCCGCGCGCCTCCACGCCCTTGCGGCGCCTGGAGGCCATCCGCAAGCTCAGCGCCGCGGGCATTCCCACGGCGGTGATGTTCGCGCCCGTGATTCCGGGGCTGAACGATCACGAAATGGAACAGGTGCTGACCGCCGCGCGCGACGCCGGGGCACGCGAAGCGGGCTACGTGGTGCTGAAACTGCCGCTGGAGGTGCGCGACCTGTTCCAGGAATGGCTGACGGCAGCCGTGCCGGGGCGGGCCAAGCATGTGATGACCCTGGTGCGCGCCATGCGCAACGGCCGCGACTACGACCCCGAGTGGGGAACGCGCATGAGCGGTGTGGGTCCCATCGCCGAGGCGATCCGGCAACGCTTTGTCTTGGCCTGCAAGCGCCTGGGCCTGAACGAGCGCACCTACCACCTTGACGCGACGCAGTTTCGCGTGCCGGTGGATCAAACCTCGGACCAACTTTCGCTGGCGCTTTGAGGTTGCTTTTGATTCAGCCCTGGTCGAGTTGAGGGACCGGCGGCTACACTCAGTTCATGACACCGTACCTCACACGACGTTTTGCTTTGGCAGCACCTTTGGCCCTGGCAATGAGCCCTGCCCTCGCCGCCACGGAAGTCGCCATCGGCGCCTACGTGATTCCGGGCTCGCCGGGGGCGCGGCTGTTCCAGGACTTCGCCGCGCGGCTGAAACGCGCCAGCAACGGCGAGCTGACCACCAACATGCTGATCCACGGCGAGGGCGGGTCGGAGGAGCAGGTGCTGACCGCGCTGCGCCGCGGGCGGATTCACGTCGCCTCCTTGTCGACCCTGGTGCTGTCCAGCGTCATGCCCGAGGTCGGCGTGCTGAGCGCGCCGTTCCTGTATGACTCCATCGACCAAGCCGATTTCGTCTTGGACAATTTCGTCATCCCGCGCGTCAACGAACTGGCCGCCGAGAAAGGCCTGGTGGCCCTGCGCTGGATGGATTTGGGGCCGCAGAACATCTACTCGAAAAATCCGATCCTCGGCCCCGCTGACGTTCGCGGGGTTCGAATTCGAGTCACCCAGGACATCGCCACCAAGCTGTACCTCGAAGCGCTCAAGGCCGATGTCATTTACCTGCCCAGCCCCGACGTCATTCCGGCGCTGCAAACCGGCCTGATCGACGGCGGCGTGACGCCGACCATCGCCTACGCCGAGACCGGCATCGTGTCCGACGCGCCCCACTACACGCTGGTGGGTTTCTCGCAGGTGGGCAACGTCATCGTCGCCAACAAAAAATGGCTCGACGACTTGCCGCCGAATCTCTCCACGGTGGTGCGCGAGTCCTACGCGTCCAACGCCGAAATCCGCGACGTGCTGCGCACGCTGGTGGCCGGCAGTCTCGCGCGCGCGGCGGAACTGAAGTTCACACCCCACACGCCCGACGCGGCGCAGATGGCCGCATGGCGCGCCGGCGCCGAGGGCATCGCGGCCAAGGTCATCGCCGACATCGGCGGGCAGTCGCAGCGCCTCTACGACGCCGTGCAAGAAGGCCGCGCGGCCTTCGCCGCGCGCGAAGCAAAATAATTCCCAGAGCATTTCCCCGACAAGTGGGTACCGGTTGGCCCAAGAAAACAAGTCGGTGGAAATGCGACCAAAAAGAACGAGTTAATGAGGCTAGGTGATTCGGTTCGGCCGAATTTGACACTAGTGCTCGTGATCGGCGTTCTCGCCGAAGCGCTGGCCCTCGGCCATGAAGGCGGTCGAAAAGAAGATCGCGTTAAAGAACAGCTTCGTGGTGCCGTGCCAGTAGGCGCGGAAGGCCGGATCGTCGGCGAACAGGATCACACTGCCCTTGCCGCGCCGGTCGGCGATGACGGCCGCCGACCCGGCGAGTTTCTTCAAATTCTCCGCCGAGACGTACCCCGCCAACTGCGGCGCGTCGGCGTAGGCCACCACGGTCGCGAAGGGATTCTTCGACCGCCCGAGGATGACGCGCGCATCGCGGAACACCGGCATCGTCGGCGAAGCGCCGCCGAAACCGATCGGATGGGCGCGGTCCACTTGGCCCTGGAAGATGGTGCCGCGAATCTTGTCGCCGGCCTCGGCGGCTTCCTTGGCCGCAAAGGATTGGCGCGGCGGCGGTGCCTTGTCGTCGCCTTTTCCTTCTTTCGGCGGCGGCGGCTCGAAGCCGGAATCGACGCGGTCGTCGATCACCTCGGCCTGGATGAAGTTGTTCTTCACCGCCCACACCGCGCCGCGCTTGGTGCCGATCAGCGTGCCGCCCGCCTTCACCCACGCATCCAGCGTCTTGGCCATGTCCTCGCCCAGGCTTGCGTAGTTGCCGTCGGGCAGAATGATGTGCGTGTAACGCGCGAGGTCGGCGCTGCGCAGCGCGCCGACATCGCGCAACGTGGTCGCGACCTCGGCCATCTGGTCGAGTTGGTACCAGAGTTCGCCCGCGTCGTACTGACGGATGGGATCGCCGGTCACGATCAACGGTTTGGGCGCGCGCAAGGGCACCACCGCGTTGCTGCCCAAGTCGGGCCCGGGGTCGGTGCGCCCCGTCGGCAGCGCGTGAATCGCCAAGCCATCGTCACGCGCGATGCGGCTCATGAGCGCGAACAACGCCTCGCCCGACAGGCCCTGGTTCTCGCCCACGGGCACGACGATGGTGCCGGGCGCGAAGGTCTTGGGTCCGCTCGAGGTTACGCCCCGGAAACTCGCCGTGGCGACGCGCGCGCGGCCGCCCGCGGATAGGATGCGATTGGTCGCGCGCGGCGCGTAGAGGCCGGTCCACTCGAACGCATAGGCGTAGTCGGATTTCTGCGGCGGCAAGGCGGTGGGGAATTTGTTCTCGGCCACGCGGCCGGCCATGGCGTCGACCGGCCCCGACGGCAGCGCGGCAACCTCGAGACCAAAGGCCAGCGGCATGTTCCAGGTCGAGACGTCGTAAAACACGACATCATCGAACTGCGTGCGCGCCTCGAAGATGTTCTGGATCACCCGGTATTGCGGCTGGACCACCGGCACGATGTAGCTGTCGTTGGCGGCAAAAACCTTGTCGCCCACACGTAGGTCGCGCGTGGCGGGAAAAACGCGAATGTGGTGACGGCCGAGAACCTCGTTGAACGCGTGGGCCTTGGCCGGATCGCCCGGCGCGGAAAATACATAGGCCTGGCTGCGTTGGGCGCGCGCGAGGCCGATGGACTCTTCGTAGAATTTCTTTTGGTGCTCCAGGAGCCGGGTTCGGTTGTCGACCGCCGCCTCGACGGTGGCTTGGGCCAGTCGGAATTGGCGGCGAATGCGCGATTCGAGCGTGACGATGCCGGTGTCGTTGTCGACCGCGCGTCCACTGAAGCCTCGGTTCTCGAACAGATAACCGACCGCTCCGTTGACGGCGGGGAACGTGCTGCCCATGGCGGGGTTGAACTCGTCGAAAAACTCCTCGGAGAAATAGAAATCCTGGTCGGCATTGAGCGTGTCCGCGAAGCGCCCGGCGATGGGGCTTTGCAGCTCGCGCGTCGCCTTGCTGATGTAGGGATTCACTTGCGTGGCGATGCCGGGACTGAAGAAAAACGTCGAATCCGCCGGCATCTCGTGGAAGTCCGCGCTGATGTTGGGCTTCCAACGTTGGAACATCGACAGCCAGGCCTGCGGCTCGGGCTGAGTTTGCAGCACCCATTGGCGATTGAGGTCGAACCAGTAATGATTGCCGCGTCCGCGCGGCCAGCCCGGGTTGTGCTCGCGATGCTGCTCGTCGGTGACCGGCACCAACGACCCGTTCATGTTCATCCATTGCGACGCACGGCCGAAGCCGTCGGGATTGAGCGAAGGCAGCAGCACGACGATGCTCGACTTGCGTTGCGCCGTGGCGGCATCGTCGGTGGCGGCGACAAGGTCGTACATCGCCAGCATGCCGGCATCGAGCGAACTGACTTCATCGCCGTGCACGCCAAAGCCCAGCCACGTCACGACCGGCATGCCGTCGTCGATTTCTGCATCGGCGGTCGGGTCGCTGAGTTTAAGATGGCGGGTGCGAAGGTCTTCGAGCTTGGCGTGATTCTCCGGGGCCGTGATCACCAGGGCGATGATCGGCCGGCGCTCGTGGCTGTAGCCGATGATCTCGCTGGTCACCTTGTCCGACAATGCGTCCAAGAGTTGCGCGTAGCCGATGATCTGGTCTGGCCGCACGACACGCGTGCCGACTTCATGGGCGATGTAGTGCTCGGGTGTGGGAATCGCCGGATCGTAGGTCTTTTCGGGCGAGAGGAAATACGACAACGGGGCCGCCATGGCGGATGTCGTCATCGCGCTCGCCAGCGCTACCGCCAAGGTTAGAGGTGTCCAGTGCCGCATTGTCGCCCCCGATGAACTGATCCACTTTGTGTGGGCTTGACCATAGTCGGAAGATTTTCAGGGCCAAAGCGGGTTGGCGGACAATCGCCGACATCACACCAGGATCTTTACAGTGATACCTTGGATTGGGCGGAAAGTGTGACCGGTATGCCACACTCGGGCGCGAAATCCTGCGCCCTGGCCGCCCGACTCCGGCTTAACCATTGCGCGGGTTAAGTATTTCGCTAGGTTCCAGGCGGGGTGCGAACGATAGGACATGCGCGCCGACGAACCACACGATGCCGCCGCATGTCCGGCACACTTGGAACAGCCAAAAGCGTGTTCGCCCATTCATTTGGCGACGGCTTCCGCTGCGAAGCTGATCGCTTAGCGTGTACCGTTGTAAGGAGACAACTCGTGAAGAAAACCCTTAAGACCTCGCTCTTGCTCTCGGCCAGCTCGGTCATCCTGCTCGCGTCGGCTCCGGCCTTCGCCCAGGGCGGCGCCATCGAAGAGATCATCGTCACGGCCCGTCAGCGCGCTGAGTCGCTGCAAGACGTGCCCGCCTCGATCACCGCCATCACCGGCACCACCATCAAGAACGCGGGCATTGTCCGCGCCCACGACTTCATCGCGCTGACCCCCGGCGTGACCCTGGTCGACACCGCCGAAGTCGGCGACACCCAGGTCAACATCCGCGGCATCAACGGCGCGCGCGACGCCGAAAACAGCTTCGGCCTCATCATCGACGGCGTGTTGATGACCAACCCGGCCGCTTTCAACCGCGAATACTCGGACCTCAGCCAGATCGAAATTCTGAAAGGCCCCCAAGGCGCGCTCTACGGACGTAACGCCGCCGCCGGCGCCATGATCATCTCCACCCGCAAGCCGGGCGACACCCAAGAGTCGATCATCAAAGCCACGGTCGCCGACAACAAGAGCTACGCGACCATGGTCGCCACCAGCGGGCCCATCAACGACAAGCTGGGCTACAAGTTGCAAGCCGACTGGCGCACCACCGACGGCTTCTTCAAGAACACCTTCCTGAACAAGAAGGTCGTCGACGACTACGAAGGTTACAACGTCAACGGCCGCCTGGTGTTCGAGCCCAACGACGACACCAGCGTCGACCTGAAGGCCCGCTGGGGCCAGGTGGACGCGGCCTCGATCACCTTCAACGCCGCCTTCGCCCTGCCGGTGCTGGCTCAAATCCTGGGCGTGCCGTCCGTCGACGAGGACGTGAACGACCACAAGTTCGTGTTCCAGCCCAACATCGATCCCGAGAACGACCAGGACGCACTCGAAGTCTCGGCCAAGATCGACCAGCAATACTCCTCGGGCACGCTGACCGCCTGGGCGCTCTACAGCAACATCAAGAACGACTTCTCGGCCGACGGCACCTCGGGCGCCTTCGGCTTCTTCAACCAAGAAGCCACCTGCCGCTCGTCGATCACGCAATTGCTGGCCCAAGGCGTGCGCCTGCCGCTGCCGCAGTTCTTCGCGCCGACGCCGGAGGCCTCGTTCCTGGGCCCCTACACGCCCTCGGCGTGCGACGGCACGCAGTATCAAGTGCGCAACCAGAAGGATTTCAGCGGCGAAATCCGCTTCGCCTCGCCCGGCGAGCAAGACCTGCGTTGGCTGGTGGGCGCCTACGCCCTCAAGATCGACCGCCAGGTCGGCATCAACCTCGGCATCGACAAGGGCCGCGGCATCACCGAACAACTGGTCCTGCCGGCCACCAGCAGCAACCCGACCGAAGCGTTGGTGTATGACGACTTCAACAGCGACGTCTTCGCCGTGTTCGGCCAAGTCGCCTACGACATCCAGGACAACCTGGAAGCCGCGTTGGCGCTGCGTTACGACAATGAAAAACGCAAGGTGCGCAACCTGGTGCCCACGGCGCCGCGCACGCAGTTCGTCGACTTCACCAACGACGGCGTTTCGGGCGGCGGCGCGCCGCTCAACCCGGCGCTGGACCGCACCGTCAACCCGGCGGGCGTCCAGGCGCTCAAGAAGAACACCTTCGATCAGTTGGAGCCCAAGGTCAGCTTGACCTACAACGCCAGCGACGACGTGACGCTGTACGCCAACTGGGGCATCGGCTTCAAGGCCGGCGGATTCAACAACCAGGGCGCCAACGCCACGGTGAACGCGTTCTTCAACCGTCCGCCGGTGAACGCGGGTATCCGCATCAGCGACGACTTCCGCGAGGAGCGTTCGTCGGCCTTCGAACTCGGCTTCAAGTCGAAGTTCCTGGACAACCGCGTCAGCTTGGACGGCGCCGCCTACCACAACACCGTGAAGAACATGCAGTTCTTCGAGTTCCTGGTGGGTCCGTTCGGCCTGCTGCGCGTCGTCAACAACATCGACCGCATCAAGCTCAAGGGCGCCGAAATGGCCTTGAATGCGCAGATTTTCGACGAGTTCTCGGTCTATGCCGGCGGTAACGTGGTCGACAGCAAGATCAAGCGCATGACCTCGCGCCCCGACACGGTGGGCAACAAGTCGCCCTACACCGCCGACTACACGCTGAATTTCGGCGCGCAGTTGGACGCCCCCGTCACCGAGGCCTTCAACCTGCTGGTGCGCGCCGACGGCAACATCGTCGGCCCGACCTGGTTCCACGTCGTGCAGTGCCAAAACCGCCCGACCCTGCTGGGCCTGCCCAGCTCGGGCTGCAAGCAGCGCCGCGACACCTTCACCACCATCGACCTGCGCGTCGGCCTGCAGGCCGAGATGTGGTCGGTCACGGCCTTCGCCAAGAACCTCGCCAACAGCCGTCACCTGGAAGAAGTCATCCCGGCGCCGGAGTTCGGCGGTTCGTTCATCCACCCGGCGGCGCGCCGTTTGGTGGGCGTGGAAGCCGAGATCAAGTTCTAGTTTGACGGTTCTACTCGCGACCACCCGTCGCGATAAACTTCAACGGTGCTTGGGCAACCAAGCGCCGTGTTTGTTTGTTTTGGGCCGGCTCACGCCGGCGGGGGCGCCTGTGCAACCACGCGCCGTTTTTGTTTGTTTTGGGCCGGCTCACGCCGGCGGGGGCGCCTGTGCAACCAAGCGCCGTTTTTGTTTATTTTGGCCGGCTCACGCCGGCGGGGGCGCTTGGGTAACCAAGCGCCGTTTTTGTTTGTTTTGGGCCGACTCACGCCGGCGGGGGCGCCTGACTAACCAAGCGCCGTTTTTGTTTGCGCAAAATCAGGTATCGTGGCGTGAACAGCCGGGAGGTTCCGATGAACGATTCTCAAGTGCTTGAATATTCGCGCCGTGACGCCCTTGGCGGCTTCAGCGTAACAGCCATGATGCTCGGCTGCGTGGGCAGTGCATCGCGCCCGGCGCGGGCCTTGGTGGGCGCCGCGCCGGGGTTGCCCAACCTCGACGATCCCCTGGTCAACCTGCACGGCTTCATGAAGATGTACGGCAGCCTCGAGGAGGTCGACTGCCCGTGGTGGTACACCGGCATCATCTATGGTCAACAGGAAAAGACGGCGCCCAAGCCGCTGTTTCGCTTCGAGGGCTGCGAGATCAACCGTTATCGGCCCAACCCCAATGGCGACGGCTATATCCAGAGCGGCCGCACGCTCACGTTCTTCCGCGATCTCGAGACGGAAAAGATGATCGACACCTGGGTCAACCCCTACACGGGCAAGACCAACGCCGTGCGCTCCAACCTGCTCGGCGGCGACGATAACTTCCTGCTGTCGGTGAACGGCCTGCGCTTCAAGACCCAGATCGGCACAGTGCCCGACAAGCCCCTGCGGCTCCATTGGTCGGCGTTGGGCGACATGATCTGGCTGATCAAGGACCGCGGATTGGCCGAGATGCCCCAGCCGTGGCTGGAGTGTTCCAGCACATTCTGCCCGATCAAAGAATTCGCCGACCCCAACCTCAAGCGCGCCGAAAGCCTGTTTGCCTCCAGCTATGTGGCGCCGTGGTTGCCGTGGATGGAGATGGGCGACACACCCGGCCACGTGGTGTGGCACGCCGCCGGGCGCAAGCTGAAGTCGGTCGAGGACTTGCCGCCGGAATACCTCGCTCGCGCCCGCAAGGACGCGCCGCAACAGTTGGACGCGCGACCGCGGAAGATTTAGGGATTCATCGCCCGCATCACGGCGTTGGGAATCGCCGCGCAGTCCCAGGTCTTGGACGCCGTGCCGAGCCGCACGATGGTCAGTCCCTTGGACGGGATCACCCACACCATGCGGTTGCCGCCGCCTTCCATGAACACCACGTCGTCGGCGAGGTAGGGCTCGGACTGATACCACCGGTCCGCCGCGCTGGGCCGGCCGGGCAGATAATCGCGGGTCTCGGCGTAGGGACTGCCCAGCCACCACGTCAGGCCATGATTGGGGTTGGCCGCCGAGGGCGTGGTCATGGTTTTCACCCAGCCCTCCGGCAGGATGCGCATGCCGTTCCACACACCGTCGTTGCGCACCAGTTCGCCCAGGCGCAGCCAATCGCGCGGCCGGGCGCGGAAGCAGCAGTCGGTGTGAACCAAGCCGCCGGGGCGGTCCATGTAGAAGCTGCCGTGTTCGGCGCCGATGGGCGTCCAAATCTTCTCGGCGAAGTAATCGGCGAATTTTTGGCCGGTGGCGCGCTCCAGGATCAGGCCCAACAGCTGCGAGTTGGCGTTGGAGATGGCGAAGGCCGCGCCCGGCGTGCCGTCCAGCTCGAACGACAGCGCCGCGCGGTCGATGTGGGCACCCCACGACAGTTGCGTCAGCTTGCTGAAGGGCGAAAAGCTGAAACTCGGATTCTCCAGCCCCGTCGTGTTGTCGAGCACTTGGCGCACGCTGATGCGACCGCGCGGATCAGCGACCCATTCATGCAGATGGCGGCCAATGGGGTCTTCCAGCGCCAGATAGCCTTCATGGATGGCGACGCCGTAAATGAGCCCGTTGAGCGACTTGCTCATGGACCGGCCGCTGTACAATTGTTCGGCCGACAGGCCGCCCCAGTAGCGCTCGAACACGATGGCGCCCCGGTGGGCGACGATGAGCGCGGCGGAGTTGTTTTGCTCGGCCCAGGCGGCGGCCTGCTCCAGGCCCGCCGCTGAAAATCCGGCTTGCTCGGCGGGCACGACTGGAATTTCGCTCCGCACCTCGGAGATCATGTCGGCGGTGACGTCGTAGGACGACGCCGCCCATTCGACGGGGTTCGGCGGCGGATTGAAATAGCGCGTCCAGAACCACCATTGGTCGGAAGCCTCCAGCGCCACGACGCCAAGCCCGGCGAACAGGATCGGCGCGGCGATGGCGGCGGGCGTTCGCATCGAGGGGCCTCAGATCGGCGGGCGGCGGTTGAACCAAGGCCGCGCGGTTTCGAGTTGCCCGGCCAGGCGATACAGCGTGGCCTCGTCGCCGATGCGGCCGGCGAACATCACGCCGATGGGCAGTCCATCCGCCGACCAGTGCAGCGGCACCGACATGGCCGGCTGGCCGCAGATATTGGCCAAGGCCGTGAAGGGCCCGAAGGTCGTGACCTCCTTGACGTAATCGTCGAAGTTGGCCGGCGAGAGGCTGAGCAGACCCAGTTTCACCGGCGGCTTGGCCAGGGTCGGCGACAGGATGACGTCATAGGTCTGCAGGAACTCGGCCATGGCGCGCCCGGCCTGATCGAAGGCGGCCCGGGCATTGGCGTAGGCGACCCCGGTCGCCTTCTTGCCCTCCTGATAGAAGTACCACGTGACGGGTTCGACGTCGGCTTCCGTCACGGGCCGACCGGCACGCGCGGAGCGGGCCTCGAGTTGTTGAACCGTCGCGACACCCAGTGTGGTGAAGACTCCGGCGTTAGTGGCGGCGTGATCGATGGGCGGCTGGGCTTCCTCGACGATATGGCCCAGGCTTTCGCACAGCTTGGCCGCGTCACGCGCCGCGGCGAGGCACTCGGCGCTGACGGCCGCGCCCGAGGTGGGTTTCAACATCAGCGCGATGCGCAGCTTGCCGGGATCGGCCCCCACTTCCTGCACGAAGGGGCGCGCCGGCGGCAGGGCGGCATAGGGGTCGCCCACGTCGGGCCCGGCCGTGGCATCCAAAAGCGCGGCGTTGTCGCGCACGCTGCGGCTCACGGCGTGCACCGTGCCGAGCCCGTTCCAGCCCTCGAGGCGCAAGGGTCCCAGGGGCACGCGGGCGCGCGAGGGCTTGAGGCCGAACACGCCGCAGCACGAGGCGGGCGTGCGGATCGACCCCGCCCCGTCGCTGGCATTGGCCATGGGCACGATGCCCACGGCCACGGCCGCGCCCGCCCCGCCCGAGGACCCGCCGACGGTGAGGTCCAGGTTCCAGGGATTGCGCGTGAGGCCGTGGGGAATAGACTCCGTCGTGCCGGTGAGCCCCAATTCGGGCGTCGTCGTCTTGCCGAAAATCACGAGGCCCGCGCGCTTGTAGCGCACGACCGTCGTCGTATCGACGCCGGCCATGTCGTCTTGGAAAAATTTGCTGCCCGAGCCCGTGACCGTGCCCGCCAGGGCGACGCTCAAGTCTTTCAACAGAAAGGGCACGCCCGTGAACGGCCCCCGGGGCAAGCCATCGGCGACTTGCCGACGCCCGTGATCGTACAGCTTGGCGGCGATGCAATTGACCTTGGGGTTGGTCGCTTCCAGGCGCGTGATGGCGGCTTCCAGCAACTCGCGCGGCTCGATCTCGCCCTTGGCGATAAGCTCGGCCAAACCCAAGCCGTCGTATGCTTGATACTGATCCACCGGCATCTTCCCCTTCGGTGCGGCCGCCTGCGCCGCGCGCAGCAACGGTGCAGCCGCGAGCGCGGCCGATCCGGCCAGCGCGTCGCGGCGCCTCAAGACATATGGTGCAATGGAACGCGCCACCAACCCTCCCCGCCGCGACCTTCATCGCGGGCGGGCAGGATTATAGCGGCTTTTGCCGGATTTGGCGCGGATTAGAAGCTGAAGGTCGGCGTGCTTAGGCTTTAGTCTATTCCAACTTGTACGGGCCTCGCTTGAGGCAAACCGCAAGTGCGGTGGCAATCGAGATATTGAGCACGGCTTGAACCACATCGCCCGCGAAATCCGCTGAATTGGGTTCAATTCCGAGACCTGCGCGGATTTCACCATGACCCCCGGGTGCCTGCGGCCAAATCACGCCAATGTCGTGAAAGCCGCCGATGAGCCCGACCAAACCGGTCCCGGTCAGAATCCAAGCAAGACCAATCCGCTGGCGGGTCCCCTGCCATGCCGTGAGGCCCGCCAAGATTATCGGCATCGGGTATGTGATGAGCCAACTCCAACCGTCGATGAAAGGCTGAATCCAATCCGGCATGATCGCTGGCGAGTCGCCGTCGGGCTTCAGCGCGACGGCGATGGCGCCATAGGCCAGCACCGATAGCAAAATGGCGCACGCCAACAACAAACTCGGGGCAAGGCCGTACACCGCCCACGGATAGCGCGCGCCCAGAGACTTAAGATCGTCGCGCGTGAGCATGGTTCGCGCCAATTGATCGATGGAACCTATGCGCGCCGCCGCGGCGTGTTCGGCATCGGAAGCGGACTTACCGCCGGCCATGGCCTCGCGCACCAAGTCATCGAAGTGATCGCCGAGTTCGCGCACGTAACGCTGCACATGCCGCGCCGCGATGCCGCCGCGCAGCAGCGTCTCGGACAGAGTCGAAAAATCAGGCCGCGACATAGGCTCCTCCCCGAATCGCTCCGCCAACCGCGTCGTTCAATTTGGTCCAAGTGTCCACTAGCGCGCCCAGCCGCTTTTGGCCCGCGGGCGTGACCGTGTAATAGACGCGCGTGCGCCCGTTGACGGGCTTGCGGCGCGACTTGAGCGCGCCGTCCTTCTCCAGCGCGTGCAGCACGGGGTACACCACGCCCTCGCCCAGGCTCACGGCGTCGCGCGTGACGGCGCGGATGGCCTGCACCAATTCGTAGCCATACATCTCGCGGTCTTTCAGCAGGCGCAGAATCAGCAACTCCGGCACGCCGTTCATGAAGTTGGGGTTGGTCGATTTTCCGGCCACGCGGGCCTCCATAGGTGTCGATTCGAGGCATATTACCTCGAACTACGATGTATGGCAAGAACGCTGCTTGAAGACCATGATCTGCGGCGAAAACGGTATTCGTCCGTTTCAGGGAGGGACACGTGAAAGAACTCATTCTCGCGGCGCTGCTGGCCGCGCTGGCGCAGGGTGCATGGGCGCAAGGCCAGGATTCGACGCCGACGGAACGGGACATCATGGTGCTGGCCGAGATGCTGCCCGGCGTCTACGACAGTCAGGAGCAGTTCTACTTCGAGGGTCGCGGCGGCGTGCGCCCGGAGGCGCGCAACGCGCGCATGAATTCCAAGATCGTGCGGGTCGATCTTCCGGCTTTCGGCAAGTATGTGTTCTTCGTCCAGGACAGCCTCGACAACAAGCTCGACCAGCCCAACCGCGTGCGGCTTTACACGCTCGAGGCCGATAACAAAGAGCAAGCCGTGCGCATGCGCATGTACTATCTCGACCAGGCCGAGGGCGAGGCGAAGAAGAAGTATTGGAACGCCGATCAGTCGCCGGACGTGTTGAAAGATCTGAAGCCGGACACCACGCCCTATACCCAGGGCTGCGACGTGCTGTGGAAGCGCGAGGCCGGGCAGTTTCATGGCGCCATGAAGCGGGGCGACTGCACCTGGACGCGCAAGGGCGACAACGCCAAGCGCGTCACCGACTATCACATGCAGCTCACCACCAACGCGCTCTGGGTGCGCGAGCTGACCTTCGACGCCAAGGGCAAGCAGATCGCCGGCAACCCCGACGGCGTCTATCACAAGATGAACCGCGCGCGGCAGTTCATGTGCCAGGCCGACATCCCGGGCGTGTCGGGCGGCCGCGACATCCCGTTCAAGCGGCATGGGCCCTTCCCCATGACCGATCAAGGCGGCGCGGTGAAGTTCATGAGCGAGGAGCCGGAGCCGCGCGAAGTGAACATCACGCTGCGCAACGTCGATTGGCAGATCAACAACGAGACCGGCGCCTTCACCCGCGACGTGCTGGTGATGTACGTCTTCGCCAAGGACAAGGACGGCAAGATCGCGCAGTCGGCCTATTCGTTCACCGAACCCACGGTGAAGCGCACCGGCCTCAATCTCGGCTGGACCTTGGTGATGTGCTTCATGGAATCCAACCGCGAGGGTAAGCCGGAGTTTTGAGGAGCGTTTTCCCGAGAAGTGGCCTTCCACTTGGCGTGGAAAATGCGATCAACAAGACTCTATCGTGCTATGACAATGTAGCGCTTTCGCGACGCTATTCCGCGAGTAAGATCGAAACAGCTTGGCCGCAGAGCCAAGCTGTTTTCTTCTGAGGCGACCGGGATGAAGAACACCTTGCGATACGTCACTGCCGATGTGTTCACGACCGTGGCCTATGGCGGCAATCCCCTTGCGGTGGTGCTCGATGGGCGCGGCTTGTCGGACGCGCACATGCAAAAGGTCGCGCGGGAGTTCAATCTCTCGGAGACCACGTTCATCTTGCCGCCGACCAACCCGGCCCATGCCGCCCGGGTGCGGATTTTCACGCCCGCCACGGAACTGCCGTTTGCCGGACACCCCACCGTCGGCACGGCCTGGGTCATGGCCGCGCGCGGACTGTTGCCGCGCGCCGGTGACACGGCCAAGGCCGTTTTCGAGGAAGGCGTGGGCCCGGTTCCGTTGACGATCCGTTTCGCCGACGGTGCGCCAACTTATGTGTCGTTCACGACGGCCATCGTGCCTGAGGTCTTGGCGCCGCCGCCAGCCCCGGCCGACCTCGCCGCCATGCTCAATCTCGCGCCGCCCGACCTCCGCGGCGAGGGCACGCCGCCCCTCTCGCTGACCTGCGGCACGCCCTATACCTGCGTGCCGCTGCGTTCCGTCGATGCCGTCGGCCGCGCGCGGCTGGATCTGGAACATTGGCGCAAGCACTTGAGCGCCACGCCCGCGCATAAGGTGTTCGTGTTCGCCCGAGCGGACGCAAACACCCTCCAGGCACGCATGTTCGCACCCGGCGAGGGCGTCGCCGAGGACCCCGCCACGGGCTCGGCCGCCTGCGCCGTGACCGAGTGGTTGGTGCGCGATGATGGACTCAAGACCGGCACCGGGCGGTGGACCATCGACCAAGGCATCGAAATGGGCCGGCCCAGCCGCATCTTCGTCGAGGCCGATGTGGCCCAGGGCGAGATCACGGCCGTGCGCTGCGGCGGGAGCGTGGTCGTGATGAGCGAGGGCGAGCTGCGGCGGCCCGAGGACGCCTAAATCCAGGCCAGGGTTATGGGGATGAGCCGAACGATGGCGGTTGGCCCCGGGCTCGGCAGAGTGTTATAATCAGCGAGAAAGTGCCCTCACCTTCGGGAGGACTGCCATGGCCTTCAAGAAACTCGCCCTGCTATGCGCCGCCGGCGTTGCCTTGGCCAGCGTCCCCGCCAATGCCCAGCTCTTTTCGCGCGGCAACGGCTTGGTGAACGAAGCGGCCTACGCGCTCGACCGCGAGAACTGGGCCCAAGGCACGGCGCTGGCGCGCGAAGCCCTGCGCTCGGGCGAACTGATGCCGGGCAACATTCCCGCCGCCTACAACAATCTGTGCATCGGGCTCACGGGCCTCGGCCGCTACGACGAAGCCATGGAGGCGTGCAACAAGGCGGTCGAGATGCGTCCGCGCCAGTGGAGCTTCTATAACAACCGCGCGAACATCTATTACTATCGCGGCGAGTACGACCGCGCCCTGGCCGAATACTACAAGGCCATGACCTTCAGCCCCGGCGACGACGTGTTGCTGCAGAACATCGCGCTGACGCTGCGGGTGCGCAAACAGCGCAATCCCAACACGCCGTCCAATCAGTCGAGCTAAGCTGGGCGCGTGTGTTCCCGCTATGAGCTGGCGACCAAGCCTGAACTCTTGATCGCCGCGATCGCATTGCATGTGCCGTTGGGCGTTGACGTGGGGCGCGACGAAGACGGACGCGATCCCTTCGAATTTAGGTCGGGCGAAATTCGACCGACGGACACGGCCCCCGTGGTGCTGCCCGGACGCAGATTGGCCACGATGCCCTGGGGCCTCAAGGTCGATTGGCAGTCCTAGCCGGTTATCAATGCGCGCGCCGAGACGCTGGAGACCAAACCGACCTTTCGCCCGCTCTTGGAACGGCGCTGTCTGGTGCCGGCGACCGCATACTTCGAATGGAAGAACGCGCGTTTTCAGGCGAAGTGGTCTTCCGGTTCGCCGCCCGGAAAACGCGCAGATTCATTAAATGAGGCATTTTCAGGCGCAAAACCGCTGCACACTTTTGCTGAAAATGCCTCGGGCCGCGACAAGATCAAAACGCGAATTCATGCCAACGACAACGGCATCATCGCCTTCGCCGGTTTGATCGGCGACGGCCGCTTCACCATCGTCACCTGCGCCCCGGCCCCGGCCATCGCCCACGTTCACGACCGCATGCCCGTGATCCTGGGCCGAGAGCAGCAGGTGTTATGGCTCGACGAGACAAAGACCTTCGGCGCCGTGAAGCATGTTCTGGCGCCCTACGGCGATTTAGCCGCTGATGAAGTCCCCGGCGCGCGGCCCCGCCAGAGCCAGTTCGCATTCTAAACTTAGTGGCAGAGCAAAACCGGCAGAATGGCCTGCTGCATGACGTAGCCCGTCACGCTGCCGAGGATGAGTTGGCGCAGTTTCGAGCGCGTATAGGCGCCCATCACCATCATGTCGGCGCCGACGTCCCCGGCCGCGAACAACAACGAGCGTCCGGTGCGCACCTCGCGCGGCAGAACCTTGGACACCACGGTCCGAACGCCGTGGTAGGCCAGATGGGCCTCCAAGTCCTCGGTCTCGGCGTACCATTCTTCTTCCTCGACGCGCAGAACGGTGACCTCGTCCGCGCGGACCAGGAAGGGCAAGGCCGCCTCCACGGCGCGCGTGGCTTCGGTCGAGCCGTTCCAAAACAGAACAATTTTCTTGAAAGACCCGCCCCGTTGCGGGCCGTCCTTCGGCATCGGCGGGGCGGCGATCACGGGGCGGCCGCTTTGCATGAGCGCGGCATTGAGCGTCATGAGGGCCGGCGTTTCGTTGTCGCCCGTGGGCCGCGCGACCACGATCCGGTCGGCCCGGCACCCGCGCAAGGCGACCACCTGTTCCTCGATGCCCGAGGCCTCCATCCAGGTCACCGAGAAGCCGGTGACGGCGCCGGGCTTTCCCTGGTGATCGGCCAGCCCCTCGCGTTTCAAGACCTCGTCGTACATGGCCCGCGCGCGGGCGGCGCGTTGACCGGCCTCTTTCTCGGCCACGCCCATCATGTCGTCGACCATGGCGCCCGACATGGCCTCGCCGACCAAGGGCAGGGCCGCGGCCGGATCCGAGCGCACATGCAGCGCATCGACATGACAATCGAGATGACGGCCCACGCGCAAGGCGGTTTCCAACGCCGCGCGGCCATTGGTGGCGTCGCTGATCACGGCCAGAAGGTTCTTGATGTTCGACATCAGGGGGTCCTCATTCTCGGCAAGAGTTTAACCTGACCGGCCGACCGGCACGAGTCCGGAAACGGGCCTAGTACCGCCGATCAGACGTTCCTGATACAGGACGACGATCCTCGGGACAGGAACGTCTGATCGAAAAGCGGTACTAGATTCAAAATGTTGCTAGTGCCCCTTGGTTTCCGAAATGCGTATCTCGAGCCGCGGATACGAATCACGCATTTCGGAAACCGGGCGCTAGGTGCCCCGGTTATCGCGGCGCACCGCCGACGGGCCGGTGGACTTCCATCACGCCCTCGGGGTCTTGGTGGATGATGACGTCGGCGCCGGGATAGGCCGCGAGCAGCGCATTTTCCACGTCGTCGGAAATGCGATGGGCCTCCATCAGGGTCAGCGTTTTGTCCAGGACGATGTGCATTTGAATGAAGGCCTGCACGCCCGAGCTGCGCGTGCGCAGTTCGTGAACGTTCTTCACCTGCGGGTTCCGGCGGGCGATGGCGATGATCTTGTCGCGCTCCGCCTTGGGCATTTCCTCGTCCATCAAGTGGCCCATGGCGCCGTAGGCAATGCGCCCGGCATTGACCAGCAAGAACAGCGCGATGCCGCCGCCGAACAACGGATCGGCCCAGTCCATCCCCAGCGTCGTGGCGGCATAGATCGCGACCATGACCGTGAGATTCATCAGAACGTCGCCGGTGTAATGCAGCGAGTCCGCGCCGATGGCCAGCGAACCGGTCTTGCGCACCACGTATTTCTGGAAGGTGACGAGGGCAATCGTGAGCACCGTGGCCACCATCATGACGGTCAATCCCACGTCGCCCTGCTCGACCGCCACCGGCGAACGAATGCGCGAGGCGGCTTCCACCGCCACCAGCACCGCCGATCCGGCGATGAACGCCGATTGGCCCAGCGCCGAGAGGGGCTCGGCCTTGCCGTGGCCGAAGCGGTGTTCGGTGTCGGCCGGCGTGAGGGCGTGGCGCACGGCGAAGAAATTGAGACCCGACGCCAGCAAGTCGAGGCCGGAGTCGGCGAGGCTGGACAGCAACGCCACGGAGTTCGTGGTCGCATAGGCCACGCCCTTGATCGTGACCATCAGCACGGCCAAGGCCACGGCCACGATGGTGGCCAGACGCATGAGCCGCGCGGCACCTGGCGTCGCGGCCGCGTGATCGTGGTCAGTGGCAAGGTTGGGCGCGGGCGCGCTCATGGATAGAGCCTTTCGGTGGACCAGCCGTCCGCGCGCCGGCGATACACCAGGCGATCGTGCAGGCGATTGGGCACATCCTGCCAAAACTCGATGGCCTCGGGCATCAAACGATAACCGATCCAATAGTTCGGGCGCGCCACGTCCTTGCCGTCGAAGCGCCGTTCGGCCTCGGCGAATTTACGAATCAGTTCCTCGCGCGAGGGCAAGACGCGCGATTGGGCCGAGGCCCAGGCCCCTAGTTGGCTGGCGCGCGGCCGGCCGGCGAAGTAGTCGTCGGCGGGCCGGCCCTCGACGCGGGCGATGGGCCCCTCGGCGCGAATTTGGCGGCCGATGGACTTCCAATACAGACAGACGGCCGCGAACGGATTGGCGGCCAGTTCATCGCCCTTGCGGCTTTGGGCGTTGGTGTAGAACACAAGCCCCTCGGGGCCGAAGTCCTTCAGCAAGACCATGCGCAGCGAGGGCCGGCCCTGGGGCGTGGCGGTGGCGAGGCTCATGGCCTCGGGCAGGCCCGGCTCGGCCGCCGCAGCCTGGTCAAACCACTGGCGGAACAGCACAAACGGGTCGCCATGCACGGGGATGATGGGTGTTGCATCCATGACTGCACAATGGCCATAAACCACAGCTTGAATCAACCTTCGGCGAGTTTGGATCGGCGCGGAATGACCTCGGTCAAATGATTGTTTTTATTGGGTTAAAGGTACCCGAAAAAGGCCCTTGCGGCGCCCTGATTTTGCCAACATCAAGCGGTGTAATGGTCTTGAAGGCCAGTGGCGGTTCGTGGTCCATCGGCCGGGGTTAGGACGCTCGCGCGCGCATGCGCTTCGAGCCAAGATAACGAGCCAAGATAACGAGCCAAGATAACAAGATAATAAGTGGAGAGGTCTCAATGTTTCAGCTTTTTTCACCGCGCAGTGTTTCCGTGGCCCTCGTGGCCGGCGCCTTGACCCTGTCGGGCTGCGCCGCCGACGGTCGCGCCGATAAGGAAGCGCTGGGCACCTTGCTCGGCGCCGCCGCCGGCGGATGGGCGGGCTCATCCATCGGCAAAGGCGACGGCAAGGTCGTCGCCACGGCGGTCGGGACCATGCTGGGCGCGGCCATCGGCAATCAGATCGGCCGGGGCCTCAACGACGTCGACCGCATGCGCATGCGCCAAGCCGAACAACGCGCTTACGCCGCGCCCATCGGCGAGGCCATTGTGTGGAACAACCCCAGCACCGGTAACTCCGGCACCATCACGCCGACGCGCGACGGCCGCTCCACCGCCGGGCGCTACTGCCGTGAGTTTCAAACCGAGATCACCGTCGGCGGCAAGAAAGAGAACGCCCACGGCGTCGCTTGCCAGCAACCCGACGGCAGTTGGAAAATCGTCGAGGGGTAAGACCCCAAAATCCCTCGCGACGGGCGGCGACTTGACGCATTGTCAGACAAATGTAATATTTTGTCCGGCAAGGAACGCGCCATGACCGTCAAGGCCGCGCACGGCAACGACACCGAACTCGCAATCGCCCGCAACCGCGCCGCGCTCGACCAAGCGCGCGCGGCCGGGTTGCTGCGCGGTCCGCGCACCGACAAGGTGGGCGGGCGCTTCAACCGCGCGCTGCTCGACAAGGCCCGCGCCCGGACGCGCGTGACCTCCGACACGGAACTGCTGGAATTGGCGCTGGTGCGGCTGGCGTTGGACGACGACTTCGGGCGCAAGGCGCTCAAACGCAAGGGCCGCGTCCCGGCCGGCATCGAGCTTGAAATCTGACCTGCATGCGCTGCTGAGGCGGATCAAACCTCAGCGCGGCACGACGTCGCTCGCGCGGCGTCCGTCGGCGGCCCTCGCGTGGGCGCGGGATGTTCCGTCGCTCGGCGCGCCGCTCATGCTCGACACCACCGTCTACATCGACATCTTGAAAGGCAAGACGCCGCCCGATGTCGACGCTTTGCTGCTGCACCGCACCTGCGAGCATTCTTGCGTCTGCATCGCTGAGCTCACCCATGCGTTCGGGCGGCTCGATCCCGCCGATCCGCGCACCAAGCCCGCCTTGAGGGAAATCGCCGGCCTGATCGAGCGCGACATTCCGGCCCATCGCGTGCACGTCCCCTCGACGGAAACATGGATGGCGGCGGGCATGATGGCGGGGCTGATCGCGCGGTTCACCTGTGCACAGCGCAGTCAGGGCCACGAGCACAAAATCCTCAACGACGCTCTCGTCTATCTTCAAGCCGCCCGGTTGGGATGCGCTGTGCTGACGCGCAACATCGCGGATTTCGACATCATCAATCAGGTTGCGTCGCGCGGAAACGTGATTTTCTATCAAACGTCTTGAGCGCTGGACCCCACCGCCGAGCCCGCCTGCGGCGCCTCATCCGGCAGCGCCACGATTTTGGCCAAACTCACGCTCAACAAGGTGCGTTCGGATTCCGCCGCCCGGCCGAGGTGAACATACAGCCGCTTGGCCACATCGCTGCCGGCGCGGTCAGCCGGCAGCGCCGTGCCGTCCAGCCCCAGGCCGAAGAGATGCGCCAGGTCGGCGAGCGCCGTGCGTTCCAGATCCCGGCTCAGCATCCAACCGCCGTCCTCGGTGGTGGCCACGAACCGCCCGGCGCGCAGCACCTCCAGCACGCGCGTGAGCGCCACGTCCGGCACGGTCAGGGCTTTCGCCAAGGCCCGGGTCGTGCGGGCATGCCCCGCGCGTTGCGCCGCCCCCAGCTTCGCGATGATGTCCAACGCCAGGGCGACTTGCGCCATCACCGTGCCGAGACCGCCCGCCTTGACATAGCGCCAGTCGGGCAGCGTCGCGGTGATCACCGCGCCCGCCATCACGACGATCCACGACAGGTAAACCCAAAACAAGAATATCGGTACCGCGGCGACCGCGCCGTACACCGCTTCGTAGGATGTCATGGACGCCACGTAGGCGGCGAAGCCGTAACGCAGCAGCCCGAACAAGAACGCCGCGACGCCGGCGCCGATCAGCGCGTCCTTGAGCGCCACGCGCCGGTTGGGCACGACGAGATAGATGAATGTAATGGCGATCCACGCCAGCAGCGTGGGCGCCAATTGACCCAACAAGAGGCCGACGGACTCCGCCACGCCCGGAGTCGCCAGAAATTGAGCCACGCCGAAATAGCCGAAGAGGGTGAAGCTGGTCCCGATCAAGAACGGTCCGACCGTGATCACGGCCCACAACACGAGCAGTCGCATGAGCATCGGGCGCGGACGCGAGACCTTGAAAATCTGATTGAAGGAACTCTCGATGGTCAACAGCAGCATGATCGACGTCACCACCAGGCCGATGACGCCGAAGACAGTAAGCTTGGCGGCGGCTTCGACGAAGCTCGCCAACTGCTCCTTCATCTTGAGGCCCGTGTCGAGAATGAAATTCCCGATGATGAAGTCCTGAACCGACGTCCGCACGCTCTCGAAGGCCGGAAAGGCCGTGAGCAAGGCCAGCATCAGGGCCAAGGCCGGAACCACCGCCAAGGTCGTGGTGAAACTGAGCGAGGCCGCCACCCGCGTGATCTGGTCCTCGGCCATGCGCGCGATCATGAACCGCACGGGCGAGAGATGCCCACCAAGATTCGGCGGCGCGAGGGCCGAGATTTTGTCTGTCAGGCTTGGCTGGTCGGGCATTGGGCTGCCTTGCTCCCCGGTCGGTTTCGTGTAGGATGCCGCAAGTTCGGCGTTCCTCAAAGGTTCTCTTTGTTTTCAGCGGGTTCCAGCCAATCATGACGTCTCCCTCGCCGCTGCTGACCGGCAAAAAAGGCCTGATCATGGGCGTGGCCAACGATCGCTCCATTGCTTGGGGCATCGCCAAGCACGCCGCCGCCCACGGCGCGGAATTGGCCTTCACCTACCAGGGTGAGGCTCTTGAAAAGCGCGTCCGGCCCCTGGCGCAAAGCGTCAAGGCCTCGGTGATCCTGCCCTGCGACGTCACCGACATCGCTTCCATGGAGGCTTTGTTCCAGGCCCTCAAGTCGGCCTGGGGTCAGGTGGACTTCATCGTTCACGCCATCGCCTTCTCGGACAAGGAACAACTCAAGGGCCGCTACCTCGACACCACGCGCGAGAACTTCCTCAAGACCATGGACATCTCGTGCTTTTCGTTCACCGAGGTGTGCCGCCGCGCCGAGCCCCTCATGCCCAACGGCGGCAGCCTGCTGACGCTTTCGTACATGGGCGCGGAAAGAGTCATCCCCCACTATAACGTCATGGGCGTGGCCAAGGCCGCGCTGGAAGCCAGCGTGCGTTATCTGGCGGTGGATCTGGGCCGCGCCAAGATTCGCGTGAATGCCATTTCCGCCGGCCCGATCCGCACCCTCGCCGCCTCGGGCATCGGCGATGTGCGCCACATCATGCGCTGGAACGAACTCAACGCCCCCCTGCACCGCCCCATCACCATCGACGACGTCGGCAAGGCCGGCCTCTATCTGCTCAGCGATCTCGCGAGCGGCGTGACCGGCGAGATTCACTATGTCGACGGCGGCTATAACGTCACGGGCATGATCGATGTGAATTCGATCGGCGAAATCGCCGAAATGCTGCAGGGCGCCAAGATCAGCGGTTAGGCCTAGCCCCTTATGTCCAGCAACACCTTCGGGACCCTCTTCCGGTTCACCACTTTCGGCGAGAGCCACGGCCCGGCCCTGGGTTGCGTCGTCGACGGCACACCGCCGGGTATCGCCTTGAGCGAGGCGGATATCCAGGTGTGGCTGGATAAGCGCAAGCCGGGCACGTCGCGCTTCACCACGCAGCGGCGCGAGCCCGACGCGGTACGCATTCTCTCCGGCGTGTTCGAGGGCAAGACCACGGGCACGCCCATCGGCCTGCTGATCGAAAACGTGGACGCACGTTCCAAGGATTACGGTGACATCGCCGAGAAGTTCCGCCCGGGCCATGCCGACTACACCTATTGGGCCAAGTACGGCATCCGCGATTATCGCGGTGGCGGGCGGCAGTCGGCGCGCGAAACCGCCATGCGCGTGGCCGCGGGCGCCGTCGCGCGAAAAATTCTCGTTCATCGCCTGGGCAAGGCCGTCGCGATTCGCGGCGCGCTGATTCAAATGGGCCCCCACAAAATTGATCGCAAGCGCTGGAACTGGGCGAACGTGGGCAAGAACCCGTTCTTTTGTCCCGATGCCAAGGCGGCGGGCGCCTGGGAGAAATTTCTCGACGGCGTGCGCAAGACAGGCTCCTCGACGGGCGCGATCATCGAGGTTGTGGCCGAGGGTATTCCCGTGGGCCTGGGGGCGCCGATCTACGGCAAGCTCGACGCTGACATCGCCTCGGCGCTGATGGGTATCAATGCCGCCAAGGGCGTGGAAATCGGCGCGGGCTTCGCCGCCGCCGCCCTGTCGGGCGAGGAGAACGCCGACGAAATGCGCAAAGGCAAACCCGGCAAACCGAAATTCCTGTCCAACCGGGCGGGCGGCATCTTGGGCGGCATCTCGACGGGGCAAGATATTGTCGCCCGCGTGGCCATCAAGCCCACCAGCTCCATACTTTCGCCACGGCGCACGATTGATATTCACGGTCGGGAGACCGAGATCGTCACCAAGGGCCGTCATGACCCGTGCGTCGGCATTCGCGGCGTGCCCGTGGCCGAGGCCATGATGGCGGTGGTGCTGGCCGACCACCTGTTGCGGCACGAAGCCCAATGCGGGCCGATCCGGGGCTAAACTTGGCGTCTTGAACCGAAGGACTCGTCCATGAAATTGATCGGCAAGCTTCTTCTCGGCGTGCTGGCCAGCATCGGCTTCTTCTTCATCGTCGCCATCGGCGTCGGCATTTACTTGGCGATGCAGTTCGACGGCTTGGCCGCGCCGAAGATCAGCACGCCGGACAAGATCGTCCTCATGCTCGATCTCGATCAAGACCTCGCCGAGGGCTCCGGTGACCGCCGCTTCGACGCCTTCGCGCTGCATCCGCGCGCCACGCTGCAGGACACGCTCATCGCCATCCGCCGCGCCAAGGACGACCCGCGCGTGATCGGCATCGCCGCCACCATCAGCGACCAGGCCTTGGGCCTTGCGCAAACCCAGGACGTCCGCGACGTCATCGCGGAGTTTCGCACATCGAAAAAACCGACCATGCTGTTCGCCGAGACCATCGGCGAGGGCGTCGGCGCGACGCCGGCTTATTACCTCGCCGCATCCTTCGGCGAACTCTGGGTGCAACCCTCGGGCACCGTAGGCCTCGCGGGCATCGGCATCGAGCAGCCGTTTTTCAAGGCGTTCCTGGACCGTTTCGGCGTCAAGGCCAACGTCATCCAGCGCAAGGAATACAAAAGCGCCATGGAAAACCTCACCAACGAGCGGATCTCGCCGGCCAATCGCGAATCGCTCGAAGCCTTGCTGGGCTCGTTCTTCGATCAGTTCGTCGCCGGCATCGCCCAGGACCGCGATCTCGCCCCCGCCGATGTGCGCCGGTTGATCGACAAGGGCCCGCTCATGGCCCAGGAGGCGCTCGGCGCAAAGTTGATCGACCGGATCGGCTACCGCGACCAATTCGACGACGCCTTGGACAAGGCCATGCCCGAGGCCAAGACCGCGGAGATCGGCGAGTACCTGTCGTACGGGCCGCCGGCGGGCCGCGCCGAGCCCAAGAAGCGCGTGGCGATGATTCACGCCGTGGGCGAGATCGTGCGTGGACGCGACGACGGCCCCTTCGGCCAGGACGGCGTGATCACGTCGGAGACCATGGCCCAGGCCATCGCGGATGCCGCCGAGGACGACGATATCGCCGCCATCATCCTGCGCATCGACAGCCCCGGCGGCTCCTATGTCGCCTCCGACACCATCTGGCGCGAAATCGTACTGGCCAAAGAGAAAAAACCCGTCATCGCCAGCATGGGCAACACCGCCGCCTCGGGCGGGTATTTCCTGGCCATGGCGGCGGACCGCATTTTCGCCCAGCCCGCCACCATCACCGGCTCCATCGGCGTGATCATGGGCAAGTTGGTGTTCGCCGGCGCCTTCGAGAAACTCGACATCAACTGGGACCGCATTACGTTCGGCGAATCCGCCGGCATGTTCAGCGCGGTTCAGGAGTTCTCGGCCAAGGACCTAGCCCGTCTCAACGAGATGATCGATGCCTCCTATCTCGACTTCACCACCAAGGCCGCCCAGGGCCGCGGCAAGGACGTGGCCGACCTGGAGCGTTCCGCCCGCGGCCGGGTGTGGACCGGCGCCGACGCGCTGAAGGCCGGACTTGTCGACGAACTGGGCGGGCTTGGCCGCGCCATCGACTACACCAAGGAAAAAATCGGACTCGCGCTCACCGACACGGTCATGCTGGTGCCCTTCCCGGCGCCGGAAGATCCGTGGAAGGCGCTGCTCAAGGCGATCGAAGACGGCAACCTGCCCTTCGGCCTCATGAGCGGCATGCAGATGCTGAGCACGCTGGCCGAACGCTTGGCGCCGCTCGATGCCGCCGCGCGCGCCGTCAACCGGTCGGGCGTGCAACTGTACGCCGAGCCGGTGGCGGTCAATTAGCAAGGACCTTAAGTGGCCATCAGAAGGCCATTCACTTGCGCCGAATCTGAGGCCGAGTCATAGTGCTCCCATTGGCGACACTCCCAACGGCGCAATGAACATGAAGATCGTCCTCACCAAGCCCTATACAGATTTCGTGAAAGAGCGGATCGACGAAGGCGTGTACGAGAACGCCAGCGAAGCCGTGCGCGACGCGCTGCGTCTCATGGCCGATCGCGTTTTCGAGAAGAAGGCCTCGGAGCTCAAGATCGCGCTGCGCGAGGGCCTTGACAGCGGCGTCGACGACACCTTCTCGTTTGCCAAGCTCAATGCTTCCATCGACAGCCAAGCGCGCGGCACCAAGTCGAGGCGCCGCCGCGCGGCATGAAACGGCGTTATCACGTCTCGACGCGCGCGGCACGCGACCTTGCCGACATCGCCACCTATACTCAGCATACCTGGGGAACGCCTCAGCGCCGCGAATACTTGTCGCAACTGGAAACCGCGATGAACAACATCGCGGACAATCCCGAGATTGGGATTGCACGGCTTGAGTTGCCGGGCTTGCGAAGTTTAAATTGCGGAAGTCAAGTCATTTTCTACGCCTTGCAGCACGACAAGGTCTTTGTCGTGCGCGTTCTGCACCGGCGGCAGGACCCGCGCCGACAATTCGACTCATAGAGATTAATTTCGTTGGCCCGCGATCAGGAACTCGACGTTGCCCTCGGGCCCCGTGATGGGGCTGCGCGCGAGGCCCAGCACGCGCCAGCCGGGCTGGCCGGCGAGCCACGCTGAAATCTCCGCGCAGACTTGATCGTGAAGCGCCGGGTCGCGCACCACGCCCTTCTTGCCGACGCGGTCCTTGGCCACCTCGAATTGCGGCTTGATGAGCGCGATCAGAAAAGCGCCGGGCGCGGCCAAGGCGAGGGCCGCGGGCAACACCGTGCGCAGCCCGATGAAACTGGCATCGCAGACGATGGCACCCACGGGCTCGGGCACCTGCGCGGCCGTGAGATGCCGCGCGTTGGCGCGTTCCAGCGCGACGACGCGCGGATCATGACGCAGCTTGTCGGCCAGTTGGCCGTAGCCCACGTCGACGGCATAGACCTTGGCCGCGCCATGATGCAGCAACACATCCGTGAAGCCGCCGGTCGAGGCGCCGATGTCGAGACATACGCGGCCCGTGGGATCGAGCCCGAAGTGCGCCAGTCCATGAGCCAGCTTGATGCCGCCGCGCGAGACCCAGGGATGCTCCTTGCCGCGCACCTCGACGGCCATGTCTTCGGGCACTTGCGCGCCGGCTGTCGAGAGGCGCTGCTCGCCGCTAAAGACCACGCCGGCGAGGATGAGCGCCTGCGCCTTGACGGGAGTCTCGGCGAGCCCGCGCGCGACGAGCAGTTGATCGAGGCGGATTTTCTTGGCGGCCATGGGGATGCCGGGCGACAGGCGGCCCGCAAGAACCGTTCAGGCGCGCGCGAGGCCCGGCGCGGCGCTGGCCTTGAGCCCCAGGGCGCCCACGGCGGCGGCGGCGATATGAAACGCGCTCAATCCGGCGGCCTGGATCTGTTCTTCCGGCTTGGCGTGCTCGAAAAAGCGGTCGGGCATGGTCAGGGTGCGAATTTTCAGGCCGCGATCCAGCCGTCCGCTGGCGGCCAGATACTGCAGCACCGCCGCGCCGAATCCGCCGGCGGCGCCCTCTTCGACCGTCAGCAGCACCTCATGATGATCGGCCAACTGCGCGATCAGGTCGGTATCCAAGGGCTTGGCAAAGCGCGCGTCGGCGACGGTGCATGTGAGCCCCCGCGCCGCGAGGCTGTCGGCCGCCTTGAGGCAGTCGGCCAAGCGCGTGCCGATGCTCAGCAACGCCACCGTCGAGCCCTCCTTCAGCACGCGCCCCTTGCCGAGGGGCAGCGCCGATCCGCGCGCGGGCAAGGCGAGGCCCAAGCCCTCGCCGCGCGGATAGCGCAACGCGATAGGCCCGGAATCGTGGACGGCGGCGGTCGCCACCATGTGCATCAACTCGAGTTCGTCGGCGGCGGCCATGATGGTGAAGTTGGGCAGGCAACCCAAGTAGGCAAGGTCGAACGAACCCTGGTGCGTGGCGCCGTCGGCGCCGACGTAACCGGCCCGGTCCATGGCGAAACGCACCGGCAGGTTCTGCACCGCGACGTCGTGCACCACTTGATCGTAGGCGCGCTGCAGGAACGTGGAGTAAATCGCGCAGAAGGGCCGGTAACCCTCGGTCGCGAGCCCGGCCGCGAACGTCACCGCATGCTGTTCGGCGATGCCGACGTCGAAACACCGGTTGGGGAATTTCTCGCCGAACTTGTCCAACCCCGTGCCGCTGGGCATGGCGGCGGTGATGGCGATCACCTTGTCGTCGCGTTCGGCCTCGGCGATGAGCGCCTTGGCGAATACCGACGTGTAGGACGGCGCCTGCGCCTGGGCTTTCACTTGCGCGCCGGACACCACGTCGAACTTGGTCACGCCGTGGAACTTGTCGGCCGAGGCCTCGGCGGGCGCGTAGCCCTTGCCTTTTTGCGTGACCACGTGAATCAGGATCGGCCCCTCGGCGTCGGCATCGCGCACGTTCTTCAACACCGGCACCAAGTGGTCGATGCGGTGGCCGTCGATGGGGCCGACGTAATAGATGCCGAGTTCCTCGAACAGCGTGCCGCCCGTGACCATGCCGCGCGTGTATTCCTCGGCCTTGCGCGCGGCCTCCTCGATCGTCTTGGGAAAGTGCGAGGCGATCTGCTTCATCGCCTGACGCAGCGTGAGATAGGGCTTGGACGACAGCAGCCGCGACAAATAGGCGCTCATGGCGCCCACCGGCGGCGCGATGGACATGTCGTTGTCGTTGAGCACGATGATCAGCCGGCTTTTCAAGCTGCCCGCGTTGTTCATGGCCTCGTAGGCCATGCCCGCGCTCATGGCGCCGTCGCCCATGACGCAGACGACCTTGTTGGTGCCGCCCTTCAAATCCCGCGCCACGGCCATGCCGAGGCCGGCGGAGATGGAGGTGGAACTGTGGCCCGCGCCGAACGGATCGTATTCGCTCTCGGCGCGCGACGTGAAACCGGAAAGGCCATCGCGCTGACGGATCGTGGTCATGCGATTGCGCCGCCCGGTGAGAATCTTGTGCGGATAGGCCTGATGCCCCACGTCCCAGATCAACCGGTCGGCGGGCGTGTCGAACACGTGATGCAAGGCCACCGTCAGTTCCACCACGCCCAGGCCAGCGCCCAGGTGCCCGCCGGTGCGCGACACCGAATAAATCGTCTCGGCGCGCACTTCGTCGGCCAGTTGGGTCAGCTCCTCGATCGACAGCCCGCGCATGTCCTTGGGCGCGGCGATACGGTCGAGCAGCGGGGTTTGCGGTGCTGAGGCGGTCACGTCGGTCATCGCTTGGTGTCTAACAATACTTTCTTGCCGTTCAGGACTTTCGCGTCAGAACGAAACTGGCCGCCTGGCGCAGAAGGTCCGCTTTCGGCCCCAAAACCGCCACGGCGGCCTGGGCCCGTTCGATGAGCGATCGAGCCAAGTTTTTAGCACCTTCGACCCCCAGACGGGAGACAAAAGTCGCCTTGCCCGAGGCCGCGTCCTTGCCCGTGGCCTTGCCGGTGGCGGCGGCATTGCCCTCCACATCCAACAGGTCGTCGGTGACCTGGAAGGCCAGGCCCACATCTAGACCATAGCGATGCAGGGTTCTCTCGGCCGCCTGATCGCCGGCCAGGATCGCTCCGGCCGCCGCGGCGAACGCGATCAGATGACCCGTCTTGAGTTCCTGCAAGTGCGTCAGTCCGTCGACATCCAGCGCGATGTGCTCGGCCTGCAGATCGATCATTTGACCGCCGACCATGCCCGCCGCACCCGCGGCGCGCGCCAGCGCAAGAACCAACGCCGCGCGCGTATCCGCATGGGGATGAGTCTCGGGCGCGGCCAGCACCTCGAAGGCCAGCGTCAGCAGCGCGTCTCCGGCGAGAATCGCCGTGGCCTCGTCGTATTTCTTGTGCACGGTTGGGCGCCCGCGCCGCAGATCGTCGTTGTCCATGGCGGGCAAGTCGTCGTGGATCAGCGAGTAGCAGTGCACCATTTCGACGGCGGCGGCCACGCGCAGCGAGCGGGCGGGGTCGATGCCGAAAATACTCGCGCTCGCCTGCACCAGGAACGGACGGAAGCGCTTGCCGCCGTCGAGCACGGCGTAGCGCATGGCGTCGACGACACGGCCCTCGGGCGCGGCGGTCGGCCGGATCAACCGGTCCAACTCAGCGTTCACATCCGCCGCGACCTGGTCCAGCGCCTGCGCAAAGTCGTGCGACATTACACGGAATACGATCAGGCTTCACTCATGGGCTCGAGGCCCAAGGCCTTGCCGGCCTGCGTGATCTTCTCGACCTTCATCTTGGCGTCGGCCAGCTTCGCCTCGCAGTGACGCTTCAGGGCCGCGCCGCGCTCATAGGCTTTCACGGCGTCGTCGAGTTTCACCTGCCCGCCTTCGAGGCGGCGGACGATGTCTTCCAGTTCCTTCATCGCCTCCTCGAAGCCCATGCGGACGATGTCGTCGGGAAGCGCGTCGTGTGCCGGAGCTTTCGCCATTAGTGATCCTTCAGGGTCTGAACATGGGCGACCACGCTGTCGGCCAGCGCGTCGAGGTTATAGCCGCCTTCCAGCAGCGACACCACCCGCCCGGCGCAGGCCGTACGCGCCACGTCCATCAATTTCGCCGTGGCCCAGGCGAAGTCGTCTTCGGTCAGGCGCAACTGGGCCAGCGGATCATCCTTGTGGGCGTCGAACCCGGCGGAAATAAGCAGAAAATCCGGCTGAAATGCGCTCAGGGCCGGAAGAATCTCGTCGGTCATCGCCGCGCGGAACACGTCGCCGCCGCTGCCCGCCGCGAGCGGCACGTTGACGACGTTGTTGTGGGCGCCCTTCTCGGCGCGCGCGCCGGTGCCCGGGTAATAGGGGTATTGATGGGTCGAGGCATAGAACGCCTCGGCGTCGTCCCAGAAAATCTCCTGCGTGCCGTTGCCGTGATGCACGTCGAAATCGACCACCGCGACGCGCTTGAAGCCATGAACGGCGCGCGCATGGTACGCGCCTACGACAACATTGTTCACCACGCAGAACCCCATGGCGCGCGAGGACTCCGCGTGATGGCCCGGCGGGCGCATGGCGCAGAACGCATTTTGCGCCGTACCTGCGGCGACGGCGTCCACGGCCCGCACCACCGCACCGGCGGCATGGGTGATCGCCGCCCCCGAGCCCGGCGACACGACGGTGTCGGGATCGAGGTGACGCAGGCCCTTGACGGGAATCGCCGCCAACATGTTCTCGACGAAGGGCACCGAATGGGCCCGCGCCATCTGCTCGACCGTGGCCGCGGGCGCGTCCTCGCGCAGCAAGTCCTTGAACGCCGACTGGGCCAGGGCCTTTTGCACGCTGCGCAGCCGATCGGGCGACTCCGGGTGATAAGGCCCCGTGTCGTGCTCTAGTCCGCTGGCGTGGGTGACGAGCAGCGTGGTCATCTGCGTTTAGAAGACATTGAGCGGTAGTTTGATGTACGAGACGCCGTTAGCCTCGGCGGGCGGCCACTTGCCGCCGCGCATGTTGATTTGGACGGACGGTAGGATCAGGTTGGGCAGCGAGAGCGTCTTGTCGCGCGCGGTGCGCATGGCGACGAACTCCGCTTCGGACTTGCCGCCGATGTGGATATTGCCCTGCTTCTCAGCCTTGACTGTCGTCTCCCAGGCGGCGGCGCGCCCGTTGGGCGGGTAGTCGTGGCCCACAAAGATGCGCGTTGTCTCCGGCAGGCTGAGAATTTTCTGCACCGAACGATAGAGCGTGGCCGCGTCGCCGCCGGGAAAATCGCACCGCGCCGAGCCATAGTCGGGCATGAAGATCGTATCGCCCACGAAGGCGGCATCGCCGATAACGTAGGTGACGCAGGCGGGCGTGTGGCCGGGCGTGTGCATCACCCGGGCGGCGAGGCCGCCGATGGCGAAGGTGTCGCCGTCGCGAAACAAACGGTCGAAATCGCGGCCGTCGGCGGCCACCGAGTCCATGTTATTGAACATGCCGCCAAAGACCTTTTGAACCTTGACGATCTCGGCACCGATCCCCACCGGGGCGCCGGTGGCCTTTTTCATATGCGGCGCCGCGGTCAGATGATCCGCGTGCACGTGAGTTTCGAGAATCCAATCCACCGTTAGGCCCGGCGCGCGCACGGCCGCCAGCACGGCATCGGCGGAGGCCGTCGATGTGCGGCCCGAATTGGGCTGGTAGTCCAGCACGGGGTCGATGATCGCCGCCCGCCGCGTGGCGGGGTCGGCGACCAGATAGGTCACGGTGGCGGTGGCGGGATCGAAGAAACCGGTAACGTCGGGATGCGAGGTCATGATCGCGCACAATCGTTCATTTTCCGCAGCCATGGTAGTGTGGTGGATTTGAAGTTCCTAGATGTTTACCGCGCGCAAATTGAGGAACTTCAAATCCAAAAACCACACTAGATTCATAGCGTTCTAGTGTCGCTTTGATTCCGAAGTTCGTTAAAGTGGCTGCCGAGAGATCGAACGAACTTCGGAATCGCGACACGAGCTTATGACCATGCGCCCGGCTACAGGCTCAACGGCAAGAGTCCGGCACCATGACGAACGACACCTCGCCCTCACCGATTCGCATTGGCGTCGACTTGGGCGGCACCAAGATCGAGGCCGTCGCGCTCGATCGCGCGGGCGCGATTCGGTTTCGCAAGCGTGTGCCGACACCGACCGGCGATTATGACCGGACCGTGCGGGCCATCGCCGAATTGGCCGCGCAGGCGAGCCACGAAACCATCAGTCTATGGGGCACCATGCCACCGACTATCGGCGTGGGGATCCCCGGCACGATCTCGCCGGCCACGGGGCTCATTAAAAACGCCAACTCGGTGTGTCTGATCGGGCATGCCTTGGACCGCGATTTGGCGCAGGCCATCGGGCGCGAGGTCCGGCTGGCCAACGATGCCGACTGCTTCGCGTTGTCGGAAGCCAGCGACGGCGCCGGCGCTTCTTGCCAGATCGTGCTCGGCGCGATCCTCGGCACCGGCGTGGGCGGCGGCCTGGTCATCGACAAGCGCATCTTGCGCGGACCAAACGCCATCACCGGCGAGTGGGGGCACAACCCCCTGCCCTGGCCCACCGACGCCGAGCGCCCCGGGCGCAAATGCTATTGCGGCCAAAGCGGGTGCATCGAAACATTTTTGTCGGGCGCCGGGCTCAGCGCCGACTACGCTGCTCATACCAAGCAGCAATTGACCGCCGAAGCCATCGTCGAGAAGTCGCTGCAGGGAGAGTTTCAGGCCGTCCAGGCCCTTGACCGATATGTCGAACGCCTGGCGCGGGCCTTGGCGACGATCGTCAACGTGATCGATCCCTCGATCATTGTCCTCGGCGGCGGGTTGTCGAACATCGCGCGGCTTTACAGCGACGTGCCTGCGCTGCTGCCCCGCTATGTCTTTTCCGACTCAGTGGTTACCCCCCTCGTGCCGCCCATGCACGGCGATTCCAGCGGCGTGCGCGGCGCGGCGTGGCTATGGCCTTAACGTTTGCCCTTCTCGGGCACGGGCGCGTCGCACACGGGCCGATCGAGGCGTTGCAGGCGATCGAGCGCGGCGCGGATGGTGAAATCGTCGAATTCCTGCTCGAAGGCCGGTGAAATGCCGGTGGCATAAAAGCGCTGAAAGACCTCGAAGTTAGGCGTGTCGCGCCGCTCGAACAGATTATAGAACGCCAAATTGAGATTCCATGACGGCGCGCTCAGCAACCCGGCGTCGATCGCGGCCATGTCGCCCGGGTCTCCGGCCATGGCCAGTTGCGGACCGATGACCGTGGAGGCCGCCCGCGGTCCCACCGAGGACGCGCCGTTGAAGATGATGCTGCGGAAAACCTTCTCGCCCTTGCCCGCCTGATCGAGCAGCGCGAGCGCGTGGCGCACGGGCAGCAACGTGCCCTTGGGCAAGGTCACCGTGACCTTGCGCGGCTTGCCCGCCGGTTCGACCGACGGCAATTCATAGACCACGCTGCCGCCGCCGCGCGCGAACATCTTGGCCGCGCCCTTGAAGGCCTCCACCGGCGTGCCGCCCTTCACGGTTCGGACCGCGAAGGTATAGGAGCGCCCGTCCTTGCTCTCGAAAGATTCGAAATCGCGTTCGTTGGCGATGGTCGTGCCGTCGCGGAACGCCAGTTCCATCACCACGCGGGTGCGGGTTTGCCAGCCGTCGCAGGTTTCGCTGAAGCGATAGTCGAGCAAGCCGTCGGCCGCGCGCGGACCCGTGGACAGGCTCGCGCGCGCCAACTGGACCGAATAGCTCGCATCGTAGGACGGCAAGCTGGCGGCCCACGCCGGACCTCCGGCCATCGCCATGCCAACCCATGTCGCGACTGCGCGCCACCCGGCCATCAGCATCCTCCGGGCAAGGCCCGCACCGAGGCCAAGTCGAAGGACAGCGTGTAGGTGATGAAGTCTTGGGTCATGTAACGCACAATGCCGTTGCTCTGCAAATGCATCGACAATTCATAGTCGGGCGTCTCCGCCTTGCCGGCCAATGGAAAATACGCCAAGCTGACAGGCCAGTAACCGCCTTTCAACAGCCCATCATTCGATGTCGGCCCCGTGCTCACTTGGGCTTCCAAACTTTCCTCGGCCGCTTGGCGCAAGGGCGCGATGTAGCCGGTGACGCGGTAAGGCCCCTGATCGAAGGCGCCGTCCATGACCGGTTCGGCCACCAGGGGCGCATTCGCCCGACCGGCGCGGATGAGCCCGCGGATCTGGGACGTCGACAGCACGGTGCCGCGCGGCAGGTCGTAGGTCACGACATCGGCACCGCGGTAAACGGCCCGCCCTGCGCCGTCGGCGTCGAGTTCGACCGAACCGGTGTAGGAATCCTCCAACTCGTCGTTGTCGTAAACGCGCATGCTGAAGGTCGAGCGGGTTCCATCCGTGGATTCCCATCCGGCGTAACGCTGCACGATGTGATTGGTCACGCCGCTGGAGTAAGCGATGCTGGCATCCAGTTCGGATTCAATGGTGTAACCGTCGCAGCGGTCGAGAAACGTGTAGGTCAAGCGGCCCGACGCGCCGCGCACGCCTTCGGTCTGCGACGCCTTGATCAGCGCCACGTCGTAAACGGCGGCGTGAGACATCAGAACCGGATCCTGCCCCGGGCCGGGCGCGATGGCCTGGGATTGATCGCCGAGGGTGGCGGGCGCCGCCTGCACCCAACTCGGACCCGCGATGGCGGCCAGCCCGATGGCCACCAGCGCATGAAAACGAGCCAACACATCCGTCACGTCGGAAACCTCCAGCGGTTTCGGCCTACTTTGTTTCATCGCGTCATCAATCCCTCAAGCTTTGGATTCGCGCAACTCGGTTTCGTCTCAAAACATTTTGCCGGGCCGGCACGTGCCTCGGACGGTGCGCCGGGTATCGCAATCCTGGGCCGAGCCGGCCGAAGGGCGCTCTGCCGTCCGGACGCCACTACGGATCGATGTCCGTTTCGGATCGAGTTTAGATAAATATAACAGGTGCTTAAAATGACTGGTACAATGCGCCCCAGGAAGCGACGCGCGTCGCGCGGCATGGCCCCATAGCTAATAAGGGAATACGCATCCCAAGTTGCGCGCCCTGGTGGCGCACCAACTTTAGGGCATTGACGAGCGAACATCACGCGACCCATAAGTTGCCGCTTGGGGAATGGGAGTGAGGCGATGGCAGTGAACGCCGAGCGCGTCACGGCGGCCGAGACTGACAGCAGTCAGATTCCGGCGCCGCAGAATCCGATTGTCTCGAAACTTAATCAGCTCGTGCGGTTCACCGAGAAGGTGAAGCCCGCCGCCGATGCCGATGCCGGCAAGGCCATCCAGCAAGTGGCGCAACTGGCCCACAGCTTGGTGGACGAAATCGGCAAGCATCTCGCCAAGCAGGACAAGCGCATCGCCGACCTGGAAAGCCTCGCCACCACCGATGCCCTGACGCACGTCCTCAACCGTCGCGGCTTCGAGGACCGGTTGCAGCACGAGTTGTCGGTGGCGCGGCGTCATGGTGTCGGCGGCGTCCTCATCTTCATCGACCTCGACGAATTCAAGCCCATCAACGACACCTACGGTCACGCGGCCGGCGACGAAGTGCTGAAAACCGTCGCCAACCTGTTGCGCGGTCACATCCGCGACACCGACTACATCGGCCGCCTGGGCGGCGACGAGTTCGCCATCCTGCTGCCGCGCTCCAACAAGCGCAACGGCGTCGCCCGCGCCGAGGACCTGGACCGCAAACTCAACAACGCCTACGCCGCCTGGGGCGGCCAGAACATCCAGATCAAGGCCAGCTGCGGCGTGTACATGTACACGTCCAAGGTCGAGCTGGCCGAGCTGCTCGAGGGCGCCGACGCGGCCATGTACGCCATCAAGCAGGAGCGCAAGGCGCGCCTGGGAATCAAAACCCGCACCTAAGCGGGCTTGGCGTCCGATTTCGCTTCCGTCTTCACCTCTTTCGGCAGATCCAGCTTGATGTGCAACTCCTTGAGCTGACGCGCGCTCACGGTGTTGGGGGCCTGCATCAGCAAGTCCTCGGCCCGGCCGGTCATGGGGAACAAAATCACCTCGCGGATGTTGGGCTCGTCGGCTAGCAGCATGACGATGCGGTCGATGCCCGGCGCCGAGCCGCCGTGGGGCGGCGCGCCGTACTTGAAGGCATTCAACATTCCCCCAAACCGGCTTTCCACGTCGGCCTGGGTGTAGCCCGCGATCTCGAAGGCCTTGTACATGATGTCGGGGCGGTGATTGCGGATGGCGCCAGACGACAGCTCCACGCCGTTGCAGACGATGTCATACTGATAAGCCTTGATGGTCAGCGGGTCCTGGGTCAGCAGCGCCTCCAGCCCGCCCTGGGGCATGGAGAACGGGTTGTGGCTGAACTCAATCTGGCCCGTGTCGGCGTTCTTCTCGTACATCGGGAAATCGACGATCCAGCAGAACTTGAACTGGTTGCGGTCCAGCAGGTTCAACTCGTCGCAGATCTTGGTGCGCACGGCGCCCGCGAACTTCTCGGCCTTGACCTTGGCGTCGCAGACGAAGAACACGCTGTCGCCGTCGGCCACGCCGACAATGGACTTGATCTTGGCCACCCGGTCGGCGTCGAGGTTCTTGGCGATGGGCCCCTTGGCCTCGCCGTCCTTGTATTGGATATAGCCCAGGCCGCCCGCGCCCTCGGCCCGCGCCCAGTCGTTGAGCTTGTCGAACCAACTGCGCGGCTGGTCGGCCGACTTGGGCGCCGGGATCGCGCGCACGATGGAGCCCTTCTCGATGTTCTTGGCGAAGAGGCCAAAGTTGGACCCACGGAAGGCCTCGGTCACGTCCGAAACCAGCAAAGGGTTGCGCAAGTCGGGCTTGTCGGAGCCGTACTTCAACATGGCCTCGTCATAGGCGATGCGCGGGAACGGCGGCTTGGTCACGGGACGTCCGCGCGCGAATTCCTCGAACACGCCGGCCAAAACAGGAGCGATCGTGTCGAAGACGTCGTCTTGCGTGACGAAGGCCATCTCGAAATCGAGCTGGTAGAACTCGCCCGGCGAACGGTCGGCGCGGCTGTCCTCGTCGCGGAAGCAGGCCGCGATTTGGAAATAGCGATCGAAGCCCGAGGTCATCAGCAGTTGCTTGAACTGCTGCGGCGCCTGCGGCAGGGCGTAGAACTTGCCGGGATGCATGCGCGAGGGCACCAAAAAGTCGCGCGCGCCCTCGGGCGAGGACGCCGTGAGAATCGGCGTCTGGAACTCATGGAAGTCCGCGTCCCACATTCTCTTGCGAATGCTGGCGATCACCTTGGAGCGCAGCAGCATGTTCTCGCGCACCTTCTCGCGGCGCAAATCCAGGAACCGGTACGTGAGCCGCATGTCCTCGGCGTACTCCTGGTCGCCCGCCACCTGCATCGGCAGCACGGCGGCCTCCGACAGCACCTCGACGGAAGACAGCACCAACTCGATGCGCCCCGTGGGCAGCTTGTCGTTCACCGTCTCGGCCGAACGCGGCACCACCTTGCCCGTGACCGTGATGACGGTTTCGGGGCGCAAGGCTTCGAGCTGCTTGAAGATCGGGCTGGAGATATCGGCCACGCACTGCGTGATGCCGTACATATCGCGCAGGTCGACAAAGAGCAGATTGCCGTGGTCGCGCTTGCGATGCACCCAGCCGGCGATGCGGGCCTCCTGGCCGGCGTTCTCGGCGCGCAGCGCGCCGCAGGTGTGGGAACGGTAACGGTGCATGGCTTAATGACCTTTTCGGTGGCTTGAACGGCGCGCCCGGGCGAGACGCAAACCGCGAGAAACGGCGGAAATCCTGGGCTTTGCCGGGGCGGGCCACGGCCCCGCACCCGGCAAAAAGCGCGTGAAACCACACCGGATGGCCGTTTTTGTCAAGCGGGCCAAGGAGTCGGGGCATGCGCGCGATTGGCCGACATCGATGGGGTGCCGCGACTCTGCTCCCCAGTCGCCCTGGGACTTGTTCCCAGGGCCCAGGGTTTCAAAATGCCTTGCAATGCAGCAAGCATGGCGTTCGCTGAGCGCCCCCCGCCCTGAAACTCTGGGTCCTGGGCATAAAGCCCAGGACGACACTCGCGCTAAACCCCAAGGCAGCGCGCAATGGTTGTACATTACACCTGTTATCCCTGTTATTTCAGGCTCCCTGAAAAAATAACAGGCAAGGGGACGGCCAAGCCCTCGGGCGGGCGTGCTTCCGGAAAGACCCTGTTTCATGATCAGGTCTTTGGCCTCCTCTTCTAAGCCTTTGAAAAACCGGCAGACCGATTCATCTGCCACATTTGGCGCCCGCTTGGGATCAAACGCCGGGGATAAAGCCCCGGTGAGCAATCGGCGAGTTCCGAAACTCTCTCGCCTGTCCTGTGATGTCGGCCTGATATCTCGGCCTGTTATGGGCGCCCGTTATTTTCGCGCCGTCGGCATTTTACCCCCACGCCGAACACGCACCAAGAAGATCCGTGAGTTTTCCACGGAATTCACGGGGCCGCGATGAGTTGCGTCCATGGGCATCGGCGGCGGGGCCGTTCTCGACGCCGTGGCCCATGTGTGCTACAAAGCCTCCACAAGGAGAACGCCCATGACCAAGACCGCCATGGTCCGCGCCCGCATGGAGCCCGGACTGAAAAAAGACGCCGAGCGCGTGATGGACCAGATCGGAATATCGCCGACCGAGGCCATCCGCCTGTTCTATCGCCAAGTTTCGCTGCATGAGGGCCTGCCCTTCGAGGTTCGTATCCCGAACGCCGAAACGCGCGCGGCAATGGCAGAAGTGCGCAATAACCGACACAAGCTCAAGAGCTATCGGAGCATGAGTGCGCTTGCACGAGCATTGCGCGCGTGACACACGTTCGCTTTAGCACGCGATTCAAGAAAGACTTCAAGCTCGCCGAAAAGCGCGGCAAGGATACCGCCAAACTCCTTTGGATTGTCGAGCGGATTGCCCGCCGTGATACGTTGGAACCGAGATACCGGTTGCATCGCCTAAAGGGCGAATACGAAGGTTTCTTTGAATGCCATGTTGAACCGGACTGGCTCTTGATCTGGGATGACTTGGGAGATGAAATTCTGCTCGCGAGATGCGGAACGCATTCGGACTTGTTTGGATAGCACATCGCCCGAGTAGGCCATGGCGCCCTTACAAAACGGGAAACTTCGAGTTCTCGAGGCCCCCGGGACACGCAAAGTAAGGGGGCCTGTCACGGTCCGTTACACGCCCGGCGTGGCCAGGGGCGACGGAATTGGCTACGATGTCGCCAGACACCGGCGCTTGACCGCGCCACCTCACCGAAGTGGAGAACACCATGCGTGCCCTCGTCACATCGTTCACGTCCCTCGCCCTGGCGGCGCTGTTGATCCTGCCCGCGAACGGCGCCAACGCCCAATCGATGAGTTTGCCGGAGGCGGTCAAGAAAAATCCCGGCCGCTCGGTCGAATGGCTGATGGAGGCGACCGGCGCCCCGGAGGAGAAGGTCGTCGCCGAACTCATCGCCAACTCCCGTGTGCCCGTTTCCCCGGATAAGTTCGACGAGGTCTGGAACAAGCTGACCGAGTGGGAGAAGCCGCTGTTCATCACCATCGTCGCCGGCACCGTGGTCGAGGTTCATTCGCGCATTCCCAAGGGCTCCTACGGGCAAGGCTTCTTCAACCTCGACAGCACCGACGGGCTGAGCGGGCATTTTCAGCCCAAGAACGTCGCGGCCATCCAGATCATCGAGGAGCCCTCGCGCGAGGGCGGCGTGGCGCGGCAGGTCGCGTTCTTCGACAAGGACGGCAAGCGAATTTTCGGAATCTTCGTCAATCGCGACGTGAGCGGCGGCCAGCACGATCCGAAAACCCTGGAGCAGTTCCAGGCCATGAACGCCTACTATAAAACCCAGGCCACCAAGTAGGCCCAGGCGGCCAAGTCGGCGGCCCACCCTAGACCGAAGCGCCCGAGGATCGACGGCTCATGCACGCGACCACGCCAACCCGCTGGAGCACCACGTCGGTCGCCCTGCACTGGATCTTCGCCCTGATGGTGCTGGCGCAGGTGCCGCTCGGGTTTTGGCTGTCGCGCGAGGCGCCGCAAGCGCGCATCACCGGCGACGACACGCTGTTGCTGTGGCTGGAGCAAATCCATCATAGCACCGGCTTTTTCATCTTGCTGGCCGCTGCCCTGCGCCTGTCGTGGCGTTTGTCCCATCCCGCGCCCGGCCTGCCACCCATGGCGGGCTATCAGAAGGCGCTCGCGCACCTGACCCACGTCACCTTGTATGTGCTGATGTTCGTCTTTCCGCTGTCCGGATGGGCGGGGTCCAGCCTGATCGGCAGCGAGCAGTTCCCGGTTCCGATCAATTTCGTCGGGTTTGAAATGTTCGGGCTCGAATTCCTGCGCGCCCTCGACCCGCCGTTCAACACCTTCCGCGTTTACCGCGATATCCATATTTATTGCTGGTGGGTCGGCGGCGGCGTGCTGTCGCTTCACGTGCTGGCCGCGCTGTATCACCATTTCCGCCTGCGCGACGACGTGCTGCGGCGCATGCTGCCCGCGTTCATGGCGGGCCACGGCTAGTGGTCCGCACTATCGAGTTGCGATAGCTATCGTGATGCGATAGCATAACCCATGGCGATTCGCTCGTTTCGCAATGCGTTGGCGCGGCTCGCCTGGGCGCGCGAAAGCGCCAAAGGCGTGCCGAACGACATCTTGCGCACGGCGTATCGCAAGCTGATTCAATTGAACAGCGCCCGGTCATTGGACGATCTGCGCTCCCCGCCCGGCAATCGGTTGGAAGCGTTGAAAGGCCGCAGGAAGGGTCAGTACAGCATTCGCGTGAACGATCAATGGCGGATTTGCTTCCGCTGGCACTTAGGAGAAGCTCACGATGTCGAAATCTGCGATTACCATGATGAATAGGCGACCCGCGCGCGTTGCGGCGCGCAAAGTCGCGCGAGGGCCCAAGGCCTTCGTGCCGGTCCATCCCGGCGAGGTGATCCTGCGCGATTACCTGGAACCTTTGGCGCTCAGCCAATACGCGCTCGCCAAGGCCTTGGACATCACGCAAGCTCGGTTGGGCGAGATCGTGCGCGGCAAGCGTGCCATCAGCCCAGACACGGCGCTCCGGCTCGCGCGCTACTTTGGTACGTCGGCGGAATTTTGGCTGGGCATGCAGGCCCACTACGATCTCGAATGCGCGCGCGACGCGGCGCTGGCCGAGATCGAGCGCACGGTGCGGCCTCGGGCGGCGTGAGTTTGTTGCATACTTCGTGTTTTCTACGCGGGTCATTGCCATGAAACAAAATTCCATCCGCCCCTTCACCCTGCTGGTCGCGCTGGCCGCCGCGCCCGCCGCCGCCGCCGAGTTTTCCGTGGTCGAGGCCACGATCCCCGAGATGCAGGCCGCACTGAAGGACGGTCGGGTCACGTCGCGGGAATTGGTGACGCAGTATCTGAACCGCATCGCGATCTACGAGAACAAAATCAACGCCGCCATCACGGTGAGCGACCGGGCACTGGCCGACGCCGACCGGCTGGACCGCGAGCGTATGGAAGGAAAGCTGCGCGGGCCGCTGCACGGCATTCCCATCGCCATCAAGGACAACATCCACACCACCGACATGCCCACCACGGCGGGCACGCTGCGCTTCGAAGGCTGGGTGCCGCCCTATGAGGCAACACTTGTGAAAAACCTCCGCGAGGCGGGTGCGGTCATCATCGCCAAGACGGTGCTGACCGAAATGGCCAACTGGATGGTGCTGGGCATGCCCAACAACTATTCCTCGCTGGGCGGCTATGCGTTCAATCCCTACGACACGCGGCGCGATCCGAGGCCCAGCCTCAACGACGGGCGCGGCGTGCTCGCCACGGGTAGTTCGTCCTCGGGCGGCGGCACGGCGGCAAATTTGTGGGCGGCCAACATCGGCACCGAGACCACGGTGTCCATCATCGGGCCGGCCACGGCGATGATGCTCGCGGCCATCAAGCCCACGGTGGGGCGTATCAGCCGCTGGGGCATTGTTCCGGTGTCCTACGATCAAGACACCGCCGGGCCCATGACGCGCAGCGTCACCGATGCGGCC
The DNA here is from genome assembly GCA_033763995.1 of Rhodospirillaceae bacterium. Taxonomy (GTDB): domain Bacteria; phylum Pseudomonadota; class Alphaproteobacteria; order Rhodospirillales; family Rhodospirillaceae. Next base: position 83,364 of record JANRJL010000004.1, on the reverse strand, counting down.
ATTCTGCTGGGCGTGTTGGAAGGCACCGCGCCCGACGCCAACGACGCCATGACGACACGCTGCAAGCCGCCCGCCAACCACGACTACACGCCGTTCCTGAAGGCCGACGCGCTCAAGGGGGCGCGCATCGGCGTTCCGCGCGCGTGGTTCGTCGACGAGATCACGCTGCCCGGCGAAAGCAAACCCAGCGGCGGCATCCCCGCCGATCAGCGCTCCATGATGGACGAGGTGGCGGCGATTCTGCGCGGCGCTGGCGCGACCGTGATCGACCCCGCCGACATGCCCAGCGTGATCGCCACGGACCCCGACAAGAACGCCATGAAGAAAGGCTCGTGCTCGGCCACCGCCGGCACCAAGGGCACGGACGCGAATTGTTCGGTGGTGCTGAAGTACGGTTTCAAGCGCGATTTCATGGCGTGGCTTGAAAGTTTGGGCGAGGCCGCGCCGGTGAAATCGCTCACCGAATTGCGCGAGTGGAACCTCGCCCACGCGGCCATGGGCACGCTGAAGTACGGCCAGACCTCCATGGACATTTCCGACGAGCAGGATCCGGCCTCGGCCGAGGACCGCGCGCGTTACGAGGCCGACCGGAAACGCGAGCTGCGCCACTCGGGCCGCGAGGGGGCCGACGCGGTGATGAAAAAGCACAAACTCGACGCCCTGGTGTTTCCCGGCAGCCGCGGCAGCGGGTTTTTGGCCAAGGCGGGCTATCCGTCCGTCGCGGTTCCTTTTGGGCTGGTCGCCAACGGCACGGGGTATCCCGAGGGTTGGGTCGCCAAGCCCGCGCCCCTGGGCGTGGCCTTCGGCGGGCTCGCCTGCAGCGAGCCCAAGCTGATCGGCCTGGCCTATGCCTTCGAGCAGGCGACCCGGCGCCGCCGCCCGCCGGAGTTGTGAAGATCGAGGGAATAACTCAGGTGTCGTCCTGGGCCTTGTGCCCAGGACCCAGGGCCACAACGCTCGGATGAATATTGTTGCCCTGGATCCTGGGAATAAATCCCAGGATGACGTCAGTGGTTTGGTGGGTTGCCGTTGTCGCGACGGGCGGCTAAACCAGCCGTCGCATGAACCCCGCCGCGATTCTCATTTCCGACACGTCTGGCCTTGCCGCCTTTTGCGACCGCCAATCGGGCGCGGAGTTCGTCACTGTCGATACCGAGTTCATGCGCGAAACCACCTTCTGGGCGAAACTCTGCCTGGTCCAGGTGGCGGGCCCCGACGAGGCCATGTGCATCGACCCCCTCGCCCCGGGCATGGACCTGGCGCCGCTGTACAAGCTCTTCGCCAACGAAAACGTTCTGAAAGTCTTCCACGCCGCGCGGCAGGATTTGGAAATCTTCCTGCACGAGGGCGGCGCCTTGCCGCATCCGGTGTTCGACACCCAGGTGGCCGCCATGGTGTGCGGCTTCGGCGACCAGGTGGGCTACGAAACGCTGGTGGCCAAGCTGGCCGACGCCAAGCTCGACAAGTCGCAGCGCTTCACCGACTGGTCGCGCCGCCCGCTCACCGACCGGCAACTGAAATACGCGCTCTCGGACGTGACCCACCTGCGCAAGGCCTACACCCAACTGCGCAAGCGGCTCGACCGCGACGGACGCGGCGCGTGGCTGGCCGAGGAAATGGCGGTGCTGACCACGCCCGCCACCTACCGCATCGAACCGCGCGAGGCCTACAAGCGCATCAAGGCGCGCACGCGCTCGGCGCGCATGCTGGGTGTGTTGCGCGAACTGGCCGCCTGGCGCGAGGACACGGCGCGCGCCCTCGACTGGCCGCGCGGCCGCGTAGCCAAGGACGATGCGCTGCTGGAAATCGCCGCCCATCCGCCGGCCACACTTGAGGACTTGAAGCGCTCGCGGCTCGCCAAGCAACTGGCGAGCGAGCGTTTTGCACCGGGCGTGCTGGCGGCGGCCGCGCGCGGCCAAGCCCTGCCCGAGGATCAACTGCCGCCCCTGCCGCCCGACGACAACGGCAACCAGGGCCCGCGCGCCGTGGTGGAGCTGCTGCGCCTGCTGCTGAAAATTCGCGCCGAGCAGAACCACGTGGCGCCGCGCCTGATCGCCACGTCGGACGACATCGACGCCATGGCGCTGTCGGACGAGGCCGACGTGCCCGCGCTGCACGGCTGGCGGCGCGAGTTGTTCGGCGCCGACGCGCTCAAGCTCAAGCACGGCAAGCTCGCCATCGCTCTGGCCGACAACGGCCGCAAAGTGGAAGTGTTCGAGCGCTAACTTTTTATGATCAGCGGCGTCTTGGGCTCGGCGTCCAGCACCAGGCGCAGGATTTCCGAGCGCGCGTAGTGCCCCGCCGAATCGTGCTGAATCTTGGCGGCGTTGATTTGCTCCAAATCGATCTCGGCCACCACCAGCTTTTCCTCCAGCCCCTTGTGCACGGGGGCGAGATAGGCCTCGCGCGGGCTGTAGATGGTGGAAAAGCCGCCGCCGGGCTTCACCATGTCCTGGTGGCCCAGCATCTGTTCGATCTTGTCGAGATTGGCCTGCGTGATCGGGTCCTCGGCGACGATGACGAAGCAGGCTCCGGAATAGGCATGCACCTTGGACAGCGCATCGACGTGGGGGTCGAACCAATCCTCGCGGCCCTTCATGGTGGCGAAGGTGGGCCACGCCGAGACGTGAATCTGCTCGCCCTGCAGGATGAGCGCGTGGCGGGCCAAGTTCATGGAATGCTCGCCGCAGATGAGCCCGCCGACCTTGCCCACGGGCAGGTCGAAGACCTTGAGCGTCGAGCCGTCGCCCTGGCCCCATAACGTTCGTTCGGACATGGTGGGCTGCAGCTTGCGATGCACGCCCGCCAGCGCGCCGGTCTCGTCGATGTAAACTTGCGAATTATAGAGCGTGCCCCCGGCTCGTTCCGAGACGCCCAGCACGATGTTGACCTTGTGGGCGCGGCAGGCGGCCTTGACGCCGTCGAGGTCGGGGCCGTCGACCGCCACCGACTGCGCGCCGTACTCGCGCATGGCGGCCAACTGTTGCACCGGCGCGTAAAGCCCCAGCCAATAGGGATAGCCGGGCACGAAGGTCTCGGGGAATCCCATCAGGCGCACGCCCTGCCGACCGGCGGCGGCGACGAGGTCGCACACCTTGGCCAGCGTGGCCTCCTTGTTCAGCAAAATCGGCGAGGCGTGGGCGGCGGCGACCTTGAAGCGCGACGACATGGCAGGCGGCCTACTTCCAATCGATGCGGTGATCGTAGCCGACGTGGGCGGCGAGGCGTTGCAGGCGGCGCGGATAGGAGCCGGTGCTGAACAGCGCCTCGCTCTCGTTCAGGGTCAGCACCAGGGTTTTCCCCTGCAGCGTGAGCTTGGCGCGTTTCAAGATGCCCGTGGCGCCCGGCGCCAGCACGTAGGCCAAGCGCAGCGCGAGGCCGATGGTCTTGACGCGGTGGATGCGGGCCTCTTCCAGCAGCGCATGGGCCTGCTTGACGATGGGCTCGTCGCTCTCGCCGCCGTAGCGATAGTACATGGCGAGCGCAAGGCCGGCGCGGTCCTCGTGGCCGAGACCCAAGAACGGCAAACGCAGAATTCGTAAGAACGCCTGCTCGCCGCGATAGTCGGGGTGCTCCATCCACCACACGTCGCGCAGAATGCACGCCGCCAGGCGCAGGCGTTTCTGCTTGGGCGTTTCGTCGGGGAACAGCACCGCCATCCACTCGAAGGCCTCGTGCCCGGCCTTGGGCGAGCGGCCCGCCGTGCGCGACATGTCCTCGGCGAGGCCGATCAGTGAGTCCTGTTTCCGGATGGACTCGGGCAGCGACTTGTAGAACTGGCCCTCGCGCATGCCGTAAATCGAAAACACGAGATTCCTTGGCTTGGTGATCTCGATCAGGCGCTCGAGCACGGTGGCGGCCAGCGGCAGCGTTTGCAGGCGGCCCTTGGAGACGCCCTCGATCTGCTCGAGCGACCTGGGGCTCAACCGCGAGATGACCTCGAATAAACTGAGCGCTTGGGCGCGCTCCAGCGTGAAGTTGTCGAGCACATGGAGCGGATAGTTCATCTGGGCGATGCACACCCGCGCCAGCGCGCGCCAGGCCCCGCCCACGGCGTAGAGCGACTGGTCCTTGGCGCGGCCCGCGACCCATTTGTGCTTCTCGAGCGCGCGGTTGATGATGTCGACGGCGCGCTTGCGGTCGCCGTCGGCGGCCTCCGACAGCCGCAACAGGCCCAGCGGCAGCGTGGTGTGCTCGCTCATGTCGCCGGAGCCGACGTGGACCAATTCGAGACTGCCCCCGCCCAGGTCGGCCACCACGCCCTCGGCGTCGGGCACGCCGCACAGCACGCCCAGGGCCGAGCGCTTGGCCTCCTGCTTGCCGGTGAGCACTTGAACTTCCACGCCGCAGCGTTTTTCCACGGCGTTGGCGAATTCCTTGCCGTCCACGGCGTCCCTGACGGCCGCGGTCGCCAGCACGTCGAGCTGTTCCACGTCCAGCGCCTCGGCGATCTTGACGAAGCGGGCCAGCGCGTCGAAGGCCAGGCCGACGCCGTCGGCATTGAGCCGGCCGGTTTTTTCCAGGCCCTTGCCGAGCGCGCACATGGCTTTTTCGTTGTGCAGCGGGATGGGAATGCGGGTTTGCGCGTTATAGACGACCAAGCGCACGGAGTTCGACCCGATGTCGATCACTCCATACGGCCGTTGGCGGATCGTGGCGTCTTGGTTCATGGGTCGGTGAAGCGGGGCCCGAAAACGTTTCCCGGGCGGGCGCCCGGATTCGGGGCGTGTGATATCAGTTTTAGCGCTTGGTGGGAACCAGCTTGGGCACCCGCACCCGCGTGCGTTCGACCGCGCTGCCGCGCCCCGACAGGCTGGGATTGTTCATGAAATAGTCGTGGGCCGAAAACGGCGCGGCGGTGGGCGACAGGCGGGCGTAGGTGCCGTCGGGGCGCAAGCTCCAGCTTTGCAGATTGTCGTTGAGGTTGGCCACCATGATCTGGTCCAACACCTGCTGATGCACGGTGGCGTTCTCGATGGGCACGAAGGTCTCGACGCGGGCCAGCAGGTTGCGCGGCATCAAGTCGGCGGACGAGAAATACAGCTTCGCCTTGCGCGAGGGCATCTCATGGCCGTTGCCGAAGCACATGATGCGCGAATGCTCCAGGAACCGCCCGACGATGCTTTTCACGCGGATGTTCTCGGACAGCCCTTTCACGCCCGGGCGCAGGCAGCAGATGCCGCGGACGATCAGCTCGATCTTCACGCCGGCCTGCGAGGCGCGGTAGAGCGCGTTGATGATGGTGGGATCGACGATGGAATTCATCTTCGCCCAAATGGTGGCGGGCTTGCCGGCGCGGGCGAAGACGATCTCGTCGTCGATCAGGCCGAGAATCTTTTCCATCAGGCCCAGGGGCGCGATGGAGAGTTTTTCCAGCGTGTCGGGCGTGGCGTAGCCGGTCATGTAGTTGAACACGCGCGCGGCGTCGCGGCACAGCACCGGATCGCAGGTGAAGAACGACAGGTCGGTGTAGATCTTGGCCGTGACCGGGTGATAGTTGCCGGTGCCGAAGTGCACGTAAGGGCGCGTCTCGGGCCCTTCGCGGCGCACCACCAGCGAAATCTTGGCGTGGGTCTTGAGGTTGGTGAAGCCGAACACGACGTTGGCCCCGGCGCGCTCCAGGTCGCGCGCCCAGCGGATGTTGGCTTCCTCGTCGAAGCGCGCCTTCAACTCCACCATGGCGGTGACCGACTTGCCCGCCTCGGCGGCCTCGATCAGCGCCTTGATGATGGGCGAATCCTTGCTGGTGCGATAGAGCGTCTGCTTGATCGACACCACGTTGGGGTCGCGCGCCGCCTGGCGCAGGAACTGCACCACCACGTCGAAGGATTCGTAGGGGTGATGGACCAGAATGTCCTTCTGCCGGATGGCCGCGAAGCAATCGCCGTTGAAGTCGCGGATGCGTTCCGGGAAGCGCGCGTTGTAGGGCGGAAACAGCAGATCGGGCCGGTCGTCGTTGATGAGCTGCTTCAGGTCCACCTGGCCGATCATGCCGTCGATGTGGAACGTGTCGGCCGGCGAGACTTCCAGCTCGTCGCAGATCAGCTTGACCTGCTCGGACGTCATGCCGCCGCTGATGGCGAGCCGGATGCACGTGCCCAGCCGGCGGCGCTTGAGCGCGCTTTCGAAACTGCGCACCAGGTCCTCCGACTCCTCCTCCACTTCCATTTCGGAATCGCGAATGACCCGGAAATGGCCGGTGGAGAGCACGCGATAGCCGGGAAACAGGCGGCCCGCGAACAGCCGCACCACGTCTTCCATCTGGATAAAGCGCGTGCCCTGGCCGTGCAGGCGCACGAAACGCTCGATCTGCGGCGGGATCGGCACCAGCGCGCGCATGACGTCGCCGTCGGCGATGCGCGCCAGTTCCAGCAGCAGCGCGTGGCCGAGATTGGGAATGAACGGAAACGGATGGGCCGGATCGATCGCCAGCGGCGTCAGCACCGGGAAGTAATGCTCCATGAAGCGTTGGTCGAGCCAGTCGCGGTCCGACGGGCGCAGGTCCTCGGGCGCCAGCACGACGATGCCTTCCTTCTCCAGAAGCGTCTTGAGGCCTTGCCACGCCTCGCCCTGGCGGCGGAACAGTTCGCGCACCTGGGTGTTGATGGCCTCGAGCTGTTCGGCGGGCGTCATGCCGTCGTCGGAAGTGAGCGTCACCCCGGCGTTGATCTGGCCTTTGATGCCCGCGACCCGCACCATGTAGAACTCGTCCAGGTTCGAGGCCGAGATCGACAAAAAGCGCACGCGCTCCAGCAGCGGGTGGCGCGGATTGAGCGCCTCTTCCAGCACGCGGGTGTTGAAGGCCAGCCACGACAGCTCGCGGTTGATCAAGCGCTCGCGCGGCGGAAAATCTTCCGGCAGGCGCAGGGACGTTGACGATTCGCGGGGAGCGGTCGAACTTTGAATCATAATGAAACGAGTTTCGGGCCTATTTCATGATCTATCTCATGGACCAGGCCCTATTTACAGAGTTGTATTGGGCTGCGTTGCGGTCCGGACGGCTGAGCATCAAGCCGGCGGGCGTGGGTCGTAGTGGCGCTACGGCCGAGCCCGACGGCGAGGAGGATCGGCCGTCCGGGCGCAACCCGGATGGGATGACCGGATCTGGCCGATGACTTTGTCGACGAGCCTTGGCGATGCCCCACATCGCCTGCGGCTCGTCTCCTGGTCCTCGTCCACATCCGGTCATCGCAGCCTCAATAGAACTCTGTAAATAGGGCCTACAATCCCCGGCGGCGCAGACTTCACAAAATTGCAACGAACGCCGCGGATTCAACCGATAGAAATGTAACATGGCCGTCGAACTCTGTCGAACCGGCGGTTTGTGGCCGAGAAAGGAATTGAATTGACTAAAGTCTTGCACCTCTTGCGCCACGCCAAAGCGGAATTGGGACGCACCGACGGCGAGGATCACACCCGCGCGCTGGCGGCGCGGGGCCGCAAGGCGATCAAGCACATGGGCGAAGCGATAAAAATCGCCGATCTCAAGGTCGGGCGCGTGTTTTGCTCGACGGCGCGGCGCACGCGCGAGACGTTCGATGCGCTTCGTCACGACTTGGGTAATCCGCCGGTGAGCTATCGCGACCGGCTTTACATGGCGGCGTGCGACGACCTGATGCGCTTCATTCAAGGCCTGCCCGACGACACCGACGCGGCGATGATCGTCGGTCATAATCCCGGGCTGCACGACGTCGCCCTGACGGTGACCGGGCGCGCCGGGCGCGGCCAGGCCAAGGGCCTCAACCGCCTGCGCACCAAGTTTCCCACCGGCGCGCTGTGCACCCTCACCTTCGACGTGCCATCGTGGAAAAAAGTCGATGCCGGGCTCGGTGAGTTGACGCGCTTCCTCCGCCCGCGCGATCTTGAAGAAAAGACTTAGTCCGCCGCACGCTCCAATAACGCCCGCACCAGGGGCACGGTGACCGCGCGTTGTCCGGCGAGGGACTCGCGGTCGGCCAGGTCGGCCATGCGCCGCGCGCTGGCGAAGCTGCGCTCCATGTGGCGCAGCAGGTACTCGACCACCTCGGGCGGCACGGCGATGTGGCGGTCGGCGAACAGTTTCACCAGCACCGCCTGCATCATGGCGTCGTCGGGCGCCTCGATGGCCGCCGTGGGAATGGCGCTGAGGCGCGAGCGCAAGTCGGGCAAGGCAACGGACCAGCGCGCCGGAGCCTCGCGGCCGGTCAGCAACAGCCAGCCCTGCTGTTCGTTGACCGCATTAAAAAGGTGGAACAGCGCGCGCTCGTCGACGCCGCGGTCGGCTTCTTCCACCGCCACGGCGGCGCCGGGCTTGGCCAGCTCGCCCGCGCGGGCGACGTCGAGCGCGGCGGCTTCGATCACGCGCGCCGCGGCGCGGGCGGCGAAGACCTGCACCAGATGAGATTTTCCGCAGCCCGCCGGACCATGCAAGCCCAGCACGCGCGCGGGCCAGTTGGGCCAGCGGTCGATCCAGGCCACGGCCGGGGCGTTGCCGGGGGCCACAAAAAAATCCTCGCGGGCTTGCGCCGGACGAAAGGTGAGATTGAGGGGGAGTTGCCGAGGCGCGGCCATGGCGTGCGGACGCAACCGCGCCTTACTCGACCACAGCCGGAGCCGGGATCGGAGCCGGGATCGCGGGCGCCGAGGACGCCACGCCAGGCGGCGGCAAGATCCGCGCGCCGGGGGCCACGCGCAGCATCCACATCTCGCCGTCGCGGCTAAGGTCGAGCCCGTATTGCCCGGCCGCGAACTGCAGCTGCGTTTCGTCGCCGGCATAGGACACGATCACCTGCGCCGTGGTCTTGCTGATGGCTTGCAGCTCGACGCGCTCCACCACCGGCACCTGGGCCAGCAGCGTCTTGATCCGCAACCAGTCCTGCAGGCTGGTGAGCGGCGCCAGGGCCGTGAGCCGCCCGCCCTGCCCGAACTGCAGCATGTTGCGCTGCTTCCAGGCATCTTCCAAAGCCGCGACGCAATCGGCCGCCACGGCGGCCAGCAGATCGACCGACGTCGGATCGGCCAGCCCCGCCACCGGCACCTGCCCGCTCCAGGTGGCGCCGTTGCTGCGCCATTCGCTCAAAGCCACCGACCAGGTGCCGGGCATGTCGGCGGAGGCCGTGAGCGTGGCGACGATGACGCCGGCGGTGCCGTATTTCGTCGCCAGGCGCGTGAAGGCGTCTTCATCTTGGGTCATGAGTTGTTCCGCCGTCAGGGCGGCGATGTCGTCCAGGTCGCCCAAGGGCATCAGAAACGGCAACAGGCCGTCGCGATACTCGACCTTGGTCCAGGCCGCGGCCCACGGATCGCCGTCGAGCCACAGTTGCGCCGGAGCATTGGGATCGGCTTGCACGGCGGGCACCACCAGCATCGGGCGGCTGGCGGTTTCGGCGAAGGGCACGTTTTGCGAGCGGAAGTACGCACGCACGGCATTGGGATCGAAGCGCACGGTGATCTCGGCCAGGTAGCGCACCGCCGAGGAACGCTCGTTGGCGATGGAGAACTCCTGGATCATGTCGATGACCTGGCCGGCCGGGGGCGTGGCCACGGCGGCGAGATTGCCGCGCGCCACCAATCGCTCGGTGAGGCGGCGGAAGGCGGCCACCCGGCCCTGCGTGAGCCCCCGCTCGCGCGCCTCGCTGACGTTGGCCGCCGTGACGTCCACCGGCACGGCGCGCACCACGAACGCATCCAGGGCGTTGGCGGGCAACTCCACGGCCGCCGGGGTCATCGTGACGGGCGCTGGCACGACCGCCTCCTGGGCCGCCAACGGGCCCTTGAGGCAGGCCAAAAGCGCCGTTAAACACAGCCCCAAACCCAGCTTATGAGCGATACTTGCCATCGACATTCGATCCAGTATGTTGCCCGAACTTTGGGCAGCCTTGCGGCTAATTTTGGGCTTTAGTGTCAGTGATCTTTGTGCCAATCAGCTGGGGCGACAGCAACGGTTTAGCCTACTCCACCGCGCCGGTCGACAGGATCGCGGGGCGCGGGCCGGCATGAACAACACGCCCATCGACTACCGCGCCGCCGGGGTGGATTACACCAAGATCGACCCCCTCAAGATCGACGCCCAGCGCGCCGCGCGCGACACCGGCGGCAACTTGGCCCGCCACGCCTTGCGCGAAGTCACCGCCTCGCGCGGCGAGTCGGCCTACGTGGTCGACATGGGCGACTTCTATTTGGCCTCCATCACCGAGTGCCTGGGCACCAAGGTGCTGATCGCCGACGCGATGCGGCCCATCACCGGCAAGACGTACTTCGACGCGCTCGCCCAAGACACGCTGGCCATGGCCATCAACGACATCATCACCGTGGGCGCCACGCCGATTTCGGTGCAGGCCTATTGGGCGGCGGGGTCAAGCACCTGGTTCGACGACAAACAGCGGGCCGCCGATCTGGTGCGGGGCTGGAAGGCGGCGTGCGACCGTTGTGGCGTCAGTTGGGGCGGTGGCGAGACGCCCAGCCTCGGCGGCGTGGTGAACGCCGACACCATCGACCTCGCGGCCTCGTGCATCGGCATCATCAAGCCGAAAGAGCGCCTGACCATCGCCGACAAGTTGGCCGTGGGCGATTCAATCGTGCTGCTGGCATCGAGCGGTATTCACGCGAATGGCGTTTCGCTGGCGCGCAAGGTCGCAACTGATTCGCCCGAGGGCTACAAGGCCAAGCTTGGCGACGGGCGGCTGTTCGGCGATGCGCTGCTGGATGCCACCGTTCTATACTCGCCCGTGACCGAGGCATTGTTCGCCGCAGGTGTCGTACCGCACTACTGCGCCAACATCACCGGCCACGGCTGGCGCAAGATCATGCGCCACGCGAGCGCTTTCACCTACCGCTTCCATGCGATTGGCACGGTGCCGCCGGTGTTGAGCTACTTGCAGCGCGCCGCGCGGCTGACGGACGCCGAGGCCTACGGCACGTTCAACATGGGCGCGGGCTTCGCCCTGTTCGTGAGCCCCGCCGACGCGGAAAAAACCGTCGCCGTCGCCGCAAAAGCCGGCGTGGCGGCCTGGATCGCGGGCCAGGTCGAAGCCGGCCCCAAGCGCGTGGTGATCGAGCCGCTCGGTATCACCTACACCGACGCCGACATGCACTTGCGGGCGTAGATTCCTCAATTGTCGCCCTGGGACTTGTTCCCAGGGCCCAGAGCAACATTCTCGACCGTTGTTGGGACTTCTGGATCCTGGGGACAAGCCCCAGGATGACAGCGGAGTTTTTAACTCCATTCAGAGTTTATCCAACTCGATCTTCCCGGCGATGATGTCGCGCAGCACCTGCGGATAAAGCTCCTGCTCCTTGGCTTGCACGCGGGCCGCGAGCGTCTCGGGCGTGTCGCCCGCCTCCACCGGCACTTGGGCTTGGGCGACCACGGGCCCGTGATCGTATTCGCCGTCGACGATGTGAATCGTCGCGCCCGTCACTGGGTCGCCGGACTTCAGCACGGCCTCATGCACGTGCTTGCCGTACATGCCCTGCCCGCCGAACTTCGGCAGCAGGGCAGGATGCACATTCAATATGCGGCGCGAAAACGCCGCCAGAGTTTTCGGGCCCAGCTTGCGCATGTAGCCCGCGAGGATCACCAGATCGGCCTTGGCCGCGCGCAAGGCCTCCGCCATGGCCGCATCCAGCGCCGCCTCGGAGCCGAGCTTGGTGGCGCTGAGGTGCTGCCACGGCACGCCCTGCAACTCGGCCCAGGCGATGGCGCCTGAGTCGCGATTGTTGCCGATGAGCAGCGCGGGCTCGGCGTTCAGCTTCCCGCCCCGGCACGCCGCGACGATGGCGCGCATGTTAGTGCCGTTGTGCGAGGCCAGGAACGCGAGACGCGGGCGCTGCGGCAGCGGCGCCATGTGGCCTAGCCGGGAATATCGCAGCCGGCGAAGAAGTAGGCGATTTCGATGGCGGCGTTTTCGGGCGAATCCGAGCCGTGCGCCGAGTTGGCCTCGATCGATTCCGCGAACAGCTTGCGGATGGTGCCGGGCGCGGCGTTGGCCGGGTTGGTCGCCCCCATCAGCTCGCGGTTGCGCGCCACGGCGTTCTCGCCTTCCAGCACCTGCACCACCACCGGGCCCGAGGTCATGAAGTCCACCAGGCTCTTGAAGAACGGGCGCTCCTTGTGCACGCCGTAGAAGGTCTCGGCCTGAACGCGGCTCATGTGGATGCGCCGCTGCGCGACGATGCGCAAGCCGCCTTCTTCCAGCACGGCATTGATCTTGCCGGTGAGGTTGCGCCGCGTGGCGTCGGGCTTGATGATCGAGAAGGTGCGTTGCACGGCCATGGGAACTCGCTTTGTCTGCTCGTATGGGGTTGGAAACGGTTGAAATCGCGCGGGGTTATAGACGGCTGGCCGGGTCGGCGCAACTCAGCTCATGGGCGGCTACGTGACCTTTTCCGCCCAGCCGCCGGCGGGGTTTTGCTGCCAGTAGTGCAGGTCGTGCCCCTCGGCCTTGGCCGCGCCCCAGCGGGCGCGGGCCTCGGCCACGGCGGCCTCGGAGTTGCCGTCGAACAGGTCAAGGCAGCGCTCGAAACGGGGCATGAAGGCCGCCGCCATGCCGTCGGTGAGCACCAGCACCTTCGCGTCGTTGGGGTTTTCTTCCTTGTCGGTCAGCCACACCGGCTGGCTCGAATCAAACCCATCCTTGGCGCTGCCGTGGGGCAGCCACGAGTTGGGATTGTAGGTCCAAAGCATGTTGGCGAGCGCCTCGACGCGGATCTCGGAGGCCGCCATCACCACGGCGCGCTGGCCCGAGGCGAGCACGCGCTCCAGGAGCGTCGGCAAGGCGCGCTCCAGCGGCGAGGATTGCAGATGATAAAAATCGACTCTCATTTGTTGGTCGCATTTGCACCGTTTTGTAGCTTGGGCCAAGTGGAAGACCACTTCTCGGGCAAATGCTCCTATCCAGCCAACTTAATCCCCACGAAGGCGACGCGCTTGCCCGACAGCACGCGCAGCAGCACGGACTTTTTATTGTCCTGCTTGGCCTTGTCCAGCGCGGTCCGGGCGTCGGCCGGGTTGTCCACCGGCATCTGTTGAATCTCGTCGATGACGTCGCCGCGCCGCAAGCCCTTCTCGGCGGCGTCGCTGTCGTCGTCGACGTCGAGCACCAGCAGGCCGTTCACGCCTTCGTCGAGGTCGAAGCGCTCGCGAATGCGGTCGGTGACCGTCGTCACGGTGATCCCGAGCCCCGTGAGTTCCGTGCGCTCCATGGCGCGGGACTCGTCCGGCGCCGCGTCGGCCAAGGCCGCCACGGCGGGGGCTTCCTCTTTCAGCTCGCCCACCTTGAGCTTGAGCTGCACTTGCTTGCCCTTGCGCCACACCTCGACGTCGACGGTCTTGTCGATGGGCGTCTCGGCGACGATCCGCGGCAGGCCGCGCATCTTGTCGATGGGCTTCTTGTCGAAGGACAGGATGATATCGCCCTGCACGATGCCGGCGCCGGCGGCGGGCCCGCGCTCGGTCACGTCGCCGACGAAGGCCCCGCGTGCGTTGGCCAGGCCCAGGCCGTCGGCCATCTCGGGGCTGACGCTTTGGATTTGCACGCCGATCCAGCCGCGCCGCGTGCGGCCATACTGGCGCAGGTCGTTCAACACCGGCTTCACCAGATTGGCGGCGGCGGCGAAGCCCACGCCCACGGAGCCGCCCGAGGGCGAGAAAATCGCCGTGTTGATGCCGATGACCTCGCCGTCGAGGTTGAACAAGGGCCCGCCCGAGTTGCCGCGGTTGATGGCGGCGTCGGTTTGGAAAAAGTCGTCGTATTGGCCGGCTTCGATGTCGCGCGCGCGCGCCGAAATGATTCCGGCCGTCACGGTGCCGCCCAGCCCGAAGGGATTGCCGATGGCCAGCGTCCAGTCGCCGACGCGCACCTTGTCGGAATCGCCCCACGGCACGGCGGTGAGCGGCCGGTCGGTGGTGACCTTGAGCAAGGCGATGTCGGTTTTCGGATCGCGACCCACCAGCTTGGCGTCGATCACGGTGTCGTCGGCCAGCGTGACGGAGATTTTGTCGGCCCCCTCGACGACGTGATTGTTGGTGACGATGTAGCCGGCCTTGTCGATGATGAAGCCCGAGCCCAGCGAGGTCTGGCGTTTCTTGCGCGGCTTGGACGGCTCCTCGCCGTCGCCGCCCCGGCGCCGGTCGAATTCCTTGAACCACTCCTCGAAGGGGTCCTCGGGGTCCAGCTCGGGCATCTCGCCCTTGCGCTCCACGGTTTGAGTGGTGGAAATGTTCACCACGGCCGGGGCCAGTTTCTCGGCCAAGTCGGCGAAGCTGTCGCCGGGCACGCGGGCGTGGGCCGGGCCGGCGACCACAAGGGCCGCCACGGCCAGCAGCGCCGCCATCGAGGGGACTCGCAACACGGGGGGATACTCCAAAGGTCGGGGCGCGGCGCACCAAGCGCCGCAAGCCCAGGATTAGGCTCTTTAATGGCCTAATCCCAAGGCGCCCGCAAGCAAGTCCTAAGACAAGTTCGCGTGGGAATCCGCCGTTTTCCGACCCCCGTGACCGGCCGACCGGCTCAGGACGACAACCGCGCTTCCCCTTCGGCCCGGCACAACTGCGACACGCCCAGGCAGATGTCCGTCAAGAGCCGTGTCGCGGCCAGGAGAACGCGATTGAATTCGGCGGGGTCGTAGCGGTTCTGCGCGACCATATCGACCACGATGCGTTCGAGGTTCCGCACCGACTCGCGGATGGACGAGGCCTGCGTGAAATGCGGCCCCTCCGCCAGCAGGCCCTCCAGGGACGCCGCCAAGTCCCGCACCGTGGCGAGCGCCGAAATGGCGTTGCGATAGTGACCGGGCTCCGCTGGGCGTCGACCGTCGCGGGTTGGAAAGGGGAGAATGTCGCAGGTCATGATGCTTAACCTCTCGCCGTGAACACCTTGTCCGTCGCGGGCCTTCACACCTCGACCCGATGGCCGGCACGTCAACGATCCAATACCGACTCGCGCAATGAGGCGGCGGCGGCCATGACTTCACCTGCGACATCGGGCTTCACGCCGAGATCGTTCAAGGTACTTTGGAGGTGGCCGGCGACCGCGTCGAAGTGCCGGTCCGTCAGGCCCATGTCCTTGACATAGCGGCGATGGGCGTTGCGCATGTAGCCGTCGACGTTGACCGCCGTGCCGCCCATGACCGAGGACAGGAAGCGCGCTTGCTTCTTGCGCTGCTGCTCCATGTTGGAGTGGGCGAAGAACGGCGCCAGCAGCGCATCGGCCAAGATCTTGTCGTAGAAGCGGTCGACCGCGAGGGTCACCGCCGCATCACCGCCGATCCGATCCAACAAGGTCGCCATGTCAAACCTCCACACCAAACCGCAAAGATGGCCGCTATTTCTTGTTGGTGAACCGCGCCAGAAACGCCGTGAGCTGGCTCTTGAGTTCGTCGGCGCGCTGGGCCAGCTCGCCCGAGGCCGATTGCACGTCTTCGGCGATCCGGCCCGTTTCGGCCGAGGTCTGCGAGACCGAGGTGATGTTCTGCGCGACCTCGTGCGTGGCCGCGGTTTGCTCCTCCACGGCGGCGGCGACGGCGCCCGCGATCTTGTTGATCTCGTCGACCTTCTGGTTGATCGATTGATTGGCGCGCACGGTCAATTGCGTCGCGTCCTGAATGCCGCGCACCTGGTCGGAGATCTGCTCGGTGGCCTTGGCGGTCTGATTGGCCAGCGCCTTGACTTCCGACGCCACCACCGCGAAGCCCTTGCCCGCCTCGCCGGCGCGCGCGGCCTCGATGGTGGCGTTGAGCGCGAGCAGGTTGGTTTGGCGCGCGATGTCGTTGATCAGGTTGACGACGTCGCCGATCTTCTGCGCCGTGTCGGCCAGCGCGTTGACCCGTTGGGCCGACACTTCGGCCTCGCTCATGGCCTCGCGCGTCACTTCGGTGACCTTGGAAATCTGCCGCGAGATTTCGGTGATCGAGGCGTTAAGCTGTTCCGACGCCGCGGCCACGGCGCTGGCCTTGGTGTTGCCTTGCTCGGCGGCGGAGCGCATCGATTCGGCGCTGGCGCGCATTTCGGCCGAGGCGGACGACACCGTGGTCACCACCTCCTCCATGCGCGTCGCCATGTTGATGTTGTCGGTGACCACGCTCCAGGTCACCAGCGGGCCGACGTACTTGCCGGCGGGATCGTTCAACGCCGAAACGTTGAGTTCGAGCTTGTCCTTGCCCAGCGGGATGACCGCCCTGTGCGGCAGCACCGTCTTGTAGTTCCCCAGCATGCGGCGCTGATGCGACGGGTTCTTGTGGAAGATGTCGATGTTCTTGCCGATGATGTCGTTGGCACGGCAGGGCAAGAGGTGTTCCAGCGGCCGCAGCGTGTCCATGCTGGTCTTGTTGGCGTAGGTGATTTCCAGGCTCTCGCCGTCGGCCAGCATGACGTTGATCGGCATGAGGTCGAGCATGTTGAGCATCTTCTTGGTCTCATGCTCCTGCTTGACCAGGTCGGTGATGATGCTCCAGGCCAGCATCGGCCCCAGATAGTTTCCTTTCTTGTCGGTGATGGCCGAGACGTTGAGGTCCAGCCACTCGCCGCTGATGGAAATCCGCGCGTGGTGCGGCAGGTTGCGCGGATCGGCCAGCATGCGCCGCTGATACGTGGGATTCTTGTGGAAAATGTCGATGGAACTGCCCACCACGGCGTCGGCGCGCACCGGCAGCACCTTTTCGATCTTGCGCAACGCGGTGATCGAGGCCTTGTTGGCGTAAACGATGCGGAAATCGAGATCGCACATCATGACGGCGATGGGCATCTCCTCGACCATTTGCTGGAATTCGAGGCCGCCGGCGCTGCTTTGGCCCATGCCCAAGAAGCCCCGGTTAAACAAAGTCTTCGTCATGTGTGCGTGCCCTTCCGCCTGAATGACCGGCGGCTTCCCCAAGCGCCGATCGAGATATTTTTCAACTCGGCGGCAGGCTAGCCCAAGGCGCGCACGGGCCGGCGATGTCTTAAGTATTACGTCGAAAGGTATTGGAAACGGTGCACAGAGCGCGTAGCAGCACGCGAATAATAATCACGCGCAACTGTCGCTGACGGAAAAGAAACCTGGATTTGGGCGCCGAGACGAATGCGCCGCGCGCCCGGATGACTCCGAGCGCGCGGCGATCGCGGCTATTTCGCGCTGGCGGGCAAGCGGTCGAAGAACTTGAAGAACTCGGAATCGGGGCTCAGCACCATCGTCGTGCCGGCGCCGAGCGAGAAGCGGTAGGCCTCCATGGCGCGGAAGAACGAGTAGAACTCCGGGTCGCGCCCGTGCGCCTTGTTGAGGATGGCGCGGCTTTGGGCCTCGCCCTCGCCCAGCAGGATCTGCGCCTGCTTCTCGGCCTCGGCGATGATCACGGTGCGCTCGCGGTCGGCCTCGGCCTCGATGCGCGACTTGGACTCCTGGCCCAGACCGCGCGCCTGGGCGGCCTCGGCGACGCGGTCGGACCGCATCCGATTGTAGGTCGACTGCAGCACCTGTTCCGTGAGGTCGGTGCGGCCGATGCGCACTTCCACCAGCTCGATGCCGAACTCGGGCGCGCGGCGGCGCATGGCCTCGGTGATGTCGCGCATGATGACCGGGCGTTGATCGCCCAGCAGATCCTGCAGCGCGGCGCGGCCGACGCGGTCGCGCACCGCGCCGTTCAGGATGTTGCCGAAGCGGTCGCGGAACGTCGCCTCGGACTTGACGGTTTGATAGAACTTGAGCGGGTCGACGATCTTGTAGCGCGCGAAGGAGTCGACGTTGATGCGCCGCTGATCCACCAGCACCATGTCCTGGCCCGGCGGGTCGAGATCGAGGATGCGCGAGTCGAAATACTCGACGTTCTGGATGAACGGCACCTTGAAACTCAATCCCGGCTCGCTCACCACGTCCTTCGGATTGCCGAATTGGACGACGATGGCCACCTGGGTCTGGTGAACGGTGAAGAAGGAACTGGAGGCCAGGAACACGCCGATAACCGCGATGATTCCCAGAAGAAGACCACGGGCGGACATTATTGCGGCCCTCCCTGCTGCGTGCGTTTCTGGATTTCAGGCAACGGCAAGTACGGCACAACGCCCGGACCGCCCTTGCTGTCCATGATGATCTTGTCGGAGCGGCCCAGCACTTCCTGCATGGCCTCGAGGTACATGCGCCGCGCGGTGACGTCCTTGTCGAGCGCGTAGGTCTCGTAGAAGGCCGTGAAGCGCGAGGCTTGGCCCTCGGCCTCCTTGATCAGCTTTTCGCGCTGCGCCGAGGCGTTCTGCACCATGCGCGCGGCATCGCCGTTGGCGCGGGGCACTATGTCGTTGCGATAAGCATTGGCCTCGTTGATGAGGCGTTCGCGGTCCTGGTTGGCGCGCTGCACGTCGTCGAAGGCGTCGCGCACTTCCTTGGGCGGCTCGGCGCCTTGGACCTGCAGGTCGAGAATCGTGACACCCGCCTTGTAGTTGTCCATAATGCCTTGCAGCAGTTCTTCAGACTTCTGGGCCACCGCCTCGCGCTCGCGGGTGAGGATGGATTGCAGCGTGGTGCGCCCGACCACCTCGCGCACCGCGCTTTCCGCGGCGATCTTCACGGTGGCTTCGGGGTCGCGGATGTTGAACAGGAATTCGCCGGCGTCGCGGATGCGCCATTGCACGGTGAACTTGATGTCGACGATGTTCTCGTCGCCCGTCAGCATGAGACTTTCTTGCGGCACGTCGCGGCTGTTTTGGCCGCCGGGCGCGCCCCGGAACCCCACCGTGATCTGGTTGGTCTGCGTCACCTTGGGCCGCGTCACCTCGCCGATGGGCGCCGGAAACCAATAGTTCAAGCCCGGGCTGGTGGTCTTGACGTACTTGCCGAATAGCAGTTCGACGCCCTGCTCGTCGGGCTGGACGCGGTAAAAGCCGCTCACGCCCCACAGAAACAGCAAGATCGCCGCCAGCATGAAGAAGCCGCGCCCGGTGCCCATGCCGCCGGGGATCAAGCGGCGGATGCCCTCTTGGCTGCGCCGGATCAGGTCTTCCAGGTCGGGTGGCGTGCCGCCACCGCCGGAGCGTCCGCCCCATGGATTGCCACCGCCACCGCCGCCCCACGGATTGTTGCCGCCGCCGCCACCTCCGCCACTGCCGCCGCCCCAGGGTCCTTGGTTCTTGTAGGCCATGTCGTTGTCGTCCATGTGTGGTGAGTGTCCCTGTTTCGGTCGCGGGGCCCGGTGCCACGTCGCGGCTTGGCTGGCCGGGTCGGTTCATAGAATCCACTTGCCGGAGGTGCTTCGGGCCTTATAGGACAACCGCCGACCGCTCGCAACGCAACGGCCTGAAATCCTTCAGCCTTGCGCGCATGCCGGTGGTCATCTGGCCCTCATATCGGGTCGAAGCCCGGGGATTTCAACGATGGCGACCCTGACCCGCGAACATATCCTGGACGTGCTGAAAAGCGTTGATTCCGGCACCGCCGGGCTTGATATCGTCGCCCGCCAATGGGTCAAGGACGTGCTGACCCAGGACGGCCATGTCACCGTCGTGATGGAAGTCCCCGCCGCGCTGGGACCCCGGCTGGAGCCGGTGCGGGCGGTGGCCGAGAAAAAACTTGGCACCTTGCCGGGCGTCATTTCGGCCACCGTGGTGCTGACCGCCGAGGCCGCGCCCAAGCCCACGCCGCAAGCCGCGCCCGCCGGCAAGGGCGGCGGCGGGCGGATCGAACTGGCGGGCGTGCGCCACATCGTCGCGGTGGCCTCGGGCAAGGGCGGCGTCGGCAAATCCACCACCGCCACCAACCTCGCCGTGGCGCTGGCGAAGCTCGGCCACAAGGTGGCGATTTTCGACGCCGATATTTTCGGGCCGTCGCAGCCGCGCCTCATGGGCTTGGCCGACCAGAAGCCCCGCTCCGACGGCAAGAAGGTGGTCCCGCTGGAAGCCCACGGCGTGAAGGTGATGTCCATCGGCTTCATGATCGCCGAGGACAATCCCATCGTCTGGCGCGGCCCCATGGTCATGGGCGCCCTGGAACAAATGCTGCGCGACGTCGATTGGCTCGGCGATTGGCCCGCGGTCGACGTGATGATCGTCGACATGCCGCCGGGCACGGGCGACACGCAACTCACCATGAGCCAGCGCGTGCCGCTGGCGGGCGCGGTGATCGTCTCCACGCCGCAGGACATCGCGCTGCTGGATGCGCGCAAGGGCCTCAACATGTTCCGCCGTGTCGAGGTGCCCATCCTCGGCGTGATCGAGAACATGAGCTACTACCTCTGCCCCAAGTGCGGGCATCGCGACGAGATTTTCGCCCACGGCGGCGCGCACCGCACCGCCGACGAATTGGGCGCGGACTTCTTGGGCGAGTTGCCGCTGGATTTGCAAATCCGGCTGACCTCCGACGGCGGCACACCCATCGTCGCGGCCCAACCCGACAGCCCCCACGCCAAGGCCTACACCGCCATCGCGGAAAAAATCTGGGCGAAACTCTCCGGCGGAGCGGCGCAGAAAAAAGCGCCCAAGATCAGCTTGGGCGGGATTTTCGGAAAGGGTTAGGCGGCTTGGCGGACAAAGACACGGCCGCGCTGGCCCGCGCGGCGCGACCCACGGATCGTAATGTCGACGTCTTGCCCGAGCATCGTCAGCATCCTTAGTAAACGGTCGCTTGAAAAGCCCTCGAGGTGGCCGTTGAAAATTGCCGATACTTTCGGCTGATCAACCTTCATCAATTTCGCCGCTGTTTTTTGCGTCATGCGGCGCGACTTGATGAAGTGCATGATGTGCAATGACAATTGCGCCCGCGCCAACTCTTCCTCGGGGTGCGGCAATCCGATGTCGGCGAACACGTTGCCGGAACTCTCTTCAATTTTCAGCTTTGATTTTCTGCTTGCCATTGTTCGTAATCCTCTGCTGCCAGCTTTAGGCGCTCATGGATGAGCGACACGATGTTCTTGGGCGTAGCCACTTTCTTTTTCGATTTCTTCTGGAAAACCAACAAGACGTAAATGACTCCCGCGAATTTGACTGTGTAGACCGCCCGGTATGCGTTACCACCAAAGAAGTCGACAATTTCGAGAACGCCCGCGCCGCCAAAGCCCTTTAAAGGTTTCGCAGATAGCGACTTCTGGCCGAGTTGGGCTTCCCATAAGGCGCGCCCTACATGCTGCCTGACTTGGGGCGGCAAGCCTTGCAAGGCCAACCGACTATCGCGCAACCATCGAACTCGCTTTGGCGACGGCGCAAGGTAAATCAATCGGGCCATTCTTTTTCCGTCTTCGAGTAATCACTTTATGCCATATCTGGCATAACTTCAATCGCCGACCTCAGCCGCGCTCCAGCGTTGTGAAGCTGAAGGCCGGGCCACCGGGCGTTTCGGGCGCATGGGTGACGCGGTCGCGCTCCTGCCAACCCGCGAGGTTCAGCGCGAGGCGCGTGTCGCCCGCATAATCGCGGTGAATCTCGGTGAGATGGATGCGCTTGGCGTGCGGCAAGGCCTGGGCGTAAATCTCCGCCCCGCCGATGATCATGACTTCGTCCACGCCGGTGCGGTGCGCGTCCTCGTAGGCCAGCGCCAGCGCCGTGGCCAAGTCGTGCGCCACCACGACACCCTCGGCGCGCCAGTTGGGATCGCGTGTAATCACGATGTTGGTGCGCCGGGGCAAGGGCTTGCCGATGGACTCGTAAGTCTTGCGGCCCATGACCACGGGCTTGCCCACGGTCAGCGCCTTGAAGTGCTTCAAGTCCGCCGAGATGTGCCAGGGCAGCTTGCCGCCGGCGCCGATGACGCCGTTTTCGGCGCGCGCCACGATCAGGGACACGACGATGTCGCGGGTCAACGCGCAGCGCCCGGGGATTACACCGCCACCTTGGCGGCGATGTGCGGATGAGGGTTGTAGTTCGCCAGCGTGAAGTCGTCGTACCTGAAGCCGAAAATGTCGCCCACGGAGGGGTTCAAGGTCATGCTCGGCAAGGGGCGCGGCGCGCGGCTGAGCTGAATGTGCGCCTGCTCGACGTGGTTGGTGTAAAGGTGCGCGTCGCCGAAGGTGTGCACGAACTCGCCGGGCTTCAGGCCCGTCACCTGCCCGATCATCAGGGTCAGCAGCGCGTAGGAGGCGATGTTGAAGGGCACGCCCAGAAAAATGTCGGCGCTGCGCTGATACAGCTGGCACGACAGCCTGCCCTCGGCGACATAGAACTGGAACAGGCAATGGCACGGCGGCAGCGCCATGTCGTCCACGTCGGCGGGGTTCCAGGCGGTGACGATGTGACGGCGGCTGTCGGGCGTGGTCTTGATCGAACGCACCACATTGGCGATCTGGTCGATCTTGCGGCCGTCGAGCGTGGGCCAACTGCGCCACTGGTAGCCATAGACCGGCCCCAGGTCGCCGTCCTCGTCGGCCCAGGCGTCCCAGATGGAGACGCCGTGGTCCTTCAAGTACTTGATGTTGGTGTCGCCCTTCAGGAACCAGAGCAGCTCATGAACGATCGACTTCACGTGCAGCTTTTTGGTGGTCAGCAGCGGAAAACCCTCGGCCAAATCGAAACGCATTTGATGGCCGAAGACGCTGTAGGTGCCGGTGCCGGTGCGGTCGGACTTTTTCACGCCGGTCTTGAGCACGCGGTCGAGTAGGTCGAGGTATTGCTGCATGGCCGCCTTATAGCGCGAGGCCGTCCGTTTGTCGCGAGGGCGAGAATTGCTGAAGGCGCGTTATCCACAAGAAAATTCCCGCGAACTTGCAGAATTCAACTCAATTGTCGTCCTGGGATTTATTCCCAGGACCCAAGAGTCACACGCACAAGTCTAGCAGTAACCCTGGATCCTGGGGACAAGCCCCAGGATGACAGTAGAGGTAGTGACATCCGTAGTGATGGCCTAAAACGGCTTGGCGGCGCCCAAATAGCCGATGACGAAGATCAGTCCCCACATGCCGAACAGCACATAACTGCCCCAGTTCAAGGCGTGCGTGATGACGCGCTCCACCTCGGGGGTGGAGCCCTGGGCCGTCAGTTTCGGGAACACCGCGTAAACCTGCGCGATGTAGTGGCGAATGGCCATGCCGCCGGCGATAATCAGCGCGAACAGCGCCACCTTGGCGCCGAGCCACTTGGCCGCGAGCGGCCCCTCGCCCAGCACCGAGCCCGCGCCGACGACGAACAGCACGACGATGAGGCTGTAGCGCAGGGTCAGGTCCATCTTGTTGAGCTGGCGGTAGCCGGGCTTGCCCACCTGAAAGTGCAGCACCCATATGAAGACGAACCAGGCGATGGAGGCCACCCACAGCGCGGCCAGCATCGGGCCCTTGATGGGCGACAGGTCCAAGTCGGCCGCCAGTTGAAAACCCAGGGGGATCGACAGGATCAGCGCGTTGCGCGGATGCTGGTCCACCAGCAGTAAAAAGTCCCACAACTTCATGCGCTGGGCGACGGGCAGGTCGTGGGCGTTCTTGAAATAGTGCGTCAGCGCGTTGAGCACGAAGTCGCTGCCCAGCCAGTAGCCCATCACGGCCACATGGAACCACAGCGTCAAATCGTAGGAATCGATCACGTTGCGTCCCCCATGGCGAATCCGCCTCGTTTGCACTATATTAGCAATGCCGCTTCGGCGGCTATGGCGCTAAACACGTTGCGAAATAGACGTTTCGGACCCGGGGGCAGTGCCCGGCGGCTCCACCACTCTCCGGCCCGCTTTCACTGCGTTGCGTTTGCAACTTGAAGGCGGGCTTTTGGGGGCCGATCCAGGATCGACGGGCGTGATAAAGGCTGCGCTTGTGCCCGGCATGGTACCGCCGTTATCGGGCCATTTTAAAAGTGCCAACGACAACGTTGCACTCGTTGAGGACGTCCGCCTCGCTGCCTAACGGCCGCTAGGTTACATGTCCAAAGCGCGGTTCGGGGGGCACCGGGCAACAGAAGCCCCCCACTTTATTCCCGGCATCCGCAACCGCTTTTCCTTGCAACTTCCGCACGTTATAGGCCATTGCAGTCCGCGGCGGCGCGGGGGAAAATAAGTCGTAATTTCCCGACAAGTGGGAACCGGTTGGCCCACGGATCAAACGGTGAAATTACGACAAACAATTAAAGAGTCCTCATGGCGATTTCGTCCTTCAGTTACGAGCGGATGGTGGAAGACGCGCTGCGCGGCGTGCTGCGCCAGGCGCTGACCATCACCGCCACGCAAGGGCTGCCGGGCTCGCACCATTTCTACATCACCTTCGACACCACCCATCCCCAGGTGCGCATCCCCGAGAGCTTGCGCACGCTGCACCCCAACGAGATGACCATCGTGCTGCAGCACCAGTTCTGGGACTTGAAGGTGAACGACGACGGCTTCGAGATCACGCTCAGCTTCTCGGGCGTGAGCCAGCGCCTCAAGGTGCCCTTCGCCGCGGTCACGGCCTTCGCCGACCCCCACGCCAAGTTCGGCCTGCAGTTTCACGTGGAGTTCGTCGAAAAATCCGGCGCCGACGAGGACCGCGAGGCGCGCGCGCGCGACGAGGCCAAGATCACCGCCGGCACCGGCGCCACCCCCGACAAGGCGGCCAACAGCGGCAAGGCCAAGGATGCTATGTCAAAAGATGGGCCGCGCCCGACCGTGGTGTCGCCCGCGCCCGCCGCGCCCAGCGACGATGAAAACAAAGTCATCACGCTCGACAAGTTTCGCAAGAAGTAGATTCTGGATACCCCGCCACGCAGCGACGGTTGCGGCTTCCCCCTCACCGCCTCGCTCCGCTCGGCACCCTCTCCCTCGGGGGGAGAGGGTTGACGAGATGCAACGCAAAAAAACCTCTCCCCTCGTGGGAGAGGTCGACACCAAGTGTCGGGTGAGGGGGCAGAATAAGGCTGTTGAATTTACAAGGAACGGATCACGCCATGCTCGACGCCGCTTTCGCTGAGATGTTTCCGCTTGGCCCCGACGCCACGACTTACAGAAAACTGACCAGCGACGGGGTCGGCGTCGAAAAGTTCAGGGGCCGCGACGTGGCGGTCATCGCGCCCGGCGCCATCACCCAACTGACGGCGGAAGCCTTCCGCGACGTCTCGCACCTGTTGCGCCCGGGGCACCTCAAGCAACTGCGCGCCATCATGGACGACCCCGAGGCCTCGCCCAACGACCGCTTCGTGGCGCTGGAGTTGCTGAAAAACGCCAACATCGCGGCGGGCTTCGTGCTGCCGATGTGCCAAGACACCGGCACGGCCATCATCATGGGCAAGAAGGGGCAGAATGTGTTCGTCGACGGCGACGACGCGCTGGCGATTTCAGAGGGCGTGGCCGAAGCCTACAAAAAGCTCAACCTGCGTTACTCGCAGATGACGCCCACCTCGCTGTTCGACGAGAAGAACACCGGCAACAACCTGCCCGCCCAAATCGACCTCTACGCCGTGCCGGGCGACGCTTACAAATTCATGTTCATGGCCAAGGGCGGCGGCTCGGCCAACAAGAGCTTTCTGTTTCAGAAAACCAAGGCGGTGCTCAATCCGGCGGGGTTGAAAAAATTCCTCGAAGAGGAAGTCAAGCACATCGGCACATCGGCCTGCCCGCCCTATCACCTGTCCATCGTCATCGGCGGCACGTCGGCGGAGATGACGCTCAAGACCGTGAAGCTCGCCTCGGCGCGCTATCTCGACGGCTTGCCGACAAAAGGAGGGCTCCACGGCCAGGCCTTCCGCGACCTCGCCATGGAACAGGAAGTGCTGGAGATGACGCGGGGCTTGGGCATCGGCGCGCAGTTCGGCGGCAAGTATTATTGCCATGACGTGCGCGTGATCCGCCTGCCGCGCCACGGCGCTTCGTGTCCCGTGGGTATCGGCGTGTCGTGCTCGGCCGACCGGCAAATGCTGGGCAAGATCACCAAGGACGGCGTGTACCTGGAGCAGCTCGAAACCAACCCGGCGCAGTATTTGCCCGAAGTGCGCGAGGAAAAACTCTCCAGCGACGTGGTGAAGATCGACCTCAACCGGCCGATGGAAGAAATTCGCAAGACCTTGTCGCAATACCCCATCAAGACGCGGGTGTCCCTCAGCGGTCCCATGGTGGTGGCGCGCGATATCGCGCACGCCAAGCTGAAAGAACGCATCGATTCGGGCCAGGGCCTGCCCGACTACATGAAGAATCATCCGGTCTATTACGCGGGGCCCGCCAAGACGCCCACGGGCTATGCCTCGGGCTCCTTCGGGCCCACCACGGCGGGGCGCATGGACAGTTACGTCGACGAGCTGCAGGCCCACGGCGGCTCCATGGTGATGCTGGCCAAGGGCAACCGCTCAAAGGCCGTGACCGAGGCCTGCAAAAAGCACGGCGGGTTCTACTTGGGCTCCATCGGCGGCGCGGCGGCGAGCCTGGCCGAAAAATCCATCAAGAAAGTGGAAGTGATCGAGTATCCGGAACTGGGCATGGAAGCGATCTGGAAGATCGAGGTGCAGGATTTTCCGGCGTTTGTCGTGGTCGACGACAAGGGCAACGATTTTTTTCAGAAGCTGACGTAGGCCATGATGACAAATTTTCCAGTTAAGATATGGAACGGGACTAGCCATCCAAATAGTCTGCACCTTCATTTATATTTGAGTGGAAGCTCAGGTAAGGATGAGTGTGCGATGCTAACTGGCTATGAGCAAAAATCAGGGGAAATTAAGTATGGGGCCGTTGTCGCTGCATTTCGGACATTCCCCATTCGCCGCTTAAATAGAGATGATGCCCTAGCATGGGCGTGTGAAGAGGCAATTCGATACTCTTACGATGTTATCTTGCTTCAAGACGAATTACCCAAGGGTAATTGAAACACAACTCACAAACTCAACAGCGGCGCGAGGCGCGCGTCGATCTCGTCGAGCACCTCGGGCGGCGCGGCGCCGATGATCTCCATCTTCCGCGCTTCGCGATCGATGCTTTTCACCTGATCGACCATGACGACTCCCGATACGGGCAGTCCATCTGGAAGTTTCACTTCCAATGGCCAACCGCGTGCGCGCGAGGTGATGGGACACACGATCGCCAGCCGCGAAAGCTCGTGGTAGCTGCGCGTGGTCAATACAATTCCGGGCCGGCGTCCGGCCTGCTCACTGCCCGCCTGCGGTGAGAACAGCAGCCACACCAAACTGCCGCGCTCGGGCAGGTCCGTCATGGGGCTACAGCGTTTCCTCGCCCACCGGGCCGTCATCCTCGAGCGCATGTTCGCGTTCGGGCGTCATGCCGGAGAGCAACTCATCGAGCGTGAAGCGGCGGCGCGAGCGCGTGACGATGATGCGCCCGTCGGGCGAGGTGTCGATGTCCACGCGGGCGCCTTCCGTCAGGCCGACGCGGGCGGCCACGTCGCGCGGCACGCGCAGGCCCAGGCTGTTACCCCATTTCGAGATTTGCACTTGAACCGGCATCGACCGCGCCCTTTATGTATATCCGAAAGATACACATAACAGAACCCGGCCCCTAGCGCCAGCTCCAAGCGGCATTAAATTAAATCGGAGTTATTTAACGCGCGGCAGTTAAATAACTCTGATTTGTTTATAGCGGCGAGCTTACCCCTCCACCACCGCCTTGAAGCCGCCGACGATCATGCGCTTGGGGTCGAAGGGCATCTTCACCTTGCCGGTCATGTATTTGGCCATGCGCTTGTCGGCCATGACCTTCTTCATCACCGCGTCGCGGTGCTTGCGCGACTTGTAAAGAATGAACGAGAACCACACCGTCTCGCTTTTCTTCAGCTTGACGCTGCGCGGAAACGACGTGCGCTTGCCCCACGGCGTGTCGTCGCCGATGGCCTCGAGATAGCCGGTCGCGCCGTGCTCGAGCCAAATCTCGCGGCCCTCGCGCGCCATGCGGCTGTAGGCGGCTTTATTTTTCTTCGGCACGGGAATCACAAATCCGTCGACGTAGGTCATGGTGCTTCTCCTTTGCTGGATTGACGTCAGGGCTTAGTGGCGGGCGCGGCGGGCGGCAGCGCCGGCCCGTTGAATTCGGTTTCGATGATGATCTCGACCTTGTCGCTGACCCCCATGTTGGAGCCGGGCGCGGGAATGCCATAAGCGATGCCGAAGTCGGAGCGGTTGAGCGTGCCGGTGGCGGAAAATCCGATGCGCGCGTTGGGGTCCAGCCCCGCCATGCCGGGATAGCCGCCGTTGAAGACGGCCATGAGCGTTACCGGCTTGGTCACGCCGCGCAGCGTGAGTTCGCCCACGATGCGCGCGGCGTTGGGCGCGGTCATTTCGATGGCGGTGGAGCGGTAGGTCATGGTCGGGAATTTTCCTGCATCCAGCCACTGGGGCCCGCGCAGCTCGGCGTTGAAATCGACGATCTCGGGCGTGGGGAAATCCGTCTCCAGCGACGCCGCGTCGACCGTGGCCGTCAGGCGCGCGGCGGCGGGCTTGGCGGGGTCGAGATCGAGCGTCGCGTCGAAGCGCGTGAAGCGCGCGGTGTAGTTGGAAAAGCCCATGTGGCTGACGCGGAAGATCAAACTCGCATGCGTCTTGTCGAGTTTATAGACGCCGGCCGGCGCATCGACCTTCACCGGCGCGATCTCGGCGGCGAGCGGCGCGAAACTCGCCCAGGCGGCGGCTATCGGCCCAACTAATAATGTGCGCTTCATGAGGAGTCTCCGTTTGATCAAAAAATATTCACAGCTGGCGGCTGAGGACTGTCTGACCCATGTAAAGATGTGTGTTCACTTTGGCAGTGGAGGAGTGTCGTCGAATACCCTGATATGAAAAAAGGGTCTTTCAAAAATGGGCCGAAATCAAGGGCTTAGCCCGCTCGCGCCTGTTCTTTTTGAAGGGTTCCTGAAATAACAGGCGGAACAGGTGGGCCCATTGATTTCATTATCTTTTTTGAGGAGTTGCGAAGGTTGACCACGGCCACGACCATGCTCTGGACCGGCCCCGCCAAAGCCGCTGCCACGCTTTTGTTGGCGCATGGCGCCGGCGCGCCCATGGACAGCCCGTTCATGACCTTCTTTGCCGAGGGCTTGGCCGGGCGTGGCGTGCGCGTCGGGCGGTTCGAGTTTCCCTACATGGCCACGCGGCGCGCGACCGGAAAACGCAAGCCGCCCGACAAGCTCGACGTGCTGATGAACACCTGGCGCGCGGTGATCGCCAAACACGGTGGCGAGCGCAGCGTCATCGGCGGCAAGTCCATGGGCGGGCGCATCGCCAGCATGATCGCCGACGAGATGAACGCGCCGGGTCTCGTCTGTCTGGGCTATCCCTTCTATGGCGCGGGTCGTCGTGACAAGCCAAGGATAGCGCACTTGCAAACCCTGCGCACGCCGACACTCATCTGCCAGGGCGAACGCGATGCCATGGGCGACCGTCCCAGCATCGACGCCGTGCGCCTCGCGCGGGCCATCACGCTGCACTGGGCCGCCGACGGCGACCACGACTTGAAACCGCGCAGGGCCTCGGGGCGCACCCACGACGAAAACCTCGCCGCCGCGCTTGACGCCGTGGCCGCTTTCCTCGCAGGCTTGACGCCATGACGGCCACACGCACCGAGACCGACAGCATGGGCGCGATCCAAGTGCCCGCCGAGCGCTATTGGGGTGCCCAGACCCAACGCAGCCTCGGCAACTTCAAAATCGGCGGCGAACGGATGCCCCTGCCCCTGATTCGCGCCTTCGGGCTGCAGAAAAAAGCGGCGGCCTTGGCGAACAAGGATTTGGGTGAATTGCCCGCCGCCCTCGCCGAGGCCATCGCCGCCGCCGCGCAGGAAGTCGCCGACGGAAAACGCGACGACGAATTTCCGCTGGTGGTCTGGCAGACGGGCTCGGGCACGCAAACCAACATGAACGCCAACGAGGTCATCGCCGGACGCGCCAACGAGATGCTGGGCAAACCGCGCGGCGGCAAGTCGCCGGTGCATCCCAACGATCATGTCAATCGCGGGCAGTCGTCCAACGACAGTTTCCCCACCGTCATGCACATTGCGACGGCCCTGGAGATGACGCGGGCCTTGATCCCGGCCTTGCGCGCGCTGCACGCGGCGCTGGACGGCAAGGCCAAAGAATTCGCCGACATCGTGAAGATCGGCCGCACGCATTTGCAAGACGCCACACCCATCACCGCGGGCCAGGAGTTCTCGGGTTACGCCGCGCAAGCGGGCTACGGCCTCGCGCGCGCCGAAGCCGCCCTGCCCGCGCTCTATCGCCTGGCCCAGGGCGGTACGGCCGTGGGCACGGGCGTGAATGCCAAAATCGGCTTCGCGGAAAAGTTCGCCGAGCATGTACGCGCGCTCACGTCCCTGCCCTTCGCGCCGGCGCCGAATTTCTTCGAGGCCCTGGCGGCGCACGATTCGTTGGTGGAATGCTCGGGCGTGCTCAACACCATCGCCGTGTCGCTGATGAAGATCGCCAATGACATCCGCTTGCTGGGCTCGGGCCCGCGCGCGGGCCTGGGCGAACTGCAACTGCCCGAGAACGAACCGGGCTCGTCCATCATGCCGGGCAAAGTCAACCCGACCCAGGCCGAGGCCCTGACGATGGTGTGCGCGCAGGTGATGGGCAACCATGTCGCCGTCACCATCGCCGGGTCGCAGGGCCATTTGGAACTCAACGTCTACAAGCCGGTGATCGTCGCCAACGTGCTGCGGTCCATTCGCCTGTTGTCCGACGCCGCCGCGGGCTTCGCCGAGCACTGCGTCGCGGGGCTTGCCGTCAATCGCGCGGTGGTGGATCGCCAGGTCGCGGACTCGCTGATGCTGGTCACCGCGCTCTCGCCGCACATTGGTTATGACAAGGCCGCCGCCATCGCCAAGCTCGCGCATCATGACGGCCTGAGCCTGAAGGACGCTGCGCTGAAACTGGGTCACGTCTCGGCGGCGGATTACGACCGCTGGGTCAAGCCCACCGACATGTTGAGTCCCAGCCCATGAGCGGGCCCATCCGCAAGCGCTCGGTGACGCTGGCGGGCCATCGCACCAGCGTGTCGGTGGAGGACGAGTTCTGGGACGCGCTCAAGGCGCTTGCACGCGCGAGGCGCCGGGCGCTCGCCGATCTGCTGAGTGAAATCGACGCGGCCCGGCCCGGCAATTTGTCGAGCGCGGTGCGGCTTTACGTTTTGAAATCGCTGCAACAGCAGCAGCGCTGAACGCGCTTATTTTGGCGCATTCAGCGACACGGTGGGCGCATCGAGCGCGCCCTTGACCGTGAAGGCCGTCGTCGGCGGCAGCACCAGGCGCGCCGCCTCGCCGACGATCAGCGCGCGGTCCTTGAGCTTGAGCGTGCCCGACAGGTCGAGCACGCGGCGGGCCAGGTCCACGCTGCCCTGCAGCGATCCGGTGTAGGCGTTGGTGAGGAGTTTGCCGTCGGTGACGATGACCGCCGCATTTTCGATCGCGAAGGCCGCTGAAGCCTCCAGCGCCGCCGCGCTACGGCCGTCGGGCGCTTCGCTGCGCACCAGCGCGCCCAAGGCCGACAAGGCCCCCGTGGGCACGACGCCGGGCGGCACCTTGATGCCGAGGGAACCGGAGCCCGACATGTTCGCCATCATCTCTTCGGCCGTGAGCCCGGAAGACTCAAGACCCAGCGCGATGTCGCTGACGGCGCGGCGGTTGGGCGGTGATGGCTTCGCATCGCCGAACAACAACCCGGCATCGGCCCCTTGCACCGCGACCTGGCCCTTGAAGGCACGGCGCTTCGTGTCCGGTTCTGTTTCATCGGCCGCACGCGACCACGTCATCGCCACCTGCGCTCGGCCGTCGAACCAGCGCCCGCGCCACTCGGTGAGCTTGATCTCGTCGGGCGTCGCGACGAGCTTGGCCGAAAACTCGCGCGCATCGACGCCGAAACTGCGCCAGCGCGGCCCCGCCAGCGTCACCTCGCCGCTCCAGCCCATGGGCAACACAGGCGGTGGCGGCAAGGTAGCCGCCCAGGGACGCAAATCGAAGTCGATATCGGCGATGTTCGCGTCAAAGCGCTTTTCCGAAGGAACTGCCGACATTTCGCCGCTCAGGCGCTGCGAGCCCAGCGCGAACTTTATCTCAGTCAATGACACCTTTCGGTCGGCGGCACTCAGCTTGCCCGTCATGGACAACGCGCCTGACACGTCGGCGGCGAACGATTGGCCGGGCCACATCTTGCGGCGCAAGGCGCCAATGTCGGGATGGGAGAGGTCTAGCAACGTATCAACCTTCATCGTCCGCTCGACGACGCCGATGGTACCGCGCGATTTGAACGCGAGACCGCCCATTGTGCCGTCGAGCGTCAACGCGGATTCGACCCAGGTGCCGTTGAGCGCGCCGGTCGCGGTCCACGGCGCCAGGTTGCGCACCGGCTGCGGCCAGTCGGCGCGCAGGATGCGGCCGAAGCGCGCCACATCGATGACTTTCGCCTCGACTTGCAGGGTCTTGAACGCCGGAACGGCATCGAGCGATTCGATGCGGCCACCGACCCACAGCGCGGCCGTTTGCGGGTCTTCGAGGGCGAGCGAGCGGATGTCGACCGCGCCGTCGGCAAACACAATGTCAGCCCCCAGTTTACCTGCCAGCACGTCGCGCCACGTGAACTGCTCCACCTGCAGCCGCAGCGCCGCGCGCAGCCGCGCCAATTCCGCGAGCCACGGCGCAATAGGCGCGAGGCTGTATCCCGCCGCGCTGGGTTGCGCTGGAGCCGCGGCCGGCGGCGACAGCAGCTTGCCCAGGAGCGGGCCGTATGCGTCGAGCGCCAAGCGGTCGATGTCGAGATCGACCGTCAGCGGCGCGCGGCCGTCCAGCCCGAGGGCGACGCGGCCCGTGGCCGTGCTGCCGTCGACGGCGAGCGCGAGATCGTTGAACACGATCAGCGACGCGGTGGATTGGACCGTGCCGTTGGCGCGCAATGTCGCCAAGCGCTCGACCGGCAAGCCCTCGGGTTTGATACCGAGCCAGGCCAGCAGCCCGCGTCCATCCTGGACATCGGCCTGCCACGATCCTTCGGCGGTGGTGCCGGTTGCGTCGTCGGCGCGCAGAAACCCGGCAAACGATAACCGTGTTTGGCCGGGCAAGGTGGCGCTCGCCGCGCGCACGTTCCATGACTCGCCGTCGCGCGCCACAATGATGCGAATGTCGCGCGCACTTTGCGCTCCGATGCGCGCCAGCGGCGCGTTGATCGTCACGTCGCCGGTCCAGTTGGAGCTGGAGCCCGTCAGCACAGCGGCGATGGTCGAACCCGCGCCGCGCGCGGCCGCCGTATCGGCGTTCGGCCGCGCCGGCAGCCACCGCAGGACGTCGAACGGGCCCGCGTCCAGGCGCAGATCGAAGCGCGGCGTCGATGTGCCCAAATCGGCCAGCGCCAGGCTCAACGTCCCCGCTTGGTCGCCGAGTTTCAGTTCGGCGTTGGCAACGTCGATGGCGTCGGCCTGCACCTTGAGATCGCCCGCCAGCGTGAAACCGTCGGCGGACCACGGCCAGCGGGCCGGATCGATATCCAGGCCGACGCCCGCGCTCAGCGCCTCAGCCACGCGCGCGCCCGTCAGCGTGGCCCGGCCATTGAACGCCACCGGTGCGTCATGCTGGCCGTTGAATTCCAACACCAGGTCCGCCTCGGGGAACGCTACGCTGCCTTGCACATTGCGCCGACCCGTCGCGAGGGCCGGGCCCGCCCGGCCCTCAAGGTCCATTGCGAGGCCGTCCGCCAGTCCCGATGCGGTCCAGGTGATCGCCCCGGTCGCGCCGCGCGTGATGTCGGCATTGAGCGCTTCGAGCTTCGTCGTGTTCTCGCCGCGTGCGACCAAAATCCGGGCCCGGTCCAGGCGCAGCCGCGACAAGGCAAGGCCCGGCGCCACGATCTGGCCGGAGGACAACGTGATCGCGGGCTCGCGCAAACGCAACTCGGTGACGACATATCGGCCGAGAACAAGATCGCCCCACGCCAAGTCCGCGCGGGCCTCGGGCGCGCGGAGCGCAAACCCGCCTGGGACCTCGGACGTCGTCGCGATGTCGCGCAAGATCAGCCGGGGCGTGGGCACCAGCACCAGCAAAATGTCGCCGCGAATGCGGACGTCCGCGCCCAGGGCCTGGGACAGTTCGGCGCCGATGGTCGGCGCGAGCCCGCGCACGTCGACCATGCGCGGGGCGAACACCGCGACGGCGCCCAACAGCGCCGCCACCGCCGCGGCGAAGATCAGCGCGGAGCGGGCGACGCCGGAGGAAATCACAAGCGGGGTCTGCGCCGGCGGGTCAGAACATGGCCTCCGGCAACGTCATGGCCGGCGCGCTGCCGGCGCGGATCAGCGCGTCATGCACGGCAATCTGCGGCAGCACCTTGGCCATGAAGAAGCGCCCGACCTGCAGCTTGGCGTCGTAGAACGGATCGCTGCCGTTCTTCTTTTCCAGCGCCTTCTCGGCCATCAGCACCCACATCCAGGCCATGCAGGTCAGCGTGAATTGGCGCAGGTAATCGTTGGCGACCGCGCCGCGCAGGTGCGGATCCTGTTGCGAATGCTCGACGATCCACTGCGTCACCGCCACCAGCTTGGCGCGCGCGTCGGCGAAGGGCGCGGTGAACTCGGCCATGTCGTTGCGCCCCTTGAGGCGCGCGAGCACGGCCTCGGTCTCGGCCATGAAGCCCTTGACCAGCCGCCCGCCGCCCAAACCCAGCTTGCGTCCTATCAAGTCCA
Source organism: Rhodospirillaceae bacterium (assembly GCA_033763995.1). Lineage (GTDB taxonomy): Bacteria > Pseudomonadota > Alphaproteobacteria > Rhodospirillales > Rhodospirillaceae. The sequence continues at coordinate 48,893 of JANRJL010000004.1, read as the reverse complement.
AGGCCTGGATGGTGTTGGTGCCCTCGTAAATCTCGGTGATGCGCACGTCGCGCACCATTTGCTCCATGCCCCATTCCTTCACGTAGCCGTGGCCGCCGAACACCTGCAGGCAGAGGTTGGTGATTTCCGAGCCGAAGCCGCTGCCTCCTGCTTTAATGATGGGCGTGAGCAACCCGGCCATGTCGTCGGCGCGCTCGCGCACGGCGGCATCGGCGTGGCGATGCGAAATGTCCACCTGCATGTGCGCGTACAGCGCCAAGGCGCGCTGCGCTTCCACCACCGCGCGCGCGTACAGCAAGCGGTTGCGGATATCGGGATGCACGATGATGGGGTCGGCCGGTTTGTCGGGACGCTTGGCGCCGTCGGCGGCGCGGCCCTGCATGCGGTCCTTGGCGTAGGCGACGGCGTTTTGATAGGCCAATTCCGACTGGCTGATGCCCTGGGCGCCGACGAACATGCGCTCCTTGTTCATCATGGTGAACATGCAGGCGAGACCCTTATGCGGCTGACCCACCAGCCAGCCCTTGGCGCCGTCGAAGTTCATCACGCAGGTGGCCGAGCCCTTGATGCCCATCTTGTGCTCGATGGACCCCACGCTCACGGCATTGGGTTTGCCCAAGGAGCCGTCGGCGTTGACGAAGATTTTCGGCACCAAAAACAGCGAGATACCTTTGCTGCCCTCGGGCGCGTCGGGCAAGCGCGCCAAGACCAAGTGCACGACGTTGTCGACCAGATCGCTGTCGCCCGCCGAGATGAAGATCTTGGTGCCGCTGATGCTGTAGCTGCCGTCGCCGTTGGGCACGGCCTTGGTGCGCAGCAAACCCAAGTCCGAGCCGCAATGGGGCTCGGTCAGGTCCATGGCGCCTTGCCATTCGCCGCTGACAATTTTCGGCAGATATACTTTTTTCTGCTCGTCGGTGCCATGCGCGGCCAAGGCCAGCATGGTGCCTTGGCTCAAGCCCGGATAGAGGCCGAAGGACAAATTGGCCGAGCCGACCATCTCGGCGACCAAATAGTCCAACGCTTCGGGCAACCCTTGCCCGCCGTGATCGGGGCTGGCCGTCAGGCCGCACCAGCCGCCCGCGGCGTATTGCTTGTAGGCGTCCTTGAAACCCTTGGGCGTGATGACCACGCCGTTGGTGAACGTACAGCCTTCCTGATCGCCCGACTGATTGAGCGGATGCAGCACGTCCTGGCAAAGCTTGGCGCACTCTTCCAGCACCGCGTCCATGACGTCGGTCGTGACCTCCTCCAGGCCCGGCAGCGCCGTGAGCGTTTTCTCGGCGGCGAAGACTTCGTGCAAGGCAAAGCGCATGTCGCGAAGCGGAGCGGTGTAGGTGGTCATGGCGGTCTCGGCGATTCGGGGCTGACGGTGTCTGGGCTCGTGCGCGCGCCGGGTCAGGCGTCACGAATCGGCCCAAGGACCCGGCGTAGGGCCCTAACTTACGCAATGGCCTCGACCGGTCAACCCGGCGTCAAACCCATATTTTCCAAGGGGTTCGAGGCACTGATCCAAGCTCAAAAGGGTTTCGTACCGAATTTAGACTAGTTCAGTCCGATTTTACTTGCCAAAGAGGACTGATCTAGTTCTGATTAAACCACGGCACCAGACAGGCCGCAGCAGACGGAGACATCCATGGGCTTTTCGTTTTTCGGAAAACGTCCCTCCGCCGTACGACCTGCCTTGGCGCCATCCCCGGGGATGGCGGCAGTCAAGGCGCACGGCTCGGACAACCTGAGCTATATGAATCAGATCAAAACCTATCCTGTTCTCACGGAACAGGAGGAACGCGACTTGATTGTGCGCTGGTACGAACACGGCGACAAACGCGCCTTCGACGCGCTGATCGCCAGCCATTTGCGATTGGTGCCCAAGATCGCCCAGAAGTATTCGGGCTACGGCATCGACGTGAACGACCTCATCAGCGAAGGCAACTTGGGCCTGCTGCACTCGGTCGAGCGCTTCAAGCCGGAAAAGGGCTTCCGCTTTTCCACCTACGCGCGCTGGTGGATCAAGGCGTCGATCTTGAACTTCGTGTTGCAGACGTGGTCGCTGATCAAGGTGGGCAACGGCGCCCACAAGAAGCGCCTGTTCTTCAATCTGCGCCGCGCCAAGCAGAACCTGCATGTCGACGGCCAGCGCTATCTGAGCGAGCAGGACATCGACGTGTTGGCCAAGCGCTTCGGCGTCAGCCGCGAAGACGTCGTGGCCATGGACCAGCGCCTGTCGGCCAACGACGTGTCGCTGGCCCAGCCCATCGGCCACGGCAACGACGGCGATTCCATCACCATGGCCGATACGATAGCCGACGACAAACCCACACCCGAAGCCATGCTGGTGGAGGCCGACGATCGCGCGTGGCGCTCCGAAGTTCTGCGTGAGGCGGTCTCCAAGCTCGACAGCCGCGAACGCGAGATCTTGACGCGCCGCTACATGACCGAGCGCCCGGTGACCTTGTCGAAGCTCGCCACCGTCTACGGCCTCACGGCCGAGCGCGTGCGCCAGATCGAGGCCAAGGCCATCGGCAAGATCCGCCAGTACCTGCGCCCGAAGATGCGTCAACTGGCGCCGGCCTAGGCAACTTTCCGGGAAAATTCCGCTCCGGAGCAGCCGATGCTGCTCCGGAGTTTTCTTTGCGCGGTGCTGATAGCTAGCCTACAAGGTGATCTTTCGATCAAAGATCACCATGTCGCCCCGCCATATCGCCGCCGCTCTGCTGACCGTCTTGCTGTGGGGCCTCAATCACGTTGTCGCCAAGGTCGGCGTGGAAGCCTCCGCGCCATTCTGGTTCGTCGGCGTGCGCTTGGTGTTGGTTGGCATCTTAGTCGCCCCCTTCGTCACCCTGCCGCGCGGACGCTGGCCCGGCATCGCCCTTCTATCTTTCGTTTACGGCGCGTTGCATCTGGGCCTGATCAACTTTGGCCTCGCCGGCATCGACGCGGCGACATCGGTGATCATCGTGCAACTGGGCGCACCGTTCACGATTCTGCTGGGCCGATTTGTTTTCAAGGAAACCTTCGGACGTTGGCGCTGGGCCGGCATCGCCTTGGCCTTTCTCGGCATCGGCCTGCTGGCCGGTGAGCCGCGCATCGACGCGCCGATCTACTTCATCGCATCCGTGGCCGCCATGGCGGTGTGGGGCGTGGCCAACGTCATCATCAAGCGCCTGGACGACGTCAGCCCGCTCACCATCAGCGCCTGGAGTTCGCTGCTGGCCGCGCCACAGATTCTGCTGGCGTCGGCCCTGCTTGAATCGGGCCAGATGAACGTGTTCACCGCGCCCACCGCCGACTTCTGGCTCATGGCGCTGTACTCCGCGGTCGCCTCGTCGATCATCGCGCATACGTTGTGGAATGGCTTGCTGCACCGCTACCCCATGGCCACCGTGGCGCCGTTCAATTTGCTGGTCCCGCTGGTGGGATTTGCCGCTGCCATCATCTTCTTGGGCGAGCCGGTCACCGACGAAAAAATCTACGGCGGAGTCTTGACCTTCGCGGGCGTGGCGCTCATTCAAGTGCGCATGATCGTGAAACGGTTCATGAGCAAGGACGCCGCCCGTGCCCCCACCGTTTGAGATCGTCGAACGGCCCTCGCCCAATCACGGCGAACGCAAGCCCGTCGCCGGCCGCGTCGGCGTGCGGTGGATCGTGCTGCACTATACGGGCATGAAGACTCGCGACGAGGCGCTCGCCCGTCTATGCGATCCCGCCACGCAGGTGAGCGCCCATTACCTCATCGACGATGACGGCGTGATTTTCCGAATGGTCCCGGAAGATCGCCGCGCGTGGCATGCGGGCGTGTCCTATTGGCAAGGCGCGCGCGACCTCAACAGCGCCTCCATCGGCGTCGAGCTCGCCAACCCGGGACACGATTTCGGTTATCGGGCCTTTCCCAGGGCGCAAATCGAAGCCTTGACGCGCTTGCTCAAGGACATCATGGCGCGCCATGGCCTGAACGCCGAGGCGGTCATCGGTCATTCCGACATCGCGCCCGGCCGCAAAATCGATCCCGGCGAGTTGTTTCCCTGGCAGGACCTGGCAAGCGCGGGGCTGGGCCGCTGGCCGCGCCTGGCGGGGACCAAACATCTGATCCCCACCGACCAGGCTTATCGGCTGCTCTCCGCCATCGGCTACGCCACACCACTATCAGACGAGGCTGGCTGCGACATCCTCGGCGCGCCCGGCGATTGTATCGCGGCCTTTCAGCGCCACCACCGCCCCCGCAAGATCGACGGCGTGCTCGACAGCGAAACCTCGGCGCTCATCCAAGCGTTCGCCGCCTCAGACCTGGCTTAACCTCTTGGCTTGACCTGCCGGGCGGTCAAGCCCATGTTCCGCCGGCCAGATGGCCGGATAGCCGCGGTCACCCTCAAAAGTGATCGAGGAAAGTCCGGGCTCCACGGAAGCAAGGTGCCGGCTAACGGCCGGCGGGGGCGACCCCAGGGACAGTGCAACAGAAAGCAAACCGCCTTGGACCTCGGTCCGAGGTAAGGGTGAAACGGTGCGGTAAGAGCGCACCAGACGTTTGGCAACAAACGTGGCTCGGTAAACCCCACCTGGAGCAAGACCAAATAGGGACGGCCGCTTGGGCGGGAAACCGCGCCGAGAGATGCGCTTCCGCATCGTCGTCCGGGTCGGTCGCGCGAGGTGTCCGGTAACGGGCATCCCAGAGGAATGGCTATCCCCCGGTTTCGGTCGGGGACAGAACCCGGCTTACAGGCCATCTGGCATTTTTCTTATACTTCTCAATGAGTTGATTGATTTCGAGGCGACTGCCTCGGGAATACCCTTGAGATTCCCAGGTTCCGCCACTTCGCGATCATCGCGGCACCATACTCGAGGCTCAGGGTTCAATGCTGACACATCTTCACGAAGTTTAATTTCGTGAAAATCGCTGTGGCTCTAAGCACTTATCAATAGAACAAAAGTAGAACAATTTCATGGGGTTAGGGGGTGTTCCCATTGACACCCATAAAATCCCATGAGATACCATATAGGTCCAGGACCTGCGCATGCGCATGCCCTGCTTCTGGACCTGAGGGGTTTGGGTAGAGGGCGGTCCAGCCGTGAAGGCGTTTATCGGGACCTTTATTAATAAGATTGACGCCAAGGGACGAATCTCCGTCCCGGCGCCCTTTCGCACGGCCTTGCAGACCAAGGGTCTGTCGGGCGTTGCGCTTTACCCCGCTCTCAACGGCGACTGCATCGAAGGCTGCGGCATGGACCGCATCGAATCCCTAGTGGACTCGATGAAGGACGACCCTCTGCCCAGCATCGACGACGACGCCATCGCGCACCTCATTGTCGGCAGCGCCCGTGAAACGCCATTCGACGGCGGCGGGCGGATTGTTCTGCCGGAGGACTTCCTCGCCAGGGCCCGATTGACCGACAAAGGCGCTTTTGTCGGCAAGGGCCGCACCTTCCAGATTTGGGAACCGGGTGCGCTGGCCAAAACTCAAGACGCGCTCATGAAGCGCGTGCTCGCCGGACGGCAGGCTCAACTGACCGCCGGCAAAGACGAGGCGCGATGACCAGCCAGAGCGCCGCAACCCCCTCACCCGAATCTCCTCATATCCCTGTCCTCTTGGCTGAAGTGCTGGACGCGTTGCAACCGCGCGACGGCGGCATTTATGTCGACGGCACCTTCGGCGCCGGCGGCTACACATCAGCGCTGCTCGAGGCGGCGTCATGCCAGGTTTGGGCCATCGATCGTGACCCCGATGCGCTGGCGCGCGGCAGCGCCTTGGTGTCACGGTATCCCGAGCGCTTGCATCTGCTCGCCGGCCGCTTCGGCGACATGGCGGAGTTGCTGGGCGCGCACGGCGTGCGCAGCGTCGATGGCATCGCGCTCGATGTCGGCGTCAGCTCCATGCAGATCGACGACCGCGCGCGCGGCTTCTCGTTCCTGCGCGACGGTCCGCTCGACATGCGCATGGAGCGGGCCGGGCGCAGCGCCGCCGACGTGGTGAACACCCTGCCCGAGAAAGAGCTGGCCGAGATCATCCTGACCTTCGGCGAGGAAAAGCACGCGCGCCGCGTCGCCAAGGCCATCGTCAAGGCCCGCCAGGACCGCCCCTTCTCGCGCACGCTTCATCTGGCCGACGTCATCCGCGCCGAAGTGCGCCGCGCCCACGACGGCATCGACCCCGCGACGCGCACCTTCCAGGCCTTGCGCATTTACGTGAACGACGAACTGGACGAACTGGACCGCTGTCTCCGGTCGGCCGAGTTCTTGCTGCGTCCCGGCGGACGCCTCGCCGTCGTGTCGTTCCACTCGCTCGAAGACCGCATCGTCAAGACTTTCATGCGCGCGCACTCCAGCGCTGCCGCGCTGCCCTCGCGCCATCTGCCCAGCTCGGCCGTGAAAGCGCCCCAGGCGACGTTCAATCTTGTCACCAAGCGCCCCATCACGCCGACAGAAGCCGAAATCGCGCGCAACCCACGTTCACGGTCCGCGCGCCTGCGCGTTGCGGAACGTACCGCCCATAGCGCACTCGCCGCCGTCAACGGAGGCCGTTCATGAGGCCGCTTGCACTCATGTGGGCCGCGCTCGCCACGCTCGTCGGTGTGTGTCTGTTCTTGCTCAAGTACCAAGTGCAAGCCCTTGAAGACGAGCTTCACGCCAAACAGCAGCAGATCGAACGTGATCGCGGCGCCATTCGCGTGCTGGAAGCAGAATGGACTTACCTTAATGACCCGGGACGCTTGCGCCGCCTCAGCGAGCAGCACTTGGGTTTTGGCGCACCCAACGCCAAGCAAGTGTTGACGATCTCGCAGCTGCCTTATCGCAATGGCTTCACGCCCAACCCCGAGGCCGTGGCGACGCCGCCCGCCACCGAAGCCACCGATGCCCCGTCCTTGCGCAGCGCTTCGGCTGATTCTCAGAACGACTCCGTCACATCTGAGTCTACCGCTCAGGGCGCTGTCCTGCCGAGGAACCTGGCCATGGCCAGCCCTCGGACCGACGCCATCACGGCGACCGTTGCGCGGCTGCAAAAGTTGTTGCCGCCCTTCTGGTCCGGGCCGGTCTCGATCAAGGAGCCGAGCCCATGATCGGTTCCGTCGCTGGCAAGCGCCGCGTCTTCTTGTATCCGGGCGAGGACTTCCGCCCCGCGCAAACGCCCAAGCTGCGCTTGGACGGCGCCACCAAGCGCGTGGTCGAGACCGGACGCATTCGCTTGATCGTCGCGGCGGGATTATTCGGCATCGCCTTTGCCGGCATCGGCGCGCGCCTCGTCGATTTGATGGTGCTGGAGAATTCCGCGCTGCCGGGTCTGGCCGCCACCACGGTCAAGACAGCCCCTCATCCCGTGCGCCGCGCCGAGATCGTCGACCGCAACGGCATCCTGATCGCCACCAACCTGCCCACGGTCAATCTCTACGCGGACGCGGTGAAGGTCAAAGAACCCAAGCAAGCCGCCGATAAGCTGACCGCCGTGCTGCCCGACCTGACCTATGACGACGTCTTGCGCCGGCTCACCTCCGGGCAACGTTTCATCTATCTGCGTCGTCATTTGACGCCCGCCGAACAGATGAACGTCAACCGGCTGGGCATCCCCGGAGTCTACTTCGAGAGCTCCGAGCGGCGGATTTACCCGCACGGCGCGTTGCTGGCCCACGCCGTGGGTGCGACGGATCCCGACAACCGCGGCAGCGCCGGCATCGAGAAAACCTTCGACGAACTTCTGACCAAGCAATCCGAGCCGCTGTCCTTGTCGCTGGACGTGCGCGTGCAGCATGCCGTGCGCGACACCTTGGCCGAGGGCATCGCGCGCTTTCATGCCCAGGCCGGCACCGCCGTGGTGATGGACGCGCTCTCGGGCGAAGTCGTCTCCATGGTCTCGCTGCCGGACTTCGATCCCAAGGCGCTGGCCACGGCCGAAGCCGATGCGCGTTTCAACCGCGCGACGCTCGGGCTCTACGAGATGGGCTCGACCTTTAAGCTGTTCACCGCCGCCATGGCGCTGGAAGCAGGCACCGCGACGTTGGATAGCCGCTATGACGCCACGATCCCCATCAAGATCGGCCGTTTCACCATCAACGACTATCACGCCCAGAACCGCTGGCTGAGTGTCCCCGAAATCATGATCCATTCCTCCAACATCGGCGCCGCCAAGATGGCGCTGGAGGCGGGAACCGAGCGGCAGAAGTCTTTCTTGCGCAAAATCGGCTTGCTGTCGCCGTTGACACTCGAATTGCCCGAAGTCGGCACGCCGCAATTCCCCGGCACGTGGCGCGACATCAACACCATCACCATTTCCTACGGGCACGGTATCTCGGTCACGCCGATTCACGTGACCTCGGCCATCAGCGCCCTGGTCAACGGCGGCGTGCTGGTTCCGGGCACGGTGCTCAAGCGCCAACCCGGCGAGCGGCCCGACGGCCGCCAGGTCATCGCGCAGTCCACGTCCGACACCATGCGCGCGTTGATGCGTCTGATCGTGTTGGAAGGCTCGGGCAAACAGGCCGACGTGAAGGGTTACCTGGTGGGCGGCAAGACCGGCTCGGCCGAGAAAGTCTCGCGCCGCGGCGGCTACACCGAAAGCTCGCTGCGCACGTCCTTCGTTTCCGCGTTCCCGATCGATGCGCCGCGCTACGTCGTGCTCGTGGTCCTCGACGAGCCGCGCGGCACCAAGGAAACCTATAACTTCGCCACGGCGGGTTGGAATGCCGCGCCCACGGCCGGGAACATCATCGCGCGCATCGCGCCGATGCTGGGCGTGTTCCCCGTGGGTCATACCGATACTTTCGCGCCCCTGGCGCACATCGTCGCCGCGCGCGGCATCACCAATGCCGTCACCAACGATGACAACCGCGTTCAAGCCATTGCGTCGGTGAAAACCGTGCAGGCGGCGGCCTCTGATATCGCGCCGACCGTGATCAGCGCGGCACAGGCGCCGGTCGTGCCCGACAACGGCGACGCGGACAGAACGGTTCAAGACGACACCGACTCGATCGGAGCGCTGATCGGCAATCTTGGTGGTGACGGTGAAATTGAGTGAGTTGTTGGAAGAACAGGGCATGGACCCGGCGGCTTTGAAAGAGCTGGACATCGCCGGCCTCACCTCGGACTCGCGCGAGGTGAAGCCCGGCTATTTGTTCGCGGCCTTGCCCGGCGCCAAGGACGATGGGCGGAGCTTTGTCGGCGACGCGGTCGCGCGCGGCGCCTGCGCGGTGCTGGCCCAGCCCGGCACCGACCTGGGGCCCGGCCGCAGCGACGCCCGTGGCCAGCCGGTGCGTCTCATCACCGACAGCAATCCGCGCCGGCGCTTGGCGCTGATGGCGGCCAAGTTCTTCGGCTGGCAACCGCGCTTTATTGCCGCCGTGACCGGCACCAATGGCAAGACGTCGGTGGCGCACTTCACGCAGCAACTCTGGGCCGCGCTGGGACATCGCTCGGGCTACATGGGCACGCTCGGCGCCTGGGGCGCCGACCGGCGCATCGAAGGCAGCCTGACCACGCCCGATCCGGTGGCCGTGCATCGCGTGCTGGCCGAATTGGCCACCGCCGGCGTGACGCACTTGGCGCTGGAAGCCTCCAGCCATGGTTTGCATCAGTTCCGTATTGACGGCGTGAAGGTCGGTGTTGCGGGATTCACGAACTTGAGCCGCGATCACTTGGATTATCACGGCTCCATGTCCGCTTATCTGGCGGCCAAGATGCGGCTGTTCTCCGATGTGCTGCGCGAGGGCGGCATGGCCGTCTTGAACGCCGATACACCCGAGTTTCCGGCCCTCGATGCCGCTTGCCGCTTGCGCCGCCACCGCGTGCTGTCGTTCGGCCGCAACGGCGAGGCCGTGCGCCTGCTCGATGCCGCACCCGAGGCCGCTGCGCAGCGCTTGAAACTTTCCGTGTTCGGACAGTCCTTCGACGTGCGCCTGCCCTTGGCAGGCGACTTTCAGACCAGCAATGCGTTGTGCGCGCTGGGCATGGTCCTGGCGTCGGAAACCAATCCGCGTGAAGCGGTCGAGGCCTTGACCACGCTCAAGGGCGTGCCGGGCCGATTGGAATGGGTCGGCAACGCCCCCAGCGGCGCGCCGGTGTATGTCGATTATGCCCACACGCCCGACGCGCTTGAAACCGTGTTGAACGCGCTGCGACCCCACGCGACGAACAAACTTGCCATCGTCTTCGGCTGCGGCGGCGATCGCGACAAGGGCAAGCGGCGTTTGATGGGCGAGAAGGCCAAGGCGTTGGCCGACCGCGTGATCGTCACCGACGACAATCCGCGCACCGAGGTCCCCGCCGCCATCCGCCGCGAAATCCTTCAGGGTTGCCCGGGCGCCGAGGAGATCGGCGACCGCGACCAGGCCATCGGTTCCGCCATCGCAGCCTTGAAACAAGGCGATGTGCTGTTGATCGCCGGCAAGGGACACGAAAGCGGACAGATCGTCGGCACGACCGTGATCCCCTTCAACGATGCCGATGTGGCGCGTCGCCACTTGGCCGGAGGACGCCCATGACGGCCGGTCAAACGATAGCCCTGTGGACATCGGCCGACGTCGCGAGCGCCACGGCTGGGGTTGCGCGCGCGGCATGGACCGCGAGCGGCGTGTCGATCGACAGCCGCACCGTGAAGGCGGGTGATTTGTTTGTCGCGCTGAAAGGCCCGAGCTTCGACGGCCATGATTATGTCGGCGCGGCCCTGGCGGCGGGCGCCGCGGCAGCCCTTGTTCATCGGGTGCCGGAAAACCTTTCCCACCAACTGCAGGATAAACTCTTAACCGTTAAAGATACGTTCACGGCGCTGAACGATCTCGCGCGCGCCGCGCGGGCGCGCGGCCAGGCCAAGATCGTCGCCATCACCGGCAGCGTCGGCAAGACGGGCACCAAGGATGCGCTGACGATGGCGCTCGCGGCCCAAGGCGCGACCCATGCCACCAGCGGCAATCTCAACAATCATTGGGGCGTGCCGCTGAGCCTCGCGCGCATGCCCGCGAACGTTGCCTTCGGCATCTTCGAGATCGGCATGAATCATCCGGGCGAGATCGCGCCCTTGGCGCGGCTCGTGCGGCCGCATGCGGTGATCGTCACGGCGGTTGCCGCCGTTCATTTGGAGTTCTTTGACTCCGTCGCCGGCATTGCCGACGAAAAAGCCTCCATTGCCGCGGGCCTTGTGCCGGGCGGCACCGCCATTCTGCCGGCGGACAGCGAATACTTCGACCGCCTGGTCACCGCCGTCAAAGGCCATGGCTGCCGCAACGTCGTGACGTTTGGTTCCATGGGCCAAGCCGACGCGCGCTTGGTCAGCCTGGCATATTCGGCCCATGGCATGCAGATCGCCGCCGACGTGCTGAGCGAGCGGATCACCTTCGACATGGGCGTGAGCGGGCGTCATCACGCCATCAACGCATTGGCGGTGCTGGCGGCCATCAAGGCGATGGGCGCGGACCCGTCGCGCGGCGCGGCGACGCTGGCCAAGCTCGCGCCGACCAAGGGCCGGGGCAACGTCGTGACAATTGCCGTGCCCGGCGGCGAGATCGCGGTCGTTGACGACAGCTACAACGCGAGCCCGGCCTCGGTGAAGGCTTTGACCGAGACCATGGGCCGCATCAAGGCCGACACCTCCGCGCGCGCGCTCATGGCCTTGGGCGACATGTTGGAGCTGGGCGCGCAAGGCCCCGCGCTACATGCCGGATTGGCCGAGTCAATCGTCGCGAACGGCATTGATCTGGTGTTCACGGCCGGGCCGTTGATGGAGCACCTGCACACCGCGCTGCCGCGCGACAAGCGCGGCGGCCACGTGCGCGAATCCGCCTTGCTGAACCCCCTGCTCCAAGGCGCCCTGCGCCCCGGCGACATCGTCGCCGTGAAGGGTTCGCATGGCAGCCGCATGAATGTTGTTGTCGACGCCCTATGCGCCATGAGCGCGCGCGCGGGCGGCGCGTCCCCCCCCAAGACCGTCAACGGACATTAGGAGACCGCGCGCCGATGTTGTTCATGCTCTCCGAGTTCGCCGACCAAATTCCGGTCTTGAACGTGTTCCGGTATCTGACTTTCCGCGCCGGCGCGGCGGTGGTGACGGCGATGTTCGTGTGCTTCGTGTTCGGCCCGGCCATCATCCAATGGCTCAAGGCGAAACAGGGCAAGGGTCAGCCGATCCGCCAAGACGGCCCGCAAAGTCACCTCATCACCAAGCAGGGCACGCCCACCATGGGCGGCGTGATGATCCTGCTGGGCATCGGAATCGCAACGTTACTCTGGGCCGACCTCAGCAATCGCTACGTTTGGGTCGTGCTGCTGGTGACGCTGGGCTACGGCTTGATCGGCTTCATGGACGATTACATGAAGGTCAAGCGCCGGTCGGTCGGCGGCTTGGCGGGGCGCTTGAAGCTGGCGGCCGAAATCGCCATCGCCGTGGCCGCCGCCGTGTGGATCGCCGATATCAGCGCGCCTGATCTCTCGAACAAGCTGGCGCTGCCGATCTTCAAGGACGTGCTGTTGGACCTGGGCGTGTTCTACATCGCCTTTGCCGCCTTCATCATGGTCGGCGCGGGCAATGCCGTGAATTTGACGGACGGATTGGACGGCCTGGCCATCGTGCCGGTGATGATCGCCGCCGGCGTGTTCGTGGTGATCTCGTACCTGATCGGCAACAGCGTCTTCGCCAACTATCTGCAGGTGCACTACGTCGCGGGCGCCGGCGAGCTCGCCATTTTCTGCGGCGCGGTGGTGGGCGCGGGGCTCGGCTTCCTGTGGTTCAACGCCCCGCCCGCCATGGTGTTCATGGGCGACACCGGCTCGCTGGCCATGGGCGGTGCGCTGGGTTCGGTCGCGGTGGTCACCAAGCACGAGATCGTGCTGGGAATCGTCGGCGGCCTGTTCGTGCTGGAGACGATCTCGGTCATCGTTCAGGTGGTGTCCTTCAAGCTCACGGGCAAGCGGGTGTTCCGCATGGCGCCCCTGCACCACCACTACGAGGAAAAGGGGTGGGCCGAGTCCACCATCGTTATTCGATTCTGGATCATCGCCATGATCCTGGCCATCGCCGGCCTGGCGACGTTGAAGTTGAGGTGAGCCCGGCATGATCCCCGTCCCCACCTTCGCAACGCAACGCGTCGCCGTCATGGGCCTCGGCAAGTCCGGGCTGTCGGCGGCGGCTGCCTTGAAGGCGGGTGGCGCGCACGTGAGCGTGTGGGACGACAAGGCCGAGCAACGCAAGGCCGCGAACGCGGCGGGCTGGCCGCTGCTCGACGCCGGCGCCGAGCGCTTGGATGCCGCCTGCATCGTGTGGAGCCCGGGCGTGCCTCACACACTGCCCAAGCCGCATCCGCTGGCGATCAAGGCGCGCGCGCAGAATATCCCGTTGATTTGCGACGTCGATCTGCTGTGCCGGGCGCAACAGGCGGCGAGTTTCATCGGCATCACCGGCACCAACGGCAAGTCCACCACCACGGCGCTGACGGCCCATGTGTTCCGCCATGCGGGACGCGTGACCGAGGTGGGCGGTAATCTCGGCACACCGGCGCTCGATCTCGCGCCCTTGGGCGCCTTCGGCACCTACGTGCTGGAACTGTCGTCCTATCAGCTCGAACTCGTACCGTCGCTGTCGCTGGAAACGGCGATCTTTCTCAACATCACACCCGATCATCTCGACCGCCACGGCAGCATGGACGGCTACGTGGCGGCGAAGAAACGCATCTTTGCCAATCAACGCCATCCGCGCACCGCGATCATCGGCGTGGATGACGCCTACAGCGCGAATGTGGCCGAGCAGCTCACGCGCGCGGGCTCGCATCACGTGATGCCCATCTCCGTGCGCAAGGCCCTGCCCCGCGGCATCTATGTCGAAAACGGCACGCTGATTGATGCCAGCGAAGGCCGCGCCGCCAGCGTCATTGATTTGCGCACCATCGCCACGTTGCCGGGGGAGCACAACTGGCAGAACGCCGCCGCCGCTTATGCCGCCGCACGCTCGCAAGGCATTGCGCCCCACGTGATCGCCACGGCCCTGAAGACGTTCAAAGGCCTTCCGCACCGGCAGGAACTGGTGGCCGTCGTGAACGGCGTGAGTTTCGTCAACGACAGCAAGGCGACCAACGCCGACGCAACCGAAAAAGCGCTGCGCTGCTACGACAACATCTATTGGATTGCCGGCGGGCGCGCGAAGGAAGGCGGCATCGAGTCCCTCAAGCCGCTGTTCCCGCGCATTCGTCACGCCTTCCTCATCGGCGAAGCCGCCGACGCCTTCGCCGACACGCTCGAAGGCAACAAGGTTTCGCATGATCTGTACGAGGACCTGGAAACCGCCGTCGAGGATGCCGGCGAGCGTGCGCTGACGGACAAACGCCCGGGCGCCGTCGTGCTGCTGTCGCCGGCTTGCGCGTCCTTCGACATGTTCAAGAACTTCGAGGAGCGCGGCGACTGCTTCCGCGCCGAGGTGCTGTCGCTTTGGCCCACCGCTTCGCAGCCCGCCAACGGCGACCGGAGGGCCACCGCATGAGCACGACGCTGGCCCGCACCGATACCAGCACCGTCGGCCGGTGGTGGTGGACCGTGGATAAATGGATGCTGGCCGCCGTCGGCCTGCTGATCGGCATCGGCATTCTTCTGAATTTCGCCGCCGGGCCGCCCGCCGCCGAGCGCATCGGCGCCGACACCTTCCACTTCGTGCGCCGGCAAATGGTGTTCCTGCCGGTCACCATCATGGTGATCTTCGCGATTTCCTTGATGGCGCCCATCCAGGTGCGCCGCTTCGCCGTGATCGGGTTCATCCTGGCCATGGCCCTGATGCTGGCGACATTGGCCGTGGGCACGGAGATCAAAGGCGCGCAGCGTTGGATCTACATCGCGGGCATGTCGCTGCAGCCGTCGGAATTCGTCAAACCCTTCTTTGCCGTGGTGGCCGCGTGGATGTTCTCCGAACATCGCCTGCGCGAAGATTTCCCCGGCAATCTCATTTCCATGGGGCTGTTGCTGGCCGTGGTCGCGATTTTGCTCAGCCAACCCGACATCGGCATGACCCTGGTCGTCACCGCCGTGTGGTGCGCGCAGTTCTTCATGGCCGGGCTGCCCATGTTCTGGGTCATCCTGATCGTGGTGGCGGGCCTGGGCGCCATCGTCGGCGCTTATTTCACGTTTCCTCACGTCGCCAGCCGCGTCGACCGCTTTCTCGACCCGGCGAGCGGCGACAACTACCAAATCACGCAAGCCATGCGCGCCTTCCAGCAAGGTGGCTTGTTCGGGCGCGGGCCCGGCGAGGGCCGCGTGAAAGAGGCCCTGCCCGACGCCCACACCGATTTCATCTTCGCCGTCGCCGGCGAGGAGTTCGGCATCTTCTTGTGCCTGCTCATGGTGGCCTTGTTCGGTTTCCTGGTCATCCGGGCGCTGCTCAAGGTCACGCGCGAGGAGAACATGTTCGTGCTGCTGGCCGTGGGCGGGCTCGCCGTCCAGTTCGGCCTGCAGGCGATCATCAACATGGCTTCGAGCCTGCACATGATGCCAACCAAGGGCATGACGCTGCCCTTCGTGTCTTACGGCGGTTCGTCCTTGGTGGCCTTGGGCATGGGCATGGGCATGATCCTGGCGCTGACGCGCCGGCGCCGCGACATCGAAGGGCATGCGACATGACCGACGCCGTGCCCCTCACCCAAGCGCCATTGATCGTGCTGGCCGCCGGCGGCACCGGCGGGCACGTGTTCCCGGCAGAGGCCCTGGCGCAGGAACTGCTGGCGCAGGGTTACCGCCTCGCCTTGATCACGGATCAGCGCGGCGAGCGCTATGGCGGCACCTTGGGCCTGATCGACAAGCATTTCGTGCGGGCGTCCGCCCTCGCGGGCCGCAACGCGCTTGGCAAGGTCATGGGCTTGATCGATTTGGCCGTGGGAACCGCGCAGGCGCGGGCCATCTTGAAGCGCATTGCCCCCGCCGCTGTCGTCGGCTTCGGCGGCTATGCCGCCGCACCCACCATGCTCGCGGCAATCTCGTTGAACGTGGCCACGGCCATCCATGAACAGAACGCGGTCCTGGGTTGGGTTAATCGGACGTTGGCCACCCGCGTGAACCGCGTCTGCACGTCGTTCGATCTCTCGCGGCCCGCACCTGAGCGGGCCCACGTGGTGCGGACCGGATTGCCGGTGCGTGCGGCGGTCGCCGCCGTGCGCGCCATTCCCTATGAGGCGCCGAAAGCCGCAGGCCCGGTGCGCTTGCTGGTCTTGGGCGGCAGCCAGGGCGCGCGCGTGTTCAGCGATGTGCTGCCCGCGGCCGTCAAGCTGCTGCCCCAGGCCCTGCGTCATCGCATCGAGATTTCGCAGCAATGCCGACCGGAAGAAATCGACCGCACCATGGCGGACTACACGGGGACCGGCGTTCACGTCGAACTGCGTCACTTCTTCGATAACGTGCCGGAATTGCTCGCCAAGGCGCATTTGCTGATCGCGCGCGCCGGCGCTTCGACGGTGGCCGAAGTGACCATCAGTGGCCGGCCGAGCTTGCTCGTGCCCTACCCGTTCGCCGCCGACGACCACCAAACCGCCAATGCCAAGGCGCTGATCACGGCGGGCGGCGGGTGGATGCTGGCGCAGCCTGACTTCACGCCAGAAGCCCTGGCCAAGCTGCTGACCACGATCGTCGACGATCCGCAGCAGTTAAGCGACGTCGCCGCCCGCGCGCAGCAATTCAGCATCGTCGATGCCGCCAGCCGCATTGCCGACGTCGTCGGAGGCCTCGTGCCCAACAAGAACGGCGCACGCCATCACCGCGCGGCGGCTGGCGTGCCGATGTCGGCGACGATTACCGCCTTGAATCGCGATCACACCATGAACCGTCGTATGACGCGGGGAGCCGCTTGATGCAATCGATGCCACTCGACATCGGAATCATTCACTTCGTCGGCATCGGCGGGATCGGCATGAGCGGCATCGCCGAGGTGATGCGCAACTTGGGCTACAAGGTCCAAGGCAGCGATATTGCCCAGAACGCCAACGTCGATCGACTGCGCGCGCTCGGCATCCGGGTCGAAGTGGGCCACCGCGGCGAAAACCTGGGCGACGCCCGCGTCATCGTCATCTCGTCGGCGGTGAAGCCCGACAACCCCGAGGTGCTGGCCGCGCGCAAGGCCATGCTGCCGGTCGTGCGCCGCGCCGAGATGCTGGCCGAGTTGATGCGCCTGAAGTGGTCGGTGGCCATCGGCGGCACCCACGGCAAGACCACGACCACGTCGCTGATCGCCAGCGTGTTGGAGACCGCCAAGCTCGATCCCACCGTCATCAACGGCGGCATCATCAACGCCTACGGCACCAACGCGCGCCTCGGCACGGGCGAGTGGATGGTGGTGGAGGCCGACGAGTCCGACGGCACGTTCAATCGCCTGCCGGCGACAATTGCCGTGGTCACCAACATCGATCCCGAGCACATGGACTTCTACGGCGACTTCGCGGCCCTCAAAGGTGCTTTCCGCAAGTTCATCGAAGCGATTCCCTTCTACGGCTTTGCCGTGCTTTGCATCGACCACCCCGAGGTGCAGTCGCTGTTGCCCCACCTGCAGGACCGCAAGATCGTCACCTACGGCCTCAGCCCCGCGGCCATCGTGCGCGGACTCAATGTCGTGCTGGACGGCGCGGGCGCGCGCTTCGACGCGGCGATCTCCGACCGCGTCACCGGCGGGGAGCGCTCCATCAAGGACATCCGCTTGCCGATGTTCGGCCAGCACAACGTCCTCAACGCCCTGGCCGCCGTATCGGTGGCCGCCGAAATGGGCATCGGCGACGATGTCATTCGCGACGGCCTCGCGCGCTTCAAGGGCGTCAAACGCCGCTTCACCAAGGCCGGCGAGGTGGACGGCATCACCATCATCGACGACTACGGCCATCACCCGGTGGAAATCGCCGCCGTGTTGAAGGCCGCGCGCACCACCGCCAAGGGCCGCGTCATCGCGGTGGTGCAGCCGCACCGTTACTCGCGCCTGCAAGCGCTGTTCGAGGGCTTCTGCACCTGTTTCAACGACGCCGACCACGTCATCGTGGCCGATGTTTATCCCGCCGGTGAGGCGCCCATCGAGGGCATGAACCGCGACGGCCTGATCAACGGCTTGCACGCCCACGGCCATCCGCAAGTGACGGCGTTGCTGTCGCCCAAGCACTTGGCCGCCGTCATCGACGATATCGCCAAGCCCGGCGACTACGTGGTTTGCCTGGGCGCCGGCAACATCACCGCCTGGGCCAACGCATTGCCCGGCGAACTCGCCGCCATCCGCAAGTCCAGCGCGGGCGGGCAACGCCGCACCGGGAGCGCCGCATGATGGCAGCCCACGCAATCACGACCGGGCTGATCCAACGCTTGCCGGCTGTCCGCGGCAGCTATGAGGCCATGGCTGACTTGGGCCGCATGACGTGGTTCCGCGTTGGCGGCCCGGCAGAAGTCGTGTTTACGCCCGCCGACGTGACAGACCTTGCGGCGTTCTTGAAAGCCAAGCCCGACGACGTGCCCGTGACAGTGATCGGCCTGGGCTCGAACCTTCTGGTGCGCGACGGCGGCGTTCCGGGCGTGGTGATTCGCCTGGGCAAGGCCTTCAACACCACCGAGGCGGACGGCGTGACCCTGCGCTGCGGCGCTGCCGCCGTGGACGCCAATGTCGCAACGGCCGCGCGCGATGCTTCCATCGCGGGGCTGGAGTTTCTCACCGGCATTCCCGGCACCATCGGCGGGGCCTTGCGCATGAACGCCGGCGCCTACGGCCGCGAAATGCAGAACATCTGCCTCAGCGCCACGGCGCTCGACATGCAGGGCAATGTCCACAAGCTTTCACTCGACGAACTCGGCTTTAGTTATCGCCACTGCGGCGTGCCCGAGGGCTGGGTGTTCATCGGCACGGAACTGCGCGGCGTGAAGGGCGACGGCGAAGCCATTACCGAGCGCATCCGCGCGATCCGCGCCGAACGCGAAGACAGCCAGCCGACCCAAAGCCGCACCGGCGGCTCCACCTTCGCCAACCCGGCCGAGGCCAAGGCCTGGGAACTCATCGACAAAGCCGGCTGCCGCGGCCTGGTGCGCGGCGGCGCGCAAGTGTCGGAGAAGCACACCAACTTCCTCATCAACACCGGCAGCGCGACCGCCGCCGAGCTGGAAGCCTTGGGCGAAGAGGTTCGCCGGCGCGTGAAGGAGCAATTCGGCATCCGCCTGGAGTGGGAAATCCGCCGCATCGGCGTGCCCGCGAGCGATCCGAAAGCATTGGCGAGGCCCGCATGAGCGCGCGTAAAGCCAAACGCATTGCCGTGCTGGCGGGCGGCCCCTCGAAGGAGCGCGAGATTTCGTTCGTTTCCGGCAACGCCGCCGCCAGGGCCATCACCGACCTGGGTCACGAGATGATTTTCATCGACGTGACAAGCAACGTGCCCAAACTGGTGCGCGATCTCACCGAGGCCAAGCCCGAGGTCGTGTTCAACGCGCTCCATGGTCGCGTCGGCGAGGACGGCTGCATTCAGGGCCTGCTGGACATGATGGCCTTGCCCTACACGCACTCGGGCCGCATGGCCTCGGCCATGGCCATGGATAAGCCCATGGCCAAGCGTATTTTCGCCTCGGTCGGAATTCCGGTGGCGGAAGAAGTGATCGTCACCCGCGCGCGCGCCGAAGCCGAAGACGTGATGCCGCGGCCCTACGTGCTCAAGCCCCTCAACGAGGGCTCCAGCGTCGGCGTGAAGATCGTGCGCCCCGGCCACAATCATCCGCCGCTCGATGACTTGGGCGTGCCGCCCGAAGGCCTGATCATGGCCGAGCGCTTCGTGCCCGGGCGTGAGGTCACCGTGTCGGTGATGGGCGACAAGCCCCTGACGGTCACCGAGATCAACACCGAGCGCGAGTTCTATGACTACGAGGCCAAGTACGCCAAGGGCGGCTCGGCCCATGTCATTCCCGCCGACCTGCCGAAGGCCGCCTTCGACCGCGCCATGGATCTTTCGCTGCGCGCCCATCGTGCGCTGGGCTGCCGCGGGGTGTCGCGCGCCGATCTGCGCTTCGACGGCAGCGAGTTCTACATGCTTGAGGTCAACACCCAGCCGGGCCTGACGCCCACGTCGTTGGTGCCCGAGCAAGCCGCTCACTTGGGCATCAGCTTTAACGACCTCATTCAATGGATGGTGGAGCACGCCGCATGCGACGCTTAGCCATCCTTTCGGGTCTGCTGGCGGGCGCCGCCGTGACGGCGCTGGTCGTGCGCATGACCGATTCCTGGCCGCGCCTGGTGGTGCTGTCGAATGACATGCTTCATGACGCCGTCGACTTGAGCGCGCTGGGCGGCTGGCGCTTGGAAGCGCTGACCGTGGAAGGCCGCGTCAACACCGCGCCGGAAGACATTCTGGCGGCGTTGGACGTGGAACGCGGCACGCCGATCCTGTCCATCGACGTCAAGGATGCGCGCGAAGCCTTGGAAAGCCTGCCCTGGGTCAAGCGCGCCCAGGTTGAGCGCCAGTTGCCCAACGCCGTCCACGTGCTGATCGACGAGCGCAAGCCCTACGCCCTGTGGCAGCGCGGCCAGCGCTATACGCTGGTGGATGCCGACGGCCAGGCCATCGTCGACGTTCCGGGCCAGGTGGCCGACCTGCCGCTGATCGTCGGTGCCGACGCGCCGACCCATGCCGCCGCTCTGTTTGAGGCGCTGAACACTCAGCCCGACCTGCTGGCCCGGGTGCGCGGCGCGGTACGCATCGGCGAGCGGCGCTGGAACCTGCATTTCGACTCGTTCGATTCGGGCATCGCGGTGCGCTTGCCCGAAGCCGATCTCGCCGCGGCACTGACGCGGCTGGCCGAGCTGCAACGCAGCCACAACATTCTCGAACGCGACCTGACGGTGATCGACCTGCGTTTGCCGGACCGATTGATCGTGCAGCTGCATCAAGACCCGGCGGCCAAGACCGCCGACCCGAAATCGAAAGACCCGCGTTCGGACGCCGTCAAGAGCGTCAAGCGCGATGTCTGAGGAAGAGAGAGCGGCCGAACGGAGAGAGCAGTGGCAAGACGTATGAAGGAGCAAAATTCAGTGCCCAAAGCTATGTCCCCCGGCGCCATTATCGCCGCCCTGGACGTCGGCACCACCAAGGTCGCCTGCTTCATCGCCCAGCCGGGCGAAGCGGGCGACTTGCAGGTGATCGGCGTCGGCCATCATCGGTCGCGCGGCATGCGCAACGGTCAGGTCGCGAACCTCGACGAAGTCGAGACCGCCGTGCGCGAGTCGGTCGAGGCCGCCGAGCAAATGGCCAATGTGCGCGTCGAAAAGGTCTTCCTCAACATGACCTGCGGCGCGCCGCGTTCGACGCGCGTCGATGTGGAATTGGCCGTCTCCGGTCATCAGATTCGCGACACCGACGTTCGCCGCATCCTCGATCACGGCTCGGCGATGTTCGAAGCCGCCGACCGCGAGCTGATCCATTGCATCCCGACGGGCTACAGCATCGACGGGGGCAACGGCATCATCGATCCGCGCGGCATGTACGGCGAGAAGCTGGGCGTGAACATTCACCTTGTCACGGCGGGCGTCGGACCGGCGCGCAATCTCTCGACCGTGGTCGAGCGGTGTCACCTCGACATTCAAGACCGCGTCGTCTCGCCCTACGCCTCGGGGCTCGCCTGCCTGGTCGATGACGAAAAGGACCTGGGCGTCACCGTCATCGACATGGGCGGCGGCACCACGTCCATCGCCGTGTTCATGGAAAGCCAAGTGGCCTTCGTCGAGACCATTCCCATCGGCGGCAATCACGTCACCAACGACATCGCCAAGGGCCTATCGACGCCGGTGGCCAAGGCCGAGCGCCTGAAGGCCGTTTACGGCACCGTGGCCCTGACGCCGGGCGATTCGCGCGAACTGCTCAAGGTGCCCTTGGTCGGCGAGGACGACGAGACCAACGCCAACGAAGTGCCCAAGTCGATGCTGGTCCAGATCATCCAGCCGCGCATCGAGGAAACCTTCGAACTGGTGCGCAGTCACCTGGAGGCCGGCGGCTTCGCCAAGAACGCCGGCCGCCGCGTCGTCCTCACGGGCGGCGCCAGTCAGCTCGAGGGCGTGCGCGACCTGGCCGAGCTGGTGCTCGACAAACAAGTTCGCCTGGGCCGCCCGAAGTTGCTGCGCGGTCTGCCCGAATCCGTCTCCGGCCCGGCCTTCGCCACTACCGCCGGGCTGCTGCGCTACGGCCTCAAGGAACACGTTCTGCGTCCGAGTTACGCGGCCATGTCGGCCGCCAATCAGAAACGCGGCTTTGGTCGGATCGGCCAATGGCTGCGGGAGAACTTCTAACGTGAGGAGAAGAACCAACAAGGAGTCGACACGCCGCGAGACCGGTCCACCGGCGTTAAGACCCGAAAATAGAAGAAGCGTGGGTGACCACGGAAATCGTTGCAACGTCACTACAACCTCATGGAGCCTCAAATGACGATCAACTTAAGCGTACCCAAGACCACCATCGAGGCGCAGTTAAAGCCTCGCATCACCGTCGTCGGCGTCGGCGGCGCCGGCGGGAATGCCGTCAACAACATGATCCAGGCCGCGCTGGAAGGCGTCGACTTCGTCGTCGCCAACACCGACGCGCAGTCCCTGGTCATGTCGCGCACCGACCGGCGCATCCAACTGGGCCGCGACACCACCCAAGGCCTGGGCGCCGGCGCACGTCCCGATATCGGCCGTCACGCCGCGGAAGAATCGGTGGAGTCCATTGCCCGCGAGATCGAGGGCAGCCACATGGCCTTCATCACGGCCGGCATGGGCGGCGGTACGGGCACCGGCGCGGCGCCCGTGATCGCCCGCATCGCGCGCGAACTGGGCATCCTCACCGTCGGCGTGGTGACCAAACCCTTCCACTTCGAGGGCGCGCATCGCATGCGCCTGGCCGATGCCGGCATCGAGGAATTGGCGGATTTGGTCGACACCTTGATCGTCATCCCGAACCAGAATCTGTTCCGGGTGGCCAACGAAAAGACCACCTTTGCCGACGCCTTCAAGATGGCTGACGACGTGCTTTACGGCGGCGTGCGCAGCGTCACCGACCTGATGATCATGCCCGGCCTCATCAATCTCGACTTTGCCGACGTGCGCACGGTGATGAAGGAAATGGGCCGCGCCATGATGGGCACCGGCGAAGCCAACGGCGACCGTCGCGCGCTCGACGCCGCCGAGGCCGCGATCGCCAATCCGTTGCTCGAGGACACCTCGATGAAGGGCGCCAAGGGGGTGTTGATCAACATCACCGGCGGCTCGGACATCACGCTGTTCGAGGTCGACGAGGCGGCCAACCGCGTGCGCGACGAGGTCGAGACCGACGCGCACATCATCTTCGGCTCGTGCTTCGACGAGAGCATGCAGGGCAGCATTCGCGTGTCGGTGGTCGCCACCGGCATCGAGTCGGAAGTGGGCGTTCAGCCCCGCCCGATGTTCAATCGCACCGAGACCCGTGCCGTCGGGCGCATCTTGCCCGACATCCGCACCGCCGCGGCGGCGCCTGCGCCGCTGGGGAAGCCCACCATGGCGCAACCGCAGCCGGTCGTGGCGCAGCCCGTCATGACGCAACCCACGCTGGCCTTCAGCATGGGCGCCGCGCCGACGTTGGCTCCGGCCACGCGGACAAGCGAACTGAGCGCGGAAGAAAAGGCCCTGGCCGAGATCACGGCGGCGATGAAAGCCGAGCAAGCCGCCAGTGCTGAACCGGATATGGCGGAAGAAACCGCCGAGATCGCCGAGGAAACTCCGGTGATCCATGAAGAGCCGGTGATGGCGGCAGCACCCGCGGCGCCACTGCCGTTGGCCGCCCCGCAGCCCCAAGCCGCGCAAGCGGCCGCGGTGGCCGAAGCGGTCGCCCGTTCGGCGATCCCGGCGGCACAGCCTCGTATTCCCTTGGTGACTGTCGACAAGCCGAAGGATGTGTTCATTCCCAAGGCCCCGATGGATGCCAAGGCCCCGAGCCTGCCGCTGGCCGAGCCGAAGCTGGTCGCGGAAACCAAACCCATGGCAGCCCAACCGGCGCCAACGCCTGCCGTGAAGTCGGAGGGCGGCAGCCGTCTGAGCCTTTTTGCCCGCTACCGGAGCTTGGCGACCAAGGCAAAGGCCGAGGAGGCCCCGAAGGCCGCCGCCGAACCTCAAGCAAAAGTAGAAAAGATGCCGACCCCGGCCCATGGCATCTCCGTGGGCCCGGCCGACCGGCCCGTCCCCGCCCAAAGCGAGGACGAGCTTGAAATTCCGGCCTTCCTGCGGCGTCAGGCGAATTAATCGCCCCACCCCGCAGATTCCATGAGGAAGGGCCCGCTTCGGCGGGCCCTTTTTCATTGTCCGTTGGCCGGAACAACGACGCGGAGCGGTCAAACCATCAAAAAACCATAAATACCCACATGTTGTGGGCCCGCAATCACGAGGCATAAAATATTGTAGCAACAATAATTTAGGCTTGTTTTCAGGGGCTAAACATTGAATATAAGCCTTCGGTCTCCGGGGGTTGCTACCCATAAGCGTTCATCATTCGGCACGGGCATGGTGCTGAGGAAGAGCGTTGCGTGAAAGATTGGTAAAATGAATTTGGATGTAAGCAACCCAGGGCCCTTTAGAAACTCCCTCGCGGTTTCGACCCGACTCCCCAGGCGCAAGGTTTCCCAAAAGACTCTCAAGACCTCCATCGGCTGTGCCGGTGTGGGTTTGCATTCGGGCGCGCGCGTCAGCCTGAAGCTGCACCCTGCCCCGGCCAATAGCGGCATCGTCTTCAAGCGCATCGACCTGATTGGCGGCGGGGCCGAAATCCCGGCGCGCTGGACCAGCGTGACCGACTCGCGCCTGTGCACGGTCATCGCCGATACGCATGGCGTCAGCATTGCGACCGTCGAACATTTGATGGCCGCGCTTTACGGCATGGGCGTCGATAACGCGCTGATCGAGCTGAATGGCCCTGAAGTGCCCGCCATGGACGGCAGCGCATGGCCGTTCATGTTCCTGATCGAATGCGCCGGTTTGGCCGAATTGGACGCCCCGCGCCAGGCATTGCGTATTCGCAAGCCGAAAAGCTTCGTGAATGGTGGAAAGCTGGTTTCCTTCGCCCCCGCCCAACACTCGTTACAGATCGACTTTGAGATTGACTTCAAGGCCGCGGCCATCGGCCGTCAAACCTGCGCGTTCCGCATCGATCCGGAAGTCTTCAAGACCGAAATCAGTCGGGCCCGCACATTCGGCCTGCTGTCGGAGGTCACGGCCTTGCGCGAAGCCGGGCTGGCCCGCGGCGGCAGCCTCGACAACGCCATCGTCGTCGACGGCGACCGCATCTTGAACGACGAGGGCCTTCGCCACGCCAACGAATTTGTCCGACATAAGGTCCTCGACGTGGTCGGGGACCTTTACATGAGCGGGTATCCCATTATCGGCCACTTCAGCGGCCATTGTTCCAGCCATGCCGACACGGCGCGCCTGATGCGGCTGGTGCTGGCCGACCGCTCGAGCTGGGAAATCGTCGACATGCGCGAGGACCAGGTATCGGGGAGTTGGCAGAATACCCAGCCTCTTGCCGCCATGGCGTGAAAGAGGCTCCTGCCTTAATTCTGCAATTCTGCGTGTGACCCCCGATCGCTTGGCTGTCTCGTGACAGCGTCGGCGTCGGTGCTATAATTCATTGGTTCGGATCGGCGGCTGATCGCTCGGCCCACCGGTTTCGGGCGGGCCGCAGAGGCCGTTCACTCCGTTTGACCCGTGAGGAGACCCAAGGTCGTGTCAGGTTTCGCGGCGTTTTGGCGCATTCCGCTTATCATCTCAGTCCTGGCGACGGGCCTGGCCTCCTGTGCCGGTGACGAGGAAATCGCTTACCAAGAACAGACGGTGTTCGAGATCTATAGCCGAGCCCTGACCTACCTCGACGACGGGCGCTATCGCGACGCGGCGGCTTATTTCGACGAAGTGGAGCGCCAACACCCCTATTCGGTGTGGGCCACCAAATCCAAGTTGATGTCGGCCTACGCGCACTATCAAAACAACAAATACGAAGACGCGATTTCCGGTCTGGACCGCTTCATTGCCGTGCATCCCGGCAATCGCGACATCGCCTATGCCTATTATCTGAAGGCGCTGTGCTATTACGAACAAATCACCGACGTGCAGCGCGACCAGGACATGACGCGCAAGGCGCTGGAAGCGTTGCAGGACGTCATCACGCGGTTTCCGGGCACGACCTACGCCCGCGACGCCACCCTCAAGATAGACCTCACCCGCGACCATCTGGCCGGCAAGGAAATGACGGTCGGACGCTTTTATCTGAACCGAAAGCAGTATCTGGCGGCGGTCAACCGCTTCAAGACCGTGGTCGATCAATACAGCAATACCACCCACGTGCCCGAGGCCCTTTACCGTCTGACGGAAATCTACTCGATCCTCGGCATCCCCGATGAAGCGCAAAAGAGCGCGGCGGTGCTGGGCTATAATTATCCCGGCACGGACTGGTACGAGGATGCCTACGAGCTGGTGCAGGGCCGCATCCCCAAATCGGTGCAGCAAGAAGCGGCGACCAAGCCTTGGTATCAAATCTGGTGATGCGCGTTTCGGCGCCCGTTCACCGACCTTTCGCGCGGCATGCCGCATGTTGACTCATCTGTCCATTCGCGACGTCGTTTTGATCGACCGGCTCGATCTCGAGTTCGAGAAAGGGTTGTGCGTCCTCACCGGCGAGACCGGCGCCGGAAAGTCGATTGTGCTCGACGCCTTGGGCCTGGCGCTGGGGGCACGGGCGGACTTGGGCCTGATTCGCGCCAAGAGCGACAAGCTTTCAGTCTCGGCGTCTTTCCTGTTGCCGTCGCGTCATCGGGCCTTGGCCCTGCTGGCCGAACACGATATTGCCACAGAAGACGGCGCCGTCGTGATCCGCCGCGTCCTGTCGCGCGACGGGCGCGGCAAGGCCTTCGCCAACGACCAGCCCATCAGTGTTGGATTGCTGCGCGACCTGGGCGAGCTTCTGGTCGAAGTCCACGGTCAATTCGACACGCATGGCTTGCTTGACCCCGCCACGCATCTCGGCGTGCTGGACGACTTCCGTATCGCCACGGCCGGTGATGCCTTGGACCGGGTTTGTGCCGACGCCTTCAAAACATGGCGAACGGCGGCCGAGGCCTTGAAGGAAGCCGAGGCGCAGATGGCCCAGGCCGTGCGCGACGAGGCCCACATCCGCGCCGCCGTCGACGAACTGAAAGCTCTCGATCCGCGCCCGGGCGAGGAGAAAAGCCTGGCCGACCGGCGCGCGCTGTTGCGCAGCGCCGAACATATCGTCGCCGCCCTGGCCGACGCCCGCGCCAACTTGGCCGGCGAGAACGACGTCGAGGAAAAGCTGCGCACGGTCCATGTCCGCCTGTCACGGCTGGCGCCGCAAGCCGCCGGGCTGCTCGACGGCCTGTGCCAAACTCTGGACCGCGCCGCCATCGAGACCGCCGAAGCCATTCGGGAAATCGAACGGGTGGCCGGAAACGTCGAGGCCGAGCCCAAGGAATTGGAGAAAGCCGAGGAACGGCTGTTCGCGCTCAAGACCGTGGCACGCAAGCACCGCTGCACGGTTGATGAACTGCCCGGCATTTTAACTGGCCTATCGGCGCAACTGGACTCCATCGATCATGGCGCCGAGCGCGTGAAGAGCCTCGCCGCGGCCGCGGCCGGCGCGCGCCAGGCCTTCGAAACCGCCGCACGCAAACTGCACGACGCCCGCGTGGCCGCCGCCGCGAAACTCGACAAGGCCGTCGCCAAGGAATTGGCGCCCCTCAAGCTCGACAAGGCCACCGTGCGCGCGGCGGTGACCGCCGTGCCCGAGGAGCAGTGGTCCGAGCGCGGCGCATCGCGTGTCGTGTTCGAGGCGTCCACGAATCCCGGCGCGCCCATCGGACCGCTGGCCAAGATCGCCTCCGGCGGGGAACTCGCCCGCTTCATGCTGGCGTTGAAGGTGGTGCTGGCCGGAACGCAACCGCTGGCGACGTTGATCTTCGACGAGGTCGACACGGGCATCGGCGGCGCCACCGCGAACGCGGTGGGTTTAAGGCTCGAGCGCTTGGCCAAGGACGTGCAGGTGCTGGTGGTGACCCATTCGCCGCAGGTGGCGGCCCGCGCCCATCACCATTGGCGCGTGTCGAAGGCGACCAAGGCGGGCGAAGCACTGACCAAGGTCGCGGCCCTGTCCGACGCCGAACGGCGCGAGGAAGTCGCGCGCATGCTGGCGGGCGCGGCCGTGACCGATGAGGCCAGGGCCGCCGCGCAGCGCCTGATCGCCGGGACGGCATCGTGACAAAGTCCCTGCGCGCCAAAGCCGTCGCGGCGCTGACGGAAGCGGACGCACGCGCGGAACTCAAGGCCCTCGCCGCCGAAATCGCGCGGCATGACGAGGCTTACCACCGCCACGACGCCCCCGAGATCAGCGATGCCGACTACGATGCCCTGCGGGCGCGGAACTTGGCCATTGAGGCGCGCTTCCCGAAGCTGTTACGCGAGGACAGCCCCAGCCGCAAAGTCGGCGCGGCGCCGTCCGGGGGCTTCAAGAAGGTCAAGCATGCGGTGCCGATGTTGTCGTTGGATAACGTCTTCACCGACGACGACGTGCGCGATTTTGACGCACGGGTACGACGATTTCTGAAGCTCGGCGACGATGACATCGTCGAGACGACCG
This sequence comes from Rhodospirillaceae bacterium, assembly GCA_033763995.1. Classification (GTDB taxonomy): domain Bacteria; phylum Pseudomonadota; class Alphaproteobacteria; order Rhodospirillales; family Rhodospirillaceae. Next base: position 20,306 of record JANRJL010000004.1, on the reverse strand, counting down.
CCGAACCCAAGATTGACGGGCTATCCTTTTCCGCGCGCTATGAAAAAGGCCGGCTCGCGGTCGCGGCCACGCGCGGCGACGGCACCGAAGGCGAAGACATCACCGCCAATCTGCTCACGATCAAGGGCTTGCCGGATTTCTTGATGGGCGATGCGCCGCGCGTCATCGAGATTCGCGGCGAAGTCTACATGACCAAGCGCGATTTTCAGGCCATGAACGAAGCTCAAGCGGCCAAGGGCGGCAAGATTTTCGCCAATCCGCGCAATGCCGCCGCCGGCTCCCTGCGTCAGCTCGACCCCAAGATCACCGCCGGACGCCCGTTGAAGCTGTTCGCCTACGCGGCGGGCGCGGCCGACGGCGGGGAATGGGCGTCGCAGTGGGAATTCCTGCAGCAGCTCAAGGCCTGGGGATTCCCCATTAATCCCGACGCCACGATTTGCCGGTCCATTGACGAGATGCTTGCCTACTATCGCGGACTTGAACAAAAGCGCGCGCAATTGGCTTACGACATCGACGGCGTGGTTTACAAAGTGAACCGCATCGACTGGCAAAAGCGCCTGGGCTTTGTCAGCCGCTCGCCACGCTGGGCAACGGCCCATAAATTTCCCGCCGAGCAAGCTGAGACGGTGCTGGAAAAGATCGAGATACAGGTGGGCCGTACCGGCGCCTTGACGCCCGTCGCACATCTCATGCCCGTCACCGTCGGCGGCGTCGTGGTATCGCGCGCGACCTTGCACAATCAGGACGAAATCGAACGGAAAGATGTCCGCGAGGGCGACACCGTCGTGATCCAGCGCGCCGGCGACGTCATTCCTCAGATCGTCGAGGTCAAACTCGACAAGCGCCCAAAGTCGTCACGCAAATTCAAATTCCCGGACCATTGCCCGGTGTGCGGCAGCAAGGCCCACCGCGAGGACGACGAAGCCGTGCTGCGCTGCACCGGCGGTCTCTTTTGCCAAGCCCAAGCCGTCGAGCGCCTGCGTCATTTTACCAGCCGTGATGCCTTCGATATCGAGGGCATGGGCGAGAAGAACATCGAGGCTTTCTTTGCCGACGGCTTGATCAAAAGCCCGGCGGACCTTTTCACCCTGGAGGCGCGCGACAAAAAATCGCTCACCCCGCTGAGCGCCAAGGAGGGCTGGGGTCCTCAATCGGCGAAGAACCTGTTTCAGGCCATCAACGCCCGGCGCACCATCAGCCTGGAGCGGTTCATATACGCCTTGGGAATCCGATTGATCGGCCAGGCCAAGGCGCGGCTGCTCGCGCAGCATTTCGGATCGTTCAAGGAGTGGCGCACAGCCATGGCGGCGCTCGCCAAGGGCAATGCCGAAGCGCGGGCCGATGTGGAGGGCATCGAATCCTTTGGCGCGGCGGTCACTGATGAGTTGGCCGCCTTCTTCGAGGAGTCGCAGAACCTCAAGATCGTCGATGATCTTTACGCCGAAATGGACCAGGTCGAAGATTTCGTCCAGGCCAACGTTGCGGAGTCGAAAATCGCCGGGCTGACCGTCGTGTTCACCGGTAATCTCGCGACCATGACTCGCAGCGAGGCGAAGGCCAAAGCCCAGAGCCTGGGCGCCAAGGTGGCGGGCTCGGTGTCGAAGAAGACCGACTTGGTGGTGGCCGGGCCCGGCGCGGGATCAAAACTCAAGGAGGCCGAAGCACTGGGCGTGAAGGTGATCGACGAGGGCGAGTTCGTCAAAATCACCGCGGGCTGACCCCACCGCCGACCAAAACTCCTAATGGAATCAATCGATTCGGGCGTTTTACCCCTACACGTATTACGTGTTAGTGTGCTTGGGCCGATATCACGCACCGAGCCGACCCGCGTGTCCAAAGATCGAGATCAGATTTGACGACTGTCGACACGATAGACCGCGCGCGGGCCCGAAGTTTGATCGCCGGCGACCCCATTCTCTCGCTCGTTCACGATTACGTCGAGCGGCTGCGCGCGGGACGCGCCATGGCGGCGCTGGCGGACATCGATTTCTTCGCCATCCCCAAGGCCGTGCCCCATCTCTTCACCATGACGGTGACAGGTTCGCCCGCGCGCTTTCGTTACAAGTTCACGGGCACGCAGGTGGACGCCATCATGGCCCAGAACGCCATGGGCCGCTATCTCGACGAGATTTATCCCAATCTCGGCCACAAGGTCGTCGAAAGTTACGCCGCGATCGCGCGCGATCCTCGCCCGCAATTGCTTCAGGCTTCGTTCACCACGGGCAAGGGCATATCGCGAACCATCTTTCGCTACGCCATTCCATTGAGCGACGACGCTCCGCGCCTGACCCACATTCTTGGCGTGCTGGTGCTACGCAGTGCGGACAAGACCAACGAACTCCTGCCGCCGCCGTCGAGACCCGAGACCGTGAAGGTCGACTACGTGTGATTACACGGCGCGCGTCGCGCCGGACAACCACTCCCGGACGGGAACATCGAGCAAGGGCGACAACGTCTCGCGCACGCGGGCGTGATAGGCGTTGAGCCAAGCCTTCTCCGAAGGCGACAATAACTCGGGCTCGACCAGGTTGAGGTCGATGGGCGCCAGAGTCAGGGTTTCGAATTCGTAGAGCGTTTTTTCGCTTCCCGCTGGGGCGGGTGCCTCGCGCACGCACACCAGATTTTCGATGCGGATGCCGTATTCGCCGGTCTTGTAATAGCCGGGCTCGTTGGAGATCACCATGCCGGGCTCCAGGGCCACGGTGTTGCCCACCTTGCTGATGCGCTGGGGCCCCTCATGCACCCCCAGGAACGTGCCGACGCCGTGGCCCGTGCCGTGATCGTAATCGAGTCCGTCCTGCCACAAGGCATGCCGCGCCAGGGCGTCGAGCTGGCTGCCGGTCGTGCCCTTGATGAAGCGCGCGCTGCCGAGCGCGATGTGGCCCTTGAGCACCAAGGTGAAACGGCGCCTTTGCTCGGGCGTCGGCGAGCCCACGATCACGGTGCGGGTCACGTCGGTGGTGCCGTCCAAATACTGCCCGCCGGAATCGAGCAAGAGCATCATGTTGGGCTTGATCGTGGCGTTGCTCTCGGGCGTGGCGCGATAATGCACGATGGCGCCGTTGCCGCCGGCCCCGGCGATGGTGGCGAAGCTGGGACCCCGATAGAGATTGTGCTCGGCGCGAATGGCGGCGAGCTTTTCGGCGGCGGCGATTTCCGTGAGCCGACCCGTGGGCGCCTCGCGCGCGAGCCAGGCCAGGAATTTCGTCAGCGCCGCGCCGTCGCGCACGTGGGCGACGCGCACGCCCTCAAGCTCCTCATTGGTCTTCTTCGCCTTGATCGGCACGCAGGGATCGGCCACGACGCGCGCATCGAACCCCGCCGCCTTCACTGCATCCACCAGCCACCGCGAGCCGGTGTCGCGATCGACGGCGATGGAGGAGATTTTATCCTTCCAGCCGGGCAACTCGGCCTCGAGGCGATCGTAGGGCGCCAACCTGATCGCGGCGCCCAGATGAGCCGGAAGGTCTGGCGTGACCTTGGCCGGATCGACGAACAGCATCCCCTCGCCCTTGGCCGTGAGCAGCGCGTAAGCCAGCACCAAGGGCGTGAATTCGACGTCGTCGCCGCGAATGTTGAACAGCCAGGCGATGGAGTCCGTGGCCGAGAACAGGAAGGCATCGTGCCCCTCGGCCTTGAGCCATTCGCAAATCAGCCGCTGTTTTTCGCGCGCCGTGCGCCCGGCGAATTTCTCGGGATAAATCTGGACGGGTCCGCGCGGCCGCGCCGGTTGATCGCGCCAAATCCGGTCGATCAGATTGCCCGCCACGGGCGTGAGGGTCGCCTGCGCCTTGCGGCACGCCTCCTCGAACTTCGCCAGGCCCGCCGGCGTGTGCAGCCGTGGATCGAAGCCCACTTTCATGCCCGATGAGATGTTCTCGGCCAGCCACGCCTGGGGCGGCTCGTCGATCAAGTGCCGGTAGGCATAAAGCTTGCCGTCCACCTGATCGCGCACCTGGATGGTGTAGCGGCCGTCGGTGAACACCGCCGCCGCGGCCTTGGTGACGACGGCCATGCCGGCCGAGCCGGTGAACCCGGTCAACCACGGCAGGCGGTCGGCATAAGGGGCGACGTATTCGCCCTGATGCTCGTCGGCGCGCGGGACCAAATAGGCGTCGACTCCGGCGTCAGCCATGGCCCGGCGCAAGGCCGCCAGGCGCTCGGCCTGGGCGGCAAACCTCATTTGCGGGGAACTGTGATTCATGAGCTGAAACTAATGTGTCAGCGCCTGAGGATCAACGTCGACCAACCGTTCAAGGCAATGCGCCGATAAAGCCGCATCCCCTGCGCCCGATAGGCCGCGATCACCATGGCTTCCTGGCGCGACAAGAGCCCCGCGAGCACGAGAAATCCGCCGCGCGCGAGCCGCGCCGCCAAGCCCGGCGCGAACTTGCACAGCGGGCGGGCCAGAATGTTGGCCGTGATGAGCGCGAACGACGCCTTGCGGCGTAAGTCACGCGCGGTCAGTCCGTCGCTCATGACCGCCTTCACCAAAGCCGACTCCCGGTTGCGGCGAACATTGTAGGTCGTCACGCGCACGGCCTCGGGGTCGATATCGGCGGCGACCACGGGCCTGCGCCAGGCCTTGGCCATGGCCATGGCAAGAATGCCCGACCCGCAACCCAGATCGAGCATGGCCGGCATGGCTCGGCGCCGAACGGCCCTCGTGTGTGGCGCCAGACGGCGCAGCCGGTCCAGCGCGAGCAGGCAGCCATAGGTGCTTTCATGCGCGCCGGAGCCGAAAGCCGTGCTGGCATTGACGCGCAAGGGCCATGCCTCGGCCGGCGGCGGCGCCGTGATGTGATCGCCGAACACATAGAATCGCCCGGCGCGGATCGGCCGGAAACTGGCGTAACTTTCCTTGAGCCAGTCGCGCGGCGCGATCTCCTCGATCCGCACCGCGGGCTCCGGCCGGTTGGCCGCCGACGCGGCCAAGGCAATCCGCGCGACAATGTCGCTGCGCGCGGGCGCCGCCACGAACAAACCTTCCACGCCCCAGATCGCTTCGGGGCGCGCATGTTCGTTCACCTCGTAGGAACTCACCGCCACGGCGATATCCGCCAGGGCGCTCGCGAAAAGGTCGCAGTCGCTGAAGGGGCATTCCAGGCGGACGGCCCAGAAAAGCTGAGGCGACACACGGACCGGCTTCATGGGCGCCTCGAGGCGGGCCACGAGCAGCCGGCGAGGCGCTGTGATCCAACCCGCGCCCAGTTGCGTATCTTGTATAGTTCGATGCCCCAATCATCGGACGCTAAAAACCGGCCCGACTGAACTCCCTCCCCCTCAGTTCGCCGGAAATCCCGCGGCGAGGGCGCTCCTCCCCCATCTCCCCCAAAGCGCCCTCGTCGCGTATTTCCGTTGCTGCAAACGTCGATCATCCCTGCAGCCCCTAAGCGCTGTCCACGAAGCTATCGAGCACCTTCTTGCGCCCGGCCTTCTCGAAAACGATGTCGAGCTTGCTGTCGTCGACCGCTTCGACGATGCCGTAGCCGAATTTCTGGTGAAACACGCGGTCACCGACGCGGTGGGCACCCGTTTTCTCGCGCGGGTTGACCTGCCAATCGGCATCATCGGCATCGCGCGCGACCTGCTTCTTGTTGTCGCGCCACCACGGTTGACGCCACCCCTCGCTTAAGCCCCCGCCCGTGCCATAGGCGCTGCCGTAAATTCCATTGTCTGAGTGCCGTTCGATCACGCCCTCGGGAAGTTCGTCGATAAAGCGCGACGGCAAGCTGGCTTGCCATTGGTTGTAAACCCGGCGATTGGCGGCGAAGGACACGAACACCTTTTGACGCGTGCGTGTGAGGCCCACGTAGGCCAAGCGGCGTTCCTCTTCCAACGATGCTTGGCCGCCTTCATCGAGCGCGCGGCGATTGGGGAAGATTTCCTCTTCCCAGCCGGGCAGGAACACGGCGTCGAACTCAAGCCCCTTGGCGCTGTGCAAGGTCATCAGGGTCACGCCGTCCTCGCCGTTCTGGGCGTCGTTTTCCATGACCAGGCTGACGTGCTCAAGAAACGCGCCGATGGTGTCCCATTCTTCCAGGCCGGTCACGAACTCGCGCAAGTTCTCCAATCGTCCCGGCGCCTCGGCCGACTTGTCGGTCTGCCACATCTCGGTGTACCCGGACTCGTCCAGGATCATGGCGCTGAGCTCGGTCGGCGACATGGACTCCTTGAGGCTCTGCCAGCGTTCGAAATGTTGAACGAGCGTTTTCAATGACGCGCGGATCTGGGCCCGCAGTTCGTCGGTCTCGACCATGCGGCGCGTGGCCTCGAACATGGAGATGCCCTGCCCGCGCGCCAAGACGTGAATTTTCTGGACGGTCGACTCGCCCACGCCGCGTTTGGGCTTGTTGACGATGCGCTCGAAGGCGAGGTCGTCGTCGGGTTGCTGCACGAGGCGCAGGTAGGCGATGGCATCGCGAATTTCGAGGCGTTCGTAAAAGCGCGGGCCGCCCACGACACGGTACGGCACGCCGGTGGTGATCAGGCGTTCTTCGAACTCCAGCATCTGAAACCCAGCGCGCACCAAGATCGCCACTTGATTGAGCGGGCGGCCGCTGCGCTGCCAGGCCTCGATCTCCTCGACCACCCAGCGCGCCTCCTCGGTGCCGTCCCAGACGCCGCGCACCTTGATGGGCACGCCGCGCTCGATCTCGCCGTCGCGGCCCGTGCGCAAGGTCTTGCCGAGACGGTCTTCGTTGTGACTGATGAGATGCGAAGCCGCCTCGAGGATCACCGGCGTGGAACGGTAGTTGCGCTCCAACCTCACCACCTTGGCGTCGGGGAAATCCTTCTCGAAACGCAGGATGTTGCCCACCTCCGCGCCGCGCCAGGAATAAATCGATTGATCGTCATCGCCCACGCAGCACAGATTGCGATGGGTCTGGCACAGCAGCCGCAGCCACAGGTACTGCGCCACATTGGTGTCCTGGTATTCGTCGACCAGGATGTAGCGGAATTGCGCCTGATACTCGGCCAGGACGTGGGCTTGGGTTTGAAACAGCGTCAGGCACAGCAGCAGCAAATCACCGAAGTCCACCGCGTTGAGCGCGCGCAGGCGACTTTGATAAGCTTCGTACAGCGCCACGGCCCGGCCACCGGCGAAATCGCCGTTGCCCTCGCGCGCGACCTTGTCGGGCCCGAGCCCGCGGTCCTTCCAGCGCTGGATGATGCCCATCAGCGCTTGCGGCGGCCATTTTTTGGCGTCGATGTTGTCGGCCTCCATGATCTGCTTGAGCAAGCGCAACTGATCGTCGGAATCGAGGATGGTGAAACTGGACTTCAGCCCGATCAGCTCGCCGTGACGCCGCAAGATGCGCACGCACAGGGCATGGAACGTGCCGAGCCACACGGCCTCGGCCACGGGCCCCACGAGGCCCGCCACGCGCTCGCGCATTTCGCGCGCGGCGCGGTTGGTGAAGGTCACGGCCAGAATTTGCCAGGGCTTGGCCAGCCCGCGCGCCAGGATGTAGCCCACGCGGCAGGTCAGCACGCGGGTCTTGCCCGTGCCCGCGCCCGAGAGCACCAGCACCGGCCCCTCGGTGGTCTCCACCGCTTGGCGTTGTTCCGGATTCAGGTCCTCGAGCCACGGCAAGGCGGGCGGCTGGGCGCGTGATGCGGCGGCGGGCGGCGGGGTTTCCGCCAGTTCAAAGGGGTCCGACATGGGGCCAGCTTATACGCGGTCGGCGCGAATTTCGCACCAGCCGGCTTCAGGCAAAATTCCGGCTATTTGCGCGGCAAATCGAGCTGAGAGCAGACGCGGTCGCGACCCATTTGCTTGGCCAGATAGAGCGCCGTATCGGCCCTGGAGATGAAGTCGTCGATGCTCTCGCCCAGGGAATACTCGGCGACCCCGATGGAGATGGTCACCTTGCCCAAGTTCTCGCCGGTGCGGCGATTCTGCATGTCCTTCGATTTCACCGATTCGCGGATTTTCTCGGCAATCGTGATGGCATCCTTGAGCCGCGTGTTGGGAAACAGCACGGCGAATTCCTCGCCGCCGTAGCGCGCGGCAAAGTCGGCCTCGCGCACGCCGCGCGCCAGGGTCTTGGCCACGACCTTGATCACCTGATCGCCGATCAGGTGGCCGTGGGTATCGTTGAAGGCCTTGAACTTGTCGATGTCGGTCATCAACAGGCACAGATAGCCGCTCTTGGACTTGAGCGCGGCCGTCATTTCGTCGATCTGGCGGTTGAAGGCCTTGCGGTTGGCGATACCCGTGAGGCCGTCGGTGTAGGCCTCCTGGCGGATCGCATTGAGATCGCCCTTGAGCGTGTCGATCTCGGAGGACGCCGCCGTGAGCTTGTCCTTCATGACGCTGTTGAGCTTGGCCATCTTCTCGGTCTCGCCGACCATGGCCTTGATCGCCGCCGCCAGCTTCGCGTCGGCCACGGCGGCGACCTCGGCCTGGAACTGCGCCAAGGCCTTGCCGTAACTCTCGCTGCCCTGCCCGGCCGAGGCCACCAGGGTCATGACGGTGTTGAGCGTCTTGGCCAAGCGGTCGTTGGCGTCATCAAGCTTTTGGCGCGTGGCCTGGTCCGCCACGGCCGCCAGCGATGGCGCGATATACTTGGCGAACAAGGCCTCGTTGATATCCGTGGTGATCGGCGTCTTGGACTTGAAGTACTGATCCAGCTCGGCCTTGAGGTCCAGGCTCTCGCCCGCGCAGTAAGTGAACCACACCGAATAATTCAGCGGCTCGGGCTTGAGCGCGAGCGTGCGGATGATGCGCAAAGCCCCGTCGGCGGCTTGATTTTCGCGCTCGAACACCGGCTTGGCCATGACGACTCCCCCGGCGGATTTATGCCGACGCACGTCGCGGGGTCAAATGATGTTCGCTGAGGTTTTGAGTCGAAAGTGGATCCTCGCCGCGTTTACGCAACTTTGGCTGGCGGTCGCACGCCCAAGATGTGGCAAATGGCGAAGGTCAAGTCGGCGCGGTTGAGGGTGTAGAAGTGAAAGTCGCGCACGCCATCCTGGGCCAAGGCCCGCACCTGCTCGGCGGCGAGCGTGGCGGCGATCAGCTTGCGGGTTTCAACGTCTTCCTCGAGGCCGCTGTAGAGGTCGTAGAGCCATTGCGGCACTGAAGCGCCGGACTTGATCGCCATCTTGGCGCTTTGGACAAAATTGGTGACCGGCAAAATCCCCGGCAAAATGGGGACTTTGATTCCCGCGGCGGCGGCCTGGTCGCGAAAGCGGCGATAAACATCGACGTCAAAAAAGAACTGGGTAATCGCGCGGCTCGCGCCGGCATCGATCTTGCGCTTCAGGTTATCGATATCGGCCGCCTTGCTGGGGGCCTCGGGATGACCCTCGGGGTTCGCGGCCACGGAAATCTCGAAGTCGGCGACTTTTTTCAGGCCCTCTACCAAGTCGGCGGCAAAGGCATAGCCGCCCGGATGGGGCTGGTAGCGGGACTGGCCCTCGGGGGGGTCGCCGCGCAAGGCAACGATGTGGCGGATGCCCGACTGCCAATAGTGACGTGCAACGGCATCGACTTCCTCGCGGGTGGCGCCGACGCAGGTGAGATGCGCGGCCGCCTTGAGCCCCTTTTCGCGCTGCATGCGCACGACGATGTCGTGGGTGCGCTCGCGCGTCGAGCCGCCCGCGCCATAGGTGACCGAGACGAATGCGGGGCTCAATGGGGCCAATCGTTCCACGGCCGCCCACAGCTGCTGGTACATGGCCTCGGTCCGGGGCGGGAAAAACTCGAACGACACCCGAATTTGGCCTGGGACGGCCGCCGGACTGAAATGAGATTGTGTAAAACCTTCGGTCGACATATCCACACGCCTATTCAAGTTTCGCGCGCGCAAGCAGGGGGCCACACGCCGCCCCAAGAACTTGCACTATCACAAGCACCACATCTTGTGGCCACGGTCATGACACATTCGTGTATAGTGTTTACGGGACGTGTATGGTAGCCATCCGTCGCTCTAAAGATGAAACCATCTCACGGCCTTGAGCGTTGGTGGCGGCCACATTGGCCAAGAAACCATGGTGATTTAAAGCGTCAGAGTGCGTACGTGACCCAAAAAACCTCCCCCCCTGTATCCTCATTATCTTATCCGATCCTTGCCGGACTAGCGGCCCTGGCCCTGGCCGGATGCGCGACCAAACCGCCGGCATCGGACCCTGCGGCCGTGGCCGCCTTCGAGGAAACCAACGACCGGTTGGAACCCCTGAACCGCGCCTTGTTTCAGGTGGACCAAGCCCTGGACACGGTGGTGTTCCGCCCGGTGGCGTGGACCTACCGCGAGGTCGTGCCCGACCCGGCGCGCCGCGGCGTGACCAATTTCCTGCGCAACCTGCGCTCGCCGATTTCCTTCGCCAATAGCGTGCTTCAGGGCGATTTGGACCGCGCCGGGCAAACCGTCGGGCGCTTCGTCGTCAACACGACCGTCGGCGTGCTGGGTTTTGCCGATGTCGCCGCCGACCTCGGCACGCCCTATTTCTACGAGGACTTCGGCCAGACCCTGGCGACCTGGGGCGTGGGCGATGGTTCATATCTGTACCTGCCGGTGGTCGGTCCCAGCAGCATCCGCGACGGCTTCGGCCTGGCGGTGGATAACGTCGCCTTCGACCCGGTGTCCTGGTACTCCTACGCCGACAATCCGGGCTGGGTGCAGTGGGCCTACTTCGGCGCGCTCTACACCGACATCAAAGCCGGCACCATGGACGTGACCGACGAACTCAAGAAGTCGTCGATCGACTACTATGCCGCCCTGCGCTCGGCCTACCGCCAGAACCGGGCCAAGGAAATCCGCAACGGCGCTCCGGCGCCGCTGCCCGCCAACGGCAACGGCGACCCGTTCGCGGAAGCGCCGGCGCCCGGCAAATAGCTTCCTGACCGCTCCCGCAAGGATACCGACCATGATCTCTCGCCGCGCGTTCTCCGCCATGACTCTGGCCGCCAGTGCGTCCGCCGTGCGCCCAGCCGCCGCCCAGGACTGGAAAAACAGTCCCAACGGGCTGGTGGAAAAATTCGCCCAAATGGGTATCAGCGACATTCTCGGCGCCGCCATTTCGCAGCGCGAAAAGACCGACCGCTTCCGCGTGCTGTTCAAGGACTTCTTCGATATTCCGGCCATCGGCCGGTTCGTGCTGGGCCGCTTCGCGCGGGCCGCATCGGCCGAGGAGAACGCCAAATTCGCCACGCTGTTCGAGGACGTGATCGTTTACACCTGGTCGCGCCGCTTCGGCGAATACAAGGGCCAGACCTTGAAGGTCAAGGATAACGCGCCCGACGGCGACGCAGGCGCGCTCGTCAACTCCGATATCGTCGGCAACGATGGCCAGACCTTCGCCGTGTCATGGCGCCTGCGCAAGCGCGAGACCGGGTTCCGGGTCGTCGACGTCATCGTCGAGGGCGTCAGCATGGCCATTACCTACCGCCAGGAGTACGCCACCGTCATTCAACAGAACGGCGGCATGGGCGGCCTCTTGGCGCAGATGCAGAAACAGGTCGACGACCTGAAAGCCAAAGTGGGCTGAGCTAGGCGATCAACCTGGCTTTGACCTTGGCCTTGCGGGCCACGGCCATCATTTGCAGGTCGGCGGTGACGAGTTGCCCCGCAAGATTTCTCGCTAGCGCCATATAGGTGGCGTCGTACAACGAGCCCCCGTGCTGGGCCGCGATGGTATACGCATCGTCAATGAGCTTGCCGGTTTCCACGAGATCGACCGCCGGCAACGTAAGCTTGGCCATGGCGGCGTCAGCGTCGGCGCGCTTCAAGACGCCTCGCCGTATTCCCCGAACGAGATTGTTGCCCACTTCGATTTTCAGAAGGTCGGGCGCAAAAAGGCGGTCCGACCCTTCCTGCAACGACAGCGCGGCTTGAGTCCCGGTTTCTAGGAAAAACCACTTCATGGCGACGCTGGCGTCGATGACGAGGTTCACTCGCGGCTGGCCTTAAAGTCGCTATCACGGTCGGCGCGGATCATCGCGGTCGAGTCCCAATCCTTGGGGAGTTTCTGACGGGCATGAAGCGCATTGCACCACGCCACGAACTCCTCCTTGCTGGGCCTGACGGCCGCCGACAAGATGTCGCGGGCTTCCGCCTCGATGGAACTATTCTTGGCCTTCGCGCGCTCCTTCAAGCGGCGGTAGACGCGGTCATCGAGGTTGCGAACGGTCATTTGGGCCATGGCGTGCCTCCAGGGCCGATCATGCTAGCACGTGCGCTAGCATTTTGCCATCAAAATGCCGGCAGAGGCCTGCGCGCGACGCGCCCCTATTCCGCCGGCAGCGGCTGCCGTGCGCCGGCTTGGCCGCGCGTCACCACGACCACGGCACCGAGCGCGAACGCGACCATGAACGCGGCGCAGGCGACGGGGTATTGCAACGGCTTCACCCAAATCTCCGTGAACCAGCCCCAATGGGCGCCCATTTCAATGGCGATCCAGAAGGCGTTAGTTGTCGGAATGGCGTAGCGGATCGCCGCCGCCGGCTCGTTGTGCTTGACCAGCTTGGTCGTCAGATAACCGCCCCACGCCAAGAATACCCAGAACGCAACGGCGGTCACGTTGCTGTCGAGCCCCGCGACGCGCGGGTCGTAGAGCACGATGATCATCAAGTAAAACGCCCAGGTGACGAAGATGGTCTCCAGCGCCGTCACCCACGCGTAACTGCGCTTGTAGCCCTGCGTCGGCTTGGGCGGCGCGAGGCGCAAATTGCGGTGGAACCACATCAACAGCCGGCAGCGCGTCTCGCGGTTGGCGCCGAACAGCGCCAGCATCGCCAGGAACGGCACCGCGGTCGCCTCGAGGATCACGAGGTTCGGCGGGACATGGACGTTGCCGTCCACCATCAGCGGCTGCGCGCCGGTGGCTTCTCCGAAGAAGTCGAACGCATATTCGAACCACCCCATCCAGATCAGCGCGCCGCCCATCCAGCCCATGGCGGTGGCGGTGAGGTCGTCCTGGCGCAGGCCCTTGCCCACGAGCGTGAAACCCAGCAGCCCGACGAGGAATCCGACCAGGTATTTTTCAGGCCCGGTGAAGGCGATGTGCTGCAGCACCAGCAGGGTATGCGCCACGGGCTTGTACAATAAAATGGTGGCGAAGATCAGCAGTCCGAGATAGGGCGGGTCCATTAAGCCCGCCAGCGGCCCGCGCTGGGCGCCGGCCGATGCTTGAGTGCTCATCTTGCCTCCCCCGAGATCAAGGACGAGGCCTATCGTACGGCGCAAACGTCGAAACGCAAAGAGGCTTAGGCCGGCGGCGGCGCCGGACTGTTCGCGTTATGAGCGCGAAATCGGCTTGTATTTGATGCGGTGCGGCTGCACCGCGTCCTCGCCCAAGCGGCGCTTTTTGTCCTCTTCGTAGGCTTCGAAGTTGCCCTCGAACCATTCCACGTGGCTATCGCCCTCGAAGGCGAGGATGTGCGTGGCGATGCGGTCGAGGAACCAGCGGTCGTGGGAAATGATCACGGCGCAGCCGGCAAATTCCAGCAGGGCTAGCTCCAGGGCGCGTAGCGTGTCGACGTCGAGGTCGTTGGTGGGCTCGTCGAGCAGAATGACGTTGGCGCCCGACTTGAGCATCTTGGCCAAGTGGACGCGGTTGCGTTCGCCACCCGAGAGTTGACCCACTTTCTTCTGCTGGTCGGGACCGCGGAAGTTGAAGCGGCCGACGTAGGCGCGGCTCGGCACCTTGAACTTGCCCAGCATGATCTCGTCGTTGCCGCCGGAGATTTCCTCCCACACCGTGGCGCTGTCCTTCAGGCTGTCGCGGCTTTGGTCCACGTAGCCCAGTTTCACCGTGTCGCCGACCCGGAACGTGCCCTTATCGGGCTTGTCCTGGCCGGTGATCATGCGGAACAGCGTGGTCTTGCCGGCGCCGTTGGGGCCGATCACGCCGACGATGCCGCCCGGCGGCAATTTGAACGACAGCTTGTCGATCAACAGCCGGTCGCCGTAGCCCTTGGACAGATTCTCGAAATCGATCACCTGATTGCCCAGCCGGTCGCCGGCGGGAATGACGATCTGCGACGTCTCGGGCGCCTTGTCGGCGGCCTCGGCCACCAGGTCGTTGAAGGCCGCGATGCGCGCCTTGCTCTTGCTGCGGCGCGCCTGCGGGCTTTGGCCGATCCACTCCAACTCGCGGTCGATGGTGCGTTGGCGCGCGGCTTCTTCGCGTTCTTCCTGCTCCAGGCGCTTTTTCTTCTGGTGCAGCCAGGACGAGTAATTGCCCTGATAGGGAATCCCCTGGCCGCGATCCAGCTCAAGAATCCAGCCCGTGACGTTATCCAAGAAATAGCGGTCGTGGGTCACGGCGACCACGGTGCCCGGGTATTCCTCGAGGAATGTTTCCAGCCAGCCCACGGACTCGGCGTCCAGATGGTTGGTGGGTTCGTCCAGCAGGAGCATGTCGGGCCGCGACAGCAGCAAGCGGCACAGCGCGACACGGCGGCGCTCGCCGCCCGAAAGCTTGGTGACGTCCGCGTCGCCGGGCGGACAGCGCAGGGCGTCCATGGCGATCTCGACGTTGCGCTGCAGTTCCCAGCCGTTGCCGGCGTCGATCTTTTCCTGCAGCTCGGCCTGCTCGGCGAGCAGGGCGTTCATGTCGTCGTCGGACATTTCCTCGGCGAACTTGGCGCTGACCTGCTCGAAGCGATCGAGCAGCGCCTTCATCTCGCCGACGCCGTCCATGACGTTGCCCAAGGCATCCTTGGTGGGGTCGAGCTGCGGCTCCTGCGACAGGAAGCCGACCTTCACGCCCTCGGCGGCCCAGGCCTCGCCGGTGAAGTCCGTGTCCAGGCCCGCCATGATCTTCAATAATGTGGACTTGCCCGCGCCGTTGTAGCCCAGCACGCCGATCTTGGCCCCGGGCAGGAACGACAGCCAGATATCCTTGAGAACCTGCTTGCCGCCGGGGAAGGTCTTGTTGAGACCCTTCATCACGTAAATGTATTGATAGCTCGCCATACCGCCGTCCTGACCATGTCCGCCGCGGGCGGGGGCGCGCCACGGCGCGGGGCTTTTACCCGAACCGCGCGCGGCTGTCGATGGCGGCGGGCCTTGGCCTGGACCTTGGTCTTGGGCGCAATTGTCAGGCCGCGAGGGCTCCACTACGCTGTCGGCACCGAGACTGAGATCAAGGGGAATCCAATGCCTGAACGGTCGGACTGTTGGTTGCTCGGCGTCGTCTGCGTGGGTGCGATTCTCGGCGCCATGGCCCCGGACCGCGCCCACGCCGCCTGCGTGCTCACCGGAACGACGGTGACATGCACCGACCAGGACGACAACGGCATCATCGCCGGCAACGGCGTCAGCGTGACGGTCGCGGCCGGGGCGTTCGTGCAAAGCTTTTACGACGGCTTCGACCCCGACGTGTGCGCGGGCTTTCGCTCGGCCATCACGGTCGGACGCGGCGGCGCCATCACCAATCGCGGCACGTTGTTGGGCCGGGGCAATTGCAGCTTGGGCATCGAAGCCGGCGATACGCTGACCTTGACCAACGAGGGCGACATCCGCACCGGCGACAACCTGTCCTTCGCCATCCTCACCGGGAACGCCTTCGACGTCACCAACCGCGCGCGCATCACCACCCTCAATTTCGGCAGCACGGCTTTCATCGGCGGCAACAACGGCCGCTTCATCAATGCCGCCGGCGCGGTGATCGAAACCGGCGGCGCGGACTCCGCCGGGTTGTTCGCCGAAAACGGCAACACGATCACCAATGACGGCCGGATCGCCACCGGCAATCTCGGCAGCGTCGGCATCGACGTCGGCGCCACCAACACGATCGTCACTACCGGCACGATCGCGACCACCGGCGTGGCCTCGCCCGGCATTCGATTGCGCGGCAGCGGCAATACGGTGACCAATCGCGGCGCGATCTCGGCGATCCCCGCCGCGGTGCCGCGAGCCGGAGAGGACAGCATCGGCATTGTCGCCGAGAGCGGCGGCAACACGATCGCCAACGCCGGTACCATCGCCGGCGACTACGCCGGCGTGCTGCTGGCCGGCGCCAACAATCAATTGACCAACAGCGGCACCATCACGGCCCGCGCGCCCGTCGCGGCAACGGTGCCGGGAGCGGCCGTCGTGGTCAGCGGCGGCGCGGCCACCATCGTCAACACCGGCACCATCCGCGGCAGCGGGTCGGCGGCGATCCGCGCGACCGGCGGCGGCACCTTCGCCCTGACCAACTCCGGCCGGATCGAGGGCGCGCTGAGCGTCAACGCCGGATCGCTGCTGACCGGCGCGGGCACGATCGTCGGCAACGTCCGCAATGACGGCGTGTTCGCGCCCGGAACGGGCATCGGCACGATGACGATCGGCGGGGGTTACACGCAAGGCGCCACGGGCCGGCTCGACGTCGAGATCGACGGCGGCGGCGCGAGCGACCGCGTCACCGTCGCCAGCGACGGCACCACCATCGGCGGGGCGTTGTCGCTGGCGGGCACGGTGAACGTGATCCTGACGGGCGCGCCCGTGCGCAACGGCCAGGAATTCTCCATCGTCACGACCAACGCGATCTTCCTCACCATTTCCACCTTGACGGCGCGCGTCACCGACCCCTCGCCGGTATTCGTCGACGCCACCCTGTCGGCGCGGCGCAGCAGCCTCACCCTGGTCGTGAGCCGCGTGCCCTACGCCTCGGTGGCGCAAGGCGCGGCCGAGCTCTCGGTCGCCCAGGCCCTGGATCGGGCGCTGCCGACGGCCACGGCCGCCGCCGGCGCGATCTATTCGACCCTGGATCAATCCGATGCGACCAATGCCCGGGCGCTGTTCGGGCAACTCGCCACCGCAGCGCCGGCGGCAATGCAGACCTGGGGCATCCTGGTCGGAACCAGCCTGGCCAACGCCGTTTCGCCCTGGCTTGAACTGGCCCCCAGCGACAGCCGCCAAGGCGAATGGCGCACGTGGGGCGGCGGATTCCTGCGCGACGGCCAAAGCGGGTCCAAAACCGACGCCAGCCATTCCGACTACGACATGAATGGCGTCGTGGCGGCGGTGGACTACGCCGTGATCGACGGCACCCGCCTTGGCATTGCCGCGGCCCGAACCGAGGGCGAGACCTTCTTCGCCGCAGGCGGCGCGCAAGCCTCGCTGCACAACGACACGTTCGCCGCGTATTGGTCTCAAGCCTGGCTGAAACTCCGCGCCGGCGCGGGCGTCGCGTTCGGCGAGGGCAACGTCGACGCGGTGCGCACACAAACGTTGGCCGGGGCGGCATCGTCCATTGCGAGCCGCACCGAACTGAAAACCCGCACCGCCTTTGTCCAAACCAGCTATGTGCTGGGCACCGAGACATGGATGATCAAGCCCACAGCCCTGCTGACCCACGTGCGCAGCACCGTCGACGCCTACGCCGAGACGGCGGCCATCGGGCTCGCGGTGGACCGGCAACGCGCCACCTCGCTGCGCGGCGACATCGGCGTGCGCGCGCTTGCCAAGCCCGGGCCGGTTCATGTCACGTTGGGCGCGTTCTGGTCGCAGAACTTCAAGGACAACGACCGCAACGCGCGGGCGCGCCTCAACAACCTGCCCGGCAGCGACTTCACGATCTTCGGCCGCGCCGAGAAACGCGGGCTGCTGAACGCGCAACTCGGCGCCAACATCGAGATCGCGCCCGGCATGATGGCGCGGGTGGGCTGGTCGGGCATCTTGAACGATCGCCTCGGCGGCCATACCGCGTCGGCGGGCATTTCGTATCGCTGGTAGCCGGTGGCCGCGCCCGAGCAGAATGGCCCGCTCGCGGGCATCCGGGTCGTCGAGATGGGCCAGCTCATCGCCGGGCCCTTTTGCGGCCAGTTGATGGGCGACTTCGGCGCCGAGGTCATCAAGATCGAGCCGCCGGGCACGGGCGATCCCATGCGCCAGTGGGGCCAGCAGAAAAAGAACGGCCGGCCGCTGTGGTGGCCCGTGATCGCGCGCAACAAGAAATCCGTCACCGTCGACCTGCGCTTGCCCGAAGGCCAAGCCTTGGCGCGCAAGCTCATCGGCAAGGCCGATATCCTGATCGAAAATTTCCGCCCCGGAACGTTGGAAAAATGGGGCATGGACTACGCGAGCCTCGCGGCCGATAACCCTCGCCTGATCATGATCCGCGTCTCGGGGTACGGCCAGACCGGACCCTACGCCAAGCGCCCGGGATATGGCGCCATCGGCGAGGCCATGGGCGGCTTGCGCTACGTCATCGGCGATCCTGATCGGCGGCCGCCGCGCGTGGGCATCAGCATCGGGGATTCGCTCGCGGCCACCTATGCCTGCCTGGGCGGCCTGATGGCGCTGTATGCCCGCGAGAAATCCGGGCGCGGCCAGGTGGTTGATTCCGCCATCTACGAAGCCGTGCTGGCGATGATGGAATCCCTGGTGCCGGAGTACGACCAGACCGGCTATGTGCGCGAGCGCTCGGGCTCGATCTTGCCGGGCCTGGCGCCGTCGAACATTTACCCGACGAAAGACGGCACACTGGTGCTGATTTCCGGCAACCAGGACTCGGTGTTCAAGCGTTTGGCCAAGGCCATGGACCGCCCCGACCTCGCCACGGACCCCCGCTACGCCACGCACGATGCGCGCGGCGCGCACCAGACCGAGCTGGATGACCTCATCGGCGCCTGGTCGGAGCGCTTGTCGGCGGACGAGGTGTTGAAGCGGCTGCAAGACAACGACGTGCCGGCGGGCCTGACCTACCGCGTGCCCGACATGCTGGCCGACGCCCACTTCAAGGCGCGCGCGGCCATCGTCAAGATCGCGCATCCGTTCTTCGGGCCGCTCGCCATGCAGAACGTGACGCCGCGCCTGTCGGATACGCCCGGCGCGATTCATGGCGCGGGCCCCGAGCTGGGGGAGCACACCCAGGCGGTCCTGCGCGATCTGCTGGGCCTGTCGCCGGGCGAAATCGACCGGCTGACGCGCGAGCGGATCATTTGAAGACAATGCGCAGACTTTCGCTCGGCCTCGCCCTGGGGCTTTGGGCCGCGCCCGCGACGGCCGACTGCGTGCGCGTCGGCGATACCATCACCTGCGTCGATGCGACGCGCGGCAGCGTGATCACCACCGACCGCGTGCGCGTGACGGTGAACGGCAGCATCGTCAATATCGGCAGCGCCGAGGAATTCGGGTTCTGCCCGGTCTCGCCGCCGACGATTTCCGTGGGCGACGGCAGCACCGTCGTCAACAATGGCAGCATCGTCGGCTTCGGCCTGTGCGGGTCGGCGGTGGTGGGCGGCGACGATCTCACGGTGGTCAACGCGGGTTCGATCATCACCACCAACACCGCCGGCTTCGGCATCGCCGCCAACGACCGCGCCGACATCGCGGTGTCGGGCTCGATCCTCACCGGCGGATTGTTCGGCTACGGCATCGGCGTGCGCCACGAGGCCCGCATCGTCATTGACCGCAACGCCTCGATCTCGACCATCGAGGGCGGCGCCAACGGCATCTTCGCCGAACGCGACCCGACCATCGTCAACAACGGCACCATTCGCGTCTCGGCCCTCGGCACGCACGGCATCGAGACCGTCGGGTACATGGAGTTCACGCAAGAGGGCGTGGGCTTCGCGCGCATCACCAACGGCGGGATCATCGAGGCCAACGGCGAGCGCTCCAGCGCGTTGAAAGTCAGGGCCGACTCGCTGGTCCTCACCAACACCGGCGCGATCGATGCGCCGTTCAGCGGCACGACGCGCTTTTCCGACCTGGCGCGCGGTGTCGAGGCCACGGTGGCGCGCCTCACGTTGACGAACTCGGGGCGAATTCGCGGCGGAGGGTTCGGCGTCGTCGCCCTGGGAGCCGCGACCAGCTCGCTGCTCAACAGCGGAACCATCGCCACCCTTGATCCGCGCGGGCGCGCCGTTGACCTGACCGCCGGGCAAGCCAGTGTCGTCAATCTCGGCACCATCTCCGGCGGCGCGGTGGGGCTGGCGGTGACCGGCGAGGTGCAAATCGACAACCGCGGCCTGATCGAGGCCACAAGTGCCCCGACGGCCGCCAACCCCGTCGCCGCGGTGACATGGCAGGGCCTGTCGCAGCGCAATCGGTTGGACAATCTCGGCGTCATCGCCGCGCGGCGCGGCGGCATGGCCATTCTCGCCGGCGGCGGGCGCGACGAGATTTTCAACCGCGGCACCATCATCGGCGACGTCGACCTGGGCGGCGGCGACGATTCGTTCCTGGCGTTTGGTGGTTCGACCTTGACCGGCCGATTGTCGGGTGGTGCGGGCAATGATCGGCTGAACTTTTTTGGCGGCGGTACGGTCGATTTCGCGACCGACGGCGTCGAGAACATGGTGATGGTCGCCGACGACGGTTTGCTCGTGCGCGGACGCCTCGACATCACCGACACCGCCGCGC
>JANRJL010000061.1:0-160833 GCA_033763995.1 Rhodospirillaceae bacterium | reverse complement strand
CAGGATGCCGCCGCTGCCGGAGCCGACGGCATGATCGTCGTTGATCTGCCGCCCGAGGAGGCCGACGAACTACTGCCGCATCTGACGGCGCACGGACTCAATTTCATTTTCCTGACCGCCCCCACGTCGAGCGATGCGCGTCTGCCCAAGATCATCAGCAAGGCGTCGGGATTTGTTTATCACGTCGCGGTCATGGGTGTGACCGGCACCAAGTCCGCCGATGCCGATGCCGTGAAGCAGGATGTCGACCGGCTGCGTCGCCATACTCACCTGCCGATCGCGGTGGGCTTCGGCATTAAAACGGCGGCGCAGGCACGGGCCATTGCCGCCCATTGTGACGCCGCCGTAGTCGGCTCAGCCATCGTTGATACGGTTGCCGTGGCGTCGACAAAGTACGGCGCCGAAGCCAATAAAATAGCCGCCGAAGTCCATGGCTTTGTTAAGGATTTAGCCGCTGGCGTGCGCTAAACTGTCGTCCGCAGGCCCGGTCGCTGACGAGGAGACGTAACCGATGAATTGGCTGACCAATTTCGTCCGGCCCAAAATCCAAAAGCTCGTGCGCCCCAAGGAGGTGCCCGACAACCTGTGGCATCAATGCCCCAAGTGCAACGAGATGATCTTTCATCGCGAGCTGGAAAAAAGCCTGCGCGTGTGCGTGCATTGCGGTCATCATCTCCGCATGCCGGTGAAAGCCCGGCTGAAAATGCTGTTCGACAGCGAGGCCTGGACCGAAATCGAACAGCAACCCGTGCCCGCCGATCCGCTGCGCTTCAAGGACCGCAAGCGTTACGCCGAGCGCCTTAAAGACGCGCAAGCCAAGACGGGTTTGAAAGATGCCGTGGTCGTGGCCCATGGCAGCATGGGCGGCATCAACACCGTGGTTGCGGCATTTGAATTCGACTTCATGGGTGGCTCCATGGGCGTGGCCGTGGGCGAAGCGCTGATTGCCGCCGCCGAGCTGGCTTGCCTGCAGGAATCGCCCTTGGTCGTGTTTCCATCCTCGGGCGGCGCGCGCATGCAGGAGGGGATTCTCTCGCTGATGCAAATGGCTCGCACGACCGTTGCGGTCGACAAGGTCCGCGAGAAGGGGCTGCCTTACATCGTGGTCTTGACGGACCCCACCACGGGCGGCGTCACGGCCTCGTTCGCGATGTTGGGCGACGTGGCGCTAGCCGAGCCCGGGGCGATCATCGGTTTCGCGGGCGCGCGCGTGATTGAACAGACCATCCGCGAGAAACTGCCGGAAGGCTTCCAGCGCTCGGAATATTTGATGGAACACGGCATGGTCGATATGGTCGTCCACCGCCAGGACTTGCGGGCCAAACTCATCCAACTCATCGGGCTATTGATGCACAAAAACCCGGCGGCCGACGTGGTCAATTTGGCGCCCTCGGCACGCCGCCGCAGGCCCGATGCCGACCGCTCGGCCGCCCCGCCCGATCCCACGATTCCCGACATGAGCTTTGACGACCGTTAGCTTGCCGCGCTGGAGTTCCCGGCGTACGGCTGCGTGCTATAAGGCCGCATGACCGATACCGCCGCCGATAGCCCTGACGTGCAGCGCGCGCTTGAGCGCTTCACCTCGCTTTACCCAAAACTTATCGACCTATCTTTGGAGCGGATGCATCGCCTGTTGGGCGATCTTGGCAATCCTCATCATCGCCTGCCACCCGTCATTCACGTTGCTGGAACCAACGGCAAAGGCTCCACAATAGCCGCCATGCGCAGCGTGCTGGAGGCGGGCGGCTACAAGGTCCATGTCTATACGTCGCCGCATCTCGTGCGGTTTGCCGAGCGCATTCGGCTTGTGGGCTCGTTGATCGACGAAGGCCTACTGGCCGAGTTGTTGCATCACGTCGAGAACGTCAATGCCGGTCGACCGATCACCTTTTTCGAGGTGACCACGGCCGTGGCCTTCATGGCCTTCTCGCAGATTCCCGCCGATGTCGTGCTGCTGGAAACGGGCATGGGGGGAACCTTCGATGCCACCAATGTGATCGATCGCCCACTTACGACGGTGATCACTTCGATATCGATGGATCACATGCAGTACCTCGGCGACACCATCGCCAAGATAGCGCAGGAAAAGGCCAACATCATGAAGTTCGGTGTGGCCTGCGTCAGCGTCGCTCAGCACGCTGACGCTGCTGCGGTCTTGGCAGCTACGGCCGCGCGCATTGGTGCCTCACTCAAAATGCAAGGCCAGCAGTGGGTCATTGAGACCGAAGATTCTGCTGGCTTGCGATTTAGGGGCGAGCGCGAGACGTGGGCAGTTCCATCGCCGAGTCTCCTCGGGCGTCACCAGCACCAAAATATCGGCGCGGCGCTGGCCGCTTTGGAACAGTCGGCCTTTGCCATTCCCACATTCGCGTTGCGCAGCGGGATGCGTGCCATTGACTGGCCCGCTCGCGCTCAGAGACTCAAAAAAGGCCCCCTGGTCCAGGAGCTGCCTTGGTCGTGGGAGGTGTATCTGGACGGTGGACATAACGCCGGCGGCGGTCAGGCGATCGCGGAATTGATCGATGACCTTTGGCGTGACCGACCGTTGCACGTTGTCGCAGGCATGCTGACAACTAAAGCAGCTGAAGACTTTCTCGTGTCGCTGGCCCCGCGCGCAGCCTCCTTTACGGCAGTGCCCGTGCCGGGGCACGCGGCCGCTTATGCGCCTGAAGTTCTGGCTGAGGCTGCCGCGAAAGTCGGGTTTTCAAACGTCGGCTTCGGTGCGTCGCCGATGGAAGCCGTCCAGCGCGTCAAAACATTGACCCCCGCCCAGGGCCGTGTGTTGATTTGCGGCTCGCTTTATCTTGCTGGCGAAGTGCTGAAAGAGAACGCCTAAGCCAGGAAGCTAGTTCTGCGGCGGCGTTGCAATCTCTTGTGCTTGGTCTAGGGGTTGCGTCGGGGGTGTCTCGGGCCGTGGGCCGCCGCATTCCTTATCGTCGACCACGGTGATGTGAATCCACAGCGAATCGAGGCCCGTCTTGGTGATGGCGTTGACGCGCGCGCACGTCCCCTCGGTCACCATGCCCTTGACGCCTGCGTCGCGGTCAAAGCCGAACCACTCGCCGATGACGGAGTAGAACGGGTAGTAGGGCTCGGGTCGCAGGTAGACTCCGCCCTCTTTCTTGCGCACCAATACTCCCTTGTCGATGCGCGCGGACTCGTCTTTCGGCAAAAGTTCGAACTCAAAGGCACCTTGTTCACCTTGAACGCCGAGATAGGCCCAGCCGTGGTTGCGGTCGAACCGATAGCCGGCCGTATCTTCGCTGCCGAAAAAGAAGAAAAACCCGACCACGACCACCGAGGCCAACAGCGAGATCGAGCCCATGAACTGCGCGATTTCGTTGACCCGCCGCATCGGCGCGGGCAGCGGACGGTATTCCTTGTCGGCGGGTTTGTCGGTCATGTCATTGTCGCCTTATGTCTCGAGCGAGACGACGCCGATTTCGAGCAGTTTGTCCATCCAATGCGTCTCGAGGTCATCGAGACGCCGACCAAGCAACGCGTCGACTTCGCATCCGGACAACGTCTTGCCGCTGATGACGACATCGCCGGCTTCAGCGCTCAAGACCTTGCGTGCCGAAGCGATGGTGCCATCGCGGCCCTTGTCGACCCGCGCCAGCAGCAGGATGGCATCTATGTTTGGCAGCTCAATGGCCGTGCCGGCGTTGACGGCGGCCAGCGCGATTTTTGGCAGGCGTAAACCCAATTCCTTGATCATGCCGCGATTGACCGCGGGAATCGAAAGCTTGGCGGATTTCGTGTAAGGGGCGGCGGTCGTCTCGCGCGCGAAAGCGATGACGTCGCCGCCGGCCGCCAGCAGCCGCGCGGCATCCACGCGCGTCATGGGCGAGAGCGCGTCGATGCCTGGGATCGACTCCATGCTCGCGATGCTCATGCCGCGAGCCGACACGCCGGCGAGCAGTTCCTCGAAGGGCGGGCCCTCGTAGGCCAATTGCACGTCGCCAAAGGCGACCTTCTTGTCGATTTGCGCCAGTGGTTTCAGAGTCCCGAATATTTGCGGCAGGTTGATGTCGAGCCATTCCTGCTCGCTCTTGATGGGCTCGCCCTTGACCCACACGTCGCGGCGAAAACTCTCATTGCGGATGAAGTCGCGTTTGGCCTCCAACTCCGCGCGGCTGGTGACCGTGCGGAACTCCTCATACAAAGCTTGGGGTACGGCGAGATCGACCATGTTGAGAAACACCGTGGCCGAGCCCGCGAACTTGAAGCCGCGCGCTTCCATCATGGCGCGCAACTCGGCGAAGTAGAACGCGCGCAGGTGCTGATTGAAATACTCGTGCGCCATGTAGCGCGGATCAAGCCGCGCGAGCGTGTCCACGGCCTCGGCCAAGGCCGGGTGGTCGCGGAAATATTTCACCTGGGCATCCTTGAGCTTCTTCATCCACTCCAGGCCGACGCGCGCGCGCTCCAGAGAGTTGTCGGTGTCCTTGGACAACGAATAGATCATGTTGCGCAGGGGAATTTTCGCGGCCCACCCGGGCATCGCGTTGCATCCCGTCAGCAACATGCCACCGGGCTTGAGCCGCTTGGCAGCATCGTCGAGCACGGCATTGCGCGTGGGCTCGTCGATCCAGCTCAGCACGCCGTGCATCACAGCGAAGTCGAGCGGCGGAATGTCACCCGGCGCCAGATCGGCGAAGCCCTTGCAGAGAAACGCCGCATTGTTCAGCCCGCCGCGCACCGCCAGCGTTTCGGCCGTGCGGACATGGGCGGGCATGAAATCAACGCCATAGAACTTGGCCTCGGGGAAACACCCGGCCAGCAACACGGCCGTGATGCCGTTGCCGCAGCCGTAGTCGCACCAGGTGAACTCTCCGGCCAAGGAGCGCGGGCGAAATCCGCCGGCCGCCGCCGTCAGGTTGATATGAGCGGGCGCGTGGTCGCCGTAATACTCGGCGACATAGGAGACGTCCGTCACATATCCGCCGGTGCTCGTGCTCATCCAGGTCCTCGCCCCAAGTAGTCCGCAGAGGTTGTAGCAGCGCTACCCGCCATAACGCAAAGCCCCGTCTCTGGGGACGGGGCCATGTGCGTCGCGCGGAGGGTCGAACGTCAGAGCGACTGAGCGATCCACTCGCTTAGCTTGCTCTTGGGTGCCGCGCCGACCTTGGTCGCGGCCAATTTGCCATCCTTGAAAATCATCAGCGTGGGAATGCCGCGCACGCCGAATTGGGTGGGTGTTTGCGGATTGTCGTCGATGTTGATCTTGGCGACGGTCAACTTGCCTTCCATTTCCTTGGAGATCTCGTCCAAGGACGGGGCAATCTGGCGGCACGGTCCGCACCATTCGGCCCAAAAATCCACCAAAACCGGCCCTTCGGCCTTGAGAACATCCTGGTCGAACGATGCGTCGGTGACGTGTTTCATGTCGGGGCCTTTCTCTGATCGCGAGCGGTTTGTCGCCGCAGGAGGATGAGATGATGCAATCAATCTAGGGAGCGCTCTCCGGAGCGTCAAGTCGCGCCGGGCGCGACTATTCCTCAAGATAGGCCCTAATTTCCGCGACGATGCGCTCCAGGCGCTCGGCCTGTCTGCGGTTCTGGTCGTCATCGGATGGTGGCGATCGCTGACGCAATTCGGCGGCGATGCGGGTCAGGATATCGGCCATGGCCCCGTAATCGGGCCGGCCGCTGCGCTGTCGGGTCATTTTGGTGATCGTCGGGCCAGTTTGGCCGAGGTACGCGAACAAGGCGTTCGCGCTGAGTCGACCGTTCGCCGTCCCGCGCAACCCCGCGCGCGTCACGACACCAACCGGCTCCAAACCAAAATGCTGAACACTGGGACGCCGGGTCCCTCCGAAGCGGACGCCGGTATATAAGACTCGTCTCGCAGGCAGCAACGCAAAATGTGCAATGCTCGTATTCAAAATTGAGTGACTGCCGCCGGCTAGCTGCGCCAGCGCAAGGTCGTGGGTACAAGGGGATTGACGGGCGCGCGGTTCTCGGCTTCTGCGGCAAGCCATTCTTTTTTCAGCCGATAGTACCAGCGCGTTTGCATGTCGGCGTCGCGGATCAACATCGTCGCGGGGCGAAACCGCTGGCCCTCGACCATGGTCATGACCGCGCGCCGGTCCTGTTCGACAAAACGCCGGGCGATGAGGCGGATCAAGGGCACCAGCAGCCCGCCGTCGGGTACGGTCCAATACATCACGTGATGCACCGCCGTGCGTTGTGCATCGATGGGCGTGCAGGCCGTGAGCCCGCAATAGTCGAAGCGCCCCGTAGAGGCGTGCTCGACGCGCACGGACGGAAGCGTGTAGGTGATTTCGGTCTCCGGTGTGCCGCCCAGGAGCAGGCGATAGGCGCGCGAGTTGCTGGAGGCGCGATGCTTGTCCATGCGCCAACCCAACCGTCCGTCGTGCGTCACGGGCGAGAAGGCCTTGGCCTTCTCGTGAATGCTCTTGCGGGTTCGCCACAGGGCCGAACGGTGCACGAAAGCGCCGTGGGCCGGATCCATCAGGCCGGAGACCGCCAGATCGATGCCGCAGTCGAAAATGGCCGCCACATGAAGCTTAAAATGACCGCCGATGCTGGGCACGCCAGGCACCGCGGGCAACGACGTCGGCGGGGCGCGGTCCTTGGCCCCAAAGAAAATCCAAATGTTTCCCTGATGCTCGGCGACCGGATAAGCCTTGGCGCGAATGTCGTCGGGCTGGGGGCGTTGTGACGCCGTCTGGGACGGGATTGCCGTGCAGCGCCCGTCGGTCGCGAAGCGCCAGCCGTGATAGGGGCACTCCACTTCGCGGCCGTCGAACGCCCCGCGCGACAACAAAGTACCTCTGTGAGGACATGTATCGCGCAAGGCGAAAGCCCTGCCATCGCGGTCGCGCCCGATCAACACCGGCTCGTCCAGAAGCATGCGGTGAACGGTGCGTCCCGATCTCAGTTCATGGCTTGGTATTGCGTAGTACCACGCGTTGCGCAGCACGATGTTCTCGGCGCTCGCGCCATCATCATCAGAGGAGGAGTCGGTCGTCATGAACTCATGCTGCAGGGTCCAGCGCGGCTAATCAAGTCTCGCGGGCGTTGTCAGGCGGCGACGTTCTGGCCCGCAATTTGAGCAAGAACACCATCGAGCTGGCCGCTGTCCAACTCCATCACGACTGGTGCGTTGGTCCACAACAGCACACACCGCACAGGTTTCTCCGGATAAATCCGCGCGAGAGCGCCTTTGTAAACCGCCATTTGGAACACATATGCCGGGTCAACCTTGTCGGGCGAGGGCGGCGATGGGCGGTTGGTTTTGTAATCTATGATGGTCACATCATGATCCGTGACAAGCAGTCGATCGACCTGCCCCGAAACGGCATGACGGCCGATCAACCCGACGATCGGCACTTCGGCCAATGAACCTGGGCCAAACAACGCGGCAAAGCGAGGATCGTCCAGGACGCGCAAGGTCTCATCCACGATGTCCGCACGCTCGGCGGCGGGCAACGCCGCACCGGTTCGTGCGGTCAATGATTCCGCGGCTGCGCGTCGGTGCTTAGGTGGAAGATCCGGCAAGCTCTGCAGCAAGCGGTGAATGATGAGGCCGCGCTGGAAGCGGTGGGTCTGGTCGGCGCCAAGAGGCGAAATCACCGCAGGCTCGGCGGTGCCGGAGCGCGAAGGTGCCAAGGGTCGTGGCGGGTCGCGCTCCGGTGGCGGCGTGGTGGTGGCCCAGGCCGGGACGGCCGATTCAGCAATCGTCGCTCCCGCTTTTTTTCGCACGCTCAGTTTGCCGACATGCGCCTTCTCCAGCACGAGGATGTCTTTCGAGGCCGCCGCGCCTTGCGATTCCAAAAACGCACTTGTCATGGGCGTGCCGACGCGAGTCATGGCGGCCTGCACGAGATGATACCATGTGCCCCCCGTCACCTTGCGCTGGGTTTCCCAACCGCAGACGTACAACCGATCCTCGGCCCGAGTCATCGCCACGTACAAGAGGCGGCGATGCTCTTGCATTTGGCGGGCCTTCGCCGCCTCTCGCAGGGCGCTGGCAACGCTGTCGGCTTCGCCCGCCGAAGCCGGCCAGAGCATGAGGCTGGCATCCTCGGTCCAAAGCAGGCTGTCGCGCATGCTCGGGACTTGCAGCGTGTCGGGCAGGATGACGATCGGCGCTTGCAGGCCCTTGGCGCCGTGCACGGTCATGATGCGCACGGCGTCGCCCGCTCCCTGATCGAGGTCGCGTTTGATTTGCACCTGGCCGCGCTCCACCCAATGCAGAAAGGCCTGCAACGACGGCGTATGCGCGCGCTCGAATTGCAGTGCGAGAGACAAGAATTCATCGATAGGATCGTCGGCGTCGAAGCCCAGCCGCCCCAGCGCCTTGCGCCGGCCATCCAGCGCCACCAAAACGCGCGAGAACAGGGCATGGGGCGTCAGGTAGTCAACCTTGGCCAGGAGATCGGCCAACACCGCTTGCGCTTGCCCCAAGGCCGTCTCGGCGCCCGCGTGCTCGCACAACGCATCCCACAGGGTCTTGCGTCCTCGGCCATTCGCGAGAACGAACAGTTCTTCCTCGTTCAATCCGACAAGCGGACTCTTCAGCACCGTCGCAAGGGTCAAATCATCCTGCGGCAACAGCAGAAAAGCCCCCAGTGCCATCAAGTCCATGACGGCGATCTGTTCGGGGATGATCATGCGATCAACGCCGGCGACGGGAATCCTCAACTCCTTCAACCGACGCACCAACTCGTCGACAAAGCCCGTGCGCCGGCGCACCAGCACCATGATGTCGCCCGCGGTGATGGGGGTTCCGGTGGCCGAGAGGACCTCCTTGCTCGCGATCAGGTGTTCGATATGCCGCGCGATAAGTCCCGCGAGGCGGTTTTGCGGTGAATCGCCGCGGACACGCTCGACGGGCGGCTTCCAAGGGGCGGGCTCGTCCGTCGGGCGAGGCACGACCGGCGGCCACAACTCCACGCGACCTGCGCTTTCTTCGCGATTGGCCAAATGCGCGATGTCCTCGCCCGCCCGCACGACACCATCGCGCCCCACAGGGTCCGCCAACACCGCATCAACCGCCTTCAGGACCGGCCACGAGGAACGGAACGACACATTCATGGTGACGTCGCGCCACTCGCGACCCATCGCATGCACGCGCGCGGCGAAAGCGCCGCGCAAGCGCTCGAAGCCCTCGGGATCGGCACCCTGGAAGGAATAGATCGATTGCTTGCGGTCGCCCACGGCGAACACGGTTCGCAACGGCGGACCGGTTGAGACGCGATCCTCGAAGCTTCCTTCGCCCGCGAAAAACTCCGCCGTCAACGCGGCGATGATGTCCCACTGCTCGGGGTTGGTGTCCTGGGCCTCGTCGATCAGCACATGTTCAATGCCGCCGTCGTGCTTGTAGAGCACCCAGGCCGCGATCCCGGGGCGGTGCAGCAGGCGCCGCGCCGTTTGGATGAGGTCGTCGTAATCCACAAGCGCGCGCCGGCGCTTACGGACTTTGTAAGCGTCCAGCATACGCTGGGCGATGCACAGCAGAACGGATGTGGAGCGTACTGTGGCGATGCGCTTCAGTCGCTCGTTGACCTCAATCAGCCGTGAACCCTCGCGGGCGAGCACTTCTCCGGCGTCTGGCTGCAACGCCAAAGCCTCCTGCGTAGCGAGCCGCTTACGAATCTCGCCGGTCCCCGTCAAATAAGCAGAAGTATATTTGGCGTATGTATCGACACGCCGATCCGGCGCGCCGAGCCATCGCTTGATCAATTGGCCTCGCTCGACGTCTGTCTTGGCGCCGCTCGACAGCGCCTCGGCGATGCGTTGCAGGCCCTTGAGATCGAATGCATCGTCGCGGCAAGCTCGTGCCAGGGTCGTCTCAAGAGTTTCGTCGGCGGAGATGCCGAGATGGCGGCGAACCGAGGTAACAACGCTTTGAAACCCCTTGTCATTGAGCCCGCCATGGGCCTCGAACATGCGTGTCAGTTTGGACCGGTTCTGGATTACTTCGCCGATCAGTTCGGGGAATTTGCTCTCGTGCATGCGATCGGTGATGAACCCGATGGCATCGGCCAGCGCCGGATCGGTGACGGGGTCGGCGCGGGCAATAATCTCATCGCGGGCCTCCGCCAGCGCCTCAGCCGCCATGCGCTCGTCCATGAGCTCGAACTGCGGCGAGATGGCGGCCTCGATCGGGAAGCGGCGCAGCAGGGCCTGGCAGAAAGCGTGAATGGTGTCGATCCGCATGCCCCCCGGGGTATCCAGCACCAGGGCGAACAGCCGCCGGGCGTGGGCCACGTCCTGGGCATTGGGCTGCCGCGTGAGCAGTGTGGCGAGATCATCGATCAGCGCGCTTTCATTTGCGGTCACCCACGCGCTGAGCTTTTGTGACACGCGGTTGGCCATTTCGGCCGCGGCGGCCTTGGTAAACGTGAGGCAAAGAATGCGTTGCGGGGCCGCACCAGCCAACAGCAAGGCGAGCACGCGGTTGGTCAGCACGGTGGTCTTGCCTGAACCCGCCGACGCCGAGACCCACGCGCTGGCCGTGGGGTCGATGGCCTGCTTCTGCGCGCGGCGCGCGACGTCGCTGACATCGAATCCGCTCATGAGTCGCTCTCTTCGCTTGCCGCCCACTCCTTCACCCGGGCTAGGTGCGCATAGTCGCTAAAGCGGGGGGCGTAAGCGGGGTGCGGCCGCGCTTGATAGACCGTTTCGGGCTGGTCGAAAGTGGCGATCAACTTTTGCACACCGGCGTGGGCCTCGGCGGCCAACTGCGTGACGTCCGCATCGACGGCCACGATCTCCGCGCCTTCGTGACGGCCATGCAGGTGCCAGAACAGCAACGCCTGCACGGCCTTGACGGCAAGGTCGGGAAATCCGCCAGATTGCAGGATGGCGGCCTCCAGCGGCAATTGCGGGGCAAATCCCGCCGCGACGACGTTCGTCTTGGGCGGTGTGCCGGTCTTGTAGTCGATGATGACCGCCGTGCCGTCTTTGAGTTGATCGATCCGGTCGGCCTTGGCCGTAAGGACAAACGGCCCCGCGGGGCCTTGAAAGGTGATTCGCCCGCCGATCTCCACGGCCGAGCGCTGAATCGTGCTGCGGCGGACACGCTCTTCCTCGGCGATCCATCGCGCGACGCGACGAAAGCGAGGGCCCCAGAACGCCTTGACGGCCGGCGGCACCAATTGGCCGTCAAATATTTGCTGGCCGATAGCGATCAGCGTAGTTTCGTAGTCATCGGGTGCCGTGCGCGCGATGTTTTCGACGAAAACTTGCAGCGCCTTGTGAACCATGATTCCAAAATCCGCCGCACTCGGTTCGGCATCCAAGGGATCCAACGCCGCAAGCGACAAGATGTGACTGGCGTAAATGCCGTAGGGATCTCGCATCCAATCTTCGATCCGCGTGACCGACAACGTGCGCGGTCGCGCCGCCACGGGCGGGCAGGGCGCCGGCGCGGGCCAGGCGCGCACCGTGTCCGGCCGCGTGACGGCCTCGGCCACATGCGCCCACGGCGCGGCCTGGACCTTCCAAGGCGGTGTGAGTCCCGCCGCGGCGATAACCTGATCGAGCCTGCGCAGCCAGCGCGAGGGCACGGTCGGCGTGCCGTCGACCTTATCCGAGCGCGTCAACACCACGCGCGGCGCGCACAGCCCCTCGGCCACATCGTGGGCCGATAGTCCAATGCGCCGTTCGGGCGACGGCAATCCAAAGGCCTTGGCCATGGGCCGGCTCATCCACGGATCGGGTGCGGGTGCTCCGGGCCAAGTCCCTTCGTTGAGCCCCGCGAGGATCAAAGTATTGAACCGCTGCAGACGGGCCTCCAGTGGCCCCAGGATCGACAGGCGGGGATGGCGACCAAATCGCGGACGCACGACGCGGCCCATCAACAACGCGGTGAACACGGCCGGATACTCGTGGCACGAGATTGGCGGCGCGATATCGCCGACTTGCACAAGTTGCGCCACCAGGGCCGCGGCGCTCTCGCCGTCATCGCCCGCCCACAGCCGCAACGGTCCAGCGCGGTCGTGGCTGGCGGCCAAGGCCTCGGCGCAGCGCATGTGCGCGTCGATCCACTCGGGCAGCGTGATGTTGGCGCGCGAGAAGGCGTCGATGAACCCGCGGCTACACTGGTCAAGCCGGTCCACCCAGCTTTCCACGTCCTGGCGTTGGTCACGCAGCCGCGCGGCAAGTTTGCGCAAATTATCCAGTCCCGGCGCCGGGCGCGGGCCGCGCAGCAGCGCGATCTCGGCCAGGCGCGTTAGCTCGCGGAACTGCGCCGGGTCCAGCCTCGCCGCCGCCAGGGGATGTTTGCACACGGCCAGCAGCGGCAAAGGCGCGAAATCGCCGGCGACCATGTCGGCGATGAGTCGCAGGAAAGTCCCCACGGGACACTGCGCCAGTTCGCGGCCCGCGGAATCGTCGACGGCTATATTCCAGCGCATCAACTCAGCGCTGACGCGCGTGGCCAGGTCGCGATCGGGCGTGACCAGGGCACAGGTTTCCTCGGGCCGCTCCAGGGCCTCGCGCATGACCATGGCGATGGCGGCGGCCTCCTGGCGGGGAGTTGCCGCGGTGATGAGGTCCAGTCCTGCGAGAGCCTCTGACGGCAGTGCGAGATCGGTCCATTGTTCCGTGGTCTCGGCGGGGCGCATGAGTTCCGACACGAGCCGGAGCCGCGCGGCCTCGTTGGACGTCGCCGGGGCACATCCAGGCCACAGCATCACGGCGTCGCGGCTGACATCGAATCGCGCGAGTAGGTGCTTGAGGCCCATTTGCGGATGGGTATCGTCGAGCGCCGCCCACGCCTCGTCGTCGAGGCCTTGATCGAGCCCTGGCAGCACGACGCATCCCGTCGGCAAGTGCGCGATGGTGTCGAGCAAATCGGCGGTGGCGGGAATGCTGCCGGTGGA
Organism: Rhodospirillaceae bacterium; assembly: GCA_033763995.1. Taxonomy (GTDB): domain Bacteria; phylum Pseudomonadota; class Alphaproteobacteria; order Rhodospirillales; family Rhodospirillaceae. Next base: position 147,974 of record JANRJL010000061.1, on the reverse strand, counting down.
CCCGGCGGCGATGATGGGGTCGCGTAGGCGGCCTTCTGCGGCGGCGGCGCGCCACGCGGCGGCCTGCAAGGCGAAAACGCGGTTGCGGTGATCCACCGGATCGCTGCAACCGGCTTCGGCCAGGATCGTCGGCCAAGCCTTGGTCAAGATCTCAAGAAAGGTGATGGTTTCCTGCCAGTGCGCCGCGTAACTGTCGGGTGCAAGGCGGCTCAGCGCCTCGAACGTCAGCCGTTCGTTTTGAACGCGGTCCAACAAGCGCGCCAACTCACGGGCCAACATCACCGCTTGCGCGGGCGAGGTGTTGCCGTCGCGCGCCAAGATCATCCGTGCCAGCATCATCTGGCGCCGCAGGGGATCCAGGGGTGGCGGCAGTTCCGTGGCGTCGGGCAGCATCGCCGGATCGCTGGTCAACAGCGCTTCGTCCTCATCGATGTCATTGAGCGGCACCAGGCGCGGCAGCAGCACCGGGTGATCCCCGCTGTCGCGGAGGAAGGCCTCACGCAACGCGCGGCACGCGCGGCGGGTGGGCAGCAACACGGTCATGCGGGCGAGCGACAGCGGATCGTCGCCGGCGTCGGCCCGAAGTCCGGCGCTGAGCGCATCGATGAAGCCCGTGGCAGACGGAATCGTGAAAACGGTCGGCCGTCCCGCGCGCTTGAATGCGCGCCACGACGCAGGCACGAACGGTTTTGCTGTCATCGCGATCTCGCGGCCAACACGCGCTCGGTGCTGGCAATGGCCTCGGGCGTGCCGACGTGAAACCAGTCGCCGTCTTGCACCACGCCGCGCAGCCGGCCCGCCGCCATGAGACGATTCCAGACCACGTTCATGGAGAACGGCTCGGCGGCCATGCCGGAAAAGGCGTTCGGGCGAAGCAGTTGCATGCCGGCATAGACCAAGGGGGCATGCGCCGCTTGGCCGCGGCGGCGCAGTTGGCCTTGCGGTTCGATGAAGAAATCGCCCGGCCCGTCGAATCCCTTTGTGTGCTCGATGGGATGCAGCAACAGCACTGCATCCAAGGTCTCGTCCCAAATCGACAACATCCACGCCGTGGCGGTGCGGCTGGAGCCCACCGTGAAGGCATCGGTGTTGGCGGCAAAGAACGGTGCGGGACCCAACAGCGGCAGTGCCTTGACGATGCCGCCGCCGGTTTCCAACAGCCGCTCGGTTTCGTCGGAGATGGCGATGCGCGGAGTCTTTCGCGCGGCCAGGTGATCGCGAAGTTGCGGCGCCAGGTGATGCACGTTAACCACGGCCCGGGTCACGCCGCCGGCCGCGAATTCATCGATCGTCCAATCGATCAGCGCCTTGCCGCCGACCTTGATCAGCGGTTTGGGAATGGTGTCGGTGACGGGCCGCATGCGCGTGCCCAACCCGGCGGCCAAGATCATCGCGGTGGTGACGGCCGTCACGATACACTCAAGATGCGGGTTTCAGGCGGATAGTGGCGGTCGAACCAGGCTCTTAAATCCGCCAAGGCCGGCGCGGCCAGACACTGATCCATGTAGCGCCACAGGCGCGGCATATGCGCCAGATAATGGGCCTTGCCGTCGCGCAGCTTGAGCCGCGCGAAGGTGCCGATGACGCGCGTGTGGCGTTGCGCGGCCATGATCGCCCATGACAACGCGAAGTCCTCCGGCGCGAGGGCGGGGAAAGCCGCGACATAACGCGCCTTCATGTCGCGCACCAGATCGGCATCGATGTCGCGCCGCGCATCTTCCAGCAGCGACATGAGATCGTAAGTGACCGGCCCCGCGACGGCGTCTTGAAAGTCGAGAATGCCGCAGGCGCGCACGCCGGGCCGATCAAACAGGCCGAGGAGGTTATCGACATGATAGTCGAACAGCACCAACGACGTCGGCGCCGCCCAGGCCTTGGGCAGCGCCGCACGCCAAATCTCTACGAAATCTTTGGCCGCGCGCTCGGGCAGTGCAGGTGCCCCGATCAGAGGTCGATACCACGCGTTGATGCGCCCAACTTCCTCGAGCAGCCGATCAAGCCCATACGGTTTGACACCCTGCGGTACAGCGCGCGCCTCGGGTACGCGGTGCAGCTCGATCAACGCGTCGGTGGCCAATTCATACAGGGCCTTCTCGTCGTGGCCGCGCGCCAAAAGCCGGGTGTAGGTGTCGTCGCCCAGATCTTCCAGCAGCAGCAGGCCGTGAGTTTCATCCTCGGCCATGACGGCGGGCACCGAAAATCCCAAGCCATGAAGATGCTTGGCGATGCGCACGAACGGCCGCACGTCTTCCTGGGGCGGCGGGGCGTCCATCAGCACGGCCCGCCCATGCGCGCCTTCAAGACGATCGTACTTGCGAAAGGACGCATCGCCCGCCAAACGCCGGCGTTGGGCCGCGGACCATCCGGTGCGGTGCAAGAAGTCGCCGATAATGGCTTCGCGTGGAGATGTCATGGTCTCTCGAAGGGTTCCAAGCCTGCCGCCAACCGCTGCTCCCACTCCGCCGGGCCGTCGATGGCGACGACACGCCCCGTGCCGGCGGCCTGCAAACTGATAGTCAAACTTTGTTGCGGCAACAACCCGCCCAAGCGTTCGGGCCATTCGATCAGTGAAATGCCCTGAACCAAAGCTTCTTCGAGGCCCAACTCAAGGGTCTCGTCCGCGCGCGTCAGGCGATAAAGATCGAAATGCCAAATCGGACCGCGAGGAGTATCGTAGGATTGCACCAGCGTGAACGTTGGGCTGGGCACTTCGGTGTCTTGGCCCGCCAAGGCGCGAATGAAACCGCGCGCGAATGTCGTCTTGCCCGCGCCCAAGTCGCCCGACAAGGCGATCACGTCGCCTGTCTTGGCCACACGTGCGACGGCGCCGGCCAGGGCCATGGTCTCCCGCTCAGAAGTCGCCCGCAGCCGCGCGATCGAGGTCATTGCGCCCGGGCTCGCTTGTAGCGCGACCCTGTGCCGTCACCGCTGGGCAGCGTCACGGCGAACGTTGTTGTTTCGCCGTCGTCGGATTCCACCAGCGTGCCGTCGCAAGCGCTCAAGACACGGCGGCAGAACTCCAACGCGATGCGCGCCCGGGTCACTTCGCTGGCCGCCCGGCCCTTGAGGGAGGCACGCAGGGACACCTCGGCTCCGACTGTATCACGCGTTAAGGCGAGCCTTACGGCTCCGGTGTCGCTGCAATCCAGCGCGGCGGCCAGGGCCAACAGTACCGCCATCTTGATGCGCGTGGCGTCGCCGACGATCCAACCCACGGTCTCCGCTCCGCTGATGGCGATCTCGGCGCCGGGCTTGCTGGGCAGGGCCAAGCGCACCATGTGCTGGACCGTGGCAGCCATGTCCACGGCATCGAGCCGCAAGGAGGTGTTGGCGACGTTGAAGGCCATGAGTTCTTGCGCATCGGCGATGATCTCCGCCACTGCGTTTGCGCCGGGTTTTTTCAGTTCGCGCTGCAATGCGGCCAAGACCCGCGCGGCGATATCGGTCTTGGCGTGTTCGCTCGCGGCCAAGCCCTCGGCTCGCGTGCGCAGGGTTTGCGCGGCGCGCTCGGGGGCCGAGACGTCGTTGTAGCAAAACAGCACGCCGCCGTCGGGCAGGGGCACGGCGACGAACTCCAACACGGCGCCGGCGCTGGGCACCACGCGGCCCTGCTGCGTCTCACGCTTGCGGTCGGGGTCGAGCGCGCCCACCAGCGTGGCGCGGTGGCGCGCGAACACCGTCTCGTCGTCGAACAGCGCCTTGAAGGCGTCCACCACCGCGCCGAGCGCGGGGCTTTCGTTGAGGGCCTCGGCGTTCAAATTCCACATGGCGCAAAACGACGGGTTGGCGAGCCTCAGCCGCCCGTCGGCGCCGAACACCGCCACGGCTTCCTGCAGGTTGTCGATGGTCTCGCGCTGAACCGCGATCAGCGTGTTGTAGGAGCGCTCCAGGGCCAGCTTGTCGGTGACGTCTTCATAGGTGGTCAGCAGCCCGCCCATGGGATGAGGGGCCACGACCCGGCGCAAGGTACCGCCGTCGGGCAGATGGAGCACGTCTTCCAACGGCTCCAACAGCGAGTTGAAGCGCGCCAGTTCCTTCTCCTTATATGCGGGAAAGTCGGCCACTTCCGGCAGGCGGCGCTGGGTGCGCAGATTGTCGAGCACGGCGGCATAGCCCGGCGCCTCGGCCAGCCACGCGGGGTCCAAGCCCCAGAGCTTCGCGTAGGCGGCGTTGTGGAAGGCCAGCCGCGTGTCGGGGCCGAACACGGCGATGGCTGTGCCCAGGCGCTCCAGCACGTCGGCGTGGGCGGCGGCCTCGCGCTTGAGTCGCGTTTCCAATTCTTCCTGGCGCGTGATGTCGTTGGCGATGCCCGCCGTCAGCCGCCCGGTGCCGTCGGAGAACAACGGCGCATCGGCCTTGCCCGAGGGACTGTCGGTGGCCGGCGCCGTTGCCGCCCATGACACCGGCGTTTCGGTCACTTCCATCAGACGCCGGCTGCCGTCGAGCACCATGTGAAAAGCGGCCTTGCGGGTTTCCGCCGAGGCACGCGCAGCGGCGGCCAGGGCGCGAGCCTCCCGCACGCTCATGCGCGGCGCCAATTCGCGGCCCCGCGCCAAGACGTCGGCGGCATCCTTGCCGTCGACGGCGGCGACATAGGCGCGATTGCAATAAATCAATGATAAGTCGTCATCGCGCACCCACACCGGTGTCTCAATACCGTCCAAGGCTAACTTCAGCAGCACGGCCTCGCGCTTGAGTCCGGTGGATTCGAGCGTCAGCGCGTCCACCGCGGCCACGCCCTCGGTGACGTCGGTCATCCACACGATATCGGCCAGGGCCTCGCCATCGTCGGCCACGGCCCGCAACCCGCGTGCTTCGATGCGCCGGCCGCTGGCGGCATGGGCCAGCGCCAAGCGGAAACCCTCGCCGGCCTCGCGCAGACGGGCCACGGCCTGACGCAGTTGCTCCTGAGCGGCCGGCTCGAAGCCTTCCAGCACGTCGGCGAAGGTGGCGTCGCGGCCGCGCAGCAGGTCCAACAGCACCGCGAGGCGGCGCGAACAGGTCTCACGTTCCGGGTTCGCGCCTGCGGGGAACCATGCGATGTAGCCCTCGGGCGCGGTATCGAGCGCGGCGGCATACCGTTCGCGGTCTTTCTCGGCGGCCTCGCGGGCGGTCTCGGCGGCGCGCCAATGGCGATATTGCCGCCACAGCACCGCCGCGACCGCGGGAATGACGATCGCCGCGCCCAAAAGCCCGACGATGATCGGAAGCTCTACATCATCCATTGCTGCGGCCGTCGCGGGGCAATTCGACACGCGGCCGCGCCTGCGGCCGCCGCAATCACCCTGGCCGCGAACGGCGGAAAGATCAAGATTCTTTAACGAAACCGGGCCTTTCGACCCGATTCTATCCTGGCGAAATTAGTAGCGATACGTCTCGGGCTTGAACGGGCCCGCCGTCTTGACGCCGATGTAGCCGGCTTGGCGCTCGGACAGCTTGGTCAGCTTGGCGCCGACCTTGGCCAGGTGCAGCTCGGCGACCTTTTCGTCCAGATGCTTGGGCAGCACATAGACCTTCGGCTGATAGTTGCCGCCGTTGCTCCACAATTCCATCTGCGCCAGCGTTTGATTGGTGAAGGACGCGCTCATGACGAAGCTGGGGTGGCCCGTGCCACAACCCAGGTTCACCAAGCGCCCCTCGGCCAACAAGATGACGCGGCGGCCGCTGGGAAACTCGATCTCGTCCACCTGCGGCTTCACATTATGCCATTTGAAGTTGCGCAGGGCTTCCACCTGGATCTCGGTGTCGAAGTGGCCGATGTTGCAGACGATGGCGCGATCCTTCATGGCGCGCATGTGATCGACGGTGATCACGTCGAGGTTGCCGGTCGCGGTGACGAAGATGTCCGCCACCGGGGCCGCGTCCTCCATGGTCACGACCTGATAGCCTTCCATGGCGGCTTGCAGCGCGCAGATGGGATCGACTTCCGTGACCATCACCCGGCAGCCGGCTTGACGCAGGCTTGCGGCGGAGCCCTTGCCGACATCGCCGAAACCGCACACGGTCGCGACCTTGCCGGCCATCATCACGTCGGTGGCGCGGCGGATGCCGTCGACCAAGCTCTCGCGGCAGCCATAAACGTTGTCGAACTTGGACTTGGTCACGCTGTCGTTCACGTTGATCGCCGGGAACGGTAAGCGCCCTGTCTTCGCCATCTCATACAAGCGATGCACGCCGGTGGTGGTTTCTTCCGACACGCCCTTGATGTTCTTGAGGGCCTTTGCGTACCAGCCCGGCTGTTTCTTGATGCGCTCGGCGATGGCGGCGAACAGCACGCGCTCTTCTTCGTTGCCCGGTTTGGAGATAACCTTGGGGTCCTTCTCGGCCTCCGCGCCCAAGATCAGCAACAAGGTGGCGTCGCCGCCGTCATCGAGGATCATGTTGGCGGTGCCGCCGTCGGCCCACTCGAAAATCCGGTGTGTGTATTGCCAATAATCTTCCAAGCTCTCGCCTTTGACCGCGAACACGGGCGTGCCGGCGGCGACGATGGCCGCGGCCGCGTGATCCTGGGTCGAGAAGATGTTGCACGACGCCCAGCGCACGTCGGCGCCCAGATGCTTCAGGGTTTCGATCAACACGGCGGTTTGGATGGTCATGTGCAACGAGCCGGCGATCCGGGCGCCTTTCAGCGGCTGCTTGGCTCCGAACTCGGCGCGCAGGGCCATCAGGCCCGGCATTTCGGTCTCGGCGATGGCGATTTCCTTGCGGCCCCACTCCGACAAACTGAGGTCTCTGACGGCGTAATCGTTGGACAACATGACGGACTCCGAGGGCGGGTGAAGGGGGGGCGGGGCTCAATGGCCTAGCCGTGGCGGGGGCGTATAGCAGAGGTCGCCAAGCCCTGCAACGCGAGGGCCGAGAGCATCGCGCCGAAAAGTGGGCTTCCGGTTTTCGGCAAAAGCGATGCGACAACAATTAGATAGAGCGAGCAGCCTGATTCCAATGAAGCGCTGCTCGCTCTAGAATCCTGAATATCAACAGACCCTAGGCCGATAACTCGTCAACCAGGCCGCGCAGGCGGGCCGGGTCGGATTCGCTGGTAATACGCCGCACCCGGCCGGAAATCGCGCTGAGATTGAGCGAGAGAATGCGCTTCTTGACGCGCGGCAGGTTGGCCGCGGCCATGGACAACTCGCTGATCCCAAACCCCAATAGAAGAGGCGTAAGGCGGTCATCGCCGGCGATCTCGCCGCAGACCGACACCGGAATACGCGCCGCCGCCGCCGCCTCGGCCGAGAACTGGATGAGGCGCAAGACGGCTGGGTGGAGGGGATTGTAAAGGTAGGCGACCTGCTCATCGGTGCGATCGATCGCCAGCGTGTATTGCGTCAGATCGTTGGTGCCGATGGCGAAAAAATCTGACTCTGCGGCTAGAGCATCGGCCGCGAGCGCCGCCCCGGGAATTTCGATCATGACGCCGACCGGCGGCAGGGTGTCGGGTATCTTGACTCCACGCTTGCGCAGCCGTGCGGCGACGTGCGCCAAGGCCCGGCGCACTTCGCGGACCTCATCGACGATGGAGACCATCGGCAGCAGAATGCGCACCGGGCCGAAGGTGCTGGCGCGCAAGATGGCCGAGAGTTGCGTCAGCAGCAGTTTCTTCCGCCGCAGCGAGAAACGAATGGCGCGCAGGCCCAGCGCCGGGTTCGGCCCGGGCTTCATGCCGAAGGCGCTGCCGAGCTTGTCCGCGCCGACGTCGAGCGTGCGGATGGTCACCGGCTTGCCGCCCATCTTGCGCACGACTTCGCTCAGCAAGGCGGCTTGCTCGTCTTCGCCGGGCAGGTCCGGGCGGTTCATGAACATGAACTCGCTGCGGAACAGTCCCACGCCCTCGGCGCCCGCGGCCAGGATGCTGTCGATCTCGGTGGGAAGCTCGATGTTGGCGTGCAGCTTGATCGCCACGCCGTCCTTGGTGACGGCCGGCACCGAGGTCAGCTTGAGCAGCGATTTCTGCTCGCGCTGCATCTGCGCCTTGCGCCGGCGGAACGCGGCCAGCGTTTTCGCCGACGGGTCGAGAATCACCGCGCCCGTGCCGCCGTCCATGACGATGCTTTGGCCGTTGCGCGCCACCGCCAGCACGTCGTCCTCGGCGACCACGGCGGGCAAACCGAGCGAGCGGGCGACGATGGCGGTATGGCTTTCCACGCCGCCCACCATGGTCACCAGGCCCGCGACGTTGTCGGGGTCCAGCGCTGCGGTGTCGGCCGGCGACAGTTCGTCGGCGACGATCACGGCGTTCTTGGGCAGCGACGTGAGCGTGCGCGCTTTCTTGCCGGTGAGGCTTTCCACCAGGCGCCGTCCGACTTCGCGGATGTCGTCGACGCGCGCGGCGAGATAGCGGTCGTCCATGGTCGCGAAGGCCTCGGCCATGAGGCCGATCTCCTTCATCACGGCGGACTCGGCATTGATCTGGTCGGTGGCGATGCGCTTTTGCACGCCGCGAATCAGTCGCGACCCGCTCAGCATTTGCTCGTAGGCGTCCAGCAGATAGCCCAGCTCCTCGCCGGCCGCGCCCGACATGCGCTTGGCCTCGGTTTGCAGCGCCACCACGCGCTCGGTGGCGCGCGCGGCGGCCTCCAGCACGCGATGCTGCTCGCTGCGCACCTTGGCGGCGGGAATGCGCACCTCGCGCACGTGCACGTTCGCGCGCGAGTCGCGCCGATACACCGTGCCGATGGCCACGCCAGTGCCCACCGGCATGCCCTGGAACACCCGTTCGCGCTGGATCGGCTTGCGTTTACTCTTCATCGAATTTGTTCGCCACCAAGGCGCACAAGGTTTCCAAGGCCGTTTTGGCGTCGGATCCGCTGGCGCTGATCTCGATGCTGGTGCCGCGCGCGGCGGCCAGCATCATCAAGCCCATGATCGAGCGTCCCGAGACTTCCGTCTCGCCCCGCTTGACCGATATCTCGGCCTCGAATTGCTCGGCCGTCTTGCAGAACTTCGCCGCCGCGCGCGCATGCAAGCCCTTGCTGTTGCAAATCTCGGCTTCGCGACTGAACACCACTTCGCCCATGAGTGCCGCTTCAGCGATCTTGCCCGAGCAAGGCAGAGGCGACGTTGATGTACTTGCGGCCCGCGTCCTGGGCTTGGTTGACCGCGTCTTGCAGCTTTTCCGTGGCCCGCACCGACGCCAGCTTGATCAGCATCGGCAAGTTCACGCCCGCGATCACCTCCACCGGCGCGTTCTCCATGATGGAGATCGCGAGGTTCGAGGGCGTGCCGCCGAACATGTCGGTCAGCACCACGACGCCGGACCCGGCGTTGACGCTTTCCACCGCCTTCAGAATGTCCTGGCGGCGGCGCTCCATGTCGTCGTCGGGGCCGATGCAAACGGCGGCGACTTGGGTTTGCGGGCCCACGACGTGCTCCATGGCGGACACCAACTCGGCGGCGAGGCGGCCGTGGGTGACAAGAACCAGTCCGATCAGGGGTTTTGACTGCGTCATGCGGGAAAATGGGGATTGACGGATGCTCTGTGTGCTCGAAGGCGGCGGGCTCAGACGGCGGCTTTGGGAAGATCGCGGTGGCGAACGTCGACCGGCGTGCCGCGCGCGGCGAACCACGCGCGCAATTGCTCGACCACGTAAACCGACCGGTGCCGTCCGCCCGTGCAGCCGACGCCGATGGTGAGATAGGACTTTCCCTCTCGCTCGTAAAGCGGGATCAAAGGTTCCAGCAAGGATTGCGTGCGCGCAAGGAAAGTCGTCAGCGCGGGATCGGCGGCGATGAAGGCCCCCACGGGCCCATCGCGGCCCGTCAGTGGGCGCAAATCCGTCACGTAATGGGGGTTCTGCAGGAACCGCACGTCGAACACCAAGTCGGCCTCGCGCGGCAAGCCGTTGCGGTAACCGAACGAGACCAGGAACACATGCATCTGCCGCTTGAGCGTCGTGGCGAAGTGGCCCTGGATCATGCGCTTCAAGTCGGCCGGCGCGAGGCGGCTGGTGTCGATCAGGATGTCGACCCCGGCGCGCAAGGGCGCGAGCAGGCGGCGCTCCATGTCGATGCCGTCGGCCAACGGCAGGTCGCCCGCCAGAGGATGGGGCCGGCGGGTTTCGGTATAGCGCTGCACCAGGATGTCGGTGTCGCAATCGAGGAACACCAAGCTCGGCTTGATGGGCAATTGGCGACCGACGCCGTCCAGCGCGTCGCGCAGCCGTTCGGCGCTGAAGTCGCGCGTGCGCACGTCCACACCCACGGCGATGGGGTGGCTGTCGGTGGCCGCGACGATGGTGGGCAGCAACGCCACCGGCAGGTTGTCCACCGTCTCGAAACCCGCGTCTTCCAGCGCTTCCAAGGCCAGGCTCTTGCCCGCGCCCGACATGCCGGTGACCACGACCAACCGGTCGCGGGTCTCGGTAGCGGCGGGCGGCGTGGAAGGACGATCTTGCATGAGCCAACTCTAGCATGCTCCTTGTGCGATTCGACCGCGCCTTTATGGCGCGATCCGCGCGCCGAAAGCGAGCGTGCGCACCGCCAAGCGCACTTTGTGGGCGGCCGAGGCGGTGAAGGCGTCGACCTTGAGCCAGGGCACCGCCACGTTCTCGATCACCGCCGTGGTGGTGGCGGGCAGCCGCTCGATGTCGGGCTGCTTGGCCAAGTCCACGATCAAACCCACGGCGACTTTCATGATGTGCGGCAACCGGACGATGCCGAAGCCGCGAATTTCGAGCTTGCCGGCGATGGCGGCGGGCGCGGCGGCCATCAGCGCGCCGTGCTCGATCGTGATCTCGCAGTAGTCGTCGGACACCAACTCGGCGCCTTGGTCGATCAAACGCAGCGCCAGGTCCGACTTGCCGCTGCCCGGCGCGCCGCGAATGAGCACGCCCGTGCCCGAGAGCGAAACGCAGGTGGCGTGCAGATGGATCATGGCTTGTCTCCTGTCTCAGGCCGCCGGCAGCCGCACGGTGAATCGCGCGCCGCAAGGCTTGCCGCCGGGCCCGAACCGATTTGCCGCGACGATACTGCCCTGGTGGGCCTCGACGATCTGCTTGGAAATCGACAAGCCCAACCCGGAGTGCGTGCCGAACTTCTCGCCCGCCGGCCGCTCGGAGTAAAAGCGCTCGAAGATCGCCTGCTCTTTGCCGGGTGGAATGCCGGGGCCGTCGTCTTCCACGTCGATGCAGATCTGCCGCCCGTCGCGATGGCCGCGCACGGTGATGACGCCGCCGGGCGGGCTGAAGGAGATCGCATTGCCGATCAGGTTGCGCAGGACTTGCGCCAGGCGGCCCTCGATGCCGGTGACCAGGAGCGCGTCGTCGCCCGCGATATGCACCTCCACGCGCGGCGCGGTGGCATCGTCGGTGGCGTTGTGCACTTGCGCGAGCGCGCGGATCACGCCCGCGAGTTTCACCGGCGCGGTTTCGGCGCGCGAGAGTTCCGCATCCAGCCGTGAAGCATCCGAGATGTCGGAGATCAACCGGTCCAGGCGGCTCACGTCGTCGAGGATGATGCTCATGAGCCGTTTTTGCTGCTCGGGGTCCTTGACGCGGGCCACGGTCTCCACCGCGCTGCGCAGGGACGTGAGCGGGTTCTTGATCTCGTGGGCCACGTCGGCGGCAAAACTTTCGATGGCGTGCAGGCGTTGGCGCAACGAGGCTGTCATCTCGCGCAACGCGCCCGACAGCTCGCCGATCTCGTCGGCGCGGTCCGTCATGTCGGGAATCTCGTGCGCCAGGCCTTTGCTGTGGCGCACGTACTCCGCCGCTTCCGCCAGCCGCCGCAGGGGGCGGCCGATGGTGCCCGCGAGGTACACCGAGGTCAGCACCGTGAGCCCGAAGACCCAGCCGAACATGGCCAGGATCGAGCCGCGCACCGCGAACAACCGCGCGTCGACGTTGCGCCCGTCGCGCGAGACCAGAATGGCGCCGACGACCTGCTTGTAGAACTGCACCGGCACGGCCACCAGCAGCATCTTCTGCCGATCGGCGCGCAGGCGCACCGCGGCGCCGGCCTCGCCGGCCTCCAGCGCCTTGACCACCTCGTCGTAGTCCGTGGCCGGGCCGTTGGCGCGCTCCTGATAGGGTGCGAGCGCGCGGTCGAGACCCAACCGTCCACGGATGGTCTCGGTCGCCGTGCGCACCAGTTGCGCGAGCGCGCTTTCGTCGAGCGGGGGCAGGTCGATCACCTGCACCTCGCCGCCGGGGCCCTGGAGCAAGCGACTGTCGGCGACGGGGTTGCCGTCGCGATCGAACAGCCGCGTGCGCACCTGGGCCAAGCCCGCCAGCCGACGCACCAACTGCCGGGCGGTGTCGGCCTGGATCACGCGCAAATTCCCCGTTGGCGTGAAGGCGGGGAAGTCGGCGTTCTCGGTCTCCACCACCACCGCGCCCTCGCCGATGGCCGCCGCGATCAGCTCGCCTTGGGTGCGCAGCGCCTCCAATTCCGTCGCAATGAGCGTGTCCTCGTACTCGTCGAGGAACAACAGCCCCAGCACGAGCAGCACCGGCGCGGCCAAATTGACCGCGAGGATGCGCAGCGACAAGGGCGAGAACAGACCATGAGGCCTGACCTCCTCGCCCGTCGGCGCCGCGAGACGTTCACCAGGGTCGGCGCGCACGAGGCTCCTTCTTCACCCGCTTTGGCCGCAAGGACCACCGCGGGGCTCCGACGCGGGGCCGCCGCCCTCAGGCCGCGACGGCCGCCGCGTCGGTGTATTTGTAGCCGACCCCGTACAAGGTTTCGATATGCGCGAAGTCCTTGTCGACCTCGCGGAATTTCTTGCGTAGCCGCTTGATGTGGCTGTCGATGGTGCGGTCATCGACGTAAATATGCTCGCCGTAGGCCGCGTCGATGAGCTGGTCGCGGCTTTTGACGTGGCCCGGGCGCTGGGCCAGGGCCTGGATGATGAGGAACTCGGTGACCGTGAGGTTCACCGGCTGGCCCTTCCAGGTGCACAGGTGCTGCGCCGGGTCGAGCACCAGCTCGCCGCGCTTCATGGAGGCGGCCGACATGCCCGCCCCGCCGTTGGCCTTCTGCGCCTCGGCGCGCCTGAACACCGCGCGCACGCGCTCGATCAGCAGCCGCTGGGAAAACGGTTTTTTAATGTAGTCGTCGGCGCCCATGCGCAGGCCCAGCAGTTCGTCCACCTCGTCGTCCTTGGACGTGAGGAAAATCACCGGCATGGAGGTTTTCTCGCGCAGCTTTTGCAGCAGTTCGATGCCGTCCATGCGCGGCATCTTGATGTCGAGGATGGCCAGGTCCACCGGGCTCGCCAGCAGCCCGCGCAGGGCCTCGGCGCCGTCGCGGTAGGTGGTCACGCCGAAGCCCTCGGCCTCCAGCACCATGCTGACGGAGGTGAGGATGTTGCGGTCGTCGTCGACCAGGGCAATGCGGTTCGTCATGGCTTTGTGACTTGCCTCCCGGTTTGCCCCATCTCTCGTACCAAACTCTCGTGTGACCAATTCTCTTGTAACCAATTCTCTAGTAACCAAGAGGGCAGCCCTCCCAACGATCCAACCTGTTCTTCCCAGGACGTCGGACGGTGGCGTCCTAATCCCAGGTTTTTCGCGGCGATTCGCGACGGTGCCCATGTCAGCGTCGGATTGTGGCGGAATTCGTCCAACCCCAAGGCGCCCATAAGGCCGCGTGCGCGGCTCACGGGCTTGGGATGTCTCTGCCTTGCGGGGCGCCGGACAGCCTTGTTAGAAAAAACTCGCAAAGGGCTTCGCCTGTTCCGCCTGTTATTCCAGGAGGGGGCCCCATGAATACAGGCGCAAGATTCTTTCGCGTTTTCAGAAAAACAGAAAAATATTCCAATAATATCCCGGAAATGAGTAAATTGCGTGCGCGCGAATTTGGGCCGGACTTGAGGGTCCAGCCTGCCGATACCGACCGGTGCGCCCACCAGGTTGGGCGCGATGAACTGCGGCGCGTTCATAGAAGCAGTATAGCACATCCGTGTTTTCGCCGCGCCGAGATGATGCTCGTCTCAAGTGGATCGTGGGGAAAACGCGGAGAGAAAAAAGAGAAGCGAAAAACGCTGGACCAGGAATTTTACAGTCGACAAAATTTTGCTATAAGCATAATATGACGGGATGAAATCGATCGTCTGGACACACACCGCGACCAAGGTGACGCGTAAAGTCCAGCCGAAGCGCCGCGCGATGATGATCGGCGCGGTCGAGGCTCTGGCGCGAGGCGAGCCATCTGACGTCAAGCGGCTGGAGGGACAGCCCGGTCGTTACCGTTTGCGATGCGGTGACTGGCGGCTGCTGCTGGACATGGATGCGGTCAGCATCGTCGTCAGAGACGTTGTGCCGTGCGGAGAAGCTTACGCGAAGAAAAATAGGTGACTCATGAGTTCACGGCAGAACTTAAAAAAAGTGAGGCGTACCCCGTTTCCCCAGACGTGGATGGCCGAGTTGGAGGCGCGCATCGAAGACTTGGAAGATTCGATTCGATTCATGCGCACCGAAAACGAAGAAACGTTTCCTCATTCCTTGGTTGTCGCGTTGACGGAGGGGGGCAACCCCGTGCGCGTGTTCCGCAAGCACCGCAAGCTCACGCTGAAGCAACTCTCGGCGGCCACGGCCAAGCACGGCCGGCGCGTCGACGTGGCCTACCTGTCGCAGATCGAGACCGGCAAGAAGCCCGGCAGCATCTCGGCCTACAAGGCGCTCGCCGCCGCGCTCAAGGTTGATTTGGACATGCTGGTGTGAGGGGCGGCGGCTTGGCGCGGAGATATAAAAACCAGACACGAGAAACCCTGGATCACCCGCTTTCGCGGGTGATGACAGTTGGGGTTTGGGCTGCGCCGGTGGCTTAATCTCAGGTCGTCACCCCGGCGAAGGCCGGGGTCCAGGTATTTCAGTTTTCTGTTTTACCTCCCCCACACGTGCGGTCCTGATGTCGCGCATCGTCAATCCCGCTTTCACGTGCGCACATAATGTGATCGAGTAAGCGCGCGGTTGCGCCATCCCGCGCCTGCATCGCGCCTTGTCTTGTTGTCGTTTCCCATGTCCGACTCCCTTTCTCTCCCCGAGTCCTATTCCGCGCGGCAGTGGTTCGGCCTCGTCGCCGGGCCGCTCGCGTTTCTCGCGTTGCTCGCGCTGGCGCCGCCCGAGGGCGCCGTGGCGGCGAAGGGCGCGCTCGGCGCCGCGGCCATGCGGGTCGCCGCCGTGGCCGCGCTGATGGCCTGCTGGTGGATCTGCGAGCCGGTGCCGGTGTACGCCACCGCGCTGATCCCGCTGGTGGCCTTTCCGCTGCTGGGCATCGCCGACATGCGCGTGGCGGCGGCGCCTTACGCCAACCCCACCATCTTTCTGTTCATGGGCGGCTTCATGATCGCGCTCGCCATGCAGCGCTGGGGCCTGCACCGGCGCATGGCCTTGGGCATTCTGTCGTGGACCGGCACGGGCCCGCGCCAGTTGGTGGGCGGCATCCTCGCCGCCACGGTGCTCATGAGCATGTGGATCAACAACACCTCCACCACGCTGATGATGTTGCCCATCGCCATCTCGATCCTCACGCTAATGAGGGCGGGCCATGCCGACGACGGCGCGCGGCGTTTCGAGACCGCGCTCGTGCTGGCGGTGGCCTACGGCGCCAGCATCGGCGGTGTCGCCACCCTCATCGGCACCGCGCCCAACGCGCTGTTGGCGGCCTTCATCCAGCAGACCTATGGCTACACCGTCTCCTTCGCGGCGTGGATGATGGTTGGCGTGCCCGTGTCGCTGGTCATCGCGGCCCTGCTGTGGGTGCTGCTGGTGCGCGTGCTCTATCCGCTGTCCACCGTGCCCATTCCGGGCGCGGTGGAGCTGCTGGCGGCCGAGCGCGCGCAACTGGGACCCATGAGCCCGGGCGAGAAGGTGGTGGCGGTGGCCTTTCCCACGGCGGCGCTGCTGTGGATGGCGCAACCGCTGCTGGCTTCGGCGGTCCCCGCGCTGAAACTCTCCGACGCCGGCATCGCCATGACGGTGGCGCTGGCGCTGTTCGTCGTCCCCGTGGACCTGAAGCGCGGCGTCTTCGCGCTGGATTGGGAGTGGGCCAACAAATTGCCCTGGGGATTGCTGGTGCTGTTCGGCGGCGGCCTCAGTTTGGCCGATGCCGCCGGCGCCTCGGGCCTGGCGGAATGGATCGGCACCGGCATGACCGGCTGGTCGGCCGTGCCCATCTGGCTGCTCATCGTCGCCTTCGTCGTGGTGATCGTGTTCCTGTCGGAGATCGCGTCGAACACCGCCGTGGCGGCGACGCTGTTGCCGGTGCTGGCCACGGCGGCGCTGGCCATGGGGCAAAGCCCGCTGCTGTTCTGCATCGCCGGCGCCATGGCCGCCAGCGGCGGCTTCATGCTGCCGGTGGCGACGCCGCCCAACGCCATCGCTTTCGGGTCGGGCCACGTGACGGCGGCGCAAATGGTGCGCGCCGGGTTCTGGCTCGACCTCGTGTGGGTTCTCGTCGTCGGCCTGGGCGTGCTGGTGCTGCTGCCCCTGGCCTTCGATGTGTCCTATGGCGTTGTGCCCGAGTGGGCGACGAAGGCGAAACTGTAGCGAGCGGAACAAATTACTTCGGTGTCGTCCTGGGCCTTGTGCCCAGGACCCAGAGCCGCAATTTCGATCAGTGTTGTGACTCCTGGATCCTGGGGACAAGCCCCAGGACGACAGTTGCGTTTTGTTTTCGCAGTTACGCTTGCACGAACTCGATCAGCGCGCCGTCGGGCGTGCGCACGCCGAACAGCATGGTGGTGCCTGCGGGCGCCAACGACACCGTCGTCGGTTCATAGAACAACGTGCCGCCGCGCGCGGCGATGTCGTCGGCCCGCGCGCGCACGTCGGCCACGGGAATGCGCAAACTCAAGATGCCAAAATTAGGCGGCACGGCGCGCGCGCTCAAGTCGCGGCCCGTGAAGCCGACCCATTGCACCAACTCCACTTGGCCGTAGGCCCCGGCCCCGGCGGCATCCTTGCCGCCCGCGGCGATGATGACGTTCTTGGGCATCTTGCCGACGAAATTTTCCGGCATGCCGAAGTTGTTGCAGGTGAGGTGCGTCACACCGTCGAACCACGGACTCCAATTCAAGATATCTCCGTAGAATTTGCGCGCGGGCGCGATGTCGCGAATCATCTGCTGGCCGTTGAAGGCCATGGCGACCTTTTCGTAGGGAGGTGGCGGCGGGGCAGGGGTCATGAGGCGGTAGAGGCCGAAGTTCACGCCGTCCCAGGCGCGCAACACGACGTTACGCAAGGTGCGACCCTCGAAGTGCATGTCGACCGGATCGTTGAAGGCCGACCAGCCGATCCGTTGCGCCGCCGCGAAGGTGGCGTCCACATCGCGCGCGTAGCACAGCAGCGAGAAAATCCCGCCCGGCTCCCAGGCCATGGCGGAGGAGCGGATTTGCACTTGGGTCACATGGTCGAAGCGGATCAGGCGCACGTGCCTGGCTGTATCAGTGGGCTCCGTGAGGATGACATCTTCCGCCGCGCACGTGGGCGGCAGGCCCCAGGCCTTGAGCAAGCGCGGGTCCACTTGGTTTTTGGGGCCCGCGCGCCAGCCGAATAACTGACCCAGCGCTTCCGCCCAGCGGCCCAGATCGCGCACGCTGACGACCGCTTCGGTCCATGCGTCGGTCGGCGGCGGCGCGGCCATGTTTAGTGCGCCTCGTCCCAGTTGCGGCCCACGCCCGCGTCGACCACCAAGGGCACGTCCAAGTGCGCGGCCGCTTCCATGACTTTCTTCACGACCTTCTTGGTGGCTTCCACCTCGGCGTCGGGTACCTCGAAGATCAGTTCGTCATGCACTTGCAGCAGCATGTCGGCCTTGAGCTTGGCGGCCGTGAGCGCGTCGGGCAGGCGCACCATGGCGCGCTTGATGATGTCGGCGGCCCCGCCTTGGATGGGCGCGTTGATGGCCTGGCGCTCGGCGAAGCCGCGCACGGCGGGGTTCTTGTCGGCGATGCCCGGCACCCAGCAGCGCCGGCCGAAGGGCGTCATGACGTAGCCGAACTTCTTCGCCTCGTCCTTGGTGCGTTCCATGTAGTCGCGGATTTCGGGGAACTTGTCGAAGTAGGCACCGATGAAAGCCTGCGCCTCGCCGCGCGGGATGCCGAGATTGCGCGCGAGCCCGAAACCCGAGATGCCGTAAATGATGCCGAAGTTGATCGCCTTGGCGCGCCGGCGCAATTCCGAGGTCATGTCCTTCATCGGCACGCCAAACATCTGCGAGGCCGTGGCGGCGTGAATATCCGCGCCCTCCTTGAAGGCCTGCTTCATGGCCTTGATGTCGGCGACGTGGGCCACCAGCCGCAGTTCGATCTGGCTGTAGTCGGCCGAGATCAGGGTCTTGCCCTTGGCGGCGACGAAGGCGGTGCGGATCTTGCGGCCTTCCTCGGTGCGGATGGGGATGTTCTGTAAATTGGGATCGTTGGACGACAGCCGCCCCGTCGAGGCGATGGTCTGCGAGTAGCTGGTGTGCACGCGCCCCGTCTCGGGGTTGATGGCCTCCACCAGCGCGTCGGTGTAGGTGCTTTTGAGTTTCGAGAGTTGCCGCCAATCGAGCACGCGGGCGGGCAGGTCGTGGCCTTGCGCGGCCAGGTCGTCGAGCACGTCGGCGCCGGTACTATAAGCGCCGGTCTTGCCTTTCTTGCCGCCGGGCAGGCTCATGCGCTCGAACAGGATTTCGCCCAACTGCTTGGGCGAGCCGACGTTGAACTCCTCGCCGGCGAGTTTGTGGATCTCCTTTTCCAGCTTCACCATGCGCTTGGCGAAATCCTCGCTCAAATCGCGCAGCACCTTGGCGTCCACCAGAATGCCCTTGCGCTCCATCTCGGCCAAAATGCCGATCAGCGGGCGTTCCAGCGTTTCGTAAACCGTGAGCAACTTTTCCTGGCGCAGACGCGGCTTCAGCAGCACGTGAAAGCGCCGGGTGACGTCGGCATCTTCGGCGGCGTAGGCGGTGGCTTTGTCCAGCGGCACCTGATCGAAGGTGATCTGCGTCTTGCCGCTGCCGCAGACCTCGGAGAATTTTATCGTGCTGTGCGCGAGGTGCAGGTCGGACAACTCGTCCATGCCGTGCCCGTTCTTGGCCCCATCCAGCACATAAGAAATCACGATGGTGTCGTCCAAGGGCGTCACCTCCAGGCCCACGCGCGCCAGGATGTGCATGTCGTACTTGATGTTGTGGCCGATCTTGAGCACGCCCGGATCGCTCAGCATCGGCTTCAGGATGCGCACGGCATCCTTCAGGCTCACCTGCTTGGGGCGGGGCGCGGCATCGAAGGCGAGCGAGCCCTGCGCGGCGATGCCGCCGCCGTGTTCCAGCGGGATATAGCAAGCCTCGCCGGGGGCGACGCACAGCGAAATGCCCACCAGCTTGGCGCGCAGCGGATCAAGCCCGGTGGTTTCCGTGTCCACGGCGACCCAACCGTTCTGAGTCGCCTTGTCGGCCCACTTTTGCAGCGCCTCGGCGGTTTGCACGGTTTCGTACTTGGAGCGGTCGATGGGCGGCAGCGCGTCGGCGGTTGGCGCTTGGAACGCGGTCGCTGATGTTGCCGTGGCGTTTGCCGGTTCGCTCTTAATGGCCGCATTGTTGCCGATCTTGGCCGAGACCTTTGCCATGAGGCTCTTGAAAGATTGCTCGGCCAGGAAGCCCACCAGCGTGTCCTCGTCGGGTGGGTTCCACACCAGCTTTTCCAGCGGCACCTCAAGCGGCACGTCGTCTTTCAGCGTCACCAGTTGGCGCGAGATGCGCGCGAGCTCCGCGTTGGCCAGCAAGTTCTCGCGCCGCTTGGGCTGCTTGATCTCGCCCGCGCGTTTCAGCAGCGTGTCGAGGTCGCCGTATTGGTTGATCAACTCGGCCGCGGTTTTCACGCCGATGCCCGGCACGCCCGGCACGTTGTCGGTGGAATCGCCCGCCAGCGCCTGCACGTCGATCACCTTGTCGGGGCCGACGCCGAATTTCTCCCGCACCTGGTCGGGGCCGATGTCGCGGTTCTTCATGGGGTCGCGCAGGCCCACGCCCGGGCGCACCAACTGCATCAGGTCCTTGTCGCCCGAGATCACCACCACGTCGATGCCCGCTTTCTCGGCGTGCTTGGCGTAGGTGGCAATTAAATCATCCGCCTCGAAGCCCTCCAGCTCGATGGCGGGCACGTTGAAGGCGCGCGTCGCGTCGCGGATCAAATCGAATTGCGGTATCAATTCTTCCGGCGGCGGCGGGCGGTGGGCCTTGTATTCTTTGTAGATTTCATTGCGGAACGTTTTTCGTTTCGCATCGAAGATCACGGCGATGAGTTCTTCCACGCTCTGGTCGCGCAGATCGTCCAGCAGCTTCATCATCATGGACGAAAAGCCGTAGACGGCGTTGACCGGCGTGCCGTCGGGGCGCGTCATCATCGGCAGGCCGTGGAAGGCGCGGAAGATGTAGCCCGATCCGTCGATCAGGTAGAGGCGTTGAGGTTTGGATTTGGAGGCGGCCATGGATATCCAATCTCAATTTGTCGCCCTCGGGCTTGACCCGAGGGTCCAGGGCAATGCGCGCGGTCGGCGGTTGCTGCCCTGGGTCCTCGGATCACGTCCGAGGACGACAGCGCAGTTAAGTCTAGTGACCGGCGCCGGCGTGCGCCTTGGCCTGCTCGCTCAGCTTGTAGCGCCGTCCGCAATAGGGGCAGTCGATGTGGCCGACTTCGGGCTTGATGTGCAGATAGACGCGCGGATGGCCCAGGGCGCCGCCGCCGCCGTCGCAGTTCACCTGCGTGGTCTCCACCTTGATGGTCTCGAGCGCTTCAGCCATGGCCACGTCCCTTTTTTTCCGCGCTTCTTTATGCGGCGGCAGGCCCCGGTTTTCAAGGCCCGCGACGCCGCCGATGCGCCTAAAAAAGGCCCGCGATTGACCTGTCTTTCTCGGCCTATATAACCTGCGCTCCCGATTACGAGCGTTCATCTGGCCGTCATGTCCACGCCCGCGCAAAAACTGCCCGATCACGCCGTGTCCATCCGCGGCCTCAACAAGATTTACGCCGGCTCCAACAAGCGCGCGCCCAAGCAGGCGCTGTTCGACGTCTCGCTCGACATTCCGCGCGGGTCGTTCTTTGGTCTGCTGGGTCCCAACGGAGCCGGCAAGTCCACCATGATCAACATCATGGCGGGCCTCGTGAAGAAAACCTCCGGCACGGTGAAGATTTGGGATTTCGACATCGACCCCCACGAGCGCCAGGCGCGCTGTGCCATCGGCGTCGTGCCGCAGGAACTCAACCTCGATCCCTTCTTCACGCCGCGCGAGGCGCTGGAAGTTCAGGCGGGGCTTTACGGCGTGCCCGCCGCCGAGCGCCGCACCGAAGACATCCTGAGTGCCGTCGGGTTGCTCGATAAGGCCGATGCCTACGCGCGAACGCTCTCGGGTGGCATGCGCCGCCGCTTGCTGGTCGCCAAGGCCATGGTCCACACGCCGCCGATCCTGGTGCTGGACGAGCCCACGGCGGGCGTGGACGTGGAATTGCGCCAGACGTTGTGGAAATACATCCGCGAGTTGAACCAACGCGGCACGACCATCATGCTCACGACGCACTATCTCGAAGAGGCCGAGGAGTTGTGCGACCAGATCGCCATCATCAATCACGGCCGGGTCATCGCCCACGACACCACCGAGAACCTGCTCAAGCGGCTCGATAACAAGTCCGTGGTGTTCATTCTTTCGCAGCCGCTCGCCGCGTTGCCCGAGGCCTTGAGGCGCTTTCACGCCACGCTGACCTCGCCCACGGAAGTTCATGTGAACTACCGGCCCAGTTCGTCGGCCATCGGCGAAATCCTCGAGGCCGTGCGCGCGGCGGGGCTGATGGTGGCCGACGTGCGCACCGAGGAAGTGGACCTGGAAGATATCTTCCTGCAGCTCACCCGCGCCGCGCCGCCGACGGCGGCGTAACCTCATCGCGATGCGCGTCATCCGATCTCTCGCCGCCGTTTGCTTCGCCGCGATGCTGAGCGCTTGCGCGCCGGTGATCGCGCCGCCGGGCCCCGCGCCGACGACACCGGAACTTCAAGGCGAGTTTTTCGTCACCACCGATGGTTTGCGCTTGCCCGTGCGCCGCTGGCTGCCGGAGGGCCAGCCCAGCGCCGTGATCGTCGGCCTGCACGGCTTCAATGATTACGCCAAGGCCTTCGACACGGCCCCCGGCGTGGCGGGCACGGGGCCCGAGTTGGCCAAACACGGCTTCGCGGTGTTCGCCTACGACCAGCGGGGCTTCGGCAAGGCACCCAACGTCGGCCTGTGGCCCGGCGAGGATGCGCTGGTGGGCGACTTCCGCGATTTCGCCCACGTCCTGCGCGCGGCCTATCCGGGCGTGCCGCTGTTTGCCCTGGGCGAAAGCATGGGCGGTGCCGTGATCATGTCGGCGGTGGCGAAGGCGCAAAGTCCACCCGTGGACGGCGTCATCCTGGCGGCCCCCGCGGTATGGGCGCGTTCGACCATGCCGTTCTACTACCGCGCCGGGCTGTGGTTGGGGGCGCGGTTGTTGCCCGGGTTGAAACCCACGGGCCAGAACCTTGGCCGGCGGGCCAGCGACAATATCGACTTGCTGCGCGACAATGCGCGCGACCCGCTGTTCATCAAGGACACGCGCCTCGACACGATTTACGGGCTCACCAACTTGATGGACGACGCCCTGGCCGCCTCGGGCAAGATCGGCGTGCCCACGCTCTATCTGTATGGCCATAACGATCAGATCATCCCGCCCGGGCCCACGCGCCGGGCCATGGCGGCGCTGACCGCGGCCAATCCCAAGGCCGTCACGGCTGTCTATCCCGAGGGCTGGCACATCGTCTTGCGCGACAAACAGGCGGCCAAGGTGCTGGCCGACGTGGCGGCCTTCATCGCCCGGCCCGATGCGCCGTTGCCGTCGGGCTCGCACGACGGCGCGATCGCGCGCGTCAAGGCCCTGAAAGCGCGGTAATCCGCCGCCCGTCAGTGGAGCGGATTTGACATTCGCCACCCTGGTTGCGCCGAGACTGTAAAGCGAATGTCAAATCCAAAGCTCCACTCGAAACGAATAATTGCTCGTGGCCCTTGATTCCAGCATTCGCAAGCCAGTCCACGGGGCCGGGATGCGAATGCTGGAATCGGACCACGAGCGTTGTTCTCCACCCCCCGATGCGTTAGAACACCCCCGTGCGCGCCCGTAGCTCAGCTGGATAGAGCGCTGCCCTCCGGAGGCAGAGGTCAGGGGTTCGAATCCCTTCGGGCGCGCCATAATTTTGTTAGGGGCCTTCTGGCCCCTTACAAAATTAAGCGCCCTACCACAGGGGGCGCCATTTTTTGTTGGCGAGCGCAGCGCGCTTAAAAAAAATGAGCGCCACTTCGAGCGGAGCGAGGGTGACGCCATTCACTTTCTTTTCCTATGCTTTGGTCGTCATGGCCCTTGACCTTGGTCAAGGCCGGGGCTTTCGTGCTGGGGCCTAGTCAAAAAAGACAAGGTGACACGTTCAAGCAGCGCCATGGCATCGAAAGACCGAACTCCAGTTCATCTTATTGCCACCATCGCCTTCACGGCGGTGCTGCTGGGCCTGATCGCGCTGGCCATCGGCGGGTCGTCGCCGGCCATCGCCGTGTGGGCCGTGGTGTCCGCCGCGGTGTTGGCCGCCGCGTTTCATTTTCTGATTCCGGGCAGCACGTTTTTCACCGTGATCTTCGCCAATTGCATCGGCATCTACGCTTGCTTGTATTCGTTCCTGTCCACGACGAACTTCACGGCAGTGCCCTCATTCGAGGCGCAAATTGGCTTCGTCGCGCCGCTGGTGACCTTCGCACTGGGCGTGATCTGGCGCCGTCAGGCGATCCGCGAGATCGTGCAGGGCCATCACGGCCGGCTCGACACCGAACTGATTCACGCCTTCTTATGGATCGCGCCGTTGGTCCTGATCGGTGTCGCGACTTTTGTCGTTCCGCTCGATCAATTCTCGCCCGCCGAGCAAGGCACGGCGTTGCTGCTGGCCATGGGCTTGGTCTCCGTCTTGGCCTTCATGGCCAGCCGCGATATCGCGGTGTTCCTAATCGACACCGGCATCCTGTTCGAGGACTTCTCGGCCAACGCCTCGCGGCTGGTGAAGCCCGCTTTTGCGTTTTTCACGTGGTACTCGTTGCTGGTGATCGTGTTCGCCTGTCTCTACACCATCATCGATCGCTTCTCGCCGGCCACGCACTTCATCGTCAGCGGCGAAGTGCGCAACATTCAATTTTCCGAGGCGCTTTATGTCTCGGTCGTGACCTTGAGCACGGTGGGCTATGGCGACATCGTCGCTCACACGCCGGCGGCGCGCATGCTGGTGGCGTTGGAGATTTTCGTCGGCGTGCTGCTGCTGCTCTTCGGCGTGCAGGCCATCCTGGCGCCCACCGTGCAACGCCAGCCCGACCACAAGCAGCGCGATTGACCGCGCCCCGCCGCGGGTCTTGCCGACCGCGGCGCTCCGGCCTTTTGTTTGGTCGCGTCGTTTTTTGCGGAAACCGGGTTCCACTTTTCCGCACGACGCTCTAGTGTTGGGTCTCTCACGTTCAAGGGGGCGAGCATGAAACGGACGGCGATCATCGCGGCAATGACCATGACCCTGGCCGGTAGCGCCTGGGCACAATCGCAACAGGCCTCCGAGGGCGCGCCGGCGCCGGCGGGCGCCAAGGCCTATTTCATCTCGCCCAAGGACGGCGACACCGTCACCAGCCCGTTTCTGGCGCAATTCGGCCTCAAGGGCATGGGCATCGCGCCGGCGGGCGTGGAGTTCGAGAATACCGGCCATCACCACGTTCTGGTGGATCGCGAGGCCGTCAACGCCTCCTCGCCGATGATGAAGGAATACATGCAGCTGGAATTGCCCGACCTGTTGCACTTCGGCAAAGGCCAGTCCGAGGCGATGATCACGCTGCCGCCCGGCAAGCACACGCTGCAGATGGTGTTGGGCGACACCGACCATCACCCTCATAATCCGCCCGTTTTCTCCGACCGCATCACGATCACGGTGAAGTAGCTGGGCGGCGACGAACTCAAGTCTGGCTAATATAAGAGCGGACGAACACGATTGACTGCTGGGCGAATGCGCCGGCGGCTTGATCGGCATCGCCGGATCTGAGCGAGACAGCCGTGTCGCAAAAAACCTCCCATGACCTCATCGTCATCGGCGCCGGGACGGCCGGGCTGCCGGCGGCCATCACGGCGGCCCAGCGCGGCGCGCGCGTGTTGGTGGTCGAGGTCGCCGCCGACATCGGCGGCACGCTGCATTGGTCCTCGGCGCAGATGAGCGCGGCCGGCGCGCGGCGCCAGAAGGCCAAGGGCATCGACGACCATCCCGATCTTCATTTCGCCGACGTCATGCGCATTTCCAACGGTAACGCCAATCCGGCCTTGGTGCGCATTGCCGTGGACGAGGCCGCCGCCACCATCGACTGGCTCGACGACAACGGCTTTGATTTCGATCCGGCGACGCCCTCGTTGTTTTACGGCCATCAGGCTTACGGCCGGGCGCGCACCTATTGGGGCCGCGACCAAGGCCATTCGGTTCTGGCGGTGATGCGCCGTTTGCTCGACGAACAGGTCGCCGCGGGCCGCGTGAGCGTGATGCTCAACACGCGGTTTCAGTCTCTTGTTGTGGAGAACGGCGCCGTTGTCGGTGTGCGTGCCAAAGACGACAAGGACGCGGTGACCGAGGCGCGCGCCGCCGCCGTGGTGCTGACCTCGGGTGGGTACGCCGCCAACGTGGACCTCTACCGCGATATTCAAAATCAAACGCAGTACCAGAAGGCATTCTGCCCCACCGCGCGCGGCGAAGGCTTGTTGGCGGCGCGGGCCGTGGGCGCCAAGGTCATCAACGGGCACCTCTATACGATCTCGACGCTGACGGTGTTGAAAGACGACACGTTCCCGAGCCCGCTGTCGTTGCGCGTGAACACCATTCCCCAAAATCGCCCGCCGTGGGAAATCTGGGTCAACGATCGTGGCGAGCGTTTCATCGCCGAGGACGAGCCCATCATCGACGAGCGCGAAAAGGCGCTGGAGCAGCAGCCGCACAAACGCCTGTGGATCGTCTTCGACGACGTGATCCGGCGCGAAAGCCCCGACATCGTCATGGCCTGGTTCGAGCCGCCGATGGCCGACCCCTATAACAAGCACAAGGCCTTCTTCAGCGCGCCGACGCTGGAAGGCCTCGCGGGCCTTTGCAAGCTCGACGGTGAAAATCTCAAAAGCAACGTCGCCGACTACAACCGCGGGCAGGGGGCCGGCCAGGATCGGTTCGGGCGCAAGCACATGCCGCGGCCCATCGTGACGCCGCCGTTCTATGCCATCCGCCAACAGGGTGGAGCGTTGTCGACCACCGGCGGTCTGGCGGTCGATTCCCAAATGCGGGTGCTCGACGGATCGGACCGGCCCATTCCCGGCCTCTATGCCGCCGGCGAGGTGATCGGCGCGGGCCAGACCATGGGCGATGCCGCCGTGGGCGGCATGATGGTGACCCCCGCCATCACCTTCGGGCGATTGCTGGGTCAACGCCTGCTGACGTGGTGAAAAAAGTCTCGAAACTGATGTTCGGTCGAAACCCGCTAAATGCCGGGGTTTCAATCACAATTTGCGGCCGAGACACCATTGCCCCGTTATGTATTTGCGTATAGGTTTGGCGCGATTTCTGGAATACGTGGGGACGTCGGCCGTGACGCAACGGTTGACCATTTGGGGCGGGGAATGAGCGTCCTTTATAAGGCACTGCAGAAGGCGCAAAAAGAAAACGAACAGCGCCAGCCGCAAGCGCCGTCAACGCAAACCGTTGCCGGGGGCGGGTCGGGCGCCATGCGCTTGGCCGCCGCGGGCCTCAATTGGCGTTTGGCGGGCCTCGGGGCGGCCGCGCTCTTGGCGGTCGTCATCGGCGCCGGATTTTTCCTATTCGAGGATTCCGCTCCGCCGCCGCCAGCGCCGCGCGTTCAGGCGCCGGCACCCGCGCCCGCTCAACAAGCAGCCCTTCAACCACCGCCACCCGCGCAACAGCCCGCCACGGCCCTATCGCCGCCTCAACCGGCCGCCACGCCCGCGCCGCCGGCACCTGAGACCGCGCAAGCTCCGGCGGCAACGCCTGCGGCCACGGAAGCGCCGGTTGCAGAAGCTGAAACTCCCGCTCAAGCGGTTGCCGCCAATCAACCGGTTCCGCTGACGCCGGCCCCGGCGGCGAAACCGGCGGCAGCCCCGGCCGCGGCGGCGCCGTCCGCGCCGCAGCCGATGCCGCAACTCGCGGCCGATTCACCGGCGCGCATGCTGAGCCCGCCCATCAACATCAAGCGCGATGAATACGATTTCTCGGGCGTGGGCGACGCCGTGCAGGTGCGCCGCGTCTCGCAACAGGCCCAAGACAACGTCTCGGCCGGCTACAGCGCCCTGGTGCGCGGCGATTACCAAATGGCCCTGAGTTTCTACGAACGCACCTTGCAGCAGGAGCCGCGCAGCGTGCTGGCGCAATTGGGCCGCGGCGCCGCGCTGCAAAAGCTCGGCCGCTCCGACGAGGCGCGCACATCCTACGAGCGCGTGCTCAAGATCGACCCCAACAACCGCGAGGCGCTGACCAATCTCACGGCCATCGTCGGCGAGCGCGAACCGGGCGAGGCCATGAAGCGCTTGTTGGACCTGGAACGGGAATACCCCGGCTTCAGCCCCATCAAGGCGCAGATCGGCTTGGCTTACGCGAAAATGGGCAACTTCGAACCGGCGCTCGACTACTTGCGCCGTGCCGTCAACCTCACGCCCGACGCGCCCATGTATCAGTATAACCTGGCGCTCGTGCTCGACCGCCTGGAGCGGAAAGAGCAGGCCGTGGCCAGCTACGAGCGCGTGCTCAGCGCGGCGGCGGCGGGCCGCGTGCCGCCCGACATCTCGACGGCCGATATCGAACGCCGCGTGCGTTACCTGCGCGCGAAATAACCCGGCGGGCAAAGCCCATGCCGTACCTCGCGCATTTCGGGCTGAAGGAACACCCCTTCAGCCTCACGCCCAACACCAACCAGTATTACCCGGTCGACAAGCACGTCGAGATCATCCAGTCGATCCAGTTCGGCATCGCGCGCAACACCGGCATCCTCAAGGTTGTGGGCGACGTCGGCACCGGCAAGACCATGCTGTGCCGTCTGCTGCTGCGCAAGCTGGTCACCGACAACGACGCCGTGGCCTACCTCAATGCGCCGCAGGTGGATCCCGACAGTCTCACCGGCTTGGTGTGCGCCGAGTTCGGCCTGGAGCCCGGCACCAAGGCGCAGATGCTGCAGGCCTTGAACGCTTTTCTGCTGGAACAGCATGCGCTCGGCCGCAACGCGGTGTTGATCGTCGACGAGGCCCAGGCCCTGGGCGCGGCGGGCCTGGAAGCGGTGCGGTTGCTGTCGAACCTTGAAACCGAGCGCAGCAAGTTGCTGCAGATCGTCATGTTCGGCCAATCGGAGCTGGACGAACTGCTCGCGCAGCCCAACCTGCGCCAGATCAACCAGCGCATCGGCTTTTCCTTCAACACCGGCCCGCTGACCATGGCAGAAGCGACACACTATATGTCGCACCGCATCAAATGCAGCCGCGTCGACGGCGTCGACTTCCCGGTGTTCTCCGACCGTGCCATGCAGGCCGTCGCCGCGGCGGCGGGCTTCATACCCCGTGTCATCAATATCCTGGCCGACAAGGCCTTGCTGGTGGCTTACGGCGAGGGCGCCATTCAGGTGGCCGAGAAACACGCCGAAGCCGCCATCGACGATTCTCCGCAGCTCGCCAAGCCCCGGCGGCTGCATCGCGGCTGGGTGCGCCGCGCGCTCATGGGCGTGATTGCGCTGGAGGCCGCCGCCGTGATCGCGCTGTTGATGTTCAGCCCCGGCCTGCAGTCCTGGGCCAAGGACCTGATGGGGCGCGCCGTCGGCGTGTTCGACACGTCAGCGGCGCCGGCCTCCGCCGAGACCTCGCGCTAACCTCGGCATGACCGGCGACCTTCTCTCCCCGACGCAAATCCTGATTCCCGCCGCCGCGTTTGGCCTGGTCTTCGGCAGTTTCGTCACGGCGGTGTCGTACCGCCTGCCGCGCGGTCAAAGCTTCGCCGCCGGACGTTCCCAGTGTCCGCACTGCAAGACCGCGTTGACGGCGCGGGATTTGGTGCCGGTGTTGTCGTGGGCGTTGAACCGCGGGCGCTGCCGTCACTGCAACGCATCCGTATCGGCGCGCTATCCGCTGATCGAACTGACCACGGCCGTGGTCTTTGTCAGCGCTGCCTGGCGCGTCCACGACCTCGTCGAACTGATGGCGCTGTGCGCGGCGGGCGCCGTGATGGTGGCGCTGGCGGTGATCGATCTGGAACATCGCCGCTTGCCTTTGCCTCTGCTGCTGGTGCTGGCGGCACTCCTGCTGACCCTGGGTTGGATGCGCAATGTGGACCTGACGTCGGCCGTGGGCCTTGCCCTGGGGATCGCCGTGGGCGGAGTCGCGCTTGCGGCGGCCAGTCGAGCGCTGACCGGCACGCCGATCCTGGGCGCGGCTGACGCCTATGCCTTGAGCGTGGGCGCCTTGGCGCAAACCTGGCAGATGACAGTCGTTTTCGCCGGGCTGGCGGGTCTCTTGGGCCTCATTGTCGGCTTGGGCTGGCGACTCGCCACGGGCCAGAACCGGTTCCCCTTCGGCCCGGCGATTTTCGCCAGTCTCTGGGCGTGTTTGCTCTCCCCGGGCCTCTTCACCGCCATCATGGATCGTTTCGCTGCCTAACGGCCGCGCACGGGGGCCGGAAACCCCGCGTAATCCGAGAGTTTTTCAGGTGTGGCATTGCCCTGAAACTCTCTGCTAAACTTGTGATATGTCTTGCGAATTGCGCGACCGTTGGGGTACGCAATTCGAGTTGGATTTTGCCGACGCCGACCGCGCCCCCGGGCCGTGGGGGCTTCGCGCGAGATTTTGGGGGATGAGTTCATGACGATTGCCACCACCGCAGTTGTTCGTTCATTGCCGCTGCGCGCGCGCAAACTAAAGCGCCCGATGATGAGCGTGGCCTCCGCCATCGCGCTGGCCGTGGCCTTGGGCAGCTGCACCAATTTCGGCAAGGACACCTACGACCCCGCCAGCGGCGCCACCAAAAAGGATTACGAAGGCCTCGTGGGCCGGCGCGGCCAAGACAAGCAGGACGCCGCCACGGGCGACGCGCCGCCGATCCCCGCGTTCCAGTCGGTGCTGGCCGCCCCCAGCGCGCCCGAGCTGGCCGACGTGCGCCGCGTCTCGCTGGCGGTGACGGAAACCACGCCGGTGCGCGACATCATCATCGAGCTCGCGCGCAAGGCCGAGGTGGACCTGGAACTGGACCCGCGCATCTCGGGGGGCGTGATCCTGAGCGTCACCGACCGGCCGTTCATCGACGTGATCGAACGC
Source organism: Rhodospirillaceae bacterium (assembly GCA_033763995.1). Taxonomy (GTDB): domain Bacteria; phylum Pseudomonadota; class Alphaproteobacteria; order Rhodospirillales; family Rhodospirillaceae. Next base: position 117,640 of record JANRJL010000061.1, on the reverse strand, counting down.
CTCTGCGACTTGGCCGAGCTGCGCTACAAACTCGAGAAGAATGTGCTGCGGGTTGAGGTCGACGACCCTTACCTTGAGCAGTACCGAATGGATGTGCTGAACCAATCGCGCTCGTCGACCGGCACTGTCTCAAGCTCGACGGATGCGTCTTCCGCTTCCTCGGCTATTGGCGGCGGGGCGGCCGGTGGGAACAATAAGTCTGCAACGACGATTCAATCGAATTCTGACGCCAATTTCTGGACAACGATCGGCGAAAACGTTGGTCAGATTTTGAATAGTATCCAAAGCCGTCGCGGCGACGCAGCCAAAGGGATTGCGTCGACGTTTGGTCCCGCAGAATTGGCCGACGACGCCGACGACACTGAAGCCGCGCCGCCGGCCGTTCCGGCTGCCGGGCAGGGCCCGCTGGCTGCGGCTCAGAATTTGTCTGCCACTCAGCGGCAAGCGGCAGGCGCAATTGAGGCGGAGGAAGACGCCGCGCCTGCCGCACCCCAAGCGGGCGGCCGCGCAACGGGCGGAGGAGCGGTCGGGTCGTCGAACTTTAGCGTCAATCCGCAGGCGGGAATCATCACGGTCTTCGCGACGCAGCGGCAACACTCTGCGATCGAAAAATACCTTCGCGCAGTGCGCAATTCGGTCCTTCAGCAAGTCTTGATCGAAGCAAAGATTCTTGAGATCTCGTTGAACGAACAATTTCGCAGCGGCATCAATTGGCAAGCCTTCTTGGGCCCGAACAACGATGTTGCATTGACCACCAATTTCTCGCGCAGCGTCGTTACTGGAGATATCGGAACGCCGACGGTCGGCCTTGCGTGGTCCAATTCCGATCAGGATTTGTCGATCGCTGCGCAGTTGGTCAATCAATTCGGCACCGTGCGTACGTTGTCGAGTCCGCGCATTACCGTGGTCAATAATCAAACGGCGGTACTTAAGGTGGCGGAGAACCAAATCTTCTTCAATCTCGATGTGACGCGCGAAGAAAGCCAGCAAACCAACCGCACCATCGTCACCGTCGACAGCGAAATTAAGAGTGTCCCGGTGGGGTTGATCATGAGCGTGCAGCCGGTCGCGGATCCCGTCACAAAGAAGATATCCTTGGGTTTGCGTCCCTCGATCACGCGCATCACGAGCTTTGTGTCTGACCCCGCCGTCGCGATCTCGGTCGCGCAAATCAACGCGGAAAATCCCGGCGGAACGCCGACAACGATTACCTCGCAAATCCCGGTGATCGAGACCCGGGAATTGGATTCGATCGTCACCATGGAAAACGGCCAGACCGTCGTGCTCGGGGGTCTGATGCAGGAGGTGAGCGAAAACAACCGCGAAGGACTGCCGGGCGCCATGGATATCCCCATCCTTGGCCAAGCCGCGAGCCAAAACATTCGCGGATCGCGAGTCACGGAGTTGGTTATTTTCATCCGCGCGACGGTCGTCAACGACAGCGACACGATCGCCGATGAAGATATTCGTCTCTACAAGACGTTCGCTCCCGACCCCCGCCCCATCGCTTTTTGACGCGGGCGGATGATTGCCGAGATTTGAGCAAGTGCGATGAAGCTGCGATCTACGGCGCGCTTGGTGTTGATCACGGCATTGCGTGATCGCCTTTACCTGTCGCTGTTTGCGGTGCTCGCCGCGGTTCTCGCGGTGGCGATTTTCGTGGGGGGTTCGGCGATTTCCGAACAACAACAAACAGCCGTCGTGTACGCGGCCGGCGCCGCGCGTATCGTCGTGATTCTGGGCGTCATCGTATTCGTCGCGACCCACATCGAGCGGCTCGTTGAATCGCGCGAAATCGAAGCGATTCTTTCTCACGCCATTTCACGCACCGAGTTCTTGCTGTCCTATGGCTTGGGCTTGTCGCTCGTGACGGCGTTGATCGTGATTCCCGTCGGTGTCGTGGTCGGAGCCCTTGCCACGAGTCCGGCCGGGGCCGCCCTCTGGACACTTTCGCTGTTCCTGGAATTGCTCATTGTCGTGGCCTTCGCCCTATTCGCAGGCCTGAGCTTTGAACGGAGTCTGCCCACGGTCTTCGCGACGACAGGGTTTTATGCATTTTCACGGTCGATCGGGTTCTTGCTGGGCATTGCGACCTCGAATGTCCGAAAACAAGGCGGCATCAACGAGATATTGAACCCCTATGTCGAATTTCTTGGGCTGCTGTTGCCGCGCCTTGATCTCTTCGGCCAATCGAGTTGGCTCATCTACGGCCTCGAGAAAAACTTGGCTTCCGTCCTGCTCGCGCAGGCTGTTGTCGGCGTCGCATTGCTTCTGGGCGCGGCCGCGATCGACCTCAATCGCAAGCAATTTTGAATGACGACCTTTCGGCGATCCTGCTTTCTCGCAGTGATGCTTATGGTTCAACTGGCGTTTGGTTGGCGTGTGACCCGTGACCTAAGCGAACAATGGCCGGTCGTGCCCGAGCGCCCCACGGACAATGCCGTGAACCTCGTGGCTTTCGGCGACCCGGCTTTTCTTCATCGTGTTTTTGCACGGCAAATCCAGGATTTCGGCGATACGGGCGGCCGCAGCACCCGCATGGCCGACTACGACATGAAAGCGGTCGTCCGCTGGCTCGACGTTCTCGACCAGCTCGATTCGCTTTCGCAGTATCAAATCGCGATGGCCATGTCTTACTTCTCGTTCACGCCCCAAACCGATGACCTGCGCCGGTTGATCGATTACACGTCGCGGGCGGTGCTGGCCGCGCCCAAAAATAGAATCCAATGGTTGCGCGAAGCCATCGTCATCGCCGACCGTCGCATTCGCGATCCGAAGCTGGCGATGGCCTTGGCGGACCAACTGGCGGCCAGCGACGAGCCGGGCTTGAACATCCTCGCCTATCAGCTGTCGCCGTTGTTGCGGGCTAGGAACGGCGATCTGACCGGCGCCTTGGCGGCGATGCAACATGCGCTGTCCAAGGTCCGCTCGGATACGCCGCAAAACGAGATCGACTTCATGATGCAGTTCATCGCCGATACGGAAAAAAAGTTGGCGGAAGAAGCGGCCGCAGCGCAATCAGGCGTTGCACCCTAAGCCGCTGATAAATAATGCTAAAATAGTCCGATCATAGCGACGCAAGACGCTAGTTTTGGCTAGGAATCGCCAGATCGCTATGTTATTGATTCGAAATCTCGGGCACGGCGGTGCGTCGTTGTGCGCGTGCGAACGGGTTCCATAGGGGGTTCACATGTCTTTGTCGTCAACACAGCGCGGTACTCGCCAGAAGGGCTTCACGCTGATCGAAATGTCCATTGTGCTGATCATCATCGGCCTGATCATCGGCGGCATCCTCAAGGGTCAAGAGCTCATTGAAAGCAGCCGCCAGAAAAACCTTATCACCAACATCGATGCGGTTCGGGCTGCGGTTTCCACCTTCGCCGACCGGTTTTCCGCCACACCGGGCGATTTTTCCCTGGCGTCCACCCGCTTGAATGCCAGCACGGGCAACGGCGGCGGGAACGGCGAGGTCGGCACCACGGCGACCTCCGCAGCCGCTATGGACGCGCTTGTTGGCACCGGCGCCACGGCCATTGGCGCCACGGCAACCAACGAATCTGAATCGCAGTTGTTCTGGTGCCACCTCACGATCGCCAACCTGATCGGCAACTCGTCCACTAACTGCGCCGCTGCGGCTACGACCTTCGGCCAAGGCAGCCCGCTGCCGTCGGCGGCCTATCCCAATGCCGGCTACACCGTTGCCTATGGAACCCATGAAACGGATTCGCGGCGGTCTCTGTGGCTGCGCGTCCACCGCGCCGCGGGCACGGCGCTGACCAACGCCGCCACCCGGGCCTTTTCTTCAAAGACCATGGCGGAGATCGATGGCAAATATGACGACGGCCTGCCGGCGCGCGGCACCATTCGCGCCTCGGGCTCCGATACGAACTGCCCGATTGCCGCCGTGACCAGCATTTATGTCGCGCTCAATGAAGTCATCGACTGCAGAATGTATATCGACATCGTCCAGTAATTCACGAGACGTCGGCTGATCGAGATTTTCGGGGGCGTGGCGACACGCCCCCGAAGCCTTTTTAGGCCCTCAATGCCCTAGAGCGTCGCGTCCGAACTTCTTACGATTGGATTTATGCGGCGCGCGAGGCGTGTTTTCCCTATGATGCGGCTCATGCTCTTGCGACTCATGAACGCTATCAAGGCCCGGTTCCAAACTGCTCACGTCTTCGTCGGCTCGCGCGCGGCAGCGGCCGAGCGCGGCATGAGCGTGGTTGAACTCGCCGTTGGCGTTTCACTCGTCGGAATCGTCATGTTGCTGACGCTGCGAGGAAGCGCCGCGATCGACGTGATGCGCGCGTATGTCATGGCCAAGCAGATCCAATCCTATCAGTCGGCCGTCATGACCTATCAAGCCGCCTTTAGCCGTTTGCCCGGTGATGATCCCGGCGCGCCCGGCCGCTATCGGCGCCCGCCCGCGTTGACCACGTCCACTGAGGGGATCCAGGTCTCATTGGCGGGAAATGGAAGTTTGGACGGCGAGTTTTACGATCAACTGAGTCCCAATAGCGAAACATTCATGGCATGGCGCGACTTGCGACACTTCAAGGCGGTCGACGGCAGTCCGGAGTTGGTGGGCGCTTCGGCCATGCCGGAAAACGCCTTTGGCGGGTTTTTTGGCTTTGATGCCGGGAACTTAGGTCAAACCGAGGGCTCGCTGTGCGCCTCCAGAGTTCCTGGACGCGCCGCGCAAATCATCGACAATCAACTCGACGATGGCCGCATCGATACCGGCAAGTTGGTCGCGACTTCGAAGTTTTCCATCGCGGACAACAATCATTTCGATGCCCCCGACACCGCCCCCTATGACATTGAAAAAGAATACATAATCTGCGTTCCGCTGCTGCCTTAGGGCTCGCCTTCGCTGGCCCGCTGGTATAGATTTTCAGCCATTGGGTAGCTCACGGGGGACCGAAGCCATGGACGGCGATAAACCCGATTCAGCAGCCGCGAAACCGACCGCGCGCATCGGCGATTTGCTGGTCGAACGCGGCCTGTTGTCCAAGGATCAATTGGAAGTCGCCTTCCAGGAGAAGGCCAAATCCAACAAGCTGCTGGGCGAGTTGCTGGTGGAGCTGGGCTTCATCACCGAACAGGCGCTCTCGGCGGTGTTGGCCGAAAGCTCGGGCTTCCAGCGCTTCGTGCCGGGCTCCACCGTGGTGGAGGCCGAGGCGCTGGCGCTGTTGCCGAAGGAAGCCGCCCAGCGTTACCGCGCCTTCCCGGTCTCCTTCGACGGCAAGAACCTGCGCCTCGCCATGGCCGACATCTACGACGTCTTGGCCATCGACAAGGTCAAGCGCTTCTTCCCGGCCGGCACCAACGTGCAGCCCCTGGTGTGTTCCGACACCGAAGTGCAGAAGGCCATCGACCAGTACTACGGCCACGAACTGTCCATCGACGGCATCTTGAAGGAACTGGAATCGGTTGAAGGCGACGAAGAAGAAACCGAATATCAGGAACAAACCGAAGGCGGCTACTTGCACCCCCTGGTGCGGCTGGTGAACGCGCTGCTGCTGGATGCCATCAAGTCCAACGCGTCGGACATCCACTTCGAGCCGGAGGGCAACTTCCTGCGCCTGCGCTATCGCATCGACGGCGAAATGACGCAGATCCGCACGCTGCACAAGCGCTATTGGACGGCGGCCGCGCACCGCATCAAGCTCATGTCGGGCATGAACATCGCCGACCGCCTGAACCCGCAAGACGGCCGCTTCTCGCTCGAAATCGGCAACCGGCGCGTGGACTTCCGCGTCTCGGCCTTGCCCACCATCCACGGCGAAAACGTGGTCTTGCGCATTTTGGATAAATCACAGGCCCTCGTCACCATCGACAAGGTGGGCCTCACGCAGCACAACCTCGACCTCATCAAGAAAATGCTGCTGAAGCCCGAGGGCATCGTCATCGTCACCGGCCCCACCGGCTCGGGCAAGACGACGACGCTCTACGCCATGATGAGCTACATCAACTCGCTCGACGTCAACATCATGACCCTGGAAGACCCGGTGGAATACGAGCTGCAGCTCATCCGCCAGGCCCAAGTGCGCGAAGGTTCGTCGCTCAGCTTCTCCGAGGGCATCCGCACGTTGCTGCGCCAAGACCCCGACATTATCCTGGTGGGCGAAGTGCGCGATTCCGGCACCGCCACCATGGCCCTGCGCGCCGCCATGACCGGTCACCAGGTGTTCACCACGCTGCACACCAACGACGCCGCCGGTTGCATCCCGCGTCTGCTCGATTTGGGCCTCAAGCCCAACCTCATGGCCGGTAACGTCATCGGCATTATCGCCCAGCGCCTGGTGCGCAAGTTGTGCGACGACTGCAAGGAAATGAAGGTCGCCACGGCCGAAGAGTGCAAATTGCTTGCCGTCGATCCGGCCAATCCGCCCACCATCGGCCATGCCAAGGGCTGCGACAACTGCCGCCGCACCGGCTACCGCGGCCGCATGGCCGTGGTGGAAATCATGCCTTTTAACGAGGAAGTGGACGACCTGGTCATCGAGGATGCGCCCTTGGGTCAGATCAAGAAGGCCGCCGAGAAGGCCGGGTTCATCCCCATGGTCGGCGATGCGTCGTCGAAGGTCATCATGGGGCTCACCAGCCTGTCGGCCGCTATGAAAGTGGTCGACTTCACCGCGCGGCTGTAACCGCGCCATCGCGCCAACGGCGGATTCAACTCATGCCCCAGTATTCCTATCGCGCGCTCAACAACGCCGGTAAGCAGGTCCGGGGCAAGATCAATGCCGCCAACGAGAGCGACCTGTTCCAGCAAATGAACAAGCTGGGCTTGATGCTGGTGGACAGCAAGCCGGTGAAGGAAAGCAAGTCGATCATCGGCGGGGGGCGCAACATCCAGGCCCGCGACAAGATTCAGTTCTTCGTGCATCTGCAGCAGTTGCAGGCGGCTGGCGTGCCGCTGATCGACTCGCTGACGGACGTGCGCGATTCCAGCGACACGCCGGCACTGCGCGACTTGACCACGGACATCATCAACGACGTCACCGGCGGCACGCCGTTGTCGGCCGCCTTTGAAAAGCATCCCAAGGTGTTCGGCGACCTCTACGCCGCCTTGGTGGCCGCCGGCGAGGAAAGCGGCAAGCTGACCGAGTCGTTCGAGCACTTGGTTCATCACGTGAAGTGGGAAGAAGCGATCCGGCAGCGTATCACGAAGGCTATGCGCTATCCGCTTGTTGTCCTCGTGGTTATCACCGGGATGTTGATGTTCATGATGGGCTTCGTAGTGCCCGGCATCGTCGAGTTTCTGGAAGCCAGCGGCAGCGAACTGCCACCCGTGACGATAGCGCTGATTGCCACATCGAACTTCGTGACCGGGTATTGGTGGGCGATTATCGCCACTCCCATCATTGTTTTTGTTTCCATCGCGGCCTTGCGCCAAAGTTCGGACAAGATGAAATACGCGTTCTCTTGCCTTGGATTGCGGGTGCCGCGAATCGGTCAGCTTGTCGGAAAGATTTCAATCTCTCGATTCGCGCATTTCTTTGCGGTCATGTTCCAATCGGGCGTGCCGATCTTGCAATGCCTTGAGACCGCGCAGCGCGTGATTGGAAATCGTTGCCTTGAGGAGTCACTCAAGATCGTCCGTCAACAAGTGCAGAACGGAGAACCTCTCTCGATGGCGATGCGAAATTCGGGCCAATTTCCAAGCTTGGTTGTGCGCATGGTCAAGATCGGGGAGGACAGCGGTAATCTGGGCGGCGTTCTGGATAACGTGACAAGCTTCTACGACAAGGATGTCGATGAGGCGATCGACGCCATGATCGGCATGATCGAGCCGGCCATGACCGCGATTTCAGGGATCATCATGGCGTGGATCGTCATCGGCGTCATGGGGCCGATTTACGATACGATGTCCAAGGTCGGGATCTAGCAGGGCAACACGAGGGGACCGCTCGATATGGCAAAAGGCGAATACGTACTCAATATCGGCGACGACAACGTCGTGTTGGTTCGCTTGGAGAACAAGCAAGTCATCAACGCCTGGCTGGCCTCGCCTGACCCGGCGACTGCGCTGGAAGAGCTTGGGGAAGCCTTAGCCGCCGATAAGAAGGGCCGTGTGTCCGTGATCATCGACACGCTGGACCAGGCCAACAAGGAAGAGGAAATTCCCAAGGTCAACATTCTCGATCGGCGCAAGGTCCTGAGCCGCCATATCACCATGGCATTTCCCGGCAGTAGCCTGCGTGGCGCCCGTCTAGTGGGAGAGGGTGGCAAAAACACGCTGTTGTACGAGTTTGCCTCGGTACCGCTCGACGGGCGGATTCCAGGTTGGATCGAGTTCTACGACAGCCTACCCAACGAGAAGGGCGGCATCTATGCAATAGCTTCCGAGAACGTCGACATTATCAAGGCCCTGGCGCCGAAGGATGCGCCGCCGGTCGAGCAGGGCAATCACTGGCGCCATTTCATCGGCATCAACACCACCGGCGGTCTGCGCCAAATCATCGAGAAAAATGGAAGGCTGTGCCTGACGCGCTTGACTCAGGCGCCGCCGCCTGACACGCCGCCCGATGAATTTGCCGACATGATTATTCGCGATTTCAAGGCCACGATCACGTATTTGAGGCGACTGGGTTACGCCGTCGGCGATCCGCTTGATCTTGTCGTTCTCACCACGTCCGCCAATCGGGCCGCGCTCGACAACAAGACCTGGGAAGGCGCGCGCAGCGTCAATCTGCTGACTCCGTACGAAGCCGGCGCGATGTTGGGACTTGGGTCGATCGGCCCCGAAGACCTCTCGACCTGCGATGTGTTGCATGCCGCGTGGTTTGCGAGCAAGCGCACTCCCAATCTGAAACTGACGCGCTCCGTCGCCATGGGAGACTTGAAGGATGACCTGCGCGAACTGTCGTTCGTGGTGGCCCCCTACGCGGCCGGCCTGATCGCCGCCTCGGTGTTGGGATGGACGGCGATGACCACGGTTGACTACTTGGATGCCTCAGCCAAGCATGAAGAATTGACCGTGCAACTCACGGCGCTCAGATCGTCTCTGAGCGAACAACAGAATGCCGTCGCCGCTCTGCCTTACGACGCGGCGCGGATGCGTAACGTTCTCGAAGTCGAAAGCGCCATGGACCGCGGCAAGGCCGATCTCATGCCGCTGCTTTCGAAAATTTACGAGTCCCTGCAAAGCGACGCGGTCGTTCTTAATATCAAATATGGCGCAAGTCAGGGCACGGGGCAGACCGGAGCGGCTGCGACAGGCCAACAAGCGCCTCGGGCCGTCAATATTCGCCTGCGGATGTCGCCGTTGATCTCCAGCGCCGACGAGGCCGTTCAGGCCGCGCGTCGGCTGGAACAGCGATTGACCGCGAGTTTTGCGCAGGGGTATCAAGTCAAGATGACCCAGGAACCGGTTGCGGCTCAGGCCGCCGAAAATCTCACCGGAGGCCTCTTTGCAACCGCCGCGGCTGGTGAGGCCATGGCCGGGCAGTCGGCACGGACCGACGAACCCTTTTACGTCGCCTTCACAATCACAGAAGGAGCGCCGAAATGAAACTCCCCGAAGTCTCTCTCAAACTGCCGACGCTGCCGAAGAAAGTTAATGTGTCGCTCGCCGTTATTGGCGCCGCGCTATTGCTGTTCGTTCTGCTGTTGCCCACGCTCGGCGCGGCGACATCCGAAACGGAGAACGCCGTGCGGCGCCTGACATCCGACATGTCCCAAACTCGCGGCAATCTCAAGCAATCGAAGGAAGATTACGATTTTGTTGTGGCGAATAAAGACCGTTTCGAAACGCTTATGAAAAGCGATAAACTCATCCCTCATACGCGCCGTGCTGCAATTCGCCAAATGCAGGCTCACGCTTTCGAATTTGGTTTGACGACTCTGAACTATAACTTCCAGGCCGCCGGTGCTCAGACCCCCCAAGCTGTTGCAAATCAACCCAAGAGTGACGACTACCGAGTTTACGTCGAACAAATTGAGCTGACTGTCGGCACGCCGCTTGATCAAAATCTTTACTCCTTTATAGCGGCCATTCATGACGATTTCCCCGGATCTATGGTTGTCACCAACGTGGAACTCGATCGGGCGCCAAATGTCTCCACGGAAGCCTTGAATCTGGTAAGTCGTGGCCAAGAGTCGGGCCTCGTGAAGGGCAAGATCGTCTACACCTGGAGCACGGCTCAACAGAACAAACCCGACGAAAAAGCCGGGAGCGGCAAGTGAAAAACCCGCGCATCTTCTTCTTAATGGTTGTCGGAGCCGCGTTTGCCGGTTCGGCGGCGCACGCCCAGGACGCTCCCAATCCCGCGTCCCGTTCGCCCGGTGCCGCCGCGCCGGCCGCCGAAGCGTCCGCACCTAAAGCGCGTCGCAAAGTCCCCGACACGCTGATGTTCACGATCGACGAACTCAACGAGATCAAGGATCGCATCGCCGGCGGTGAAATCACCGAGATCGCCAAGGGCGCCGACGCGGTGTTCGACGCCGAGTCGCTCTATCTCAGCACCATTCTCTACTACGGCCCCAAGGACTGGACGATTTGGGTCAATGGCGTTCCCGTGGGGCCCAGCCAGGATTTTCAAACCTTCCAGGTCACGGACATCTCGCCCCGGCACGTGGAACTTCTGGTTCCTCTCAGCGTGCAGGGCATGCGCCCCGTGCGTCTGGAGCCCAACCAAACGTTCATCACCGAGTCCGGAATCATCGTCGAAGGTAAGTGGCCTTGAGTTCCACGGCTTCGGCGCCGCTGTCGCTTGAGAATGTGTCGACGTCCTACGGCAAGCGCCTCATCCTCGACAACATCTCATTCTCCTTGGCGGCCGGCGAGTGCTTCGGGCTGGTCGGGCTCAACGGCATCGGCAAGACAACGATGATCCGGTCCATTCTCGCTTTGCGCAGCGCGAAGGGACACATTACCTTCTTCGGCGAGCCGAACCATATCGCGCATTCGCGGCGCAATATCGTCTATTTGCCCGAGAAATTTCAACCGTCGCCCCAACTCTATGGTTGGGAGTATCTCTCGATCCATCTCGATTATTTCAATCAAAGGGTCGACCGCGCCCAGGCCCGCGGCATCGCGCAGGGCGTCGATCTTGATCCCGGCGCGCTCGACCGCAAGGTCCGCACCTATTCCAAGGGCATGGGGCAAAAGCTGGGTCTTGTCGGCACGCTTCTGGCCGAGGCCCCGTTGATGATTTTGGACGAGCCCATGAGCGGGCTCGATCCGCGCGCGCGCGTCATGCTGAAGGATCGGCTGATGGAAGCGCGCAGCGCCGGGCGCACGATCTTTTTCAGCTCGCATATCCTCGCCGACATCGAGGAAATCTGCGACCGCATCGGCATCCTGCACGCGCGGCGGCTGATCTATCTCGGCAAGCCCGATGAGTTCGTCCGAGGAACGGGTCAGCCTACGTTGGAGCGGGCGTTCTTGACCGCGCTCGAGCGGGAAGAAAAAGCCAGCGGCGAGCCGTCAGCCCAGTGAGAGCTTCGACGTATCGACGCTCTTAAGGCCCGCACCGGCGCCACCAGCCGCGACGCTGGCTTGCTTCAGCTTGAGTTTCAAGTCGCCCACGTTATCGGCCTCGGCCAGCGCCGTTTCCTCGGTGATGGCGCCTTCTTTCACCAGCTTTTGCAAGGCCTGATCGAAGGTCTGCATGCCGTTGTGGGCATTTTCCTCCATCATCTTCTTCAGTTCCTTGATCTCGCCCTTGCCGATCAATTCCTTGATGTAGCCGATGTTGAGCATGATCTCGATGGCGGCGGCGCGCCCGCCGCCGATTTTCGGCACTAGGCGTTGCGAGATGATGCCCTTGAGGTTGTTGGCGAGGCTCAAGAAGACCTGGGTATGCATTTCCTGCGGGAAGAAGTTGACCACGCGCTCGATCGCTTGGTTGGCGTTGTTGGCGTGCAACGTGGCCATGGCCAGGTGGCCGGTTTCGGAGATGTTGAGCGCGTGCTCCATGGTCTCCATGTCGCGAATTTCGCCGATCAGAATCAAGTCTGGGTGCTGCCGGAGCGTATTCTTGAGGGCCGCGCTGAAGGAATCTGTGTCCACGCCAACTTCGCGCTGGGTGACGATGCATTTCTTGTGCTCGTGCACGAATTCCACCGGATCTTCGATGGTGATGATGTGCCCCGGTGCGGACTCATTTCGATGACCGATCATGGCGGCCAGCGATGTCGATTTACCCGAGCCCGTGCCGCCGACCACGAAAATCAGCCCGCGCTTTTCCATCACCAAGTCGCCAAGCAGGCTGGGGAGTTTCAAGTCACCCAAGCTCGGGATCTTGGTGCGGATGATGCGCGCCACGAGGCCCGGCATCTGCCGCTGACGGAACAGGTTGAGACGGAACCGGCCCAAGCCTTCCAGCGCGATGGCCATGTTGAACTCGCCGGTCTTGGCGAACTCGGCCTTCTGCTTGTCGGTCATGAACGTGCCGATCATGCGCTCGATCTCGTCGATCTTCAGCGGCTTTTCCCGCAAGCTCACGAAGCCCTTGTCGCCGCGCCACATCGGCGCCGCATCGACCGTGACATAGAGGTCCGAGCCGCCCGGGCCCGCCAATTCTTTCAACCAGGCATGTAATTCAGCATCGATCACGAGCGTGCTCCCCAACAGTCAAAGGCTCTTTTCGTCGACTTAAGGTGCCGAGATTCAGAACAAGGAACGGGACTTCTTCGGTTCCGCCCCGGCCGGGGTGGCGTGCGGTGCCGCGGCGGGCGCAGGGGCGGGCGCGGGCTTCGCGCCGCCGGGTTGCGACCCGCCGCCGCCGACTTCTTCGCCGCCGCTCAACATCTTCAGCATTTCCCCGGCCTCAGAAGCATCGACGGTGCCGGCGTCCACCAGCTTGCGGATCGAATCGTCCATTGTCTGCATGCCGTAGCGCATGCCTACCTGAATCATCGAGTAAACCTGCGGCACCTTGTTCTCGCGGATCAGGTTGCGAATGGCGTTTGTGCCGACCATGATCTCGTGCGCGGCGGCACGCCCGCCGCCCTTGCGCTTCAGCAGGACCTGACTGATCACGGCTTGCAACGAGCCCGCGATCATGGCGCGCACCATTTCCTTATCGCCCGCCGGGAACACGTCGATAATGCGGTCCACGGTCTTGGCCGCCGAGCTGGTGTGCAGCGTGCCCATGACCAAGTGGCCGGTCTCGGCCGCCGTCAGGGCCAGGGAAATCGTCTCGTGATCGCGCATTTCGCCCACCAGAATCACGTCGGGGTCCTCGCGCAAGGCCGACTTGAGCGCCCTCGCGAAGGATTTGGTGTGGCGGCCCACTTCGCGGTGATTGATCAAGGCGCGCTTCTTGGGATGAACGAACTCGACCGGGTCCTCGACGGTGAGGATGTGCAGATCTGTGTTGGAGTTCATATAGTCGATCATCGCCGACAGCGTGGTGGATTTTCCCGATCCCGTCGGCCCCGTCACCAACACCATGCCGCGTTCGATCGAAGCAAACTGCTTAAAAATTTCCGGGGCGTTAAGCTGCTCCAGGGTGGGGATCTTCGTGGGAATCTCGCGGAAGGCCGCCGCCGAGCCCGTGGTCGTCGTGTAGGCGTTGACGCGAAAGCGCGATTCCGTGCCGAAGGCCACGGCAAAGTCGATTTCCTTCTCGGCCTCGTACTCGGCGCGCTGCTCCTCGGTCATGATGTTGTAGATCATGTCCTTGACGGTGTCCGGGCTGAGATCGCCGGTCTTGATCGGCCGCAAGCCCCCATCGATGCGCACCATGGGCTCCTTGCCCGCGACCAAATGCAGGTCGGAGGCTTTGTTCTTTTGCGCGAACGACAAAAGTTCGGTGATATCCATCATCCCCTCCAATAAGCCGCTGATCGCCGAGCGTCAGCGGACGTGTTTCGACCGTGGCTTACATCATCGCCTTGAGATAGCGCAGCCGATCGCGAATGCCGTCCACGGGTGTGTCGGTAATCACGGGGTTCGCGTCGAAAATGCGCAAGAATTCGGCGTAGGCCAAAGCCGCATTTTGCGTCTGTTTCAGGCGATCGGCCAGGATGCCGGCATTCAGGTGGTACATGGCCACGCCAGGCTCTTTTTGAATCGCGGACGAGATATAGGCCAGCGCCTGGTTGTCGTCGCCCGAGGCGCTCGTGACCTCGGCCAGAGCGGCCAAGATTTCGTGGCGATCGGCGCCTGTTTTCATCAGGTTTTCGAGTTGCGTGCGCGCCTCGGACGGGGGCAACGTCGACGCGATCTGGATGATGCGCGACAGAACCGCCTCGTTATCGGGCTCCACCGTCAGCGCCTTCATGTAAGCCTGCTGTGCCTCGCGGGAGCGGCCGAGCTTATCGAACGACATGGCGATGCCGAGCAGGGCAAGGCGATCTTGCGGGGACTTGTCGATGATGCCTTGGTACTTGTCGAGCGCCTCGGAGTAGCGGCCGGCGGCGTAATCGCGCACGGCGCGGTGATAGGGCGTGTCGGTGTCTTCGGCGGCGACCGCGCTCAAGATCATTTTGCGCGCGTCGGTGTTCCAGAACGACACCACCCGCTCGCGGTATTCCTCGCGCCGGCCGTCATCGGAACTATGATAGCGCTCGACCGCCTTGGGCCAAGATCCTTGAAGGCGATAAAGCGAGCGCAAGTATTGCGCGCCGTAAGCTACGTTGGCGCCGGGATCGAACGCGGTCTCGATGTCGCGAAAGGCGTTGGGGTGATAGCGCAGGTTGATCTGCATGCAGCCGACGTCGATGGAGCGTTGACCTTCGTCAAGCAGCCGCCGCACGGTCGCAACAGCTTGCTCCTTGGTATCGAAGTAGCGTCCGTCGCCGCCGACATTGATCGTCCAGGGCCATGGCGCGCGTTCGCCGTTTCCGAGATCGCGGCCTGATTCGGTATAGGCAATTGCCATGAGCAATCCTTGCGGGATGCGCATGGAACGCTCATAACTTTGGACGTAGCGCAGGCAGTCGCGATCTGCGCTTTGCGCGTGCGCAGCCGGTTCGAATTCAAGCAGCGCGACCGCCGCGAGGCCGAGTGTAGCTAATGCGTTCTTCATCCCCATCCCCATGTCCGAACACACGATGCGTTAGTTCGGATTTCCACAGCTGCCGGCGCCGCAGCTTAATGTGATTTGAGCGGCTGTTCGAAATGTAACGAGGTCGTCAAAGTAAGCAGTTCCGTTGGAATTATTGACTTGTCCAGTGGCCACTGTCCGGGTGTTTTCGCCATTGACGTCTTGCCCCACGCCCAGAGCGCCCTGCGCATACCGATCGGCAAGAACAGCTCCAGTGTTAACAGCGAATCCAAACGAACCGTCGACGCCGTGGCTAATGATTGCGTAGGCAACGTTGGTCGTTATGAGGTTTGCTCCCGCAGGGTCTTGAATCGTCAAAGACGTCGTTACGGTCGGCAAAGTCGTTGTTCTGGTCATGGAGCTTGTTGCCGTCACTCCTGCTCCCAGAGCATAGCTGAAACGCCGACCCCAGCCGTCCGATGCCTCCTCCTCTGCAATGCCAAGCGTGTTCCATGGAACAACACCCTGTAATAACTGGCAGCCAGCAGCGCATCCGGTCGTATAAAAGCCAGGGGTATTGTTTTGTGATTGTCCTGCGTTAGCAGCTCCGGAGGCTGTTGCCCCAACGGCAGGGCAAGGCAAACAGGAATTAGAGATGACATAGGCCAGCAGTGCCGTCTCGACCCGGGCCATCTTCTGCTTGGTTTCGCTGATCTTGGCGCTTTGTACAACTGGCGACACGGCCAGCAGCCCGCCGGAAACGACCAGTCCGATCACCACCAAGACGATTGCGATCTCGATCAGGGTAAAGCCACGCAAGTGGAGGCGCCCCCCGGCTATACGCATCCCAGCCATCGTATGTTCCCCAATCACAGCCCCTATCCCCAAGTCTCGCACGACCATGATGTCAATTGCCGACCAAACAATCCCTTGCCAGCTAAGGACAGCAAGAATCCTTCAGTTGGCGGTTCGCGTAAGTGTGGTCCAATCGCTCCCGCCGCGCAAGCCGAAAAACATAACTAAACAAAGGGCTTAGCCGGTGGTTGAGGGCCTTGAAAATGCTCCTGTTTTGGGGCGTCTTTGTCCCTATGGTGGCGCCTTGGGGATGGTTCGCTCATGTGGCTTGATGTCGTCGATCTGCGCGACTTTTACGGCGGGGCTTTGGGGCGACTGGTGCGGCGGCTCATCGCACGCCAAATCCGTGACATGTGGCCGACCCTTGTCGGCCAGCGCGTGGCCGGCGTGGGATTTGCTACGCCCTATTTGGCTTCGCTGCGCGACGATGCCGAGCGCGTCATGGCGGTCATGCCGCCGGGACAGGGGGTCATGCGCTGGCCTGACGACGCACCCAGCCTGACCTGCCTGGCCGAGGAATTCGCCCTACCGTTTCCCGACCGCGCCATCGATCGGCTGCTGATCGTGCACTGCCTCGAAGCCACCGCGCAACCACAGCTCTTCATGCGCGAGTGTTGGCGGGTGCTGGCCGACGGCGGGCGCGTGATGTTCGTCGTCGCCAATCGCCGTGGGCTGTGGGCGCGTTTCGAGCCCTCGCCCTTCGCCCATGGCCGTCCCTATTCCCAATCGCAGTTGATGCGGGCGCTCCGTGACGGGATGTTCACGCCGCGCCAAACGGCCACCGCGGTTTTCCTACCGCCGGTGATGTGGCGCCTTTTCGCGGGCTGGGCCGCGGCGCTGGACCGCATCGGCGCGCGGTGGGCGCCCACCTTCGCGGGTGTGCATATCGTCGAGGCGGAAAAGCAAATTTACGCCGTGCCGCTCAATGCGTTGCTGAAGCCTGCGCGCAGCACGGTGGGCGCTGTTCGCCCGGCCGTCGACGGCATCGGCCAATCGTCGACGTCGTCCCGCGGTATCGAGGCCTAGACTTTTGTCAGCACGAAAACCGCTTGCTGGCCGAACAGGTTCGCCAGCCAGCCCGTGGCGCTGACGCTTTGCTTCAGGCCGTCGCCGTCCAGGGCGAAGCCCTGCTCGATCTTCACACCCGTGTCGGCGCACAGATCGACGAAATCGAGAATCGTGCACAGGTGAATGTTCGGCGTGTCGTACCAGCGCTCCGGCAGGGTCGGCGTCATGGGCATGCGTCCGCCCACGAGCAAGGACCAACGCACGTGCCAATGGCCGAAATTGGGAAACGACACGATGGCGCGCTTGGCGATGCGCAACAACTCGCCCAACACCGCGCGCGGATTGTGCGTGGCCTGCAGCGTCTGGCTGAGGATGGCGTAGTCGAAGGCCCCGGCCGGGTAGTCCTTGAGGTCGGTCTCGAGGTTGCCTTGAATCACGGAAAGTCCCTGGCTCACGGCGGCCCGCGCCTTGGCCATGGAGATTTCAAGCCCGCGTCCGTCGACCTGCTTGAAGGCCGCCAAATAGGCCAGCAGCGTGCCGTCGCCGCAGCCCACGTCGAGCACACGTGTGTTAGGCGCGACCAAGTCCGCCACCAGTTGCAGGTCGATGCGGATGCGTTTGGCCGGCTTGAAGCCCGAGGCAGTCGCTGGGTCAATGCGGTTCATGACGCGCCTCGTGGCGCTCGCGGAATGCCCCGCGCCTCGGCGCAGCCGTCAATGAAACCCTTCAGGGTTTGATGAAACTCCGGTTCATCAAGCAAGAAGGCGTCGTGGCCCTTGTCGGATTCGATCTCGACGAAGCTGACGTTGGCCGCGACCGCATTCAGTGCATGAACGATGGCGCGACTCTCGGCCGTGGGGAACAACCAGTCCGACGTGAACGAGATCAGACAGAACCGCACGGGCGAACCCCTAAACGCATTGGCCAGCACGCCACCATTCTCGCCCGCCAGATCGAAGTAATCCATGGCGCGAGTGATGTAGAGGTAGCTGTTGGCGTCGAAACGGTCGACGAAGGTATAGCCCTGATGCCGCAAATAACTTTCCACCTGAAAGTCGGCGTCAAAGCCGTAAGTCAGGGCTGTGCGATCCTGCAGCCGCCGTCCGAACTTCCGATGCAGCGCCGATTCCGAAAGATAGGTGATGTGCGCGGCCATGCGCGCCACTGCCAACCCGCGCTTAGGAATCTTGTTTTCTTCGAGGTAATTGCCGTGGCTCCAGTCGGGGTCCGCCATGATGGCTTGTCGGCCGACTTCGTGGAACGCGATGTTCTGGGCCGAATGGCGATAGGACCCGGCAATGGGAACGGCGGCGAAGACGCGGTCCGGGTAGCGATGGGCCCACTCCAGCACCTGCATGGCACCCATGGACCCGCCCAGCACGCACAGCACTTTCTCGATGCCGAGGTGATCGAGCAGTTTCGCTTGCGCCAACACCATGTCGCGGATGGTGATAACCGGAAAGCGCAGGCCCCACGGCCGCCCCGTGGCGGGGTTGATTTCCTTCGGGCCGCTGGAGCCCATGCAGCCGCCGATGACATTGGCGCAGACGACGAAGTAACGATCGGTGTCGATGACTTTACCGGGCCCCACCAAGTCGTCCCACCACCCGCGCTTGCCGGTCACGGGATGGGTGCCGACAACGTATTGATCCCCAGTCAAGGCATGGCAAACGACAATGGCGTTGGTCTTGGCGGCGTTGAGTGTGCCGTAGGTCTGGTAGGCGATGGTGGCCGAGGGCAACTGCTCGCCCGATTGCAACAGCAACGGCTCCGCCAGGACGATTTTCGGCTCAAGGGCCGTATCGCGCGGTTGGGACGAAGCCGATGTGGTCGTGGCCGTCATGGTCGTTCAGGGTCTCGATTTGCCTCATTCTAGCGCCGCCAGAATGCTGGAAAGACAAGCAAATCAGCCCGTTGGCCGGGGCCTGTCAACGCTTTCTTGCGATTTGGCCTTTGATTTCCAGGCCTTCAGAAACTATGACTGGCCGCGCTTTTGACGCATCAATCGGTTTTGGCACATGTCGCTTCCCCAACCGCGGCCCGGGGTCATGGATATCCCTATCTATGAGGGCGGAAAGTCCCGCATTCAGGGGATCTCCCGGGTCATTAAGCTGTCGTCCAACGAGGCCGCCCTGGGTCCCAGCCCCAAGGCGGTGGAGGCCTATGCCACGCGCGCATCCGGCCTGCACCGCTATCCGCCGGGCGATTCCGGCGAGTTGCGCCAAGCCATTGCCGAAGTTCACGGACTTGATCAATCACGCATCATTTGTGGGGCCGGGTCGGACGAGATCTTGGGGCTTATTTGCCGCGCCTATGCGGGCGCCGGCGATGAAGTGATTCACACCGCCCATGGATTTTTGATGTACGGCATCTATGCCCGCGGCGTGGGTGCGAAGCCGATCGTAGTTCCCGAACGCTATCTGACGGCCGATGTGGATGCCATTCTCGCGGCGGTCACACCGGCAACCCGGATCGTCTTTCTGGCCAACCCCAACAACCCCACAGGGACCTATCTGCCCAAGGTGGACGTTGCGCGCCTGCGCGCCGGTCTGCGCGAGGATATTGTGCTGTGCTGGATGCCGCTTACGCCGAATTCATGACCCAGGCCGATTATGATGACGGCCTGAGTCTTGCGGCGAGCACCGCCAATACCATTGCGACGCGGACGTTCTCCAAGATTTACGGCCTGGGCTCGCTGCGCGTGGGCTGGGGCTTCGCCGCCAAATCCATCATCGACGCACTGGAACGCCTGCGCAGTCCGTTCAATGTGTCCGGCCCGGCTCAAGCTGCGGCGGCTGCGGCGGTGCGTGACCGCGCGCACGTCGAGCGGGCCAAAGTGCACAACACGAAGTGGATGGGTGTTGCGTTGCAGCGCCTGCGCGGCTTGGGGCTTGGCGTGCAAGGTGAATGCGGCAATTTCATTCTCGCCCACTTTTCCGGCGCCAACGGCAAGACCGCCGCCGTCGCCGATGTCTTTCTGCAATCGCGCGGCATCATTGCCCGGAGAGTCGAAAATTACGGCCTGCCCGATCACCTGCGCATCACCATCGGCACCGACGACGAGATGAACCTGCTGCTCTCGGCCTTGGCCGAATTCATGGGAGCGGCCCATGGCTGAGGCCAAGCCACTGTTCGAGCGCGTGGCTTTCATCGGCATCGGGCTCATCGGCTCGTCCATGGCGCGCGTGATGAAGCGCGACAAACTGGCCGGCCGAATCGTCGCTTGTGCGCGCCGCCGGGAAACGCTGGATGCGTGCCTCAAGCTCGGCATTGCCGACGAAGCAACTTCGGATTACGCAAAGGCCGCGAAAAATGCCGACCTGGTCGTCATCGCCACGCCCATCAGCACCAACGAAGCCATCGCCAAGGCCATCGCTTCGCACCTGAAGCCGGGGGCCATCGTTACCGACGTGGGGTCGGTGAAGCAGGCGGTGATCGCGGCTGTGGCGCCGCATTTGCCTTCGGGCGTGCATTTCGTTCCTGCGCATCCCTTGGCGGGCACCGAGCACTCCGGGCCCGAGGCGGGGTTCGCCGAGCTGTTTCAAAACCGCTGGTGCATCCTCACGCCGCTGCCGGGAACAGCCCCCAGCGCCGTGGCCAAGGTCACGGAATTCTGGCGCCGGGCGGGCTCGAAGCTCGAGACCATGCAGCCCGATCATCACGACAAGGTGCTGGCCATCACGTCTCATCTGCCGCACTTAATCGCCTTCACCATTGTCGGCACGGCCGACGACCTGGCGGACGATCTGAAGCAAGAAGTCATTCAATACTCGGCCTCGGGGTTCCGTGATTTCACGCGCATCGCTGCCTCGGATCCCGTCATGTGGCGCGATATTTTCTTGAACAACAAGGACGCGACGCTGGAAATCCTGCAGCGCTTCTCCGAGGACCTGACCGCCATGCAGCGCGCCATCCGTCGCGGCGATGGCGACGCCCTCGAAAAGCTGTTCGCGCGCACCCGCGCCATCCGTCGGGGCATCATCGACGCTAAACAGGCATAATGGAACTTGGCTGAAAATGACCGCTGTTTGTCATTTGCGCCATGCCGGTGCGCCGTCATAACCCGGCGGCTCGTTTAACAAAGAGGTCTTCATGTCCACTGAACTTCATTTAGTCATCGGCAACAAGGCCTACTCGTCGTGGTCGATGCGGCCCTGGCTGGCGCTGCGCGCCAACGGAATTGCTTTTCGTGAGACTGTCATCCCGCTCAACCAGGCCGCGTCCTCGGAGAGCATCAAAAAATATTCGGCCGCCGGCAAAGTGCCCGTGTTGGTTCATGGGTCCATCACGGTGTGGGAATCGCTGGCGATCCTCGAGTATCTGGCGGAGTCATTCTATGACAAGCCGTGGTGGCCGACCGATCCGCACGCCCGCGCCGTGGCCCGCGCCGTCTCGTCGGAAATGCATGCCGGTTTCCAGACCCTGCGTCAGAACATGCCCATGAACGTGCGCAAGTCCTATCCCGGCAAAGGACGCGCGCTGGGGGTCGAGGCCGACATCGCGCGCATTCAGCAAATCTGGACGGACTGCCGCCAGAAATTCGGCGCGGGCGGGCCGTTCCTGTTCGGCGCCTTCTCCAACGCCGATGCCATGTACGCGCCGGTGGTGACGCGGTTTAAGACCTACGGCGTGGAACTCAATCCCACCGCCAAAGCCTACAGTGACGCGATCCTCGCGCTGCCGGCGATGCAGCAGTGGTACGCCGATGCCGCCAAGGAGCCCTGGGTGGAAGAAAAATACGAGATGGTGAACTAAGGTTCTGGCACCATGAGCTGCGCCGGCCACTCGATTTCCGGCATGTCCATCAAGGCGACGGGTCCGGTGTAGAGTTTCCGATCCTGCAACGTCACGGCCAGATTAAGTTCCGGCGCGCCGCCGCCCTCTGGCGTGCGCGCGAGCAGGCCCAGCATGACCTTGGCCATGCTGGCCTGGGTCGAACGCACCAGGCCTTGCGTGGTCAGGGCATCGACGGTCTCGAAAAAGCCGCGAAACTTCGCCGTGACGGCGCCAATGGGCTGCAGACGTTCATCGACCGACAACGTGCCGCTGGCTGAAACGGACAACGGGGCCCATTCCAAAAAGAAATCGCGGACCTCGATGGTTCCGCCGGCCCGACGCCAGGCCTCGACCGCCGTCGGCAGGGGGCCTGCCGTCACGGGGCCGACGAGATCGGCGACGAGGCGTGCGGCCTCAAGCCGCGAGGCGAAGGGCCCCAACTTGGCGCCATTGGCGAGTCCCACGCGCGCGGCGTCCAATT
The DNA here is from genome assembly GCA_033763995.1 of Rhodospirillaceae bacterium. Classification (GTDB taxonomy): domain Bacteria; phylum Pseudomonadota; class Alphaproteobacteria; order Rhodospirillales; family Rhodospirillaceae. The sequence goes on along the minus strand of JANRJL010000061.1, from coordinate 95,572 downwards.
CCAGTCGCCATATCGGGTTTTCTTGCTCAGGCTCAGGCGGGGACTTCGCGACGCGAAAATTGCCCCGCGCAAGGCTGAAAACAGGCGCGGCGTCGGCACGCTCGGCAATGGTGAGGTCCTTCAGGGCAAGCGAAATTTCCGCCACCCGAGCCTCGGTTGTCAGCACGGGCTTGATGTCGGCCTGCGCCGCCATGATCCATGCGGCCACGCCCGGTGGCGTCCATGCCCCCGCCAGGGTATGGCGGCCCGCCAGGTCGACGGTGAATGTCAGCGGCGACCATGGTCTTGCCTTGAGGCGCACCGCCGCTGTGCGCCAGGTCCAGCCGCCGTGCGTGATCGGGGCCGACATCTCCCATCCGGGGTATATGGCGATCACCAGCCCCGGAAAACCGCCCAGCAGCGGGTCGCCATGGGCGATGAGTAGGCCATCGGCTCGCTGCCGTTCGACCCAACGCGCTGCTTGATCCTGGACAATGAAGGCCGCCGCGATCCAGGCCGCGCAATAGACGATGCAAGCCCCGGCCACGGCGAAAAGCGGCCACGCAACCGCGCGGCGGCGGAGGAGCATGACAAAGGACGACCACAAATTCATGGGCGCGACACTATCATGAATAGCCGTTTGTCTGCAGGATTGACGGCGTGATAGCCGCCATGAGAATGGGGTCTATGACTCTCTCTTTTGCGCCCGCGCCCGCCACCGATCCCGCCATTCCGGCAGATGACTTCTGGATTTTCGGCTACGGCTCGCTGATGTGGCGGCCGGGTTTTCCCTTCGTGGAAACGCGCGGCGCCACCCTCAACGGATTTCATCGCGACCTGTGCCTCACCTCGATCCACTATCGCGGCACGCGCGACAAGCCCGGCCTGGTGTGCGGTCTATGTCCGGGCGGCGAATGCAAGGGTCGCGCCTTTCGTATCGCGCCCGATGATGTCGGTAGGGTCGTCGCTTACCTCGATGAACGCGAGCTTATTTCGTACATTTACATTCCCCGTCACTTGCCGATTGAACTCGACAGCGGGCGCGCGGCCCTCGCGCGGGTTTACGTCGCCGATGACGGCCACGCGCAGTTCGCCGGGGGCTGGTCCGTCGCGAAAAAAGCCGAGCATGTGGCGCAAGGTGTGGGCAGCGAGGGTCGCAGCCTCGACTACCTCGCCAATATTGTCGCGCATATGGAAGAGCTCGGCATCGTCGATGCCAATCTCGAAACACTACTGGCCCAGGCCCAGGTCTTGGACAGTGCCGGCAGTTAGCGACGCACTAGCATAGCCGTGCCCTCGCGTTCGCCAGACTCAACGGCCACTTTCAAGCCACCGATCCTGCAGGAGATCTTGCGGCTGGCGCCTACTTTTTCAGCGCCGCGGCAGCGGCGGCTTGGCGCTTTAACACCTCGTCGTCGGGCGAAGTTTGCGTGCCCAGCAGCGACTTGCCGTAGGCCGAAGCGTTGATGTCCCAACTCAATGCGCGGTGGGCCGCGCCGGCCATGGTGTCGGCAAAGGCCGTCTGCACCGGATTGGCGTCGTCGACGCCGCCTGCCCCCATGGCCTCCACCAAGCGCAAGGCCGCGCGCTTGGAGAGGTTGGCGATGTAACTGCAGTTGCGTTTGATGCGCAGGATGTCGTGCGGCGCGATGTCCTGGTTGGCCTGGGCCACGGCGCGCAGGAAGGACATGTCGGCATCATACAGCGCTTGGGCGGCATCCAACTCGGCCGAGGATTCGGCGGCGCGCAATTGCAACGATTGAAAATCGGCGACCTTGGCGCCGTCCAGGGCCGTCCGGCTGGTCATGGCGGCCAAGAAACTCGCCAAGGCACCCTTGGCGCAGCCCAGCGTGGGTCCCGCCACCGAGTAAGCAAACACATCCAGCATCGGCAGGCGATAGACCCAACTGTCGTTGAGTTTTTGTCCGGTCGAGACCTTGGAGTTCAGATCGGCGATGCGGCTGACGCGGCTCGCCGGCACGAAGGCTTCGTCGATGACCGCGTTGTTGCTGCCCGTCGCCTTCATGCCGGGCACGTTCCACACGTCCTTGATTCTATACTCGCCCCGTTTCCACATGATCATCAGCAGATCGGGCGGCCCGCTCGGTTGCGGCGAGGGTGTCATCAGCGCGCACCAATCGCAATGATCCACGCCGCTGGCCCACATCCATTCGCCCGAGACAACGTAGCCGCCGTCCTTCGCGACGGCCTTGGAGCCGGGTTTGGAGGCGAAGGCTGCGCCCACCAAGGCGTCGGGACGGCCCGACAGCACTTCCTCTTGCGTCGCCGGATTGAACTTGCCCAGCCACCAATTGTGACTGCCGATGATGCCCGCGACCCATCCCGACGATCCGCAATGCCTCGCCAGTTCCATGGCGATGTCGGTGTGGGTGCCGAAGGGAAGTTCATATCCGCCCCACCGTTTGGGCAAACAGGCGCGCAGCGCGCCGGTCGCGACCAAGTCGGCCACGGTTTCGTCCGGCAGACGCCGCAGTGCGATGCCTTTGGCGCGGCGCTCAACGAGCTTGGGTGCCAGCGCCGCGACACGGGCCACTAAATCTTGAGTCGTGACGTTCTGGTCTTTTTGCAACGCTGACACCGACATTCATCACTCCTAGATCATGCCTTGATGCTCGATGCCGAGCAGGCTCTTGCCGTAGGGCACGCTATTGGCGTCCCATCCCATGGTGATGTGCGCGCACACGCCCTTGATGTCCGCCAGGGCCTGCTGCAACGGATTGTCTTCCGACAAGCCGCCGGCGCCTTGGGCCTCGGCCAGGCGCTCGGCCGCGCGCGTGCACAGGCGCCCAATATAGGCGCAGTCGCGTTGATGTTTCAAAATATGCGTCTTGTCCGCGCCCTTGCCGGTCATGGCTTCCTGTTGGAAGTGCCCGATATGGTACTCGGCGATATGCCGGGCGGCGTCGATCTCGGCCGAGGACTCCGACACGCGAATCTGGATGTTCTGCAGCTCGGCGAGCTTGGCGCCGAAGGTGCCGCGGCGTTGCTTGATCCCGTCGGTGAAGGCATCGAGCGCGGCCTTGGCCAGGCCGATGGCCGGCCCGACGCCGGTCAGATTGAACACGCCGAAGGTCTGCAGCCGGTAGCTCGGCGCGCGGTTGACCTTGGTGCCGGGGCTGTCGACCAGGTCGATTTCATCAAATCCAATGGTACGATAATCCGGCACGAAGGTCTCGCGCACGACGATGTCGTTGCTGCCCGATCCGCGCAAGCCCACCGAGCGCCAATTGTCCAGCGCTTGGAACTCCGATCGCGGCACCATGGCGAAGCGCCGTTCCGGCGACTGCCCGTCGCGCGGCACCGCCAGCACGATCATCGCCCAATCGGCGTGATTGGACCCGCTGGAGTAGGTCCAGCGGCCGGAGACTTTGTACCCGCCGTCCACCTTGGCCACGTTGGCCTCGGCAAAGCCGAAAGCCGAGCAGGCATAGGCGTTGGGGTTCTTCGCCCAGACGTCGTCCTGGGCCTTGGCGTCGAATTTGGCCAGCATCCAGTGATGGGTCGCCACCACAGACACGATCCAACTGGTGGCTCCGCAGCCGGGGGCCAAGGCGGCCGAGATCGGCACCTGCGAGCCGTACGGCAACTCAAAGCCGCCCAAGCGCGCCGGCTGCATGATCTTGAAAAAACCGGCGTCGAGGATATCGGCCACGGTGGTCTCGGGCAGGCGGCGCAGGTCGAGGGTTTCGCGCCGCCGCTGGGCCAGTTTGGGCACAAGTGCCGCGGCTCGGCGGGTAAACTCCGCCGTATCGGCTTTATGCTTCTGGCCGTGATCGTCGCCCATGGCCGACTCTCCCGTGGTCCGCCGCATCTTGCCCGATGCCGTACGGCGACGGGAAGAAAAACCGCCCGCTGTTCAAGCGTTGAGCGATGAAAGGCTGCTTGCCCTGATCAAAGTCAGCCGCCGACCACTTTTTCGAAGGCTTTGACGTCGTCGAGGCCCAGCTTGGTGTTGGTCTCGGCCAGCGACGCCATGCGGTCGAGCCACGGGCGGGAATCGCCAGTGGTTTTCAGGTGCTTCAGGAACTCCGAGACCTGGCGCACGGCGATGCGCGAGGTTGTGGAGGGCCAGATCGTCAGCTTGAAGCCGATGGCTTCCAGCTCCTTGGCCGACAAAATCGGCGTCAGGCCGGTTTCCGACATATTGGCCATCTGCGGCCCTATCTTGGCGTCGCAAATTTGCTTGAGTTCATCGAGGGACTTGGGCCCGTCGAAGAAAATCATGTCGGCGCCGGCGTCCATGAAGGCGCGCGCACGCCACATGGCCTCGTCCATGCCGTGGGGGCCGCGCGCGTCGGTGCGCGCGATGATCAGCAAATCAGAATCGGTGCGCGAGGCGACCGCGGCCTTGATCTTGCGCACCGCCACGTCGCGCGGCTCGACGAACTTGCCTTCCATGTGTCCGCACTTCTTGGGCCAAATCTGGTCCTCAAGCTGAATGCCGGCGACGCCCAAGGATTCCATGCCCTGAACGACGCGCTTGACGTTGGCGATATCGCCGTAGCCGGTGTCGCAATCCACGATCAGCGGAATATCGGCCACCATGCGCATGGCACGCACGGTGTCTTCCAACTCGCCGTTGCCGAGAAGGCCGATGTCGGGCAGGCCGTAGCGCACACACGCCGCGCCATAGCCGCTCATGTAGGCGACGTCGAAGCCGGCTTGCGCAATCAGCCGTGCATCCAACGGCGTACCGGCGCCGGGCGCGATGATCATGCCGGGTTTGGCCATGAGCGAGCGTAAAGTCTTGCGATGCTGGGTCATGATGGATTCACCAATAATTTTTCCATGGCGCCGCGCAGCCGGGGCGGAATCGGCGTGGGTTTGTTCTCGGGCCGCTTGACGAAGACGTGCACGAAATGGCCGTGAGCGGCGCATTCCGCGTCACCCTCGATGAAGATGCCCACCTCGTAACGCACCGATGAATTGCCGAGCTTGCCGATGCGCAGGCCCGCGTCGACGGCTTGGGGAAACTTGATGGGTTTGTGGAATTCGCAGCGCGTTTCGATGGCGAGGCCCACCACTTCGCCGTTCTCGTAGTCCAGGCCGCCTTCGCGAATCAGGTATTCGTTGATGACGGTGTCGAAATACGAATAGTACTCGGTGTTGTTGACGTGACGGTAAACGTCGTTGTCTTTCCACCGCGTCGGGATTCGCAAGAAGTGCTTGTAGGTGGCGCGGGTTTCGGCGGGAGCGGGCATGAGCGGTCGGTGGGTTCCTAGTGGTCCGATTCTAACATTCGCATCCTGGTTCGACTGACGATTTTGCGAATGTTAGAATCAAAGGACCACTACCAACTATTTGTTTCTAGCGGAGCTTTGGGTTTGACATTCGCTTCACGGCTTCGCTGCTCGCAGGGTAGCGAATGTCAAATCCGCTCCACTCGGCGAGCCCCTATAGCGGCTGCCTCGGGGGCCCGCAAGCGCCACGCCATATTTGTCCGAAACGCCAAGGGATGCACTGGCGCGCCTATGCTGGCCGCGTGATCTCGTGATAGAATGCCGCCGGCGAGTTCAATTCACGCGCGTCTTATTGCCCATCATCGGTGCCGATGCCTGATTTCAGGCCCATCCTTCACATCAACGGCCTCTTCCTCACCGCACTCGCCGTGCTGATGTTGATTCCGGCCATGGTCGATCTGGCCTCCAATCACGCCGACTGGTTCGTGTTTTGGGCCTCGGCCATCGCCACGGGTTTCTTTGGCATGGCGCTGGTGCTGGCCAACCGGCGCACCGACATGGCGCTCAACGTCAAGCAGGCTTTTCTGCTGACGACCTCGGCGTGGGTCTTGCTCAGCGTATTCGGCGCGCTGCCGTTCAAGTTCGCGGGCGTGAGCCTGAGTTACGCCGGCAGCTTCTTTGAGGCGGCTTCGGGGCTCACGACCACGGGCAGCACCGTGCTGGTGGGTCTCGACAAGATGCCGCCGGGTATTCTGGTGTGGCGGGCGTTGCTGCAATTCATCGGCGGCCTGGGCATCATCGTCATGGCCCTGGCGATCTTGCCGTTCTTGCGCGTAGGCGGCATGCAGTTGCTGCGCACCGAGTCCTCCGACCGCATGGACAAGGTTCTGCCGCGCGCGCGGGAAATCTCCATGGCGACCGGCGGCGCTTATCTCGGTCTGAATATCCTCTGTGCGTTCGGCTACTGGTTCGGCGGCATGAGCGGGTTCGACGCCATCTTGCATGCCATGGCCACCATCTCGACGGGAGGCTTTTCCACTTCTGATGCGTCAATCTCCAAATGGCCTAGTGCCATTGTTCTATGGAACGGCACGATCTTCATGATTTTGGGTTCTTTGCCGTTCACGCTGTATTTGCGCGGCCTCAAGGGGAGCTGGAGCAACCTGTTCCGCGACGAACAGGTTCGCCTGTTCATCACCGTGATTCTGGCTTCCGCTTTTGCGATGGCTGTATGGTTAATGATGAAACAGAGCGCGCCGTTCTGGGATGGGTTTCAGCACGCCGTCTTCAATGTCGCTTCGGTCATGAGCACCACCGGTTTCATGTCCAAGGATTATGTTCTGTGGGGCGGGTTTCCGGTCGTGATCTTCGCGGTCTTGCTGTCCTTTGGCGGTTGCACAGGGTCCACCGCCGGCGGCATCAAGATGCTGCGCTTCGTGGTGCTGTGGGAAATGATCAAGAGTTACGTGCGTCAGCTCGTCACGCCCCATGGCGTGTTCCAGCAGCGCTTTAACGGCCAACCGGTGCCGTCTGATGTGCCGGTCGCCGTCGTCGCCTTCATCGGCGCCTACATCGCGGCCTTGTGTATTATGACGTTTGTCCTGGCCGCCATGGGGCTCGACCCGACCACCAGCTTTACCGCCGTTGCCGCGTGTCTTGGCAACGTCGGGCCCGGCTTGGGCGAGATCGTCGGCCCCGCCGGGAACTTTCGGTCGCTGCCCGACAATGCGATTTGGGTTCTCTCGTTTGCGATGATCCTGGGCCGTTTGGAGTTGTTTACAGTTATCGTGCTGTTCACCCGCCATTTTTGGCGCTCTTAGGGCCGTCACTCATGTGCCGTTGGATCACCTACGCTGGCGCACCCATCTATCTTGAGAAGCTGATTTACGAGCCGGAAAACTCGCTGGTGCGCCAAAGCCTTTCGGCGCGCCGCGCCCGCGTGCCCACCAACGGCGATGGCTCAGGCATTGGTTGGTATGGCGCCCGGGACTTGCCTGGGCTCTACCGTGAAACGCGGCCCGCCTGGAACGATCCCAACTTGCGCAGCCTCGCCCATCAAATTCAGTCGCGGTTGTTTTTCGCGCATGTGCGCGCGTCCACCGGCACGGCGACGTCCATCGCCAACTGCCATCCCTTCGCCTTCGGCAAGTGGATGTTCATGCACAACGGCCAGATCGGCGGGTACGAGAAAATCCGGCGCCAATTGGACGCGCTGATTCCCGATGACGTCTACAATGCCCGGGTCGGCACCACCGACAGCGAGGCGTTTTTCTATCTGCTCTTCCGCGCCGGCCTTGACCAGGACCCCGTGGGGGCCTTTGCGAGAACCATCGGCACAGTCCTGAGCGCCATGGCGGCGGCCAACATCGACGAGCCTTTCCGCATGACGGCGGCCCTCAGCGACGGGGGGACGATCTATGCCTTGCGCTACGCCACCGATCCCGAGCCGCCGACGCTGTTCTTCTCGCGTGACGAGAGCCATTTGCTGGTCGTATCGGAGCCGCTGGATGCGGAAGAGGGCAATTGGACGGCGGTGGAGAACGCGCACGTGCTCATCGCCAAGGCGGGCTCAAGCCCCGTGGTGCGTGCGTTCAAGCCAAATTAGACGCGCGCAAACTACTGCTTAACCTCGACGTTCAGTCCGTCGCCTTGCTGCTGCAGGGCATCGAGTTCGTCTTGCACGGATTTCAGCACGCGCGCGATGTAAGCCGCGCGCCGTTCGCTGCGGATTTTATTGACCTCTTCGGTCAGTTCGTAGTTCTCGATGTCGTCGATCTTGAACACGCCCTTCTTCTCGGCCAGCCGCTCGACCGTGTCCAGTCGGTCGCGCATCACCGACAGCTCGCCCATCAACGTCAGCACCATCGACAACAATTTGTCCGTCGTGCTGTCGAAATAGATCGGCTTCTTGCCCTTTGCGGTTCGCGGCAGTTTCACCGGTTTTTTATCGCCAGCCTTGGTATCCGTGGCCATGGTCGTCTCCCGTGCGTGCGTCTGTGTTGCGGTTGTCTTACTTCACGGCGACGTAAACCGGGAAGGTGAAGTTTTCGTTCGAATAGGGCGTCTGCCCGTCGTCCCACGTGCTCGACACCTGGTGGATCTTGAAGTTCTCCTTGGCGAAGCCGGCCTTGGCGGCGACGTCGGCCATGTCGAGTTCCCGCAGCTGGCCGTAGAAGTGTTCGTTGTTGTTGTAGATTTCCCACTCCCACAAGAAGCCTTCCAGGGGGCTCTGGCCGAACGCTTGGGGCAAGTCGAGGTGCATGGTCACGCCGCCCGGCTTCAAGAGGCGATGGCACTCCTTGAAGATGTTGTAGATTGCCGGGCGCGAAGTTTCGTGCAGCAAGATATGCGAGGTAATGAGGTCGAAGCTGGCGTCGGGGAAATTCGTCTTCTCGGCATTCTGTTGGCTGAAATGCACGTTGCCGCCCACCGCCTTGGCGCGGGCATGGCCGTAGCGCAAGCACGGCGCGCCGACATCGATGGCGTGGAACTCGGTGTCCGGCTCCTGGGTCGACCAATAGGTCACCGACCCGCCGATGGTGCAGCCGAGGTCGAGGACGCGGGCGATCTTCCGGTCGGGATATTGCTTGCGGAAAAACTTGTGCAGGATGCGGCCCAGCCCGTCGTTGCCCTGGCCCAGCGCGCCCATGGAATAGATGTAGGTCCCGCGGTCGTAAACCGCGCCCGCCGAGAGGTCGTCGGGCCCAGAGTCCGTATGGTAGGCGCCCGGCTGCAGGTGAATGTCAGCGGCAGCATGGTAGCGCGGCACCTCAACGTTGGGGTCCAGAGTCAGCGAGCCCTTGCCCTTAAGGCTGGCGGCCTTCGCCAGCAGGTCGGGCAGTTGGCGCTCGACGGAATCGATCACCGAGTCCCAAATCATCTCCTGGCTGCTGCGCTGCATTGCGCTCCACAGCTGATAGTAGGGATCCTTCGTCATCATACGGCGCACTTCGTGCCGGTCCTTCGGTTCGCGGCCCTGGGCCTTGATGAACGACGGCAGAACGCGATTGAAGTAGGCCGGAAAATTCCCCGGGAAGACCTTGCTGGCCAAGTGAACGCGGAAGTCGTTGACGAAGTTCTGGCGCGAGCTTTCGTCATGGTTCGGCTTGGCGAACATCGGGTGCATGGTTTGGGGCATCATGGCGGTTTCTCCTCAATCTCGTGCGACAATGCGCGGCAACATGATCCGGCGACTGCACCGGGGCGAGTCCCGGCTCCCGGTCGATCACCTGTTGGTCAATTCACGGCTATCCTCGCCCAGACATGGTGCCGAACCATGACCCAAATCAAGAGTTAAACGGCGCCGGGTGGCGGGGTCATCATCCGAACCAGGGCCGTCATGTCGGGCACACGTTCCAGGGAATCGATCATCTCGATCAAACGCTGGCCGTTGTCCTGGGGCAGGGGTTGTGGTGTCGAATTCCAGCAGCGCCAAAATTTCTCGATCTGACGGTCGCGCGGGAAGCGGTTCTTGGGGTCGCCGATGGCCGCCGTGATGGTGATCTCGTGTTGATCGCCGTTCTTGAGCGTCACGATGATGGTCTGGGGGCCGAAGGCATTGGGATCCGGATTGCCGTCTTCGATCACCTCAACCCGTGCGGCCAGGGCGTGAACGTCGGCGCGTTTCAATGCATCCGGCAGAAAGTCGAATTGATCGACCGTGCCCTTGATCAGGGCCGTGGCGCACACGTAGCCAAGACACAGCTTGGCGTAATTGGGTAGCGGATCGGCGATATCGGGCCGCCCGACTAGGCGTTTGGGCAGGGGTGGAACGCGGCAGACGACGTTCGCCACGTCATCGGCCTTGAACCCGTGGGCTGCTTGCAGGCGTTGCAAAGCGTCGACGGCATAGTGCGTCAAGCGGCCCGATGGAAAGGGCTTGTGGCCGATCTCCGTCAGTCGATAGACCTTGCCAAACTGCGACCACGCCGGTTCGATGTCGTAAGCGCCCTCGAAGAGCGGCAGATAGCCCCACACCCCAGTCAAAATGTCCTTGGGGCCTTCGACGCCGGCGGCGACCAGGTCGCAGCTCGCCACCGCGCCGCGGGCGGCAAAACCGACCTGCAGGCCCAGCAGCTTCGAGCCCTCGACGTGGGCCTGCATCGTACCCGAGGTCTGGCCGTACATGACGCCGAGCGCGTTCCAGGTTTGATCGCGCGTGAAGCCCCTGATCTTGGCGCAGGCGGCCGTGGAGCCGAACCCGCCGACCGAGGCCGGACGAAAGAAGCGCATGGGCGCCTTGGACGCCACCGCGATGGAGCACGACACGTCGATCCCGGCGGCCACGGCGGCGATGAATTCCTTGCCGGTGACCGGTTTGCCGCCGCGCGCGGTGTGCCGCTCGGTCTCGGCCATGAGGGCCGCCATGAGCGAGGACATGGGGTGCAGCACGCCGCCTTCGTGGACGCAATCGAACTCAAGACAATGAATATGATAGGCGTTGACCAACGCCGCGCTGGGCCCCGGCAGGCGCAAGGACCTGCCCCACACACCAGCGTCATCGCCCTGGCCCCAACTGCGTGTCGCCGAGACGACCTCGTCGGCCGAGGGGCCCGTGGTGCCCGCCAGCGCGCATGAGAACGTATCGAGAATGAAAATCTTCGCGGCCTGCACAACACTTGATGGCAGGGCCTCATAGGTCGTGCCGACGACGTGATCGACCAGCCGTGCGACAGGGTTGGCCGCGCCGGTCACGATCTAACGGCGCTTCTTTTTGGGCTTGGCCTTTTTCGCGACGGACTTCTTCGCCGCCACCGCCGGTTTGGCTTTGGCCGCAGGCCCGGAACTCTGGTGCATGCGGAACACGCGCTTCAAATAACCGTCGCGGCGCGCCATGCGCTCGTTTTCCACGGCTTCAGGGGCGCGGTAGTTCTCGACATCGGCGCGGGAGATCGTGCCATTGGCATCCAGAAGGCGCTCAACCGTGTCGAGGCGGTCATAGAGCACCGAAACTTCGGCCGAGAGCTCCAGAATAAAGGTCATCATTTGGTCGATGGCCGGGTCGTCGAAAAATTGCGGGCGCTTGCCTTTGGCGACGCGCGGTAGGCGAATTTGCGTTTCGGGCATGACTGGTCCTTTTTTGCGGACGATGATGTGTGGCGCTAACCTAGTGACACGCGCCCTGGGATTCCAGCATTGACTGACGTCAATGGCGTTCGGGCGTGTCTAGAGCGTCGTGCGGAAAAGTGGAAGCCGGTTTTCCGCGAAACGACGCGACCAAACAATAAGTTAGAGCCGGCAGCCGATTCCAACTTAACGCTGCCGGCTCTAGACCGGCACCAGGGCCGGGTTGTAGTTGAAAAGGCCGAGGTATTCCTCGTTCTTGTGTTCTTTCTTGTCGTAGGTGTCCGCCTTGCCGCCCTGCAGGCGCGTCTGGGCCGCCCGCGAGGCCAGTTGAATCATGGTGGCACGTTCGCGCCGGGCGTTCTCGTAGCGCGCCAGGGCCTCGGCGATGGCGGGCGCGGCCTGGAACGCGCGAGCCAGCACGACGCCGTCTTCGATGCCCATGGCCGCGCCCATACCCAGGAACGGCAACATGGGGTGCGCGGCATCGCCCAGCAGGGTCACGCGGCCCTTGGTCCATTGCGGCAACGGATCACGGTCGTGCAGGGCCCACTTGAAGCAGAGTTCGGGCGGCGTTGCCGCGAGGAAGGTGCGGAAAGATTCGTGCCAATCGTGAAACTCCGCCAGCAGCTCTGAGACCTCCGAGCGCACCGACCAGCTTTCGACTTCCCAACCGCCCTTTTCGGCAAAGGCCACATAGTTGAGCAGCGTGCCGTTGCGGATGAGGTATCGCGCCATGCTGTGCTTGGTGCCCACGGCCGCCGCCGAGGCCGGCTCGATCTTGAAGCCCTTGGGCAAGCGCTCCACGGGCACCAGTCCACGCCATGCAATGTTGCCGGTAAAGCGCGGCGGCACTTTGCCCCAAAGTGCTGCGCGAACCTCGGATTTGATGCCGTCGCAGCCGATCACGACGTCGGCCGAGACATTCGCACCGTTGGCGAACGTCACGTCGACGCGGGAACCCGTTTGCGTCAGGCCCACAAACGAATGATTCAAGCGAATGGCCGAAGGATCGTTGGCGGCGATGGCCTCGGCCAGCATGGTGTGCAGGTCGGCGCGATGAATTTGGTAATAGTCCGCGCCGTATTGCCGGCGCGGCAAATCGCCGCGCTCCTGCTCGACCAGGATTTGCCCTGTGCGGTAGTGCAACACCGCCTGCCGCGCCGGCCGCGAGGCTTTCTGCGCCAAGGAGTCCGTCAGACCGATCGCGCACAATGCATGAGTGGCGTTGGGACTGAGCGTCAGGCCCGCGCCCACTTCGCCAAGCTGCGGCGCCTGCTCATAGACCGCGACCTTGAACCCCTGCCGCTGCAACGCAAGCGCGGCCGTCAGTCCGCCGATCCCGGCGCCGATCAAGATGATGTTTGCATCCCGCATGATGCGCGATTGCCCCAATCTCATGTCACGATGGCGCTTCCCCAAGCGCGACCGTGCCGCAATCTAAGCAGCACGAGGGTTTGGTCCGGCTCAACTGGGAATCAGGCCTCAAACCAAGTGGTGAACAGGCCGGTGGTTGCTTTTCGCTGGGGCGGGGCGGTTAGTTCACGCGCCGTAAATTGCGCAGGTACGCAATGACTTCGTCCTTGCCTTTGACTTCGGCGTATTTGGCCTGAAGGTCGAACAGATTGGCGTCGTGCGGGGCCTGGTGCCGGTCGCCAACCGCCTCGCGGATAACGATGGGAACGAAACCACTTTGGCAAGCATCGAGTGTTGAGGCGCGGATACAGCCCGAGGTGCTCCAGCCCGCCAGGAGGACGGTGTCGATCCCGGCCGCGGTCAATGTCGACGCCAAGTTCGTGCCGAAGAACGCGCTGGCATATTGCTTGGTGATCACGACCTCGTTGGCCAAAGGCTCCAGGCCTTCGACGAATTGGCCGTAGGGATTGCCGCGCTCGAAATTGCGCAAAGCGGGCACCTTGCGGAAGAACACGCCGCCATCGGCGCCGCCGGGCGTGAACTCCACGCGGGTGTGGCAAATCATGATGTTGCTCTTGCGCGCTTCGGCCAGTACCTCTTTGGCGGCCTCGGCGGAGGCCTCGACACCCGCGTACAGACCGCAGGTCTTGTCGATGTAGGCGCGGGCGAAGTCCACGTGCAGCAAGCAGGGCTTGCGGCCGAAGTCCAATCGTCCGCCGAAACCGGCTTTGCCGTAATCCTGATTGAGATGACCCTGTTCGCCCATCGTCGTTCTCCGCAGTTACCGATCGTTTGTCGATCAGACGCCAGGGCGAGTCAAGAAAGCGGCTGCAGGCTCTTGGGCGGAATACCCGCGCCAACGTCGATCCACTCGGTGGCCAGAATTTCGTGGACCGTGATCATGGCATCTCCGGTCGCCACGGGTTCGCGCGAGTTCGAGTAGGCCACGAGCGATCCGAGGTGATTACCCTTGACGGCAATGGGCAACGCGACACTGGTTGCCGTGTGAATAATGCCACCCGCGGTGCTGATCAGTCGCTCGGTCACCTGCCCGCAGGGCTGCGTCACCATGGTGACACACCCGGCGCCGACGCGCTTTTTCAGATGCGCGGCATAGAGATCCAGCGAATTCGTCTTGGTGAGTTCGCGGCCGACCAGTTGGACCAATCCCGTTCCGATCAGGCGAATTCGCACATCATGCTCGGAGAGGACATCAAGAATGATCACAAAAGGTTGGAGTTCCGGGTCGGGAGCGTTGAGGAACGCCGACAAGTTGGGCAGCAGACCGTCTTTGGGGAGCGACTTCCAATGCGCGACGAATTTCTGAGCCGGAACCGCGGTACCAACCACCATCGCTAAAACCTTGCTAGATGCAGGCCCATTTCTTGGGCCGTTCAACGTTATGACGACATGCCTTTTGGGCGCCGCATGAAAAACCATTTTTTCTCAAATGGAAAGGCCCGGTTGACGAAAACCGGGCCTTTTTAGTCTAAGGTTGTGAACTCGTTAGATAATCCCGCGTTCCTGGTATTCCTTATAAGTCTTGTCGTCCATGCCGAGCACGCCCTTGTAGACATCCTCGTTGTGCTCGCCCAGGTCGGGCCCCGTCCAACGCACCTTGCCCGGCGTGCTCGACAATTTCGGGAACGTGCTTTGCATCTTGAGCTTGCCAAGGTGTTTGTCGTTGACCTCGACAATGGCCTCGCGCGCCTTGAAGTGGGCATCGGCCAACATTTCCGGGGCGCGGTAGATCAAGCCCGAGGGCACGCCGGCCTTGTCCATCAGCGCCTCAAGTTCCTTCACGGTCTTGGTTTTGGTCCACTCGCTGATGAGGTCGTCCAGTTCCTTCTGGCGCTGGCCGCGGGCGGTGTGGGTGGCGTATTTGGGGTCAGTGCCCAGCTCGGGCCGGCCCATGGCCTCGGCCAAGCGGCGGAACACGGTGTCCTGGTTGGCGGCGATCAGGAAGTTGCCGTCCTTGGCCGGATAGACGTTCGACGGCGCTACGTTGGGCAGGATCGAGCCCGTGCGCTCGCGGATGTAGCCGACCTTGTCGTACTCGGTGATCAGGGATTCCATCAATTGCAGCACCGACTCATAAATCGCGCTGTCGACGACTTGGCCGCGGCCCGTCACATGGCGGTGATGCAACGCCATCAGCGCGCCCATGCAGGCGTACGTCGCCGCCGACGTATCGCCCAAGGAAATGCCGACACGGCTGGGCGGCGTGGAGGGATCGCCCACGACATAACGCAAGCCGCCCATGGCCTCGCCGACGGCGGCGTAGCCGGCCTTGGGCGCGTAGGGGCCGGTTTGGCCGTAGCCCGAAACGCGGATCATGATGATGCCCGGATTGATGGCTGAGAGCTGCTCATAGCCCAGGTTCCATTTTTCCATGGTGGTGGGGCGGAAATTTTCCAGCAGGAAATCCGACTTCTTCACCAGTTGCTTGATGATCTCCTGGCCTTCGGGCACGCGGGCATTGAGCGTGATGGACTTCTTGTTGCGTGCGACCACGGGCCACCACAGCGACTTGCCGCCCGACTTTTCGCGGCCCCATTCGCGCATGGGGTCGCCCAGTTTGGGTTGTTCGATCTTGATGACCTCGCAGCCGAAGTCGGCCATGAGCTGACCGCAGAACGGCCCGGCCAACAGTTGCCCCATTTCGATTAACCGCAATCCCGTCAACGGCCCGTTTTCGCCCGCCCCAGCCTTCGTCGCCATGGTCCCCGATCCCTTGATCTCTGAGTTGCCCGCGCCGCGTTCCGGCTTATATGCAAACCAAGCGCCAAGGCCGGTTGCGCGTGCTCGAATGCTTCGCCTAATAGCGGGGCGGCGCGGGACTGGCAAGCGCCGCCACGGGCTCGGCGCCTGGCCGATCACAAGGCCTTGTGCCGCCTTGTCTTGCGAGTGGTCGCGACTACAATCCGGGCAAGCAAAATTCCAACCGGTCGGGAGCCTGCCATGAAAAAGAAAGTTACCTTGGTCGAAGTGGGCCCCCGCGACGGGCTGCAAAGCGAGCCCAAGATCATGCCCACCGAGGAAAAGGTGGAATTCATCAAGCGTGCCATTGACGCGGGCCTCACGCGCATCGAAGTGGCGAGCTTCGTGAACCCCAAGCGCGTGCCGCAAATGGCCGACGCCGAGGCCGTGTTGGCACAAGTCCCTCGGGACGGCCGTGCCTCGTACATCGGCCTCATCCTGAACATGAAGGGTTTCGAGCGGGCGCGGGACGCCAAGTGCGACGAAATGGGCTATGCGGTCGTGTCCACCGACACATTCGCCATGAAGAACCAGGGCATGTCCTCGGCCGATACGGTCAAGGCTTGGCAAGAGGTGGGCCGGGCTGCCAAGGCCGAGGGTTTCAAGACGTCCGTCACCATCGGCGCGTCCTTCGGGTGCCCCTTCGAGGGTGAGGTTCCCATCGAGCGTGTGGTCGACATCGCCAAGCGCTGCGCCGAGGTGAACCCCGACGAAGTGGCCCTGGCCGACACCATCGGCTGCGCCGACCCGGTGCGGGTGACCGAACTCGTGACCCGCGTGAAGGCCGCGATCCCGGGAATGCCGATCCGCGTGCATCTTCACAATACGCGCAATACGGGTCTGGCCAACGCCTATGCCGCCGTCATGGCCGGGGTCGACTTCCTCGACGCCTCGACCGGCGGTATTGGCGGCTGCCCATTCGCGCCCCGCGCGACGGGCAATATCCCCTTGGAGGACTTGGTTTACATGCTCAACCGCATGGGCGTGGACACCGGGGTCGACATCAAGAAGGTCATCGCGACCGCCCAATGGGTGGAAGACCGACTCGGCAAACCGATCCCGGCCATGCTGGGCCGGGCGGGCGTCTTCCCGGACGTCGCCAAGGCGGCCTAGGCGTCGATTTCGCCGCTGGGAAACACTGGCAAAGCCCTGGGAATTAAGCTAGGTCAACGCCGCCTTGAACGGGGGGCGGAAGCGCGGCTTTTTCTGAGTCGCCTTTACCTATCCGTTTGACTAGGTTGACGCCGACGGGTTGGATCGCCGGGGTGGAATGACCCCGCAATACGGCCTGATTTTGGCGCCAAGCCGATCCATAAAATACATAGCGAGGGACGCGCGACATCATGACGTATCGTTTGGGATGTGACGTTGGAGGGACCTTCACCGACCTCCTCTTGATCAACGAAGCCACCGGCGAAACCTACCGCGCCAAGACCCCCTCGACGCCCCAAGACCAATCCATCGGCGTCATGACCGGCATCGAGCGCATCTGCAAGGATGCGGGCATCGATCCGTCCCAAATCACCGAGTTCATGCACGGCACGACCGTGGCCACGAACGCCGTGCTGGAAGGCAAGGGCGCCGTCGTCGGCCTGATCACCACCGACGGTTACAAGCAGGTGCTGCAGATCGCGCGCTCGTTCGTCCCCGGCGGCTTGGCCGGCTGGATCATTTGGAACAAGCCGCTGCCGCTCGCGCTGCTCGAGAACACCGTCGAGGTGAAGGAGCGCATGGGTGCGCGCGGCGAAATCGTTCGCCCGCTCAATGAAGACAGCGTCCGCGAGGCTGTGCGCAAGCTCAAGGCCAACAAGGTCCAAGCCATCACCGTGTCGCTGATCAACGCCTTTGCCAACGGCGAGCACGAAAAGAAAATCCGCGACATCATCAAGCAAGAATTCCCGGAAGTGCCGGTGAGCTTGAGCCACGAAGTGCTGCCGGAAATGTACGAATACGAGCGCACGCTGACCGCCGTGGCCAACTCCTACGTCCGTCCCACCGTCGGCCGTTACCTCAAGAACCTCGAGAACACCTTCGCCAATCGCAAGATGAAGGCGAAATACAAGGTGCTGCGTTCCGACGGCGGCTTGATGGCCTTCGGCAACGCCGCCGATCAACCCGTTGCCCTGATGATGTCGGGCCCCGCCGGCGGCGTGGCCGGTGCGCTGTGGGTGTCGCGTCAGGCGGGCTACAAGAACCTGCTTACCTTCGACATGGGCGGCACGTCCACCGACGTGGCCCTGATCGAGAACGGCGAACCGCAATTGCGCCGTGAAACCAAGGTCGGCGACGTCACCGTGCGCGCCTCGTCGCTCGACGTGCGCACCGTCGGCGCTGGCGGCGGCTCCATCGCCCGCGTGCCCGAGTTGACGGGCGCCTTGCGTGTCGGCCCCGAAAGCGCCGGCGCCGTGCCGGGCCCGGCGTGCTACGGCAAGGGCGGCACGGAGCCCGCCGTGACCGACGCCAACGTGGTGTTGGGTCACCTGCCGCCATCGCTCATCGGCGGCGAGATGAAGCTCGACGTCGAGAAAGCCCGCACCGCCTGCAAGAAGGTCGGCGACGCGCTCAAGATCTCGGTCGAGGCCGCGGCCGAGGGGATCGTCAAGATCGTCAACGAGAACATGTTCGGCGCGCTGCGCCTGGTGTCCATCGAGCAAGGCTACGATCCGCGCGACTTCGCGCTGGTGGCCTTCGGCGGCGCCGGTCCGCTGCATGCCAACGCGCTCGCCAAGCTCTCGGGCGCGTGGCCCGCGATCATCCCGCCGGGTCCCGGCGTGCTGTGCGCTTACGGCGACGCCACGACGCGCGCGCGCAACGAAGCCTCGCGCACCTTCGTGCGCCGCTACTCGGAGACGTCCAACAAGGAAGTCACCGCGATCCTCAAGGACCTGACCAAGCAAGCCAAGGAAAGCCTGACGAAGGAAGGCATCGCCGAGAAAGACCAAACCACGGTGTGGGAAGTCGATCTGCGCTATCACGGCCAGGGCTTCTCGGTGCCGATCCCGTGCAAGCCGGACGGTTTCGAGAAAGACGGCCTGACCCGCGCCGCCAAGGATTTCGATACCTTCCACACCCGCCAGTTCACCTTCGCGCTCGACGCCGAGCACGAAATCGTCAACTTGCGCGCCGTCGTGGTCGGCGAATATCCGAACGTGAAGGCCATCCGCGTCGGCAAGGGCGGCACCGATTCGTCCTCGGCCGTCATCAATGCGAATCACGAATTCTGGGACGAGGGCAAGAAGTACAAGGCCAAGATTTACGACCGCGCCAAGCTCAAGGCCGGCAACGTCATTCAGGGCCCGGCCATCGTGACGGAATTCGATTCCACCACGGTGATCCTGGCCGACTGCATGGGCACCGTCGATCACGTCGGCTGCATCCTGATCACGCCCAAGGGCATGAAGCCCAAGGCGGGCATGGCGGTGGCGGCGGCCAAGGGCAAGGCGAAAGCCAAGGCCAAAGCCTCGGCCAAAGCCAAGTCGAAGAAAAAGCGTTAACGGTCGAGCAGGAGGTCACAATCATGACGATTAAAGCGCAGATCATCGAGACCAATAAGAAGCCCTTCAAGAAGGTTCCGATCGACCCCATCACGCTCGACATCATCGAAAGCGCGCTGCGCAACGCGCGCTTCGAGATGGACGCAACCGTGTTCCGCACGGCCATGTCGCCGGGCATCCGCGAGCAGCATGACGCGTTCCCGCTGATCGCCAACAAGGACGGCAAGATGGTGGTGGGCCAGTTCGGCTCGTTCATCATGGGCTTCCTGCAGAACTACGACGGCACCATCGAGGAAGGCGATATCTTCTTCACCAACGACCCCTACAAGACCGAGGGGGCCATCAGCCACGCCAACGACTGGCTGATCCTGCTGCCGATCTTCTTCTCGGGCCGTCTTGTCGGCTGGGCCTGCCACTTCGGCCACATGACCGATAACGGCGGCAAGGTGCCGGGCTCGCTGCCCACGGACGCCACGACGATCTTCGAGGAAGGTCTCGTGACCCCGCCCACCAAGCTCTACAAAAAAGGCGTGCTGCAATCGACGTTGCTGGAAGTGATGCTGAACCAGGTGCGCCTGCCCACCTGGAACCGCTCGGACCTCAACGCCGTGCTCGCCGCCTGCCGCGTCGCCGAAAAGCGCGTCAAGGAAATGTGCGTGCGCTTCGGCGACGACGTGTTCGTCTCCGCCTGCCAAGCGGCACTCGACCGCAACAAGCGCGCCATGGCCATTCTGATCGACAAGAACGTCAGCGAATCGCCGGTGTCCTTCGAGGACTACGTCGACGACGACGGCCGCGGTCATGGGCCTTACAAGATGAAGTGCACCATGTGGCGCGAAGGCAACAAGGTGATCCTCGATTGGAAGGGCACCGATCCGCAGGCCATCGGCTCGATCAACTTCTATCTCAACGAGAACATGCTGAAGATGTTCTGGGGCATCTACATGATCATGGTGTTTGACCCCGCCATCTTGTTCAACGATGGCTTCTATGACTTGGTGGATGTGCGCATCCCACAAGGCACGTTGTTGAAGCCCAACTACCCGGCCGCCTTGTCGTGCCGCACGCATGCGCTCGGCCGCATTTTCGATACCTTCGCGGCTTTGCTGGGTCAAAAGACTCCCGACTTTCTGTGTGCAGCAGGCTTCTCGTCGTCGCCGCACTTCATGTACTCGGGCTACACCACCAAAGGCGAATGGTACCAGCTCTACCAGATCGGTTTCGGCGGCATTCCCGCCAAACCCTTCGGCGACGGGCCCGACGGTCACTCCATGTGGCCCTCGTTCACCAACGTGCCGCAAGAGTACCTGGAAGCCTACTTCCCGCTGCGCATTGAGCGCCACGAGACCACGCCTGACTCGGGCGGTGCCGGCAAGTTCCGCGGCGGCAATGCGCTGCGCGTGGACTACTGCTTCCTCGAGGACGGCGAAATCTCGATCCACGACGACCGCTGGCTCACCTATCCCTGGGGCGTCAACGGCGGCCAGCCGGGCCGCCGCTCGGAAAAGGTCATGTACCGCACCGACGGCTCGATCGAGTACCACCACTCCAAGTGCGACAACGTCAAGGTGAAGAAGGGCGACATCTTGGCCTTCATCACCTGGGGCGGCGGCGGCTGGGGCTGGCCGATCGACCGTGACGCGCAACTGGTCGGGGCCGACGTGCGCCGCGGCCTCGTCACGGCCGAGGGTGCCAAGCGCTACGGCGTGGTGATGAACGCCGACGGCACGGTCAACGAGGAAGAGACCAAGCGCCTACGCGCCGAGATGCGTTCCAAACTGCCGGCCAAGGCACCGGTGTTCGACACGGGTCCGCCGCTCAAGACTATTCTCGCCAACTGCAAGGCCGAGACGCACTTGACGCCGCCGATCCCGCCGGTGTTCCGCCCCGGCGTGGAGCACGCCAAGGCCGCCGAATAATCCGCAACGGAGCGATCAATGACAAAGGGGCGATCCGCAGGGATCGCCCCTTTTGTTTTGCGCCGACCTCGCCTTATGCCGCGTGTTCGACAATCTCGACAGCGGCTCGGTGCACGATAGCGCCCGGCTGGAGAATGGCGCGCACGCTAGCGCGAACCTCGGTGACGATTTGGTCGGTCTTGCCCTTGTCTTGGGCATGACGGACGACCCCGGCGATCATGCTGGCAATCATGTGTCCGACCAATTGCGGATTGCGTCCGCTGCCGGCCAGCAACGTTTCCAGCGCGTCGTCCAGCAGCGCCCGGAGGCGCTTGTTGCGGCTCTCCAGTTCGCGCCTCATGTCGATCGCGGACACCGGAGCCTCATAGAGCATTTGAATGATGCGGTGGCGCGGGTCGCAGAAAAAATCGGCGCGAACCTCGGCCCAGGTCAGAATACGCTCCAGCGGGTCGTTCTGCTGTTCGATGGTCTCCAGGGCACCGGCGAAAATCGGATCCGAGGCGCGAAACACACACGCCATGAATAGATCTTCTTTGTCCTTGAAGTACTTATAGAGCGAATTGCGCGCCAATCCGGCGTGGGCGGCGATATCGGCCAAATCGACACCGGTAAACCCGCGCTGCGTGAAAAGATCGGTCGCCACGGCCAGAATACGCTCATGGCGCAGCGTGACGTGCTCCACCAGCGTCGGCGCCGTGATCTTCGGCATCGCGGAAAATCCTAAAAGTTGTTTTTCTTATGATTAACTCATCCTTAGATAAATGAATCCATACTTGTGGTTGGACCGTCAAGGCATATTTTCCCGAGAAAAGATCAGAAAACCCATGATGGGTGGGGCTTCGCCCGACGGGTGTGAGCGAAATCGCGCCATTCCCCTCAGCGCTCGGTGGCGCGAGAGCGTCTTGGCGGCCGAACCTGATGCCCCGCCGCCTTAGCCCTGGTCCGCCAGGGCCGCATTCACCGCGTCCTTCACCCAGTCGACGAAGCCCGGGTGATTGGACATGCCCTTCTCGTTGTAAGTGAAGGTCAAGCCGTCGAGGTCGCTGTAGATTTTCTGCTGAATACCCTTGGCCTGATGGACCGCCACGACGATGAGGGCGTCCTTGCCTTGGCGCTTGGCGAGTTCGATCCAGCGGCGCAGCTTCTTGACGTTGCCCTCGCGGATCGCGGGCAGGGCGTCGTCCTGCAGATTGAGCGCCTTGACGTCGGCAAATCCGCCCTCGGCCTTCACGTAATCGGCATAGGCCTGCAAGGCGGCCAGCTCGTGCTCGTTGTCGGCGGGCTCCTCGGGGCCGTGGGCGACCAGGTAAACCACTTCCTTGGCCGGCGCCTTGCTGATCTCCTTGGCATGGTCGAGCAAGATGTTGCCGAACGCCTTATGAAAACCGTAGGACGGCGCGATTACCAGCTTGGCCTTGGAGGTCACGCGCGGCACGGTGGCATAGGCCACTTTGTCGCCCAGGCCGAAGATGTAGTCCCATTGGCGCTTGAGCGAGTTGTAGTCCGTGGCCGTGGTCGGCACCACGACGATGGTCTTGGCGCCGGCGGCTTCCAGGTCGTTGACGGCGGCTTGCAGGTGATCGGACGCCATCATCGCCATGCCGAAACCGATGGCGGTGGGCGTGGTCTTGGCCAGCGGCTCCACCGCGTCGCGCAGCACACGGTCACCGCCGCCGCCCGTGCCGTGGGCCAGCAGCAGCACGCCCAGCTCGCCCTTGAGCGACTTGTCGCTGACGTACCACTCCATGTCGTCGCCCATCATACCCATGGCCAGATCCATCTGGTTGTCCGTGAGCGCGCGGTAGGTGGGGATATTGCGGCGCATCTCCTCGTAAACTTCGCCGCCCATCTTGTGGCCGGTGGAATGCGCCATGGCGCTCTTGCGCCGGCCTTCGGCGTCCATGGGCTGCAGCCCCATGTCATGGCCCATGGCGCTGTGATCCATTTTCGAATGGTCCATCTGCGAATGGTCCATCTTGCTGTGGTCCACGGCAGCCTCTTGGGCGCCGGCTCCTACCCCCAGGCCGAGTGCCAGGACTGAACACGCAACCAAGAGCGAGCAACGCGCGGATTTCAAACACATGGGTGTCATGAGACGCCTCCTGTTTCGCGGTTTTCCCGACTATTGCGCGGCCTGAGCGGAAGCCCCGCCGGCGGCCAGCACGCGGCCATCCTCCATGCGCAGCACACGGTCGGCCCATTCCAGCATGCTGGCATCGTGGGTCACCATCAAGGTCGCCACGCCGTGTTCCTTGGTTTGGGTGGCCAGCAGCTTGACGATGTCGCGGCCGCGATTGTGATCCAGCATGGACGTCGGTTCATCGACCAGCAGCACATCGGGGGCGTTCATCAGGGCCCGGGCGATGCCGATGCGTTGGCATTCGCCGCCCGAGAGCTGGCCGGGCCGGCGCGCTGCCCGGCTGGCGAGGCCCACGCTGTCCAACAACTTGCGCGCGCGGTCCTGATCGGCGCTGGTGGGCGAGCGGCCATCGACGTGCACCATGAGTAGCAACTGGTCCAGCGCCGACAGCGAGGCGACGAGGTTCGACTGCTGAAAGACGAAACCGATCTTGCGCCGCCGAACGGCTGTGCGCTCCGACTCGCTCAAGGTCGTGATTTCGACGCCGCCGATCTCAACCTGACCTTTCGTGGGCGTGCGCAGGCCGCCGCAGACAGCCAGCAGGCTCGACTTGCCCGAGCCCGAGGGGCCCACCACGGCGACGTACTCTCCTTTAGAAACGCTGAGGGCGACGTCGTTGAGCGCGGTGATTTGCTGGTCGCCGTCGCCCAAAACGAGCGTGACGCCCCGCGCCGACAGGCCGATGGATGATGTGGCGCTCATCGTTCGGCTCCCAGCGCAATGATGGGATCGACGCCGCCGATGCGCCGGATCGACAGGGCCGCGCCCATGAGGCCGGCGGCCAGCAACATGCCCACGGTGAAGGTGATGGCGTCCATCTCCAGTTTGAAGGCGACGCCGGTGGAATCGATGTAGCGGCCCATCAAATAGCCCGCGATGCCGCCCACCGCGATGGCGCTGACCAGTGTGATCAAGGCCTGGGCCAAAGCGTCGCGAATCAAGTACCCGGTCGAGGCGCCCAAGGCCTTGACCAATCCGATCTCCGGCGTGCGTTGAATCGTCCACACCGCGAAGAACGCGCCGACCACCAGGGCCGACACGATGATCATGAACCCCTGGATCATGAATACGGTCAGCACCTCCTCGCGGTAGGCGGGCGAGGCGTTGAAGGATTCCTCGCGCGTAAGCGTGACGGTGCCGATCTCGTCGTCGGCTTTTTTCAAGCCCGCAGCATCGGCGACTTGCAGCGCAATCACCGACGCATAGTCGAACAGCACCTTGGGCAATTCGTCGCCCGGCGGCGGGCCGCCGGGGGGGCCATAGGTCGCTTCCTGCCACAGCGGCAGCGGCGCGTAGGCGATGGGAATATGACCGATGTTGGCATGCGGCGCCGTGCCGATGACCTTCAGCTCCGTCAGCACGCGGTCAAGGCGGATGACGTCGCCGACTTCCACGCCCTTTTGGATCAATTCATCCGAAATGATGATTCCGCGCGGGTCCGAGGCGAAGGGCGCGCCGGTGAGAACGGTCGGTTCCATGAACGTGCCCGGCACGATGCCCCACAACGTGATCGTCAGCGGCGTGCCGTCGGAGTTGCGCGCGTTGAACGTGGCGTTGCCCAAGGGCGTCATTGCGTTCACCCCGGGCACCTTGGCCCAAGCCTCCCACATCTCCTTGTCGACGAAACTGTTGACGTAGCTGGGGGTGTCGTCGAACTCGAAGGCAATATGCGTGGCCTTCATCAGCTTGATGCCCGAGACGTTGCGCTCGATCAGACCCGAGGACAGCCCCGACAACAGCACCATCAAAAACGCCACCAGCAAAATCACCGTCGCCATCAAGGCGAAACGGCCTTTGGCAAATGCCAAGTCGCGCAACGCGAGGAACATGTCCCAATCTCCCAACCGGGCGGAGAAAACTCATACAGCGCCGTACGAATATGAGGGGAGATCGGCGGAATTCAACCGGATTCGCACAACTTGCTGTTATCAGCAGCCATGGGCCGGTTGCAATGAACAAGATCGGTGAAGACTGTCTAATTTCCGAGAGGTTTTAGTCCGCGCCGCGTCGCGAGTGAGTATTCACGCGCGCCATTGATCTTGTCCAGGCACGCGCTTCAGGGTGCGAATGTCAGCGGCGCTGCGGCCGAACCGCTTCATCGCCGCATCGACCATGTCGGTGTGAGAGCGTCTCGTATCGGCCGGCGCGTCGTGCGTGTCCGGCCACGCCGTCAACTTCACGCGCGCGCCGCCGGTGAATTGCGCGAACAGCCAGGCGCCGCCCAAGATCATCGCGCCGACGCCGATCCAAGTGATGAACAGCAATACCTCGCCGACATCGTCCGCGAGATCGGCCAAACCTCTCACACGGGGTTCCGAGCCCGGCAAAATCTCGGAAAACATGCCCGAGGATCCCGTGGCCAAGCCGCTGGCCACGTCGATCAGGCCGAACGCGGCCCAACACAAGAGGCTCCAGACCACAACCGCAATCCAAGCGCACATCCAAACCAGTTTGGCCATTGTGTTGACTCCCGAAATAGACCGTCAGCCGATTCGCACGGCATCGCCGTCGATGATGCGCCCGCGCCGTTCGAGGTGTTCACGTAGGATGCTCATGTTGCGGTCGTTGGCGCGCCAGAAGATGTCGAAAATGTCGCCGGCGACGGGCACCGCGGAAACTCCCGCGTCGACGACGATGTTGCCGATCATGCGGGCCATGTCCCAGCGCGGCAGGCCCAGCCGGCGCGCCTCAATCACCAAGTAGGCGGAAATCAAATTCGTCAGGACGTCGCCAATGCCCGGCAGTAGGCCGAGGACGGCATCAAGCCCGAAGCGTATGTCGGTGCCGGGAATACGGAAGGCGTGATCCAGCAACCGCGACAAGGCCGCCAGGCGCTCCAGCACGAGCGCTTCTTCCGGCGTGGTGTCCATGGGCGCGGTGTCGCCGCGGGCGCGCGGGCCCTGGCTGTCGGAATCGCGGTCGTCAATCGTCATCTCTGCGGCCGGAACATAGGCCATGGGCGTGTCCGTCGTCATGCGTCAAGGCATGACATAGGCACGGCCGATGAAAATCCAAGCGCAAGCGTCCGTTCGGCCCGGGCGGCGAGAGGTCAGCCGGTCGCGCGCCGCGCTATTTGCCGGCGATCTGCTCGGTAACGCTGGCCCTGATCCACCCCGTGAAGTTGGGATGCGCGCTCAAGCCCTTGGTCTGGAACTTGTACGTCAGACCCTTCAAGTCCTCGGCGATTTTGTCCTGAATGCCGCGCGTCGAAATCAGGTAACCCACCACCAACGGCGTCTTGCCAGCCTTGTTTGCGTCCTCGACCCACGCGCGCAGTTTGGCCACGTTGGCGTTGCGCGTCGCCTCCGGGGCATCGTCCTGCAACGTCAGACCCTTGGCGTCGAAGAAATTGCCCCGGTCCTTGATGCGCGCGGCGTGGGTGGCGATGTGCTTCAGCTCGATCTCGTTCTCGTGATCGAAGGTCGGGCCATGGCCCAACAGGATCACGACCTCTTGCGCCGGGTTCGTGCTGATGGCCTTGGTGTGGTCGAACAAGATGTCGGTGACCATCGGATGCTCGTCCATGGCAGGGGCGACCACCAGCTTCGCCGACGTTTTCACGCGCGGCACGTCGAGGTAGGCGGAATCGTCGCGCCGTCCCAGCAGGTAGGCCCATTGCCGGTACACCGAGGATTGCTCGGTCACAACCGCCGGTACCACGACAACGGTTTTCGCGCCCGCGTTCGTCAGTTTGTCCAGCGCTTCTTGAATGTGGTGCGAGCTCATCATCGCCATGCCGAAGCCGATGGCGGTGGGGTGCTTCTCGCCCAGGGGCAGCACGCCTTCCTGCAGCACCTTGTCGCCCATGGTGCCCGAACCGTGGGCGACCACCAGCACGCCGATGTCGTCTTTCACCGTCTCGGCGCTGCCGTACCATGCCCAATCGGGCGGCATGCGGCCCATGCTTTCGTTGATTTCGGCATCCGTCATGTCGACGTAGCTCGGCACCTTGCCGCGCAAGGTGGCGATGCTGGCCGCATCCATCTCGTGGGCCATGCCCGAGGGCGGACGCACCTCGGTTTTTTGCGCAAGGGCCGGCCCGCAGGCCAACGCCAAGGCAACGGCAGCGCCCATCACGCCAAAACGTGTCACGGTCATGGTGTCCTCCCGACTCCGCAAGCCCGCCGTCAGTGTATCAATTATTCGGCGGCTTGCCTTGCCTGCCGTCGCGCGGGGCGCAGCGGCACGGGTTTATGGACCCAGTTCTTGGGGTCCTCGCGCCGGGCGGGCGAGGGGATGACGAACACGTGGTCCTTGGCCAACTCCTCGTAGCGTTCCCAATCGATTTCCCAGCCTTTGGCGGCCTGTTCCCACACCTTGCGGCGGAAGGCCAATTCCATGCCGTCGGTCTCGGTCAGGAATTCGTCCGACAGCGTCGGCGGGGTCAGCTTGGGCTTGACCTTCTCGACCACGCGCAGGTCTTCCACCACGGCCTGCTGAATGCCCGCCATGCGCTCGGGATCATGCTTGGCGTCGGTGAGATAGTTGCGCGCCTGCCAGCCGATGGCCCGCGTCAGGAAGCGGTCGATGGGCGTGCGTGCGGTGAAATTGATTTGGCTCATGCCGGGTTTGAAAGTCGGGTTGATGCGGTGGCACACACCGACGACGCTGAATTCCAGATCGACGCTGACCTGGCTGCGCGGCTCGGACAGCAGCTTGGCGATCTCGCCGCCTTTGACCTTGTTGTCGGGCGCAGGCTTGGTGCGGCTCACTTTGGCGCCCCATTCCGTGGCCTGGATGGGGAAAGGTTTCAGGCGCGGGTTCTGCTTGGCGCCGAAGGCCTTGTGCACGAAGTTGGTGTGCGCCGTGTCCAAGCTATTTTCTTCCATGCGCATCCAATTGCACTTGGCCTCGAAGCGATAGGGGATTTTGTGCCACGCGCTGTCGTAATACTCGGGGAACAATTCCGGAATGTGCGGGCGGTCGGCTTCCGGCAAATCGCCCAGGAACACCCACACCCAGCCGTATTTTTCCGCCGTGGGGTAGCTGTCGACGCGCGCACGCTTGGGGGGCTTCATCTCATCGCCCAAGGCCGGAATTTTGGTGCAGCGGCCATGCGCGTCGAACTGCCAGCCGTGATAGGGGCAGGCCACGCAGCCGCCGACGATCTCGCCGTCGCTGAGTGCCGCGCCGCGGTGGCAGCACACGTCGCTCAGGCAATGCACCGCGCCCGCGTCGTCGCGGAACAAAACGAAATCGAAGCCCAGCATGCGCACGCCCTTGGGCTGGAACTTCTTTACGGCTTCCGATTCCTCGGCGACATACCAGTTGTTGATCAGCATGGCGGTTCCCCTGTTCGCGACCGGCATAAGACGTCATGCTTATGTGATAACTTTCGCTCCTCGGCGCCCATGACCCAGGTCAAACCTCGCCCCGAGGCCGTATTTCGTGGAATAATAGGGGTTTGGGGCGTGGGCAGGGGGTTCTCACATGGGCAATACGCACGAGCGCTGGGGCTGGCTGTCGAAATCTTTCCACTGGATCATCGCGCTGCTGATCGCGGTGATCGTGCCGGTGGGGTTCATCATGTCTGCGACCTTTCAGCTCAAGGTCGATCCCGCCAATGCCGTGAGCCTACAGATGGACAGCGCTCACATCTGGCTGTCGCGCATCCATCAAACCGCCGGCCTCGTGGTGCTGATGCTGGTGACCCTGCGCCTGGGCTGGCGGCTGTCGAATCCCGGCCCGGATATCCCTGCGTCGCTCGCGGCCTATCAGCGCGTGCTCGCCAAGCTCAACCATGCTTTTCTCTATGCGCTGCTGTTCCTGATTCCCTTGTCGGGCTGGGCGTCCATGTCGGCTTACGGCGAGGCGCCGACGTACTTCTTCTGGATCGAAGGCCTGCCCGACATCGTGCCCAAGGTGCCGCTGAGCGATCCCTTCGGTTACGGTTTCTTCGCCTCCATCCACCGTTACGGCATTTATGCCGGTGGGGTACTGCTGTCGCTGCACATCATCGCCGCCCTGTGGCACCAGTTCGCGATCAAGGATTCCGTGCTGCGGCGGATGTGGCCGCTGGCAAGTTAGGATTCCCGTTCGCGCCCGCTCAGCTGATCTTGACCACGATGTCGTGCAGCGTGTTGGCGCAATGCGCCATGCGGTCGGCGGCATTGGACATGTGCCGGTAGATCTCGCGGCGCTTGAACATGTCGATGAAGTCCGTGCCCTGGAACAAGTCGGCAATGGCGCGGCGATAGATGCGCTCGACCGCGCGCTCGGCCTTGCGGGTGGTGTTGGCGTCCAGTTCGGCGCCGCGCGGGTTGGACTTGAGCTTGCTGAACCCCGCGACCAGCGCATCGACGCCCTCTTTCAGGCGCATGGAGAACTCCAAGGTGTGCTTGTCCGGCTTCAGCGCCAGCGCCTCCATCTCGTTGACGGTGCTCTTGCAATAATTGATGATCTCGTCGAGGTCCATGATGGACCGGTAGATGTCCTCGCGGTCGATTGGCGTGGAAAACGCTTCGTTGAGAATGTGGATGTTCCGCACCTTGACGGCGTCGGCCTCGTGCTCGTCTTTCCTGATCATCTCGCCGACCTCCGGATCGCCGGATTCCATGTACTCGACCATGCGGTTGACGGTCGTGCCGACGTGCAAGCATTGATCGGCGAGCAAAGCAAAGAAGTCGGGGACCGGCGGAAACACGCGATCCAAAATACGTCGCAGCGTCGATCTGTTATCCGGCATCATGGCGGCCTCCCGATCAAGCGAAATTGAAAAACCCGCGCAACAAGGCGCAGAGCACCGCCCCGGCCAGCGCGGCGCCGGGAATGGTGACCACCCAGGTGGTGGCGATTTCCTTGGCCTTGGCCCAGCGCACGGCGCGCGGCCGCTCCGATGCGCCGATGCCCATGATCGTGGTCGCCACCACGTGAGTGGTCGACACCGGGGCCCCGAGCATCGAGGCCCCGAAAATCACCGCGGCCGAACTCAGTTGTGAATCCAACGCGTGCAGCGGCCGCACGCGGTAAATCGCGAAGCCGAGCGTGCGCACAATCCGCCACCCGCCGGACATGATGCCGGCGGTCAGCGCCGAGGCGCACGCCACCATGACCCAGAACGGCACGGCGAAGGTTTGGATCGAGCCGCCCAACAGCAATACCAGGGTCAGGATCCCCATGCTCTTTTGCGCGTCGTTGGCGCCGTGCGAAAAGGCGAGACCGGCGGAGGTCGCGAACTGCGCGCGCCGCAGACCCACGTTGGCGGCGGGCCGCGCCGCGCGCAGGACCAAGTGCATCAGCCGATGCACGATGAATCCGCACCAGAACCCCAAGATCGGCGAGCAGACCAAGGCGAGCAACACCTTGGTGATGCCGTCGAGCTTGCCGTGCTCCATGAGATTGGCGAAGCCCCACACCACATGATCGGCGCCCACGGCCACCACGACGGCCCCCACCAGGCCGCCGACAAGCGCATGCGAGGACGAAGACGGAATGCCTTTCCACCACGTCAGCAAGTTCCAACCGATGGCCCCCAACAGGCCGGCCAGCAAGATGCTCAACGCGAACGCCGGCGCGACGCCGTCCAGGATCACGAACTTGCCGATGGTGTTGGCGACGGCCGTGCCGCCCAGCAGGGGCCCCAGAAACTCGAACGTGCCGACGATCATCACGGCCTGAATCGGCGTCATCGCGCGCGAGGCGATCACGGTGGCGACGATATTGGCCGCATCGTGGAAGCCGTTCGTGTAGTCGAACAAGAGAACGATGACGATGGTCGAAACCGTGAGGATGGTGATGGTGTCCACGATCCATATCCGGACCCGGCCGCTTGCCGGAAATCCGTGTCCCTGACTCCTGTTTCAATTCGCTAACAGTTTCATGATTATCGCGCCGGTCGGCCTTGACGCGGGTCAAGGATGGCGACGTGTGTGCTGTATGGGCTTTATTCAGATGCGGCGCGTCTCGCCCCACATCCATGCGCCGCGCTTGGCGTAGGCGCGCGCCAACAGGGCGGGGCGCTCATCCAGCAAATCGCCGCCGCCAAGTTTCGCCCACGTCAGCAATCGATCTTCGGTGACGGCGTGGGGTTCCACGCGGCCGTCAGCCAAGACATGCCGAATGTCAGTGCCGCGCGCCGCAAGCGCGCGGGCGACGAGGACGCACCGATGGCAGTCGAGCGGTTCCCGCTCGGCGCACATGAGCGCGATCGTATAACTCTTGGCTCCTTCCATCACGCGGCCGAGGCCTTCGCAAAAGGCCGGCGCGGCGGCCATGTGTTCGTAATCGGGGCGCGCGCCGATCATCAGGCCGGGGTCTTTGGGGTGCCCGCCCAGGGCATGACCGAGATAGACATAGACAACGCCCGCCGCTTTCAGCGCCCGAGCCAAGGGCTCGCGGTTGAACTGCGGTTGGCGGCGCGAATAGGGCGTGGAGCGCACGTCGGCGATCGCCGTGACGCCGGCCGTGCGAACGAGATCAACGAATGTCGCGAGCGGATGGTTGGAGTGGCCGATGGTAAAGATCGTGCCGCTCATGGATCCTGGCTACTGGACGCTCGCCATCCAGTCGTTCACCAGCTTGGCGAATTGAATCTTTTGTTCCTTCCCCGCCACCACGTGCGCGAAGTCGGGCAGGTCAAGGCCCTTGGCGCCGGGGATGGCGTGTTCGATCGGCTTGGTCATGCGCGGACCGGTGACAATGTCGAGGTGACTGTGAACGATCAGCGTCTTCGCCTTCACGGCCTTGAGTTGCGCGGTCACGTTGTGGGCCAGGCACGCGGTGATGAAGCGGTCGTGGGCGGCGAAACGGCCGTTGAGTTCGCGCCAGGGACCGTTGGGGCCCAGCAGGCGGTGATGGTTCTCGTTGTAAAAGTCGGGGCGGAAGCTCATGACGCATACCAGGCGCTGAAACGTCGCCCAGCCCGCGTCGCGGTGCACGGCCCGGAAGCTGTCGATCTGATCGTGAAAGAACGGGTCGGTGGCGTCGCACCAGGCACCCATGTTCATCATGGATTTGACCATGTCGGGCCGCTTGATGGCCATGACCTGGCTGATGCAGGCCCCCATGCCCACCAGGCCGATGAGATGAACGTTTTTCGTGAATCCCAAGTGCTGCAGCAACTGAATGCCGTCCTCGGCGTAGAGGTCGATGGACGGGGGCTTGCTGAGGTCGTCGTCGGACTCGCCGATGCCGCGGTAGTCGATGATGACGACGCGGTGGTTGTCCGTCAGGCCCCAGGGCAGGTGCTTCTCGCCGCCGTGGCAGAAGGTGCCCCAGCCGCCCATGAGCAACACCGGGTCACCTTTAGTGCCGTGCACCTCGTAGTACATGGTGTGGTCGTTGATGCGGGCGATGGGCATGGCAAGGTTCTCACAAAAAGGGCGGCGCAGGGGGGCCGGAAAGAGAGGCGTTTTGCCCCGATTCCATGGCCCCGGCAAGGGTGCCCGGCCAATTTTTCCGGCCGCAGGCCTTGAATCGCGAGGGGCGGGCCCTATGTTCAGAACAACCCCGGTCCGGGCCCCTCTGGCGAGAGGATGCTGGCGCTCTCGCGATGTCGGATCGCTTCAGACATTAGTTTGCCGGCCGGACCAAAGGGGCTCTTCAATGGAATTCGCGTTTCTGTTCGCCGACTGGCTCGGCAAGCCGACCTGGATGTGGTTGGCGTTCATCGGCATCGTGATCGCTCTGCTCGTGTTCGACCTCGGCGTCCTGCACAAGGACACCCGCGAGATCGGCGTGCGCGAAAGTCTGACGTTGTCCGCCGTCTATATCGGCCTCGGGCTCGCCTTCGGCGTGTGGGTGTGGTGGTACTTAGGTGCCGAGTCCGGCATGAATTACATGACTGGCTTTGTCGTGGAGAAGACGCTGGCGCTCGATAACGTCTTCGTCATGGTCATCATCTTCTCGTTTTTCGCCGTGCCGCGGCTCTATCAGCACCGCGTGCTGTTCTGGGGCATTCTCGGCGTGATCGTGCTGCGCGCCATCATGATCGGGCTCGGCGCCACCCTGGTGTCGCAGTTCGGCTGGGTGCTTTACATCTTCGCTGCGTTTCTCATCGCCACGGGCGTCAAGATGCTGGTGTTCGCCGACAAGGAATACTCGGTCGCCGGCAATCCTATCGTCGCCTTCATGCGCCGGCGCTTCAACGTCTCCGACGAACTGCACGGCGAAAAGTTCTTCGTCAAGAAAGCCCATCCTCAGTCCGGCAAGTTGGTGTGGTTCATGACGCCGCTGTTCATGGCCCTCGTGTTGGTCGAGGTGGCCGACGTGATCTTCGCGGTCGACAGCGTGCCGGCCATCTTCGCCATCACCACCGATCCGTTCATCGTCTACACCTCCAACATCTTCGCCATCCTGGGCTTGCGTGCGCTCTACTTCGCCCTGGCCGCCATGATCACGCGCTTTGCCTACCTCAAGACGGCGCTGGCGGTAGTGTTGATCTTCATCGGATCGAAGATTTTCGTCGCCGACATGCTGGGTATCGCCAAGATCCCGCCTGTCGTGTCGCTGTCGGTCACCTTCGGCATTCTGGCCGCAGGCGTGGTTTACAGCCTGTGGAAAACCCGCGCGGTGGCGACCCTGACGCCATCCCAAACCGGAGGCCTGCCATGATTCAAGACCTGCTGATCACGCTGTTCACCGATCTGGTCGTCGTGCCGGTGCGCGCCGAGATCGACGCCAAGCTCTCGGCCGAGCATGCGCCGCCCGAGGTCATCGCCCAAGTCACGGCCTGCATCACCGAGGCTCCCAAGGCGTTGGCGACCCGTGCCATGGCCGAGCCCGCGTGGGCGGTGTCGGCGGGGTTTCGCGTGGTCACCGAGGCGTTGACGCCCCAGGCCTTGGTGCGTGGCGCGGTGCCCGGTTGCGAAACGGCGCTGAAGGCGGCCGAGCCCTATCTGGCCCAACTCAAAATCTAGAACGCACAGCCGGCCTCTATCCGCGATGGGCCTCGTCCTTGAGCAGCATGCCTTCCATGGTGGTGCGGTAAAGGCGCTTGAAGTCGGGGTCGTTGCGGTACACGCGCACCACGTCGATGGCGCAGCGCGCGATCAGGCGTTGGGTGTGCGCGGCGCTGCCGTTGCGCAAGATGCCCGCCGCTTCAACGGCATTCATCAATTGATCGAGCACGGCGACATATTGGTTGTGGGTTTTTTCGATGAGCTTGAACTCGTCGCGCCCGATGCGCAGGAACAGCGCCTCGCCGTAGCGTTCCCACAACATCGGATACATGTCGATGATGCCGTAAACCACGTCGGCGGGCGCCAGGCCCTTGAGCGCGCGCATGTGCGTGACCCCGGTTTGGAATACCGGGTCGAGAATATGGAACAGCAAGTCGCGCTTGCTGGTGAAGAAGCTGTAGAAGGTGCTGCGCGCCAGGTCGGCGGCCTCGAGGATTTCCTCGACGCTGACGTTGTCGATGCCGCGGTCGAGGAACATGCGCGCCCCCACGCGCAGCACGTTCTGACGCATGCGCTGGCGGCGCTGGGCGACGCGTGGGCTGCGCGGTGTGCCGTCGCGGTCGGCAACGGCAAGGCTAGGAGAAATCTGGTTCATGGCGTGGGTCCCATGCCATACAGCAATGTATTTTTTCAAACATATATGTATGAGGTCGTAGGCCCATCGTCAATGCCGAGGCCTCGGCGAACTTTGCGCTCTTAACTACTACTCCGCCGCCGCGGCCAAGCCTTTTTGGGCGCCGAGCCGTTTGAAGTAGGCCAGCACATCGGCGGACGTCATGACGTCGCAATACCGCCGCCCGCAGTCGGTAAGGTTGGATTGGTGCGGGCCGATGTCCACGTCGCCGCAGCAGTCCTCGGGCACGATCACGCGGTAGCCATAGGAAAACGCATCGACGATGGAGGCCCGCACGCAACCCGAGGTATTGCAGCCCGTCACGATCACGGTGTCCACGCATTGCTTGGTGAGGAAACTCATCAAGGGCGTGCCGAAGAAGATGCTGGGCGCGTTCTTCCAGAAATTGAAATCGTACCGCGAGTCATAGACGCGTTCGTCCATCTCGGTGGTGGGATCGCCGTAGAACCAGCCCTTGTGCAGGCAGCCGATCTTCCAATAGCCGATGTCTTTCTCGCTGCCCCAGCCCACGCGGCAACTGGCCACGGGCACGTTGATGGCGCGCGCGGCCTTGAGCAACTTTGACGTCTGCTCCACGGCCTTGTGGACATAGGGGCTGCGGCCCAGCTCGAAGCGCGGGTCGGTGAAGCCCTTCTGGAAGTCCACCACCACCACGGCCGGGCGCTCGCCGAACCCCACGCCCAGGGCGCCGAAACTGGCCTCGGTGTACTTGTCGCTCATGGCGGACTCCGTGATCTATGCGCCTCAAGTTTAGCCATTTTTGGCCCCGCCGCGCCATGGCGTCTTTGACCTCGCGGGCCGGGGATTCCATAGTGAGCCCATGAAACACGTCGCGGTCCTGTGGGCGCTGACGCTGGCGGTTCCGGCCCTGGCCGAGGAACGGCTCAGCGTCATCACGGCCTGGGCCAAGAACATCGAATTCGCCGAGGACTTCCTGCGATTCGTGGACGACGTGAACGCCGCCGGCCAGGGCGTGGTGCGGCTCGACTATCTCGGCGGCCCCGAGGTGATTCCTCAGCGCCAGATGGTCTATGCCTTGAAGCGCGGCGTGGTCGACATGTACTTCGGCGCGGCGACCTACACCATCGGCCTCGCCCCCGAGAGCGACGCCTTCCTCGGCGCATCCATCACGCCGATGCAAGCCCGGGTCAACGGTGCCTACGACGCCATCGAGGCCGTCTGGAACGAAAAACTCAACGCGCATTTCCTGGGGTGGCACCAAACCGGGCCCCGGCTGCACATCTTCATGCGCGATGCGCCCCGGCTGCGCGCCGATGGTTTGCCCGACGTCGCGGGCTTGCGCATCCGCACCACGCCGACGTACCGCGCCTTTCTGGACGCCATGGGCACGATTCCAATCGATATCCCGTCGAGCGATGTTTACACCGCATTGGAACGCGGTACGGTCCAGGCAATCGCGTGGTCGGCCACATCGCTCGCGACCGAGGGTTTTCAGCGCTTCGTCAAGGTACGCATCGACCCGGGCGTGCTGGGCTACGCCATGACGCTGCAAGCCAATTTGGACCGCTGGACCGCGCTCTCGCCCGCGGCGCGCGCGCTGATCGAGCGCGAGGTCGAGCGCTACGAGCGGGAATCGCGCGACCGTTTCATCGCCAACGCCGAGGAAGAACGCCGGGTTCTCGCCGCCGATGGCGTAAACGGCTTTCTGCTTTCGCCCGAAGCGGCGCGCACCTACCAAGCCCAGGCCCTTGAGGCGGTGTGGGCGCGCATGGCCGAGACGGCGCCGGCCTCGGCGGCCAGGCTGCGCCCGCTGTTCGACCCGCGTTGAAGCCGTGAGGAGCCATCCATGAGCAAATTCCGCTTCGGCACCTTCATTCCGCCCATCCATCCCGTGGGTGAGAACCCGACTTTGTGCCTCGAGCGCGACATGGACTTGGTCGTCCACCTCGACAAGCTCGGCTACGACGAGGCCTGGATCGGCGAGCACCATTCGGCCGGCACGGAAGTCATCGCCTCGCCGGAACTGTTCATCGCGGCCGTGGCCGAGCGCACCAAATCCATCAAGCTCGGCACGGGCGTGAATTCGCTGCCCTATCACCACCCGCTGATCCTCGCCGACCGCATCATGCAGCTGCATCACATGACGCGGGGGCGGGCCATGTTCGGCGCGGGGCCGGGTGCGCTGGTGTCTGATGCCAAGATGATGGGCATCGACCCCAACCAACAGCGCGACATGATGGAAGAGGCGCTCGGCTGCATCATGCGCCTGTTTCGCGGCGAGACGGTGACGCACAAGGCCGCGTGGTTCGAACTGAAAGACGCGCGGCTGCAACTGCGCCCCTACGGCGGCGGCATGATCGAGACCGCCACGGCCTGCATGGTCTCACCCTCGGGGCCGCGCGCGGCGGGAAAGTTCGGCACAGGTTTGATGTCGCTCTCGGCCACGTCGCCCGAGGCCTTGGCGGCGGCGGCCAAGAACTGGGACATCGCGGTGGAAATGGGCAAGGCCCACGGCCATGTGCTCGCGCGCACGGATTGGCGCATGATCGGCTTGGTGCACATCGCCGAAACGCGCGAGCAAGCGATGAAGGACGTGGTCTTCGGCGTCGAGGAGTGGGCCAAGTACTTCGAGGACGTGGCGGTGCTGCCCATGATTCCGCCGGACCGCAAGGGCGATGCCGCCAACTTCTTGGTGGAGACCGGCCGCGCCGTCATCGGCACGCCGGACGATTGCGTTCGCCAGATCGAGACCTTGCAAAAAGTCTCGGGCGGCTTCGGCTGCTATCTCATCACAGATCACAACTGGGCGCGCTTCGAGCGCAAGTGCAATTCCTACGAGATGATCGCGCGTTACGTTTTCCCGCGTTTTCAAGGGATGAACGTCAACCGTGAGATCTCCAATGAATGGGTGCGCGAGCGCCAGAAGGACTTCAAGGCCTCGGCGCAGCAGGCAACCCAACGCCAGATCGAGCGGCACAACGCCGAGCAGACCGCGAAAACGACGGGAAAGCGCGCGGCCGAATAACTCGCGAGCTTAAGCCTTGGCGTAGCGCGGTTCGCGCGCGAAGAAGAGTTGATGGATCAAGCGCGCGGAACGGCGTTCGATGCGGCGCGCGACGGTCAAGGGGTTGGGCCCGCGGCCGGTCTTGCGGCGGCCATGACGTACGTTGGGCTTGATGGGCTTGTCGGGCTCGGCTTTGAGCATCGTCGTCCCCTGGAGGAATATTGATCCGGCGCTTATGAATGCGCCTTGGGGACAGTGTTCCCGAAATGTGTGAAGATTTGCCTAAGCGCAGAATAGAGAGTGGCGATGAAGCGGTTTCTCTCCCAGGTTTATCGCGCCCTACCGCGCCCGCTCACGCGCACGGCGCTGTGGCTCGCGAACCCGACCTTCAACTTCGGCGCCGTGGGCATTTTTTTCGCGCCCGACGGTCGCGTGCTGCTGCTCAACCATGTTTATCGGCAGCGCTACCCGTGGGCGTTGCCGGGCGGTTACTTGCGCCGCGGCGAAGCGCCCGAAGCAGGCGTGCTGCGCGAATTGCGCGAGGAGACGGGTCTGATCGCCACGGTCGAGGCCACCTTGTGCGTCGACATCGTCGACCGTTGGCAAAAGGAGGCCGTGCTGATCGGCCACGTCGATCCGACGCAAGCCCTGACGCTCAGCCACGAGATTTTCGAGGCGGCGTTCGTCGCGCCCGACGATTTGCCCGCCGATACCTTGCCGCGTCAGCGCCCGCTCATTGCGCGTGCATCAGCTCTGCGACCGCCGCGCTAGTCTCTTGCGCCCGCGCGGCCAGCCCGTTGATGGTGCCCAGCCGGTCCGGCTCGGCGCGGTGCTGGCTCAGCTTCCACTTGCCCTCCAGGCGCGTGATGGTGAACTCCAGCCCCACGATCGCTTTCAGCATTTTGTCGATGTAGTCCTCGGGCGCGTCGCTCACGGACCAGCGGTGGGCGAACGCCGCTTCGTGGGCCTCGGTCAATTCCGTGACGTTGGCCAGCAGCCAATCCTTGTCGGTCAACGCGCGCAGGGTGCCGTGGGCATGGACCACGGCGTAGTTCCACGTCGGCACCACGCGCGCATGCTCGGCTTTGCTCGGATACCACTGCGGCGTGACGTAGGCCTGGGGGCCGTTGAAGATGACCAGGCTGGGCTTGCCGTCGGCGAGATCGCGCCAATGGGGGTTGGCCCGCGCCACATGGCCGCGCAGCACGCCGTGCGATCCGACGGTATCGTCAAGATGCAAGGGGATGTGGCTGACAGCGAGATCCCCATTCGCGTCGGTGATGACGGTCGCGAAAGGATAAGCTCGCATCAGGCCATGCAATGCGCCAAGGTCGGTCTTGCGGTGGTGATCGGGGATGTAAAAAGGCGCCATGACAAACTCCTGTCGTCATGGCGCGCTTCTACTCTTGCCTCGCCGCGATGAAAAGTACCGTCGCGCAATCAATTTGTTGTCGCATCGCTTTTGCCGAAAACCGGAAGCCCACTTTTCGGCGCGATGCTCTAATTCAGCTTCGGAACCGTCAAGCACACCACGCGGCTCACGGCATGGCCGCCGTCATCCATGAACGGGAAATCCGCCGCGACGAAATCCAAGGACGAGGTGTACGCCGGGCTGGTGGTGCCGGTGGAAAGCTGAATATCGGCTTTCTTGGCCGCGGTGCGCACGCGCTCGAACCAGTCGATGTCGCCCTGCGCCGGGTCGATGAACGTGACCTTGCGCCCCGCCAAGTCCTCGCCCGCCAGCGCCGAAATGGCCGAGCCGGTGAACTCGATGGTGAAGGAGGAATCGCCGTTGCACTTGAAGATGGTGAGGTAAGGCAAGCCGTCGCCCGCCCCCATCATGTCGAAGTCCGCCCAGGCCGGCGGGCGGCCTTCGCCCAGCTTGAGCCAATAGCGGGTGAAGGCCAGGATGGCGTGCGATAACATCGGATGTTGCGGCAGGTGGGCCCCGCGTTCACGGGCCACACGTTTGACGTCCAGCGCGAGCGTTTGCATGTTCTGTCCTCTCAAGTTTCCCTGAGCGGACCCCCACAGGGCGCTCTTCTCGGCGCCGCTGCACACCACCGCTGTGGATATCTAGATTTGACTCGAAACAAATAGCAAGCGCTATCCGTCGGGTGGGTAAGTCTCTAGAATTCCTTGGCTTTATCGGCTTGGACGGCATTGCGTGGCGGAAGGGGGCCATGGACCAGACGCACAAAATCGGCGACTCGCGCTGGGGCCGGGCCATTCCATGGCTGGGTTTGGCGCTCACGTTTTGGGCCGACAGCGCCTGGGCCGAGGAGCCCCGCCTGACGCCGGTGCGGCGCACCACCATCGCCACGGCGGACCCCGAGGCCTCGCTCACGTTCTATCGCGACCTGCTCGGTTTCACGGTCGAGTACGACGTCAAGGTCACGCAGCCCGGCCAACTCACCGTTTTCGCGCCTGGGGCCACGGAAGGCCGCGCCATTGCGCTGCGCCAGGGCGACAAACTCGGCGGGTCCATCGGTTTGTTTCACACGCCGGGCCTCAAGCCTGCGCCGACTTGCGACAAGGTCGCGGGCGGCGGCGCCACGGCGGTGCTGATTCTCACCGACAACCTGAGCGCCCTGTATGATCGGCTCAGCAAAGCCAATGTGCCCTTCGTCAACGCGCCCCATACCTACGATCGAACCCGCGGCCCCACGGATACCTTCACGGTGTTCGATCCCAATTGCGTGCGGGTTGCGTTTGCGCAGATCCAGCGCGAGAGCCTTGAGCAGAGCATGAACAAATAGCCGACAGGAGTGCCCATGATTCCCGTGCTGCGCATGATGGTGCTGATGGTGATGGCGGCGGCGATGGCATCGCCCGCCCAGGCGCAATCGACGCCCGCGCCGCAGGCGCGCTGTAGCGGCGTCATGGCGCAGGACTTCTCGCAACTGATCGACGCGCCCACGAACCTCAACGGCGCCAAGGTCATCGCCCCGGAGCGCGACCTGCCCGAGTACTGCCGCATCTCGGGCGTGGTGGCGCCCGACGTGGTGTTCGAGGTGCGCCTGCCCACCGCCACCTGGAACGGCAAGTTCCTGATGCAGGGCTGCGGCGGCATGTGCGGCATCCTCAACATGGAAGCCGCCGAAGACTCGCTGGTGCGCGGCTACGCGGTGGTCAACACCGACATGGGCCACACGGGTGCCGGCTTCATCGCCAATTGGGCCTACAACGACCTTCAGGCCGAGATCGATTTCGGCTACCGCGCCACGCACGTGGTGGCGGTGGCCGCCAAGGCCATCGTCGCGGCTTACTACGGCAAGCCGCCCGCCTATTCCTACTTCAACGGCTGCTCCACCGGCGGCCGCCAGGGCATGGTGACGGCGCAGCGATTCCCTTACGACTTCGACGGCATCGTCTCGGGCGCGCCGGTGCTCAATGAAATCGGCGACGGCACTCTGCACCTGCTGTGGAGTGCGCGGGCCAACATGGACGACAAGGGCAAGCCGATCATCGACTCTCGCAAGCTCATCAAAATTCGCGAGGCCGTCTTGGCCAAGTGCGATGCGCGCGACGGCGTGAAAGACAACATCCTGCAAGACCCGCGCGCCTGCGACTTCAAACCCGAGGAGATGCAATGCAAGGGCGCCGAAAAAGCCGATTGCCTGACCAAGGCCGAAGTGGCGGCGGTCAACAAGATCTACGACGGCGCCCATGACTCCCAGGGCAACCGCATTTTCGCGGGCGGCATGGCGCGCGGCTCCGAATACGAATGGGTGCCGCCCTTTGTCGGCCCCGCCAAGGACGACGGCACGCGCACGCCAGGTTCGATCTTGAACCGCTCGTCGATGATCTATCAGTTCACGCAGTACCTGACGTTCTTCAACGATCCCGGGCCCGCATACGATCCCATGACCTTCGATTGGGACCGCGATCACAAGCGCCTGATGCTGACGGAAACGATGTATAACGCCCAGAACCCCGACCTGCGCAAATTCAAGGCCGCCGGCGCCAAGCTGATTCTCTATCACGGCTGGGACGACGCCGAGATCCCGCCGGGGCTCAGTGTCGACTATTATGACACGGTGGTGAACACCATGGGCGGGCTCGAGGCCACGCGCGAGTTCTTCCGCCTGTTCATGATTCCCGGCATGGCCCATTGCCGACGCGGGCCCGGGGCCGACGGCTTCGACCCCGTCATCGCGCTGGAGCAATGGGTCGAAAAGGGCCAAGCCCCAGAGTTCATCCTCACCCATAAGATGGTGAAGGATCAGCCCTATGCCGGGCTTCCCCGTTTAAGATTCCCGCTCAAACGCGAGGACTATACCTGGACGCGCCCCGTCTATGCGTACCCGGACGTGACCACCTATGACGGCGACGGCGATTGGCAAGACCCCGCCAATTGGATCAAATCGCCGGCCCGGAAATAAGGATTACCAGTCATGAAACGTTTTCTGCTCGCTGCCGTATGTGCGCCCGGTCTTGCGTTCGCGCAAATGCCGGCACCGGCACCCATGCCGCCCGAAGTGGCCGCGCTGATCAAGCAGAAGATGGATTGGGTGAAGGAGGTCGAGGCGCAGGATTACAATTTCTGGTTCCGCTACGCCAACATGCCCGACCAGTCGCAGTTCCGGCAGGGCCAGGAGTGGTACAACCCCATGGCGCTGGTGGACGGCGGCTTGCGCCCCTATTTGCCGACGGCCGCCGAGGGCGAGGCCGCCACCATCGATGCCGCAGCACTCGACAAGGCGGGGGCTTACGCGATGGAGCGGGAGACGCAAGCGTTTATCGTCTATCACCAGGGTAAGATCCGTTATCAGCGCTACATGCCGGGCTACACCGATACCTCGGCCATCAGTTCCCACAGTTGGGTGAAAACCCTGCACGGCATTCTGTTCGGCTTCGCCTTGGCCGACGGCAAGATCAAGAGCCTCGACGAACCGGTGGAAAATTATGTGACCGAGTGGAAGGACGATCCGCGCGGCAAAATCACCATTCGCCAGATGCTATGGAATACCTCGGGCATCGAGGATGCCGACATCCGCAACCCCGACCCCATCACCAACCTCGGCATCCAGATGGTCGAGGGCAGCGACGTCACCGGCGCGGCGCTGGCGCACAAGCTCAAGTCCGAGCCGGGCACCACGTTCAACCACAACAACGTCACCACGCAAATCCTCGGCCTGATTCTGACGCGCGCCACCGGCACGCGGTTCGACAAGTATCTCTCCGAGAAACTGTGGCGGCCCGTGGGCGCCCAGCGCGGCGCGCTGCGCATGGACAAACCCTACAACGGCAACGTGGTCTCATACTGCTGCTTCCTCTCCGCGCCGTCCGACTGGATGCGCGTCGCGCACCTGCTCATGAACGACGGCAAGCTGCCCGACGGCACGCAACTGCTGCCCAAGGGCTGGGTGGCCGAGATGAAGAAGGGCTCGGGGCCTAATCCGAATTACGGGCTTCACATCTGGGTGGACGCCAAGTTCGACAAGCTCAGGCCCTATAACCCCGCCATGCCGACGCAGTTCGCCAACACACACTCGGAGCCCTTCGCGGCCAACGACATTTTTTACTTCGACGGCGGCGGCAAGGTGCGCATCTGGATGAGCCCGAAGCTCGATCTCATCGTGCTGCGCATGGGCTTCCCGCCGCCGCGCGGCAAGGATTTCGACGAGGCGTTCATGCCCAACGCCGTGATTCGCGGCATCAAGAAGGGATAAGGGAGAGCCATATGACCATCTCACGACGCACAACATTCGCTGCGACCGCAGCGGTGATCGCGGCAACGCCGGCGCTCGCCGCCAAATCGCTCGGTCTCGATCTCGGCAAAACCGTCGACGCCTACCGCGCCTACGTGCGCATGCGCGGCGCCGGCGAGGGCAAGCTCGCCCTGTGGTGGTACACGGGCACGGTGTGGCTCAAGGTCGGGGATGAAGTGCCGCAACAGGTCATGACCATCGACGGCTTCAGCTTCCAGCGCCTGTCCATGCGCCCCGACGGGTCGATGATCCAGCTCATGTCCGAGGCGGGCTACTTCAAGGACGCGGCGGGCACCGCCATCCTCGATACCTGGGTCAACCCGTTCAACGGCGAGACCTGCAAGGTGCGCCATTACAAGTCCATGCAGACCATCATCGCCAAGCCCGACACCACGCTCACCGGCGAGGAGGGCGGGCGCATGGACGGCAACAACATGAAGGGGCGCATCGGCCCCGCCTCGGTCAACGGCGATCAGGTGTGGATCCCCGAGAATTTCGGCGCGCGCTTCGCGGTGCCCAAGCGCGACAACGTCGACCCCCTGGAGGACGTGGGCGACGTTTTGGCCAATGCGTCGCTCGCGGTGTTCTCGGCCAAGGTGTCGGACGTGCAAAACGGCGACATCGAATCCGCGCCCAGCACCATGCATTTTCAGAACCTGGGGCCGCAACGGCCATGGATGCGCTTCGGCAAGGCCAACGTCGCGCAGACCTGGCAGCTCTTCGGCCACAAGGTGGCGAGCCTTGATGCGATCCCGGCGCCTTTGCGCGCCCGCTTCGAGAAAGATTATCCGGGCTGGCTCGATAAGCCGGGGATTTAGAAAATACCTATGCTGTCATCGCGCGGCTTGACCGCGCGATCCAGGGGTTTCTGTTTTTACGTGAGTTGAAACACAAAACTCTGGATTCCGCGCTTTCGCGCGGAATGACAAATGTAGTTGAATTCACGTACGCCAATGATGGCACGCGATCTGATGACCGCCCGGCAGCGTTTCCACGGTCGGCATCTCTTTGATGCACTTAGGAGACGCCTTGGGGCAGCGGGTGCGGAACACGCAGCCCGAGGGCGGGTTCATGGGCGAGGGCAGATCGCCCGACAGAATCACGGGCGTCTTGGCGCGCTCGGCCGCCGGGTCGGGGATCGGCACGGCGGCGATCAGCGCCCGGGTGTAGGGGTGCAGCGGCCGGGCAAACAACGCATCACGATCCGCCAGTTCCATCATGCGCCCGAGGTACAGCACCATGACGCGGTGGCAGAGGTGGCGCACGACGCTCAGGTCATGGCTGATAAAGATCAATGACAGGCCCAACTCACGCTGCAGGCGCTTGAGCAG
Source organism: Rhodospirillaceae bacterium (assembly GCA_033763995.1). Classification (GTDB taxonomy): domain Bacteria; phylum Pseudomonadota; class Alphaproteobacteria; order Rhodospirillales; family Rhodospirillaceae. The sequence goes on along the minus strand of JANRJL010000061.1, from coordinate 51,058 downwards.
GTTGATCACTTGCGCCTGGATCGACACGTCGAGCGCGCTCACGGGCTCGTCGCAGACGATCAGCTTGGGCTTCAGCACCATGGCCCGCGCGATGGCGATTCGCTGGCATTGCCCGCCCGAGAACTCATGCGGATAGCGCCCGCGCATCTCGGGCAGCAAGCCCACGGCGGTCATGATGGCGTCGATGCGCGCGTCGGCCTCGGCGCGGCTCATGTCGGGCTCGGCGGCATAGAGCGGTTCGCGGATGATCTCGGCGACGTTGAGGCGCGGGTTGAGGCTTGAGAGCGGGTCTTGGAACACCAACTGCAAGTCGCGGCGCCGCGCGCGCATGGCCTCGGCCGACAGCTCGGCCAGGTTCTCGCCCAGCCACACCACCTTGCCGGCGCTGGGCTTGATGAGTTGCAGCGCGGCGCGGCCGAGCGTCGACTTGCCGCAGCCCGATTCGCCCACCACGCCGAGGCACTCGCCGGCCTTGACGTCGAAGCTCACGCCGTCCACGGCCTTCAGCGGCACGACTCGACGGTTGAGCAATCCACCCGTCTTGATGGGGAAGTGCACCTTGAGGTTTTCGACGCTCAGCACGGGCGCGCTCATGCGGCCTCCAGGAGATGGCAGGCGGCGCGGTGCGCGGCGTTGAGTTGGCGCAGGGGCGGACGCACGCTGCGACAGGTGTCGGTCACGTGTATGCAACGCTCGGCAAAGGCACAGCCGGCAGGCAGGCTTTGCAGGTTCGGCGGCTGGCCGGGAATGGCCTCCAGCTCGGTGTCGAGCAGTTGATCGAGCCGCGGCATGCACTTCAGCAGGCCTTGGGTGTAAGGATGTTTAGGTGCCGCGAAGATTTCGGCCACGGGGGCTTCTTCCACGACGCGCCCGCCGTACATCACCAGCACCCGGTCGCACAGCCCCGCCACCACGCCGAGATCGTGGGTGATGAGCACGATGGCCGACTTGGTATGGGCCTTGAGCGCCTTGAACAGATGCAAGATTTGCGCCTGCACCGTCACATCGAGCGCCGTGGTGGGCTCGTCGGCGATGAGCAAATCGGGCTCGCACAGCAGCGCCATGGCGATCATCACGCGCTGGCGCATGCCGCCGGAAAATTCGTGCGGATACTGCCGCAGGCGCTTGTCGACTTCGGGGATGCGCACGGCCTCCATGACTTCTAGCACGCGCTTCTTGGCTTCGGCGTCGGTGTAGCCCTTGTGCACCGTCAGCACTTCCATGAGTTGGTCACCGACACGCATGTGGGGTGTGAGCGACGTGCCTGAGTCCTGGAAGATCATCGCCATGCGGTCGCCGCGCACTTTGTTGAGGGCCTCGCGATCAAGCGTGAGCAAGTCTTGGCCTTGAAACACCGCGCGACCCGTGGCGTGACCATTATTGGCGAGCAGGCCCATGAGCCCGAGAAACGTCTGGCTCTTGCCGGAGCCCGACTCGCCCACGACGCCCAAGCATTCGCCCGGACCGATGGTGAGCGTGACATCGCTGACGGCCGCGACCTCGCCGGCCGGCGTGGCGAAACGCACGTTCAAGTTCTCGACGGCGAGGACGGCGGCCATGCTTCAGCGGTCCTTGGGGTCCAGCGCGTCGCGCAGGCCGTCGCCGATGAAGTTGAAGCAAAACATGGTGATGGCGAGGCATGTGGCCGGGATCAGCAGCAGCCAGGGCGCGGTCTCCAGCGCATTGGCGCCGCGCGAGATCAACACGCCCCAGCTCGTCAGCGGTTCCTGCACGCCCAAGCCCAGAAAGCTCAGGTAGCTTTCCACCAGAATGTTGGTGGGCACCAGCAGCGTCACATAAACAATGACCGGCCCGATGACGTTGGGGATCACGTGGCGGCGGATGATGGTGCCGGTGCGCACGCCCGAGGCCAAAGCCGCCTCGATGTACTCCTTGCGTTTCACGGAGAGGGTTTGCCCGCGCACGATGCGCGCCATGGTCAGCCATTCGACGCAGCCGATCGCCACGAACACGAGGAAGATATTGCGGCCGAACACCGTGACCAGAATGATGATGAAAAACAACAGCGGCAGGGCGTAAATCACGTCGACGAAGCGCATCATCACGTTGTCGGCGCGTCCGCCGAGATACCCCGCCGTCGCGCCGTAAATGACGCCGATGCTGAGCGCCACCAGGGTCGTCATGACGCCGATGGTGAGCGACACGTGCGCCCCCATCCAGGTCAGCACCCACATGTCGCGCCCCGTGTCGTCGGTGCCGAACCAGCGGCTGTTCTCGAAGGAGGGCGGCACACCGATGGCGTCCCATGCCAAATCCTCCAGCGTGTAGGGGCTCATCATGGGCCCGATCACGGCCATGACGGCAATGAACGAGAGCACGATCACCCCGCCCATGGCGGCGCGATTGCGCGTGAAGCGCTCCAGCGCCTCGCGCCAGAGCGGCCGGCCGCGCAGGCGCGCGGCGGCGTCCATCATCTGCAATTGCGCATCGCGCTGGGCTTGAAACAAGGCCATCAGGCGTCGACCTTCACTTTGGGGTCCAGCAGGCCGTAGAGCAGGTCGACGATCAGGTTCATGACGATGATAGCGGCGGCAAAAATCACCACGATGCCCAGCACCAGCGGATAGTCGCGGTTGATGGCGCCCTGAATGAAAAAGCGGCCCATGCCCGGCAATTGGAAGATCGTCTCCACCACCACCGCGCCGGTGACGATGCCGGCGATGGCGGGCCCTAGGTAACTCACCACCGGCAAGATGCCCGCCTGCAAGGCATGGCGCCACACGACGCGCTGCTCCGGCAGGCCCTTGGCGCGGGCGGTGCGGATGTAGTTCTGGCGCAGCACCTCGATCATGGCGCCTCTGGTCAACCGCGAGATGATCGCCACCTGCGGAATGGCGAGCGCAATGACCGGTAGGATATAGGGCGTCATTGGCGCAAATGCCGGAAAGTCGCGCGCGAGCGATCCGCCCGGCTCCAGCGTGGCGATGGGCAGCAGCTTCAGCAGCACGCCGAAGATCAGCGTCATCAGCGGCGCCAGCACGAAGCTCGGCACCGCGATGCCGGTCATGGCGAAGGCCATCACCGTGTAGTCGGTGCGCGTGTTCTGCCTGAGCGCCGCGACGATGCCGAGCGTGCCGCCCAGCAGGGCCGCGATGAATATCGCCGAGAGGCCGATGCGCAGGCTCACGGGCAGGCCCGTGGCGATGAGCTTCGAGACGCTGCTGTCCTGATAGATGATCGAGGGGCCGAAGTCGCCGCGCGCCACCTTACCCAGGTAAATCACGTATTGCTCGAACACCGGCTTGTCGAGGTCGTAGGCGGCCTTGAGGTTGGCCAGCACCTGCGGCTCCAGGTTGGCGTCGGCGTCAAAGGGCCCGCCCGGGGCCGCGTGCATCAAAAAGAACGACGCCGAGACGACGACGAACAACGTCGGCAACGCGATCATCAGACGTTTAAGGGCGTAACTGGTCATGAGGGGCGCGAACCTACTCCGCCGCCGCCGACAGGGGCCGCGCCGGGCGCAGCAGCACGGGGTCCAGCACCCAGTTCTTCGGGTCGGCGCCGCGCGCGGGCGAGGGGATGGCCCGCGCCACGTCGTCGTCGGCCGCCATGGCCTTGGTGTCGATGCGCCAGCCCTTGGCCTCGTAGTCCTTGATCATCTTGCGGAAGGCAAACCCCATCGCGTCGGGATAGATCGTCAACTCCGCGCTCATTGACGGCGGCACGTGCACCGGCTTGATGCGGTCCACCACGTTGGCGTCCTCTTGGAACACGGTGAGCACGCGCTTGCGCGAATCGGCGTCGTATTTTTCCTCGGTGAAGAAGTTGCGGCCCTGAATCCACCAGCTCAGCGTTTGTTTGTCGCTGACGGGCGTGTAGGCCGCGACGATGATCTGGCTCATGGGCGGGCGCAGGTGCATTTGGATGCGCACGCTGGGGCCCGAGGCATGGAACTGCAACTCGGTGCGTACGTCGGGGCGTTCCTTGGTGATTTTCTCGGCCCAGACGCCGCGCTTCTCCACCGGTTTTTGCGTGCGCGTCATGTAGGCGCCGAAGTCGCGGGGCTGCACGTCGACGGTATCCACGCGCGGATGATCGGGGTTGCCGAAGTCCTGATGGACGAAAAACGGATGCGCGTTGTCGAGCCCGTTTTCCACCACGCGCGTCCAGGCGGCGTCGAACATGAAATTGCCGCGCACGAAGCGCCACGCGGTGGCGCCTTGCTCGAAGGCCGCGTATTCCGGGAAGAAATCCGGCAGCGGCGGGCGGTCCTTTTCCGCCAGGTCGCCCAAGAACACCCACACCCAACCCCACTTCTCCGCGACCGGATAGCTGTCCACCCGCGCGCGCTTGGGGATCGACGCCTCGGGACCGAGCGAGGGAATTTCCACACATGATCCCGCGCTGGTGAAGCGCCAGCCGTGATAGGGGCACTGGATGGTGCCCTCGACGACCTTGCCGCGGCACAGCGAGCCGCCGCGATGAATGCACGTGTCCGACACGCAATGGGCCTTGCCGCCCCCGTCGCGGAACAGGGCGAAGTCCTGGCCGAGCATCTTCACGCCCAACGGCGTGTCGGTGAGCGACTTGCTTTCGGCGGCGACGTACCAGGTGTTGATCAGCATGGCGAACCTCGCGAAGTCTTCAGACCGCTTCCACGTTGCGGAAATCCTCGAGTGATCATAAATCTATGACCAATTGCCGCGCTTGGATAGACTTCGCGCTTTGATCCACTTCATAATGGGCATTCCCTTGGGCGAGATTGTGGACCTGATCGCATGAATACGACAATTCAAAACGAGAGGATCAAGCTCATCGCCTCATTTCTCAACGGCCTCGGCATGTCCTCAACCACGGTCGGCGTATTTATACCCATCGCCAAGATTCTGTTCGAGAGCGGCGGTCCCCTTAACTCGATTCTGCTCTTCGCTTGGGTTGCCGCAGGTGTTAGCCTTCATATATGGGCCCAGTTAATTCTTGAGGATCTCGAATAACAATGGACATGCGTGCTGAAACCCTCGTCTGGATCATGCCGGTTGTTCTGTTCGCCATCGGTTTGTGCGCAAAACTCTACACGCACTATGTCCTGGCGCGCCGCAAGCCGCGCCAAAACTAAACCCACCTCTCCCACGAAAGACCTCTCCTACTCCGGTTTCTCGATGGCGAGATAGCGCGACAGGTTTTGGTTGCGGGCGTTGTCGACCCAGCCCTTGACGTATTGGTGCACCAATCGGCGCCCGGCATAGTGGTAGATCGGCATGATGGCGTAGGTTTCCATCAGCACTTCCTCGGCCTTGCGCATGGCCGCCGCGCGCCGGGCCATGTCGGCCACGGTGTTGGCCTCGGCCATGGCGGCGTCGAAGGCCGCGTCGGAAAAGCCCGCGAAGTTGCTCGCGTCCTTGGTGCGGTAGAGGTTGAGATAGGCCGAGGCGTCGGCGAAGGGCGAGAAATAGGCGAAGCGCATGACGTCGTAATCGCCGGTGCGCGCGCGGCGCTGCACGTCGCGAAACTCGCTGTTGGCCAGTTCCACCTGCACGCCCAAGGGCCGCCACATGGAGGCCATGGCCACGGCCATCTTGCGGTTTTCCTCCAGGGTGTCGAACTGCAGCGTGAACTTGAGTGGCTTGTCGGCGCCAAAGCCCGCCTCGGCCAGCAGCTTCTTGGCCTCGCCCAGGCGCGCGGGCATGGGCATCTCGGAAATCTTCGCCTTGTAAACCGTGTAGTTGCTCACCACCGGCGGCACCAGGCTGTAGGCGGGCGTCACACCCGTGGGGAACAGCTTCTCCACCATGCCCTCGCGGTCGATCGCCATGGACAGGGCCTTGCGCACGCGCACGTCGTTGAAAGGCGGCTTGGCGTTGTTGATGAGGAAGTAATAGACGCCGAGGTTGGGCGTGATGCGCAGTTCCTTGGGCAGATTTTCCTTGAGCCAGTCGAGCTGCTCCGGCGGGAAATTCAACGCCACGTCCAACTCGCCCGCGCGGAAGCGGTTCAAGACCGTGCCCAGATTTTCCGTGGGGAAAAAGTTCACCTCGTCGATCTTGACGTTGGCCGCGTCATAAAAGAGCGGATTTTTCGCCAGCGTCACGCGGGTCTGCGGCACGCGGTCCTTCAGCACATAGGCGCCGTTGGAGACCAGGTTGCCGGGCGCGGTCCACTCTGGTCCGAATTTCTCCACCACATGGCGCGGCACCGGATAGCCCGCGAGCGAGGTGAGGATTTCCAGGATCACCGGGTTGGGCGCGCTCAGCGTCATCTCGAAGGTGCGGGCGTCGACCGCGCGCACGCCGAGTTCCTCTTTCGGCATCTTGCCGCGATTGATGGCCTCGGCGTTTTTCACCGCCCACATCCACTGCGCATAGCGAAAGGCCGTGGCGGGGTCTTGGACGCGGCGGAAGGAATAGACGAAGTCCTCGGCGGTCAAGGGAGTTCCGTCGGACCAGGCGAGGCCCGGGCGAAGCGTGAAGGTATAAACCAAGCCGTCGGGGCTGATGTCGACCTTCTCGGCCGCGCCAAGTGTGACGTCGCCGGCGGGGTCGGACGTCATCAGGCCCAGCATCAGATCGGCCAGCACGATGGAGGCGGTGTTGCCGCTGGACTTATGGGGGTCGAGCGTGTCGGGCTCGGCCGAACTGCCGCGGTTGAACACCATCTTGGCGGCGGCGTCGGTGGCCGCGAAGGGCAGCGCCAGCAGGGCCAGCATGAGCCCGGCATACAAGCGCGGCCAAAATCCCTTCCGGACTGAGTTCATGGGGAACTTTCCTTTGCGGGCCTTTGCGGGCGCGGGGTCGATGGTCAGAAGTATACGGCGTGGACCTACGGCTGGCTCACCAATAGTGTACCCAACGCGCGTTTTCCTTGAACACGCGGAAAGCATCCCCGCCGTCCTTGGGGATATATTTTTCGTAGAGGCCCTCGTCGTAACGCTCGCGGTATTGGTCGAACACGGGCTTGTAGAGCGTCATGTGCACGTCGGGGATGCGGTGCTTGGCCCGGAAGGATTTCATGTCGATGCTGACCATGCGCTTGGTCTCGAAGGCGCCGGCCTTGGCCAATTCGATGCCCCTGGGCCCATAAATCGCCGAGCGGCCGGGGCCGCCGTAGTTGGTGTCCTCCAAAAAGCCCGTGCCGCGCTGGCCGACGTTGATGGAGTTGTTGCAGATCAGCGTGTAGAGGCTGTTGTGATAGCTGGTCAGCTTCATGTCGTCGGTCTCGAAGCCGCCGGTGGCGACGCGCGCGATGATCTCGGCCCCCTTCATGGCCATGCAGCGGAACAGCTCGGGTTCGAACTGCACCGCCGACATGGCGATGTTGCCGATGTCGGTGCGCTCGACGGGGATCACCGCATCCTGGCCGTACATTTCCACGAAGCGGTCATGCACGTCGTAGATGGCGCTGGTGTATTGCTCCGAGCCGGGGAACATGCCGCGCACGTTGCGCTGTTTCCAATGGGCGGCGCGCACCTTGCCCTCGGGCCCCAGCAGAATCATCAGATGCAGAATATGGCCGGGCCAGTTAACCGGGTCTTTCGCATACGTCCCGAAGACGATGTAGCAGTTGTATTGCTTGGCCTTCTCGGCGACGCGCGCGATCTCGGGGCCGCCCACTTCGAGGGCCAGGTTGTAGTGCTGCTCGCGCGTCCAGCGCTTGAAACCGGTGATGGGAAATTCGTGAAAGCACAACAAATCTGCGCGCCCGCCGTAGCCCTGCGCGGCGTCGATGCACTCGATGAAGTAATCCAGGTTGTCCTTGATGTCGGGGGCGGGGTTGTCGCCCGACACGCCGCGCACGCGGGTCTGCACCACGGCGACGTTAATGGTGTCCGCGCGCAGCGGAACGACCGGGTAGGTGCCGTCTGTACGAACCATGGGCTCGGGTGGCTGTGCTGACATGGGTCTGTTCCTTGATTTTCCGACTTTTTCGTTGGCGGCCACGCTAGAGAGCGCGCGCGGAGTCGGTCAAGGAAAAGGATATAAAGATATGACGACTTGGCTGTTTGGCGCTTCGCTCCTGTTCGCCATTCCTGCAGTCGAGCTATGGGCTTTAGTAAAGTACTTTGCAGTACGTGGTGAGAATGGGTGTGGCAATCACATGCGTTAGCTGAAACGTCCCAACAACGGACCAGCAGGTTTGCGTTCGATCAAACATGGCATAGCAGTAGAGCGCTGGATCGAAGCGCGAGCGATAGGCGATGCCGTCGGGTTTGTCCGGATGTTGATGGAGCGCCGCCGACCATGCACGCGATACGCTATACGGGCCGGTGCTGACACCGGCATCTGTGCCGACACGGCTTAATCCTGCGCCGCAGAAGTCGACCAGATGTAATTCCCTTCCGGACTGAATCTCCGAATATGACCGTATCGCGATTTCCGACGCCGCCACGCCCTGGATGTTGGGGTTTCTCACCAGGGTTTCCAGGAACGCCGCCGTCAGCGTTGCCGCACAATAAAGCGTTCCATAGCCGCCGGCAGGATCGTCGTAGCGGTAGCGCGGTGGATGAGATTCGAGGTAAATCGGCGCATAAGCGGTTTGATGGACGCGGTAAAAAACCGTCGGCGGTGCCGTGACAAACGGCAGCGAACGGGAATCAAGATCGGTCGGTGGGCCCGGCGCCTGCTGCGGTCCGGCAGTGGCGGAGGCCATTGCCGATCTAACCTTGTGCTGCCGCCACGTCGATCACGTCCGTGATGCGCCCGGCTTTAAGTTCTTCAAGCGGGCTGCGTTCGCCCAGAACGCTGTCGGGCGTCAACAGCCATTCCAAGCGCATCCAGCCATCGTGGATCGGCATGACTTTCAGCGCCTCGGCAAGACCCTTGACCATTCCAGAGCTGTCAAATTGACACGCCGGGTAGCCATAGTCCTCGCCCAACGGAACCGCGATCAAAGTATTGGCTTTGCGGCGCTTATCCACGCTCTGCCGCTCGATCCCGATGATGTCGGCGACCTGCTGGCTGCTGTAAGCGCCGCCAGCGGATTTCAAGAGTTCGCGCTTTCGATATGCACCATTGAGAATTAAATCGGCCGTTGGATCCAACTTCACCAAGTCGCGCTCCAACACGGCTGACGAAAGAACCCGCGCCATGACGCCAATATCCGTTGGCGCCTCGAGTGCGGCAACGACATCGGTGTCGGTCAGGGTTTCGAGGACGTGAGCAATTCCCGAGAGCGTGCGCGTCATCAGGGCTTGGTTTTGGTCGGGTCCGACGCACTGAACGATCCACGATCCTGTCCGGCGTTGTGCGACGAAAGTTGCGCTCGGGCTTTTGATCACCGAGTATTGAGCGCGCTCGTCAATCTTCCGTTGACCAAGATGCTTGCGTTCCGGCGGTGCGAACGTGTCACTTGGGTTCATCGATGTCGCCTTAAAAGTTTACATAGTAATTTATATCCATATCAGTAATATGTCAACTAATAGCCAGATAATTATTATATATCAATGTATTAATATATACCTTGTCAAATTCACGGCGCGCGGGTTCTCGGTCCAGCCCGAGACCTTCGGACTGATGAGCCGGCGGTTGCCGGGGAAGTAGATGGGGATCACCGCATCGTCGGCCATGGCCAAGGCCTCGGCTTGCTCCAAGAGCTTGCGCCGCTCGGCTGCATTCAACGTCGCGCGCGCCTCGGCCAGCAGCGCGTCAAACGCCGGGTTGGAGTAAGTCGCGCGGTTGGTGGAGTTACCCGTTTCCAACAGCGACAGGAACGTCACCGCGTCGTCGTAGGGTGCAAACCACGTCCAGCGCACGGCGTCGTAGGCAGCGGTGCGGGCAGCCGCGTCCACCGCCTGGGGCCCGGCGTTGTCTTGGGTCACCTCCACGCCGATGCTTTTCCACATGGCCGAGATCGCGACACCCAGGCGTCGGTTTTGTTCCACCGTGTCGAACTTGAACCCGAGCTTCAGCGGGTTGGCGGGCGTGAACCCGGCCTCGGCCAGCAGCTTGCGCGCTTCCGCCAGCCTTGCCGCCATGGCTTGGCCCTGGAAGGGCAGTGCCTGCGCGGTGTGGTCGGTGGTGGAGGGCGGCACGAGGTTGTAGGCGGGCACCGAGCCCGGCGGCAGCAACTTCGCGACGATGCCCTCGCGGTCCACCGCCAGCGACAGCGCCTTGCGCACCCGCGCGTCACCCAGCGGCGGGCGCGTCTGGTTGAGCATGATGTAAAACACCGCCAGCGCCGGGCCCACGCGCAGCGCGCCGGGCAATTCCTTCTCGATCAGCGCGATCTGGTCGGCGGGAAAATTAAGCGCGATGTCGAGCTCGCCCGCGCGAAAACGCTTCAGCGTCGCGCCCTGGTCCTCGGTGGGGTAATACACCACCTCGTCGATCTTCACGTCGGCCGCCGCATGAAATTTCTCGTTCTTCCGGGCGCGGATCAGGGTTTGCGGCACGCGCTCGGTCAGCACATAGGCGCCGTTGGACACCATCGTGCCGGGTTCGGTCCAGGCCTTGTCCTGGGCGGCGAGAACGTGGCGCGGAATCGGCGCCGCCGCATTGGCCGCCATGAGCTGCGGAAAATAGGGCGCGGGATGCTCCAGGCTGAACACCGCCGTGCGCGCATCGTTCGCCGTCACGCCCAGCATCTCGGGCGGCGATTGCCCCGCGTTCACCGCCTTGGCGTTCCGGATGGGATACATGAACGAGGCGAAGGTCGCCGCCGTCTTGGGGTCCAGGAGGCGGCGGAAGGAATAGACGAAATCCTCGGCGGTCAGCGGCGTGCCGTCGGACCACGCGAGACCCGCGCGCAGCGTGAAGGTGTACGTGAGCCCGTCAGTGCTGACGGTGAAACTCTCCGCCGCGCCGGGCGCCACCTTGCCGTCGGGGCCCACGGTCATCAGGCCCTCGAACAGGTCGTTGATGATGATGGTGGCCGAATTGCCCAAGCCCAGGTGGGGATCGAGGCTGCGGGGCTCGGTATTGGTGCCGCGCAGCAGCGTGGCGGCCTCTGCTGACCCCCACACCAGGGCCGCCGTCAGAACCAGCGCGCGTGCCACGATCATCGTTCGCACCCCGTGTCGTTCCGGAATTGCTCTTGTGCCCGAGGGCGCGGGTGTTTTCAATGCGAGGCCTTGGCATGCTCATGAGGCGGCATCATGAAACGGCGCGATGTGTTCACGGCGGCAGTAATGGGGGCGGCGACCATGGCGGCGACGGCACAGGCACAATCCAACCCCGGCAAGGCCAAGACTTATGTGCTGGTCCACGGCGCGTGGCACGGCGGCTGGTGCTGGCGCGATGTCGTCACGGGCCTGCGCGCGCAAGGCCACACCGTATTCGCGCCCACGCTCACGGGCCTGGGCGAGCGCGTGCATTTGATGAGCAAGTCCGTGAACCTTTCCACGCATGTGACGGATGTGGTCAACGTCTTCGAGTTCGAGGAACTCAGCGACGTGATCCTGGTGGGCCACAGCTACGCCGGGCATGTGATTCCTCTCGTGGCCGACCGCATCAAGGCGCGCATCCGCCACCTCGTGTTTCTCGACGCCGTGGTGGCCCAAGACGGCAAGGCGTTTCTGCCGCCGGGCGTCGGCGAGGAGCGCGCCAAAACCGCGCGTGACGGCTATCTGCAAGACCCGCCAGAGGTCCCATGGTTCGGCGTGCCCGCCGATCACCCCAACGCGGCGTGGGTGCGCCGCCGCCTGACACCTCACCCGTTGCCCACGCTGATGGAACCCGTGCGCTTTCAGAACGACGGCCACGCTGGGTTGCCCAAAACCTACATCCGCTGCCTCAAGCGCCGCGAGATGACCGAGCCCGATCCCATGGCGGTGGCCTACGCCAACAACCCCGACTGGACCTGGCTCACGCTCGACACGGGCCATGACGCCATGGTGACCATGCCGAAGGAACTCACCGACATGCTGGGCCGCATCGGATGATGGAACTCACACGTCGCGCCACGCTGGCGACCTCGGCTGCGGTTGCCACGGTCTCGATAAGGCCAACACACGCCGCGACGGGCAAGACCTATGTACTTGTCCACGGGGCTTGGCACGGCGGCTGGTGCTGGCGCGAGGTCGCGGCGAAGCTGCGCCAAGCAGGGCATGCCGTTTTCACGCCCACGCTCGCCGGCATGGGCGAGCGGGCGCACCTCATGAGCCCGGCGGTGAACCTCAGCACCCACGCCGCCGACATCGTGAATGTGATTGAATGGGAAGAACTGACCGACGTGATCCTCGTCGGCCACAGCTACTCCTGCCACGTCATTTCGCTGGTGGCCGATCGCCTCAAGCCGCGCCTGCGCCATCTGGTGTTTCTCGACGGCACGCCCGCGCGCGAGGCCCAGGCGTTCATCCCCGCCGCGGCCGCGGCAGAGCGCCGCAAGACCGCGCGCGAGGGTTATCTGCTCGATCCGCCGCCCGTGACGAATCTCGGCATCCCCGACGGGCACCCCCAGGCGGCGTGGGTGAAGCGGCGCATGACCGCTCACACGCTCAATGGCGTCACCGAGATCGTGCGCTTTCAAAACGGCGGCCACGCGGGCGTGGCCAAAACGTTCATCCGCTGCACGGCGGGCCGCGCCGGTCAGCCGGATCCCGTGGCCGACATGATCAAGGCCGATCCCGAGTGGGCGTGGCGGACCATCGACACGGGCCACGACGCCATGATCACCGCGCCCGATGAGTTGTCGGCCATGCTGCTCGCCATTACCTAATTCACCATGACGACATCCGTTCCCGATTCACTGCGCGCCAAGGACCTGGGCCCGCAACCCTTCGTCCCCGGCGATGTCTTTCTCGGCGCCACGGACGTGGACGACGCCAACGTCGACTTGCGCAAGCACGCGGGCGACGGGCGCATTTTGCATTACGACAAGAACTTCAACCTCAAGGGCGAGCTGCGCACGGGGTTGCGCGGCCTGGTGATCGGCATCGACGTCGATGAAGTCACCGGCGAACTCTGCGCCTGCGATTCCCAAAATCGCGCCGTGACGCGCTTCAGCAAGGCGGGGCAGAAGCTGGCGCCGTGGCCCTTCCAGCCGCAGCGGCCCTTCGGCGCGGTGACGTTCGACAAGGCCGGTAACGCGATCCTGGGCGTGCACTCGGATCGCCCCGGACTGGTGGCGCCGGGCGTCGGCGGTGTGGGGCCGTTCCTCTATAAAATCACGCCCGCCACCGGCGAGGTGCGCGAGTTCACGTGCGCCTTCGACGGCGGCAAGTTCGGCTTTCACCGCGTCACGCATATGTACCTCACGCCCGACGGGCGTCATCTGACCTACGTGTCCGAGAACGGCCGCCGCGTGATGCAGTACGACGTGGCGGCGGGCCGCCAACTGCCCGACCTGTTCGTGCTGCCGCCCGACGACGCGCGCGGCACCTGCGGCCTCGCGCGCCATCCCGACGGGCCGTTGATGATGGCCACGGGCTCGGGCGTCGCGCTGTTCGACGACGAGGGCCGCGTCATTCGTCGTTTGGATGTGCCCGAGCGGCGGGGCTGGACGCGCGTGCAACTGTCGAAGGACGGGCTCACCTTCTTCGTCAGCAACTTCTTCGACGGCGTCATCCAGCGCCGCGACCTGAAAACGCTCGCGGTCGTCGCCGAGCGCGACATCGGCCGCAAGTTCTCGCTCACCGGCATCGCCGAGGTTTGGGGGTAGGGGCGCCGGACGAAACGGGCCTAATCGCCTTTGGTCGGTCTCGGAGAGACTCGCAAGATGCTTGGATAATCGCGACGGCCATCGAACACGCGCACGATCTCGATGCTGCGTCGCGCAACCCGGTACAGAACCACGAACGGCGGCAGCGACAAGCTGCGCAAATCGGGATGGATTTCGGCGCGCGGCGGTCCCATGCGTGGGTTAACGCTGAGCGACAACAATCGTGCCGTCAGCGTGAGGTCGAACCTTTCGACGCCCACTCGGCCCCACAATTTTCGCGTTTCGCGGCGAATACGCTCAAGATCGTCGTCCGCATCCGGCGAAAATCGGATGGGGCGCATGGCCCGCGGCCGTCAGAGATTGCGCAGGTGGGCTGCCAGTTGGCGCGCCGTGCGCACGGTTTTGCCGCGTCCCGCGTCGAGCGCGGCGATCGCGCGCTTCACGTCGGCCTTGAGGCGCTTGAGTTCGCCGGGTCGTGGGCGCTGGTCGAGAGGGGCGGCATCACGAATCAGGTCACGGACGAACGCACCCGCCGAAGCGTACTTCCCAGACTTAACACGGCGCTCGATGATGGCGCGCAATTCCGGTGTGAGATGCAGGTGCATGGAGGGGTTCTCTTGGACACTCTATGGCACAAACAATAGCAAACCGCAGCGATGGGCGCAAAACCCGCCCCGCTACTCTTGCTAAGAGTTGATTCACGGTGGCCCCACGTGAATTGCGGGGAAAAACCCATCCTTGTGTTGCCGCCGCGCGGCATCACTCGTAGCCTTGTCGTGTCGAAGCGTGCAGGCGCGTGATGCGGGCGCACGCGCGTTGCGCGATGATGTCCGATTGCTGCGCCGCAGCATGATCGCGCGCGATCGTGTGAGTCGAAGTTGTTGTTTTTGAAGGACTTAGATAGGTCGATGAGTTGCCTGATATTCAAAAAGGGTCTTTGCGGAATCCTTTTCGATCAAAGGCTTGGGAACGTCGCGCCCTGTTATTTTTCGATACTTCCAGAAATAACAGGCGGAACAGGCGTCATGAACAACTGTTGCGCGCAGCGCCGCGTCGTAGGGCCCAACAGGGGCGAGGCGAGTCGCCCATGATCGCCATCTTTCTCATCGTCTTCGTCGGCATGCTGGGCACCAGCCTTCTGGCGCCGCTGATTCCGTTTTATGCGCTCCGGCTCGGTGTCAGTCCCGACTACATCACCATGATCATGGCGCTCTACGCACTGTGCCAATTCCTCGCGGCACCCCTGTGGGGCCGCATGAGCGACGCCTACGGCCGCAAGCCGGTGCTGCTGACCACGGTGGTGGGCAGCGCGCTGGGCTTCGTGCTGCTGGGCTTCGCGGATTCGGTGTGGCTGCTGGTGGTCTCGCGCATCGTCGGCGGCTTGTGCGCGGGCAATTTGTCGGCGGCCTATGCTTACGTCAGCGACATCACCACGCCCGAAAACCGCGCCGCGGGATTGGGTAAAGTGGGCGCCGCCTTCGGATTGGGCTTCGTCCTCGGGCCGGCCATCGGCGGGTTTCTCGCGGGCGGAGACACGGCGCTGACCGCCAACTTCGCGCTGCCGGCCTTCGCCGCCGCCGGATTGTCAGGCCTCGCGTTTCTCGCCACGTTCTTGCTGCTGAAGGAATCACGCAAGCCAGACCCCGCCGCTGCGCCCAAGAAAATTTCGCTCAATCCCTTCGGCCGCTTCGGGGCCATCGCAACCAATCGGAACTTGGTTCTGGTGGTGTTGCTCAACTTTCTGCTCACCACTTCGGCCTCGGTGCGGGAGTCGACCGTGGCGCTGTGGGCCCACGATCATTTCAGCTTGGATTCACGCGAGTTGGGCTTCCTGTTCGCCTACACCGGCGCGGTCATCGTCGTGCTGCAAGGCGGGGCCATGGGCATCCTCTCCAAGCGTCTCGGTGATGCGCGGCTCTTGCTGATCGGCATCGCCGCCTACGCCGCCGGACTGGTGTGTTTCATTTTCGCCGATCACGCGACACTGTTGATCGTCGGCACGACGCTCAATGCGTTCGGCACGGCGGTATTTTCCAACACACCCTCGACGCTGGCCTCGAAGCTCGCGGGGCCTCATGAGCGCGGCTCGGTGCTGGGCGTCAATCAATCCTCGGGCAGTTTGGGCCGTTTCGTCGGGCCCATGTTCGCGGGCACGATCTACGCGCAGATCGGCATCACCGCGCCGTTTGGATTTGGGATCGCCGGGCTGGCGATATGCTTCGTGCTCGCGCTGCTGCTGCGCCGGAGGCTCGGCCATGCTTGAGCGCGCGTGCCTCACTCTTCCAGTTGCTTGTCCGCCAACTCCTGCGAACTCACATTCAGGCTGTCGTCCTGCAAGGCCTGCAGCTCCTGCTGCACGATGCGCAGAATGCGCGCGATATATGCCGCATGCCATTCCTGCCGCTCGCGCGCGGATCGGTCGTCGGGCCGGTAGGCGTCGATCGCCGCCTTGGTCACCGGCTGGCCCGCTTCCATCAACCGCTCGATCGTGTCCATGCGCTCGCGCAGCACCGCCACTTCGGAGGCGACCGCCATGGTGATGGACAGCACGCGCTCCACCGCCGGGTCCTCGAAGAAATACGGCCGCTTGCCCTTGGCCTTGGCGTTGGCGAGCGCGTTCACGTCCATCGTTTTGGGATCGAGGGTCTTGGGGTCAACCGCGGTCATGGGCACGCACCGTTGGTCATTTCGTCGCTCCAAACAAGTACCAATGTTCACCCTTGCGCGCGCCGTCGTTGGCGGCCCCCGTCTTGTTCAGCTCCGGCTTATGGCGCGACAGGGTCGACGCCCACGGTTGATACCGGCCCGGTTCGATGTCGGCCTCGGTGAAGGTCTCGAACTGCTTGTCGCGCGCGAAGCCGGCGGCGGTCATCAACGCGAAGACGTCCATGGTGTGCAGTTTTCCCCAGAAGGGCTCGTTGTTGTACCAGGAGTCCCAATCGCGCGTGAACCGCTCCCACAGCGTCATCTGCGGCGTGAAGTTGGGCTGCTCCACGTGCAGCATCAATCCGCCGGGCTTGAGCAAGTCGAAGGCCCGGCGCATCACCGTGGCCACGGTCGCCGCCGAGGTTTCGTGCAGCATCATGGTGGTCTGCACCCAATCGAAAGATTGGGGCGCAAGATCAAGGTGATCGGCGTCCATTTGCACGAAGCGCACGTTGGTGTAGCCCAGGCTTTGCGCGCGGGCATGGCCGTAGCGCAGCATGGGCGCGGCCACGTCGGCGGCGATCACCTCGGCCTCGGGGAAGGCGCCCGCCAGCGGCAAGGTGTTGACGCCGATGCCGGCCCCCAAATCGAGAATGCGCTTGGGGCGAAAGTTCGGGAACCGCGCTCGGACGAAATTCACCAGGGCGCGCCCGCCGCCGTCGCCGCTGGCGCTCATGGAGCCCGCCGTGGTGACGAAAGTGCCCACCTCGTAACTGGCCCCGGCGCTCGCGTCGCCCGGCACGGTTTCGGTGTAATAGCTGCCGGGCATCCAATGATTGTCGACCTGGGCGATGTAGTCGGGCGCGCGCATGGCGTCGTCGAGCTTCAGCGTGGCCTTGCCCGAATTCAGCGCCGCGACCTTGTCATTCAGTGGCCCAAGTTGGCGCATGACGACGTGGCGACCGGCCTGCTGGCGCATCTCCATGGTGTTGCGCCTGAGCGCCGCCCAGGCTTGATAGACCGGGTCGGCCTTCATGGCGTCGCGGATCTCGCGTTGCGAGGCGAAGTCGCGGCCCTGGGTGTGTTGGAAGGCCGGGCGCACGCGCTTCTCAAAGGCCAGCTTGGTGGCGGGAAACACCGCCTGGCCGAGATGGACATTGAGATTGGTGAGGAAATTAAATCGCGCGATCTCGTCGTGGCTCAGCTCCGGCGAAACGCCGTGGCGGCCGACGCGGTCGTAGGTGGGGGGCAGGACTCCCGGCATGGAGGCGGCTCTCGGTTGCAAGTTTCGCGGCATCAACTTTGGCCGCAGTGGTGCGGCGAAAAACCGCGCGGCGCAAGGCCCGGAAGGGGCGATAATCGTCCGCTGAGCGGTCGGAGGAGAGACGGCGTCGTGCGCGCCGACGACGGCTCGGCACGTCCGCTAAATGCCCCCTTGCGGGGCGAGGTGCACCTAGGATACCAGCGCCCCCACACGAGAAGAGCCCCCCTGAAGAAAGCCCCCTCTAAGAAAGCAAGGCGAGCCGTTCATGCCCACGATTCACGTTGTCAACCGCGCCGGACAGAAACACGACATCCAGGCCAAGGCCGGCCAGACGCTGATGGAAGCGCTGCGGGACCACAACATGGATGTGGAAGCCATCTGCGGCGGCTGCTGCAGTTGCGCCACCTGCCATGTGTTCATCGACGACGCCTGGGCGGGCAAGCTGCCGCCGCGCTCGGCCGACGAGCAGGAACTGGTGGAAGAAACCGAGGCCTACAAGGCGGGCAATTCGCGGCTGTCGTGCCAGATCAAAATGTCCGACGCGCTCGACGGCATTTCGCTGACCGTCGCCCCGGAAGAGTAAGCGGCCGCGCCGCTTATTTCTCAATCGCCGAATACGTTTTCCCGATCGTCTTGGGATCGTCCAAGCACTGCACGATCAGCCGCGCCACCTCGGCACGGTTGATGCCGCCGCTGATAGTCGGGTCCTCCAGCAGCACGCCGCGCCCCGTCGCCGGGCCTTTGCCCAAGCCGCCAGGGCGAATGATGGTGAATGGCAATCCACTGGCCTTGAGGTGGTTCTCGCCCAGGGTCTTCAAGTCGCACACCTTGCCCAGCACGACGCGCGCGGCCAGCGGCAGCGCCGGGCGGCTGTCGCCGGCACCGATGGAACTGACCAAGATCACACGGGGCACGGACGCGGCCTTGCAAGCGTCCACCACGTTGGCCACGCCGACGTGGTCGACCTTCTCCGACGTCCACGGCGTGTTGCCCAAGCTGCACACCACGGCGTCGAAGGATTTTCCGGCCAGCAGTTGTTTGAGGCCCGGCCCATCCAAGGCATCGCCTTCGAGGATTGCCGCGCCAGCCGCGCTCAGCGCTTCGGTGTTGGCGTTCTTGCGCGCCACCGCCGTGACGCTATCGCCACGTGCGCGCAGCAAGCGCGCTGTTTCCAGGCCGGTATTGCGCGTGGCGCCGAAGATCAACACATGCATCGCACGTCTCCGTGATCGGCTGTTGCTGGGGCGGGAGTGTCACTCTCTTGCCTCAATGGACACAGAGGTTACAACACTTGGCCGGGGTTCATCCGGCAGACGGATCACAGCGCAACGGAGTTTCCATGTCGCGGCTTAAACTGGTTCTGATGGGCTTGAGCGTGCTGGCCGTGTGCACCACCGCCGCGGCCATGGAACTGCGCTATGGCTCCAAGGGCCTGCCCGTGAGCTTCGGCAATCCGTTCACGGCCAACGGCTCGCCGTCAAATTACGTGTGGCTCGCGATGTTCGACGGCCTCACGCAATTGGACGTCGCGGGGCAACTTCAGCCCGCACTTGCAACTGATTGGGAGTTGGTCAATCCCACCACGTGGCGCTTCAAATTGCGCGCCGGCGTGACCTTCACCAACGGCGAGCCGCTGACCGCCGAGGCCGTCGTTGCCACCGTCGCTTGGCTGAAGACTCCGGCCGGGCGCGGCACCATCATCGGCAACGAGATGCGCGACATCCTGTCCGCCGAGCGCGAGGACGATCTCACGGTTTTGGTGCGCACGGCGCGGCCCGACGCCATCCTGCCCCGGCGCCTCTCGGCCATGCCCATCGTCGCGCCCAAGGCCTGGGCTGAACTGGGCGTCGATGGGTTCGCCAAGACGCCCGCCACCACCGGCTCCTTCGCGGTCAAGGACTGGGGCGAGGGCTCGGGCCGCGTGGTGCTGGAAGCGTTCAAACAATCTTGGCGGCCGCCCGTGGCGCTGGAGCGGCTGATCATCATCAATCTGCCCGATAACGCCGCGCGCATGCAGGCGCTGCAATCGGGCCAGATCGACATCGCCGGCAACATCGGCGTCGACGACATCGACGCCGTGGAGATGATCGGCGGCAAGCTGATCTCGGCGCCGTCCTGGTCGGTGCTGTCCATCGGCTTTCGCATCACCGACAAGCCCGGCTCGCCCCTGGGCGACGTGCGCGTGCGTCAGGCGCTCAATTACGCGGTCGACAAGCAGGCCATGACGGAGGTGCTGCTGCGCGGGCTCACGGTGCCCTCGGGCCAACCCGCGTCCAAGGGCGCCACCGGCTATGATGAGGGCATTCCCGCTTATCCCTACGACCCCGCCAAGGCCAAGGCGCTGTTGGCCGAGGCCGGTTACGCCCAGGGCTTTCCGCTGAAGTTCGAGGTGATGGTCGACCGCACGCCCGGCGACGCGGCGGTGTTTCAAACCACCTCCGAGGCCTTGAGCAAGCTCGGTATCAAGGTCGAGTTGCGCAGCCTGACCTTCGCCAGTTGGTTCACCAAGTATCTCAGCGGCTCGTGGGACGCCGACACCGATGGATTCACGCTGGCGTGGAATGCCGCCCCCTATAACGACGTGGCGCGGCCTATGGAAATCTATTCGTGCATCAAGCAGAATCCGTTCTTCTGCGATCCGGCGCTCACCGCGCGTTTGGAAGCGGCGGGCGAGGAGATGGATCTGGTCAAGCGCGAGGCCCTGCTGAAGGTCTTGGCGCGCGACTACCGCGACGCGGCGCCGGCGCTGTTTTTCTATGACGTGTTCGATTTGTTCGGCGTGGCCAAGGGCGTCGAAGGCGTTGAGATCGTCAACCGCGTGCCCGTCTATCACAAGATTTCGAAGACCAAATCTTAGCTGAGGTCCTCGACGTTGGCCTGCGACCAACGGAACTGCCCGACATCGTCGGGTTTGCGCACCAGGCGAATGCGGTGCTGATAAAAGTCGGCCAGATAGGTGGCGACATGTTTTTCCACCGGGCGATGAGCGGCGTCGAACACGACGAGCCGGTTGCGGATCAGGGGGGTTCCCACCGCGCAGCCCAGCAACGTCGCGTCGTGAAGGTCCGCCAGCGACGCGCCGATCAGTTGGTCGGCGCTCAGGATCGAGATGCCCTTGCGCTCAAGGATGGTGAAGACCGACATCTTGGCCAGGTCGGCGGTGTCGATGGTGACGTTGAGCTCGGTGGGAATGTAGGACACCGAGTATCCCACCAACCGGCCGCGCAGGATGCGCACAATGGCGATGCGTTGCACCGTGGCGCCGGGCGCCAGCGCCAGGTCGTTGCGGGTTTCGTCGTCGGCGGCGATGGTCTCGAACTTGACGTCCTTCAGCTCCGATTTGGTCGCCATGATGTCCAGCCGCTTGAGCAGTTGGCCCATGTCGCCCGTGAGCGGCGGCGGCGTGGTGTTGCCGGAGCCGGTGACGAAGGTGCCGCGGCCCTGCTCGCGCGAGATCAGCTTGTCCTCACCCAGCAGGTCGACGGCCTTGCGGATGGTGATGCGCGAGACGCCGAAGGTGTCGCACAACTCGGTCTCGGTCGGCAGCTGCGCGCCGCGGCGATAGTTGCCGTTGTAGATCCAGTCGCGGATGGTCAGGTAAACTTGGTAATAGCGCGGCAACCTGGTGCCGTCGCCCAATCCCTCGGCGGGCGGTTTGTTCATGTGTGCCGGGTCCCCAAACCCGCCGCACGAGTGGAGCGGATTTGACATTCGCTACCCCGGTAGCAACGAGATCGCGATGCGAATGTCAAATCCGAAGCTCCACTCGAAACATATGGTTGGTCGTGGTCCTGATGATTCCAGCATTCGCAAGAGCGCGCGCCGAAGTGGGATGCGAATGTTGGAATCGGACCACTATCCGCGCTGGAGCACTTCCAGCGCCGCCCGTTCGCCCGATTCCATGGCACCCTCCAGGCCGCTTTGCAACACCGCCGTGTGCTCGCCGGCGAAGTGAATGCGCCCGTGGGGCTCGGCCATGACGCCGCCGAACTTCGCGATTTGACCCGGCGCGCGATAAGCCGTGACCCCGCGCGACCAGGGGTTGGCGCTCCAGTTGGCCACCGCGATGGGTTCGATGCGGCCCTTCGTGCTGGGCCGGGCCGCATGCAAGGCTTTGACGGCATGGTCGAGGGCCTCGGTGTCGTTCATGCCGCGCAAGGCCTTGTTGATTTGGCCCGGCATGAACATCCAAATGTAGTTGCCGTTGGGAATGAGCCAATCGAAGGCGCGGCCCGCCGGGCCGTCGGTCCACAGCGAGGACCCCAACCCGTCCACCTCCCAGAACTTCTCCGTGATGGCGAAAAACACGCTGGTGCTTTGGCCGTAAGGCAATGTCGCGACGGCTTCTTTCTGCAGCGCGGGCAAGTCGGGGCCGATCTTGATCGTGCGCAGCACCGAGGCCGGGACCGTGCACACGGCATATTTGCCCTTGAAGGCTTTGCCGCTCGCGCACGACACCGTCACGCCGTTATCGTCGGTGAGGATGCCCTCCACCGGCCTATTCAGCATGACCTCACGCTTGAGCGCGCCGGCCATGGCGATGGGCACCTTGCTCATGCCGCCGACCACGTGGCTGAAGGGCCCGTTGCCGCGCGCCCATTCCAGCATTTTCTGACCGCGACGGTTCCACAGCGTGGATTCGTCTTTCAGCGAGTCCGCTTGGGCGCCGAGCGACAGGAACCGCAGGGCATTCTCATCGGCGCCCTTGGAGACATAGAAATCGTGCAACGACGGGTCCGGCTGACCGCGATCCTCACCCAGCCAGCTCTCGATATCCTTGAGGCCGCTCTCCTTGGGCATGAAGGCGCTGCTCAGCGCCAACGGCGGCAGGTTGCGCAAAGGTCCCGTGAAGGGATTCTTGGACGACGTGGGCCAGTCCTTGGGGCTCATCAATTCGCCGCCGATATTGAGCGCGAAATCGAGCTTCTCCACTTGCCACGGCTGCAGCTTGAGGCCGAAGCGGTTCACTTGATCAATCACGCGCGCATAGAGCGGGCCCACTTCCGAGCCGCCGGTCTCGGGCGTTTCGGGTTTGTCGAGCAGCGTGCGCACGCGCCCGCCGACACGGGTGTTGCCCTCCAGCACCAGCACCGACAAGCCGCCATCCTCAAGCACCTGCGCGGCGTGCAATCCCGACAAGCCTGCACCAATCACGATGACATCGGCATCCGTCGCCGCGCGCGCTTTGCGTGCCAACAGACCGACGGACACTGCGCCTGCGGCGGCGATGGTCCGGCGGCGGGAGAGGGGACGTGCGGTCATGGAAGCCTCGCTGCGCAAAACTCAGAACCATGTGATCATGAAAGCATAATCTCTTGCCGCGAGGCTGAACATTCGCCGATGCTCAGCGGGCGTCGAATAGCCCGTCGAGGATGGCGCGCGGGCCCGTTGCGCCCAGCGCCGCCAGTTGCCGGGCCTCTCGCCAGGGCCGGGTCACGTTTCCCCACACGCGCCGTAGGGCCATGCCGGAGGTCACATGACTGACCTCGGTATGACGGTGAAAGTGCGCGCGTACGTCGGCGCTGCAGTCGCGAAACCCGCGCTGTGTCGCCACGCCGGTCTTGCACGCCACCACATTGATGTGAGTCGGGCCTTCGGTGATCGCCGTGTCGATCAATTCAAAGCCATGGCCAGCGAGCAAATCTTCGAGGCCCTTGGCATGAAACGTCTGCACGTGGGCGCGGTGGAACCGCCGGCGCGGGGCATGGAACCACGACATCACGTTGGGGACTTCGACAATCAGATGTCCACCGGGCTTCAGCCACGCGGCAATTCGGGTGAGCGCGCCATGGGGATCGATCACGTGCTCCAAGACATGGTGCAGCGTAATGACATCGAAACTTGCCGCATCGAAACGAGCGCTTTCCAATGTACCGGGGCACATGTCGATGCCGTAGGCCACCCGCGCGTGGTCCGCGTAACCGACATTGGGCTCGACGCCCACGGCTTCATAACCCGCGCGGCCCAAAAGATAAACGAATTCACCGCCGCCGGCGCCGATGTCAAGCACCCGCGCCTGGGGCGGAACGAAAGCCTGCAGGCGCTCGAGGCGCTCCAGGGCACGAAATCCGGCGCGCAACACATGCTTGGGCTTGGGTGTGCGCACACCCTTGTAGTCGCTGCGGTAACGATCGCGATAATAGGCCGCCATCTCGTCCTGCGTCGGCGGCGGATTGGTGAAGACATGACCGCAGGCGACGCACATCGTGGTTTGCAGCGCGCTGCCGTCCCGATCGCGCGTGCCCACGATCTCGCAGGCGCTGCCGCGGCACAGCGGACAGGGCTGAAGGTCCTTCAGTCCGGCCATCGCTTGTGCATCCACATCCATTGGTCGGGCGTGGCGCGCACCCATTCCTCGATCTTGGCGTTGATGCGCGTCAGCGTGTTGCGGATATCGCCCTCGTCGCGCGCCTTGCCCTCCACGCTCCAGGGCGGTTCGAACGTCACGCGAAAACGCGCGCGGTTGCCGCCCTCGGCGCCCAGGCGTTCGCAGCGCGCCGGGATCAGCAGCGCGCCTTGGCGCATGGCGAAGCGCGCGATGGCCTTGCCGGTGCGCGCGGGCCGGCCGAAGAAGGGAATCTCGGGCCCGGTGTTCATTTTCTGGTCCACCACCATGAACACCAGGCCGCCGTCTTGCAGATGGCCGACGATGTCCTTGGCCCCGTCGGCTCCTTTCGGCGCCAAGGCAGCGGCATACGTCCTGCGAATGTCGCCGATGAGTTCGTCGACCTTGGGGTTGTTGGGCGCGCGGTACACGATCATCGCCGGCTTGCCGTGGGAGGCCAGCACCATGGGGATCAGCTCCCAATTGCCGATGTGCGCGGTGAACACGATCACCGGACGCTTGCCCATCACCGCCCACTGCAAGCCATCGCGGCCCTCGACGTCGATGATGCCGTCCCACCGGCTGTGCCACAGCCGCGGCAGAAGGGCGTATTCCGCCATGACGCGCCCGAAATTGTCGAAGGCCCCGCGCACGACGGCCCGGCGCGCGCGGCCATCCAGGTCGGGTAGGGCGGCGGCGACATTGCGCTTGGCGATACGCCAGGGCTTGGAGATCGGGCCCAAGGTTCGCGCCAGCCATCCGCCCACGTCGGACGCCGCGGCGAGGTTCAAGCGGCGCAGCCCCGCCATGAAAAAGCGCGCGATGGCATACTCCACCCAATGGCGGAGCTTCATGCGCTTGCGCGACGCCGACGGCTCGGGCGCGGTCTCCGGCGTCGGCGCGGCGGTGGCGGATTGTTCGGGCGTCGGCTTGGCCATGCGCCGTGGCGTAAGCTACAGTCGCGTTTCTGGCAAGCCACAACCCCCACCGCCATTATTAACCGCATCAATTCTCGCGAAACACATCGTGCGCCTTCTGCAAACCTTGGCCGGCGCCGCCCACGGCGGCGCGGAGTTGTTCTTCGAGGACCTCGCCGGCGCGTTCGCGCGGGCGGGTGTCGATCAGCATCTCGTGATTCGTGCGGCGCCGGAGCGCCTGGCCAAGCTGCGCCGGTTGAATGCCGGCCTCGACACGCTGCCCTTCGCCGGGCCGCTCGATGTCTTCTCACCCTGGCGCTTGCAGCGCATCGCGCGGCGCTTCAAACCCGACGTGATCCTCGGCTGGATGAACCGCGCCTGCCGCGCCATGCCCTCGGGAAATTTCGTCCGCGTCGGTCGGTTGGGCGGGTACTACAATCTCAAGTACTATCGTTCGTGCGACGCGCTGATCTGCAACACGGTGGATATCCGCGACTACGTCGTGCGCGAGGGCTGGCCGGCCGAGCGTGCCTTTCACATCCCCAACTTTTCGCCGGTCGAGGACGCAACGCCGTTGCCGCGCACGAGCTTCGACACGCCGCCCGAGGCAAAAATTCTGCTGGTGCTGGCGCGCCTCGAGCGCGTCAAGGGCATCGACACCGCCATTGCCGCCTTGGCGCACATTCCCGACGCCGTGCTCTGGATCGCGGGCGAGGGCGGGCTGCTGAATGAGTTGCGAAACCAAGCGCGTGGCGGTGGCGTGCTTGACCGCGTGCGGTTTCTCGGCTGGCGTGCCGACCGTGGCGCGCTGTTGCGCACCGCCGACGTCTGTCTGGTGCCCTCGCGTCATGAACCCTTCGGGAACGTCGTGGTCAACGCCTGGGCCCAAGGTACGCCATTGGTCGCCAGCCGCAGCGAGGGGCCCGGCGCGTTGATCGCCGATGGCGAAGACGGGCTGCTGGTTCCCGTCGATGACGCCGTCGCCTTGGCGAGCGCGGCGAAGCGCGTGCTCGCCGACCGGGGCCTGGCGCAACGTCTCGTTGCCGGCGGGCGGCGCAAATCTCGCGACACCTATTCCGAAGCGGCGGTGGTGGCGCGATACCTCGAGGTTTTTCGCGCGCTCACGGCGGCGCGGGCTGATTTACGCCCCCGGCAATCACCGGCATAGTGCGCCCATGACGACTCACCCCGCCCTGCCGCAAGGCGAGTTCCGCGACCATCTCGGCCTCATCGCCGAGATGACGAGGATCTTCACGTCTTCGCACAGCTTCGAGGCCATGGCCAAGGCGGCGCTGGAGCGGATCACGCACTACGTCGGGGCCGAGGCCTCGTCGATGTTCATGCTCGACGATCAGGCTCAGGCGCTGGTGTGCACGGCCTGTTTCGGGCCGGTCAACATCACCGGCATCCGCGTGCCCTCCACCAGCGGCATCGTCGGCCGCGCGGTGCAGACCAACCAAGGCCAGATGGTGCGCGACGTGCGCCAGGACTCCGATTTCGGCGGCCTCGTCGACGCGAAGTCCGGTTTCACCACCAAGTCGATCCTGGCCGCGCCGCTCACCAGCGGGCGCGATCGCCTGGGCGTGATCGAGATCATCAACAAGACCGAGGGCAACGGCCTCTTTTCCACCGACGACCTGCGCCTGCTGGAGACCCTGGCGGGCGCGGCGGCGCTGGCGATTCACAATCTGCGGCTGACGGAAAAGATCGTCGAGCAGGAGCGCGAGCGCCACGAGCTGGAACTCGCGGCCGAGATTCAGCGCGACCTGCTGCCTCAGCCGGGCACCAAGGAGTTTCCGATTCACGGCATCAACGTGCCCGCGCGCGCGGTATCGGGAGACTTTTTCGACATTCTGCCGCTGTCCGACGGACGCATCTGGTTCAACGTCGGCGACGTCTCGGGCAAGGGCATGAACGCGGCGCTGCTCATGGCCAAAACCTCGAGCCTGTTTCGCTGCCTCGCCAAGAGCGCCGAGCACCCCGGCCAGTTGCTCAACGCCATCAACAACGAACTCTGCGAGACCAACTCGCACGGCATGTTCGTCACCATCGTCGCGGGCCTGTTCGATCCCGCCACCGGGACGACGCGAATCACCAACGCCGGGCACGAGCCGCCGCTGCTGTTCGACGTCGTGCGCGGCTCGTTCATGTCGATTCCGGCCGAGGCGCCGCCCTTGGGCATCGCCGCGGGCATTGCCGGCTCGGGAGGATTTCCGGTGTCCGAGATCGACCTCAAGGGCGGGACACTTTACGTTTTCACCGACGGCCTCACGGAAGCCACCACCTTCGGCGGGGGCATGCTGGGTCTCGACGGCGCGCGCGCGTTGATCCGCGACCACGCCGAGGAGTCCCCCGATCTTCGTCTCAAGAGCATCGCCGGCGCGGTGAAACTGCCCGGCAAGCCCCTGCGCGACGACCTGACGCTTCTCATCGTCGAGGATAATGCCGTGCGCACGACGCCGCTGCCGCCACCGCCGGTTGATCTCGCGGCCGCCACGGGCCAGATTCTCCGCCTTCGTGTGCCCGCGCGACCGGATCGGTTGAAAATGGTTCGCGCCGCCGCCGAGCAGGCGGCCAGCTATTGCGGCTGCAGCCCCGAATGGACGCTTGATCTGGTGATGGCCGTGGACGAGGCCTGCCAGAACATCATCCGGCATGCTTACGGCGGCAATCCGGAGGCGGGAGATATCATGGTCGATTTCGTGCGCGAGACCGACGCCCTGGCCGTCCTGTTGATGGATTTCGCCGACCCGGTGGACCCCGCCACGATCAAATCGCGGGACCTCGACGACGTGCGGCCCGGGGGGCTGGGTGTCCATCTGATCAAGTCGGTGACCGACGATTGTCGATTCCTGCCGCCTCCCCCCGGAGTCGGCAATTTATTTAAATTGACCAAACGGTTGGCCTCCAAGGTAAACTGAGGCGGGGAACAGGCATGAGCATCGAAATTCGCAATATGAACGGTACTGCCGTGGTGGCGTTGACGGGGGATGTCGACCTCCAGACCTCGCCGTCGGTGCGCCAAAAGCTGCTGGAAAGTCTAGATAAGTACACGCGCCTCGTCGTGGATCTGGGCGCGGTGTCTTATATCGACTCGTCCGGCGTGGCGAGCTTGGTCGAGGCCTTTCAAGTTTCGCGTAAGAAAAAGGCGTACTTCGCGTTGGCCAGCGTGTCGCCGGCGGCGATGCGGGTGCTGAGCCTCGCGCGTCTCGACAAGATTTTCACCATCCACGCCGACGTCAACGCCGCGCTTGCCGGCCAAGGGTAGCCGGTCATGCTGACCCGACTTGGCGATCAACTTGAGCGCATGGGCCGGTCGGCCTCCTCCGGTTTCGCCGAGTTCGGCCTGGGCGCGGTGCTGCTGTTTCAAAGCCTATTCTGGATCGTCATGGGCCACCGCCGCGCGCAGCCCGTGCGCATCGAAGCCACGTTCGAGCGCTGCATGGAGGTGGGCATCATGGCGGTGCCCATCATCACGTTGATGTCGCTGACCATCGGCATGATGCTGGCGATTCAAGGCATCTACAGCTTGCGCATCTTCGGCGCCGAGGAACAGGTCGTGTTGGGCGTCGGCATGTCGGTGGTGCGCGAGTTCGGACCGCTGATCACCGGTATCTTGGTGGCGGGGCGCACCGGATCGTCGCTGGCCGCGCGGATCGGCACCATGCGCATCAGCCAGGAAATCGACGCGCTCTCGGTGATGGGCATCAACCCGGTGCGGTTCATCGTCGCTCCGGCGCTGATCGCCATGGTGATCATGGTGCCCACGCTGACGTTTTGGTCCAGCCTGGTCATGCTGACGGGCGCGGGGTGGTACATCTCGCTCGATCTCGGCATGAGCGCCGGGGCCTATATCGACCGGCTCACCGAGATCGTGAAGGTGGGCGACGTGATGCACGGCATCGGCAAGAGCGCGCTGTTCGGCATGCTGATCACCCTGGTGGGGGTCATCAACGGCGCCATGGTCAGCGGCGGCGCCGAGGGCGTGGGCCGCATGACCACGCGCTCCGTGGTGCTGTCGATCTGCGCCATCATCGTCACCGACATGATCTTCGCCTTCATCGCCACGCGGTCGTGATCATGAGCCAGGCCGTTCTCGAGCATCCCGCGCGCCGCAAGCCCAGCATGACGGAGATCGCCGCCGCGCCGATCATGATCGAGGTTCGCGATCTCGTCACCCATTACGGCAAGCGCGAGATTTTGCACGGCATCAATCTCGAGGTCCGCCAGGGCGAGATCATGGTCATCATGGGCGGCTCCGGTTCGGGCAAAAGCACGCTGTTGAACGCCTTGTTGGGCCTGCTGCGCCCCACCTCGGGCACAATCCGAATCCTCGGACAGGACTTGAACGCGATTTCCGACGTGGAACGCACCAAGCTGCGCCAGAAAATGGGCGTGGCGTTCCAGGGCGGGGCGTTGTTCAGCTCGCTCAACGTTCTCGATAATATTGTCCTCCCGCTGCGCGAACACACCAAGCTCGACCGCAACACCATGCGCATCATGGCCCGCATGAAGATGCAGGTGGTCAACCTGTCGGGCTTCGAGAATTTGATGCCGGCGGAGCTTTCGGGCGGGATGATCAAACGCGCGGCGCTGGCGCGGGCCATCGTCATGGACCCGCGCATCCTGTTTTGCGACGAGCCCTCGGCGGGGCTCGATCCGGTGGTGTCCTCGGCCATCGACGACCTCATTCTTAACCTCCGCGAGGCCATGGACATGTCGATCGTTGTGGTGACCCACGAACTCGAAAGCGCCTTCAAGATCGCCGATCGCATCTGCGTGCTGGACAAGGGCCACATTCTGACCATTGGTTCGGTGGAAGAGGTGCGCAACTCGCCAAATGAGCGCATTCAAAACCTGTTGAATCGCCGCACCGAGGCGGAAATATTGGACCCGGACGAATACCTCCGCCGCCTGACGGGAACGCAAAGCCAATGAAAACCGCGGCGAGGATCGGATTGAGTTGGGGGAACGGGACGCGCCATGCAGGATAGTCGCATCAACTACGTCATCGTCGGCGGCTTCGTGGCCGCCGTGCTGGCGGCGTTTCTTGTCGTTGTCTCCATTCTCGCGGGGCGCACCGGCGCGACCGACGAGTATTATACCGTCTATAACAACGTGAACGGCCTCAAGTTCGGCACCCTCGTGCTCTACGAGGGCTACCAGATCGGACAGGTCGACAGCATCGAGCCGATGTTCGAGGGCCAGAACGTCTCCTTCCGCGTGAACTTGAGCGTGCAGGAAGGCTGGAAGATTCCCGAGGACTCGGTGGCGCGCGCCTCGGTGGGCGGCCTGCTCTCGGCCCTGACCATCGACATCGACGGCGGTCAAAGCCCGACGGCGCTCAAGCCCGGCTCGCTCATCAAGGGCGCCTCGGCCTCGAACTTCTTCGCGGCACTTTCCGACATCGGCTCCGAATTCGGCGAGATCAGTTCCAGCTCCATCAAGCCGCTGCTGGCCAGCCTCAATGCCTATGTCAAAGACCTCGATAAGATGACGCAGGACAACGTGCCGGTCATTTTGGGCAACCTCACGAAAATCTCCGAGGACTTGGCGCGCGATGTCCCCGTAATTTCGGCCAGCTTGAAGCGCACCTCGCAATCGGTCGAGACGGGCGTCTTCAAGCCCGAGAACGTCGCGCGCATCGACACCATCATCGCCAACCTGGACAAGACCTCGGCCAATCTCGCAGGCATCTCGGATGATATCGGCGAGACGCGCGAGATGCTGATGGCGTCGATGCGGAACATCAACCGCGTGGTCGAGGACAACGCCGGCAACGTCGATGAGTCGATCCGCAGCCTGCGCTATACGCTCGATACCATCGCGCGTTACATCGACGACATCGCCCATAACACCGAGGCGACGACGCGCAATTTGTCGGAATTCAGCCGGGCGATCCGCGAGAACCCGGGGCTGCTGGTGTCGGGCTCGCCGCAGTCCGACCGGCCCAAGACGGACAGCAAGTAGGGGCATGCTATGAAAACAATGTCCCGCCTTTTCGCCGTTGCCGTCGTTGCCGCCGTGGCGGCGTGCTCGTCGGCACCTGTGCCCATCGACACCTTCTATCGCCTCGAGCCGCGCAGCGCCCCGGTGGCGCGCGCCGGAGGGCCCATCAAGGGTGTCGCCGAGGTCACCCCCTTGCGCGGTGAAGGCGTGATCAATGAACGCGCGATTCTCTACCGCGCGGGAACTTCCCGGTTGCGGCAGTACAGCTATCACTTCTGGGCCGATACGCCCGCGGCCATGCTGCAGCGCGATCTGATCGACGCCCTGCGCAACGCCAAGGCCTTCGAGCGCGTGGTGACGCCAGAATTGCGGCTCAACCGCGACTATGAAATTTCCGGCACCATCCGAAAGCTGGAACATGACGTGACGTCGGGCTCCCGCGCGGTGATGGAAATCGAACTGGCGGTGCGCAAGATCAACGGCAATCAGATCGTGCTGATGAAAACCTACAGCGCCGAGCTGTCGGCCTCCGACGACGAGGTCAGCGCCGCCGTCGACGGCTTTGCCGGAGCCTTGAGCCAAATCATCGCCGCCTTCATCGCTGATCTCAGCCAGATCCCAGGCTAATCAAGCTGTTAGCGCCGCTTTCTGGGGCTTGCCCGGCCCCGCCAAAGCCTTAGTATCCGCGCCTTCTCGCGGCCAAGGGCGACGCATTCAGGAGTTTGCCGGTGCGCTATGTCAGCACCAGAGGCCGGGCGTCCGCGCTCGGGTTTGATGATGTTCTGTTGGCGGGCTTGGCCGCCGACGGCGGCCTCTATGTGCCCGAAACCTGGCCGACGTTTTCCGCGACTGAATGGAACGCGCTCGCCAAGCTCGATTATCCAAGCCTGGCCGCCAAGATCATAGCGCCCTATGTGGCCGGCTCGGTCATCGAGAAGGAGATCGCCGCGCTGACGGCGCAGGCCTATGCCAACTTCACGCACAAGGCCGTGGCGCCGCTGGTGCAGCTCGACTCTCAGCTCTGGCTCATGGAGTTGTTCCATGGCCCGACATTGGCCTTCAAGGACTACGCCCTGCAACTCGTGGGTCAGTTATTCGATCGCGTGCTGAAGGCGCGCCGGCAGCGCATCACCATCGTCGGGGCGACCTCGGGCGACACGGGTTCGGCGGCCATCGAGGCCTGCCGCGACCGCGACGCCATCGACATTTTCATCCTACACCCGGCAGGCCGCGTCTCCGACGTGCAGCGCCGCCAGATGACCACCGTCACCTCGGCCAACGTTCACAACATCGCGGTTGCCGGCACCTTTGACGACTGCCAGAACGCCGTGAAGGAGATGTTCGCCGACGTGAGCTTCCGCGACGAGCTGCACCTCTCGGCGGTGAACTCCATCAACTGGGCGCGCATCATGGCCCAGATCGTATATTACGCCTGGGCGGCCTTGCGGCTGGGCGCACCAGCACGGCCCGTCGCGTTCGCCGTGCCCACGGGAAATTTCGGCAATGTCTTTGCCGGCTATGCGGCTCAGCGCATGGGCCTTCCCATCGTCAAGTTCATCGTCGGTTCCAACCGCAACGACATTCTCACGCGCTATTTCGAGACGGGGTCCATGACCGCAAGCCAAGTGTTGCCGTCGCTCAGTCCGTCCATGGACATTCAGATCTCGTCCAACTTCGAGCGATTGCTATTCGACGCTTATGGGCGCAATGGCGCGACCGTGGCCTCGTTGATGGAACGCTTCAAACAGGGCGGCGCCTACACGGTCGATCCGTCGGCGCACCGCGCCATCATGGCCGGGTTCGAAGGCCATCGCCTCGACGACGAGGGCACCAAGGCGACGATCAAGTCCATCCACGCCGCCACCGGGCAAATTCTCGATCCTCACTCCGTGATTGGCGTGCATGCGGCAGCGCGTTCAAAGGTCGAGCCAGGCACGCCCATCGTGGCGCTGGCCACGGCCCATCCGGCCAAGTTCCCCGACGCGGTCGAGGCCGCCATGGGCCAGCGCCCGGCGCTGCCGGCCAAGCTCGCTGGGCTGATGGACAAGCCCGAAAAGTTCACGCAATTGCCGAACGACTTGGGGCAACTCAAGGCCTTCGTGCGCCAATACGCCCGCCGGTGACGCCATGAAGGTCGACGTTACCACGCTGTCGAACGGTCTGCGCGTCGTCACCGATGAGATGGACTCCATCGAGTCCGTGTCGCTCGGCGTGTGGATGAATGTCGGCACGCGGCACGAAACCGCCGACGTCAACGGCATCTCGCACCTGCTCGAGCACATGGCCTTCAAGGGCACGGCGCGGCGCAGCGCGCAGCAGATCGCCGAGGAGATGGATAACGTCGGCGGGCATCTCAATGCCTACACCAGCCGCGACCACACCGCCTACTTCGCCAAGGTGCTGAAGGGCGATCTGGGTCTCGCGGTCGACGTGCTGTCGGACATCTTGCTCAATTCCACCATGGACGCCGAGGAGCTGGAGCGCGAGAAGCACGTGATCGTGCAGGAAATCTCGCAGGCCAACGACACGCCCGACGACATCATTTTTGATCGCTTCCAGGCCAAGGCCTATCCCGACCAACCCATGGGCTGGCCGGTACTGGGCTCAGAGTCCTTGGTGCGAGCGGTCACTTCGCAACGTTTGAAAGACTACTTGGGGGGGCATTACGCCGCCGAGCACGCCGTGGTCGCGGCCGCCGGTGCGGTGGATCACGACAAGTTTGTCGCCGACGTGGAGCGCGCCTTTGCGGCCCTCAAACCCAAGACGAGCCTGCGGCAAGTGCCAGGCACGTACACGGGTGGTGAATTCCGCGAGACGCGCGATCTCGATCAGGTGCATCTCGTTTTCGGCTTCCAAGGCGTGCCCTATTTGGATCCCGATTATTACAACGTGGCCGCGCTGTCGACGCTCATGGGCGAGGGCATGTCCTCGCGTCTGTTTCAGGAAATTCGCGAGAAACGCGGATTGGCCTATGCGGTGTTTTCCTCCACGCAGTCGTTCGCCGACACGGGGCTGTTCACCATTTACACCGGCACCGCCGCGGACGAGGTGCCCAAGCTCATCCCCGTGTTGTGCGACGAAATCCGCAAGACCGCCGATACGATTACCGACGACGAAGTCCGACGCGCCAAGGCGCAGCTCAAGTCGAGCATTCTCATGTCGCTGGAAAGTCCCTCGGCGCGCTGCACCCAATGGGCACGGCAATTAGTGGTCTATGGGCGGCTGTTGAAGGCTGACGAGGTCATCGCCCGGGTCGAGGAGATCGACCGGGCACGCATCCAGGCCTGCGCCGGGCGTATTTTTTCCGGAACACCGACCATGGCGGCGGTCGGCGACCTTGACACCCTCGAGGAATTCGGCGCGATTCGCGAGCGTCTTCAATAGGTTATCCATGTCTCCGCACGGCGATCAGGCGATGCGAAGCGTTTCGCACTGGCCCTCCGTGCGGCTAGTCTCCGCGCCCATTGAATTCTAAGGTTTTGGCTCAGTCTCGGGAGAACACCTCATGGCACGATACCTAAAGAAGGGCGCGGCGGCCGCCACCAAGGACGATTACGACGCCAAGGTGCGCGAGACGGTCACGGGCATTCTCGCCGACGTGGCCAAGCGCGGCGATGCGGCCGTGCGCGAATTGTCGAAGAAGTTCGACAACTTCGACCCCATCAAGTTCCGCATGTCGGCCCAGGAGATCGAGGACTGCGTCAAGGCCTGCCCGAAACAGGTCATCGACGACATCAAGTTCGCCCAGGCGCAAATCCGCAAGTTCGCCGAAGTGCAAAAAGCGGCACTCAAGGACGTCGAAGTTGAAACCATCCCCGGCGTCAAGCTCGGCCACAAGAACATCCCCATCAGCAACGTCGGCTGCTACATCCCCGGCGGCCGTTATCCCATGGTGGCCTCGGCGCACATGAGCGTGCTGACGGCGCGCGTGGCGGGCTGCAAGCGCGTCATCGCCTGCACGCCGCCGACCAAGGGCCAGCCGCACCCGGCCACTATCGCCGCCATGCACCTGGCGGGCGCTGACGAAATCTATCTGCTTGGTGGTATTCAAGCCGTGGCGGCCATGGCCATCGGCACCGAGACCATCAAGCCCGTCGACATGCTAGTGGGTCCCGGCAACGCCTATGTGGCCGAAGCGAAGCGCCAGCTGTTCGGGCGCGTCGGCATCGACCTGTTCGCGGGTCCTACGGAAATTCTGGTGATCGCCGATGACACCGCCGATGGCGAAATGTGCGCGGTGGACCTGTTGGGCCAGGCCGAGCACGGGCCCACGTCTCCGGCGGTGCTGCTGACCACGTCGGAGCGCGTCGCGCGCGACACCATGAAAGAGGTCGACCGGCAATTGAAGTTCCTCAAGACCGCCGACGTGGCCGGCCAAGCCTGGCGCGATTTCGGCGAGGTCATCGTCTGCGACAGCGTTGACGAGCTGGTGACGGAAGCCGACCGCATCGCCTCGGAACACGTCGAGGTGCTCACCGCCAACCCGCGCTACTTTCTGGAAAAGATGACCAACTACGGTGCCTTGTTCCTGGGCAAGGAAACCAACGTCGCTTACGGCGACAAGGTGATCGGCACCAACCATACGCTGCCCACCAACGGCGCCGCGCGCTACACCGGCGGTCTGTGGGTCGGCAAGTTCATGAAGACCTGCACCTACCAAGAGGTCACCGAGCAGGCCTCGGCGCTGGTGGGCGAGTATTGCTCGCGGCTGTGCGCCATCGAGAATTTCTGGGGCCATAAGGAACAGGCCGACCTGCGCGTGCGCCGCTACGGCAACTCCAAGGCGGCCGAGTAGGTCCGCGCTTGCAGCCCAGCATCAAGGTCGAAACAGTCGCCGTCGTCGGCGCGGGGCTGGTGGGGGCCGGTTGGGCCATCGTCTTCGCCCGCGCCGGGCTGTCAGTTCGCGTGTTCGACGCCGAAGCGACGGTTCGCAATCGTGTGCTGAGCCACATTGAAAGTTGCCTGAAGGATCTCAGATCTTTCGAGTTGATCACCGATGAACCAGCGACGATCTTGTCGCGCATCTCAGTCCACGGTGAACTCGCCCAGGCCGTGGCGGGCGCCGACTATGTACAAGAGTCGGCGTTTGAGCAGTTGGACGTGAAGCGGCAGGTCTATGCGGCCCTTGATCCGCTCGTGCCGCCCGAGGCGCCTATCGGTAGCTCCACCTCGGGTATCCCTGCTTCGGCCTTTACAGACGCCTGCAAAACTCGCGCGCGCATGCTGATCGCGCACCCCGTCAACCCGCCGTACTTGGTGCCGTTAGTGGAACTTGTCCCGGCACCCTGGACGGATGCCAAGGTCGTGGATGCCACTTTCGAGTTTATGTCGGCCGTTGGCCAGGAGCCTATTCGCGTACGCAAGGAAGTGGATGGATTTGTGCTCAACCGCCTGCAGGGTGCGCTGCTGAACGAAGCCTGGGCGCTGTTCGAAGAGGGTTATGCCAGCGCCGCCGACATCGACAAAACCATCTCGGCGGGTTTGGGTTTGCGCTGGTCCTTCATGGGACCCTTCGAGACCATTGATTTGAACGCGCCCCAGGGCGTGGCCGACTACGCCGCGCGCCTGGGGCCGCTCTATCACGGCATCGCGAAGTCCCGCACGGCGCCCAAGCCCTGGAGCGGCGATCTGATCTCGGCCATTGAAAAAGAGCGCCGCGCCGTCCTTGAAGCGGATAAACTCGATGCCCGGCGGCAGTGGCGTGATCGTCGCCTCATGGCGCTTATGGCCCACAAACGCAGGGCGGCAAAGGATATCGAATCGTGACCGCGAAGATGATGGACCGCTTCAGCCTTGCGGGGCAGCGCGCGCTGATTACCGGCGCTTCGCGTGGCTTGGGCTTGGGCTGTGCAGAGGTGTTGGCCGAAGCCGGGGCCGAGGTGGTGCTGGTCGGCCGCACCAAGTCAGAATTGGACCAAGCTGTGACGCAGATCACGGCCAAGGGCGGCAAGGCGTCCGCGCTGGTGTGCGACGTGACGAATACCGACCAGGTTCGCGAGGTGTTGTCCACGCGCGCGCCGGTGCATGTTCTCGTCAATAACGCCGGCACCAATATCCCCGAGCCCTTCACGGACGTAAGCGAGGAGCATTTCGACCGCATCTTCGATATCAACGTGCGCGCGGCGTTTTTTGTCGCGCAAATCGTCGCGGCCAAGATGATCGCCGCCAAGATCAAGGGCAGCATCATCCACATGTCCTCGCAAATGGGCCATGTGGGCTCGCCCAACCGCACGGTCTACTGCGCCTCCAAGCACGCCATCGAGGGCCTGACCAAGGCCATGGCGGTGGAGCTGGCGCCCCACGGTATTCGCGTCAACAGCGTTGCGCCCACCTTCATCGAAACACCCATGACCAAGCCGATGTTGGACAAGCCCGAGTTCAAATCCTTCGTGGTGGACCGCATTCCCCTGGGCCACATGGGCCAGATCGCCGACGTGACGGCAGCAGTGCTCTATTTGGCCGCGCCCGCCTCAGCCCTGGTGACGGGAACCAGCCTCAAGGTCGACGGTGGTTGGACGGCGCAGTAGGGCGAGGCCTGAGCCGTTAAGCGTGTCCGGCGGTGCCCGACAGCAAGTGCGGGCTGACACCGATTTTCGCGAGCACCCGCTCCCACTTCATTTCGGACTCGGGCGAGAACAAAAGGTCCTCGTCGGCGGGGACGCTCAGCCAGGCGTTTTGCTTGATCTCGCCGTCGAGTTGGCCTTGCCCCCAGCCGGCGTAGCCCAAGGCCATGAGGCTCTTGCGCGGGCCCTGGCCGGCGGCGATGGCCCGCAGAATTTCCGTGGTGGCGCTGAGGCAGATGGCTGAATTCACCTTCAGCGTCCCCTCGTGGTCGTAGTCGGCCGAGTGCAGCACGAAGCCGCGCGCGGTTTCCACCGGGCCGCCGCGATGAACGTGAATCAAATCGCACTTGCCGGAAATGGTGATGCCGAGCTGACTGAGGATGTCGGGCACCTTGAGGTCCTTCATGGGCTTGTTCACGATCAAACCCATGGCGCCCTCGGCGGAGTGCGCGCACATATAGATCACCGTGCGCTCGAAGCGCGGGTCGGCCATGGTGGGCATCGCGACGAGAAAATGCCCGACCAAGTAGCCCGAGTTGGATTTATCTTTTGCTCGTGCCATGGGATAAAAATGATCTCAAGTTTCCGTCAAGACAAGTCTTGACAACATGAAAGTCCAGGTCCGCGTCATGCCCATCCGTGTTTCCGATTCCGTGCCGGATATTCGCGTCAAGATGATGGCGCAGGGTCAAATCGAGAACGTCTCCATGGCCGGCCTTTGCGCCAAGGGGATCAGCGTGATTTTCGCGCTGCCGGGGGCCTTCACGCCGCAATGCTCGGCGCGGCATTTGCCGGGCTTTCTCGAGCACGCCGACGACTTCAAGGCCAAGGGCGTTGACCGCATCGCCTGCATCGCCGTCAACGACGTGTTCGTGATGGACGCCTGGGCGCGGGCCAATCGCGTCGACGGGCGCATCCTCATGCTGGCCGACGGCAACGGCGAATTCACCCGTGCCTGTGGGCTCGAAACCGATGCCCGCCCCTACGGCATGGGCTTGCGCTCCCAGCGCTATGCCATGGTGGTGAGCGACGGCCGCGTGGCGCAACTCTATGTCGATGAGCCCGGCGCTTTCGAGGTCTCGGCGGCGGCCTATGTTCTGGGCAAGCTCTAGCCGCGAAGCTTTTCAGCTTCGCCGCGCGCCAACACATCGACGCGCTCGTTCTCGACGTGGCCGTCATGGCCGCGTACCCAGGTCCAGTGGATGTCGTGGCCGTTGCGCACGGCATCGAGTTCCTGCCACAGGTCGATGTTCTTCACGGGCTTCTTGTCGGCCGTGCGCCAGTTTCTGCGCTTCCAACCGTCGATCCATTCGGTGATGCCTTTCTGGACGTACTGGCTGTCGGTGGCCACGACCACCCGGCAGGGGCGGCTCAACGCTCGAAGGCCCTCGATGACGGCCCGCAGTTCCATGCGGTTGTTGGTGGTGTTGAGTTCACCGCCAGAGAGTTCCCTCTCCGTGCCCTTGAAGCGCAGCAGCGCGGCCCATCCGCCGGGGCCGGGATTGCCCAGGCACGCGCCGTCGGTGAACAACTCCACTTGGCCGTTGTCGGTTGACGTGTCAGGCGAGGCCATAGGCCCCGATCCCGGTGACGCCGCGATGGAACTTGAGCTTGCGCAGATACTCGCGCGGATCCTTGGGTTTCACCATGGCGCCGGCCGGTGTGTTGACCCAATCGTAAAGCCGCGTGAGCAGAAAACGCATGGCCCCGCCGCGCGCGAGCAGCGGAAGCGCGGTTTTCTCCGCAACCGTGAGCGCGCGCACGGACTGATAGCCAGCGAACAGCTTGCTGGCCTTGGTGACGTTGAGCGCGCCGTCGGCCTCGAAACACCAGGCGTTGAGGCATATCGCAAGGTCGTAAGCCAGAAAATCCGTGCAGGCGAAATAAAAATCGATCAAGCCCGAGCACGCCTGGCCCATGAAGAACACATTGTCGGGAAACAGATCGGCGTGAATGACGCCCGTTGGCAATGCGCTCGGCCAGTGATGGGCCAAGTCATCCAACTCGTCGCGCAAGACGTCGTGCAGGCCCGGTTCGACGCCCTCGGCGGCCCCTTCGACCTTGGCGTAGAGACTCTGCCATCCGGCCAGCGACAAATCGTTCGCGCGGCGTTGCTTGAACGACTGCCCCGCCAAGTGCAATTGCGCCAGCGCCTTGCCGAGCTCATGGCAATGCCAGGCCTCGATGCGCCGCGGCCACATGCCGTTGAGAAACGTCACCACGGCGGCGGGGCGCCCGCTAAGCGTGCGCAAGGCTTGACCGTCTTTCGTCCGTAGCGGTACCGGGCTTTTCACGCCGCACTTGGCCAAGTGCTCCATGAGATCGATAAAGAAGGGCAGATCGGCCGGGTTTACCCGGCGCTCATAGAGCGTCAGGATGAAGGGCCCTTTTGTGGTCTGGACCAGATAGTTGGAATTCTCCACGCCCTCGGCGATGCCCTTGCAGCCGGTGACCTCGCCCACGTCATAGGCGGCCATGAAGGCGTTCAATTCATCGTCGGGAACTTCGGTGTAAACGGCCATGGCTTCCTATCCGTTGACGACGCGCGGCAGGCTGAACTTCACCGATTCCTCGGTGACGGTGACTTGCTCCACCGTGACTTCGAAGCGCTGCTTCGCGGCGGCGATGACCTCATCCACCAGCATCTCGGGCGCCGAAGCGCCGGCCGTGAGGCCCAGGGTATCGCCGTCCTTGATGCGATCCCAGGCAATTGCGCTCGCCTGCTCGATCAGGTAAGCGCCGGCGCAACCTCCGCGCCGTGCGACTTCGACTAGGCGATTGGAGTTCGATGACGTGGGCGCGCCGATGACGAGAAAAGCATCGCACTTCGCCGCCATGGCCTTGACAGCGTTCTGGCGGTTGGTGGTGGCGTAGCAAATATCTTCCTTGCGCGGCGCCGCGATGGCCGGAAAGCGCCGCCGCAGCACGGCGATGATTTCGGCCGTGTCGTCCACGGACAACGTCGTCTGCGTCACATAGGCCGGTTGCGCGCCTTGCGGCAGGTTCACGGCCTCGGCATCGGCGATGGTTTCCACCAGCGTCATCGTGCCCGGCGTAACCTGGCCCATGGTGCCGATGACTTCGGGGTGGTTGGCGTGACCGATCAGAAAAATGTGGCGGCCCTCGCGGGCATGGCGCTCGGCCTCGACGTGCACCTTGCTCACCAGCGGGCAGGTCGCGTCGACATAGAGCAGCTTGCGGGCTTCGGCCTCGGCAGGCACCGATTTCGGCACGCCGTGCGCGGAGAACACAACGGGCTTGTCGCCGGGCACTTCGCTGAGTTCGTCGACAAAAATCGCGCCCTTGGCCTTCAAGGCTTCGACGACGTGCCGGTTGTGGACGATTTCATGGCGCACGTAAACCGGCGCGCCGAACTTCGCGAGGGCCCGTTCCACCACCAGGATCGCGCGGTCGACCCCGGCGCAAAATCCGCGCGGCGCGGCAAGCAGGATCTTGAGGCGTGGGCGGGACATCGCGGCGGTCACGAAATGGGGTCAAACTTTGCGATTGGGGCCCGCGACTTCGGCCTAGTGGAGCGGATTTGACATTCGCCACCCTAGCCGAGTCGGAACTTTAAGGCGAATGTCAAATCCAAAGCTCCACTAGAAACCC
The DNA here is from genome assembly GCA_033763995.1 of Rhodospirillaceae bacterium. Lineage (GTDB taxonomy): Bacteria > Pseudomonadota > Alphaproteobacteria > Rhodospirillales > Rhodospirillaceae. The sequence goes on along the minus strand of JANRJL010000061.1, from coordinate 10,231 downwards.
GATATTTGCTAGTGGTCCCTTTGATTCTAACATTCGCAAAATCGCTCATCGCATCGGGATGCGAATGTTAGAATCGGACCACTAGTGTCGCGAGCGGCCAGTGGATAGACTGCGCCCCGTTCGGACCTGAGCCGGGCCGGAGCGGGGCACACATAGCAAATCCGCGCCAGCCGCGAAAGCCAAAGGCCGGACACGCAACGTTGAAGAACGTGGGTTTGAAGGATACCGGAATGACCGATCAGCCATCCGCTCCCATCGCGGCGCAAAAGGCGCCCTACGGCATCGACGTGATCGCCGGAAAGACCTACTACTGGTGTTCGTGCGGGCGCAGTGCCAAGCAGCCGTTTTGCGACGGCTCGCACAAGGTCACCGGGCTGACGCCCTTGTCCTACACCGCCGACAAGGACGGCAAGGTGTGGTTTTGCGGCTGCAAGGCCACCACAAAATCGCCGCTGTGCGATGGTACCCACAAGAAGCTGTAACCCGTTTTCATCCGAGATTCCTTTTTCCCATGACCCGTTCGTTCATTCTCGCCGCCGCGCTGATTGCCGTGGCTTTGTCCGCGTGCACCGACAACATGGCGCCGCCGTGCCCGTCGGTCCGTGTCGACAGCACGACCGCCAAATTGACCAAGTTCAAGGACGGACCGGGCCGTGACGCTGCCGACGTCGCTTATCAGGCCGAGGTCGTGGCCTACGAAGGCGAGTGCGTGTTCAGCGACGAGGGCGTCGAGGTGCGCATGGACCTCGATTTCTCCGTGGCGACGGGCCCAGCCGTGACCGCGGGCCGGGAATCGATCTTCTATTTTGTCGCCGTGCCCCAGCTTTTTCCGAAAGCCGAGGGCAAGCAGATCTTTCAGTTCCGCGCCGACCTGCCCGCCGCGCCGGGCGCAAGAGAGCGCACACGCGAGAACAACCTGCGAATCTTCATTCCGCTGCAAAAGAACGAGCCGGCGGCATCCTATGACGTTTATGTCGGCCTTCAGCTCACCAACGAGCAACTCGAGTACAATCGCAGTCAAAGCCCTTAAGCTTTAGCGAGTTATCCACACATTTCGTGCCCGCCAGGCCGGTTCCGCGGTTGACCCCGACGGGCGACTCAGGCCAGAGTCCGCGCGACCGTGTAACCCCACGGAAGAGACCGCTTTTGCCGCCTTTGCGCGGTGACCAAGCGGCGCCGAAGGAGAAACCGCCCTCGGAAACTCTCAGGCCAAAGGACCGTGGGGAAATTGGTACTCTGGAAAGCAGGCGTTCGGCCGTAAGGCCGGGTTCCTCACCGAAGATGTAAGCCGGGCCGGGTGAGACAACTAAGGCTCGGTGAATCTTTCAGGTTCTCCGACAGAGGAGGGCGCCCGATAGCCGGACTCCGAGTCCGCCCCGGGCGAACCCTGGCTCGCGGAGACTTGGATTTGGCCCACACCGGCGACAGCTTGAAGACCACGCCCCTGCACGCGCTCCATGTGTCGCTGGGAGCGAAGATGGTGCCCTTCGCCGGTTACGACATGCCGGTGAACTATCCTTTGGGCGTCCTCAAGGAACATCTCCATGTGCGCGCCCAGGCTGGATTGTTCGACGTCTCGCACATGGGCCAGGCCGAACTGATCGGCCGCGATGTTGCCGCGGCGCTGGAAGAACTGATCCCCGGCGACTTGCGTATTCTCCAGCCCGGGCGCATTCGCTATTCGACCCTTCTCACCGAAACCGGCGGCATCATCGACGACTTGATGATCACGCGGCCCGCCGAGGGTCACGCCGATGATCGGCTATTCCTGGTCGTGAACGCGGCCTGCAAGAACGGCGATTTCGATCATATCGAGCGTCGCCTGGGCCCTCGCGTGAAGCTGGTCAAATTTCCCGATCGCGCCTTGCTCGCGCTGCAGGGCCCCATGGCGGCGGCCGTGTTGGCTCGATTTGCGCCCGCATGCGCCGCGATGCCGTTCATGTCGAGCCAAGTGACCACCTTCAAACTCCCGGCGGGCGATTCTGTCGAGGTCCGGCTGTTTCGTTCCGGCTACACCGGCGAAGACGGCTACGAGATTTCCGTTGCAGCCGAGGCCGCCGAGAAGATCGCGCAAGCGCTGCTTGCGCAACCCGAAGTGCAAGCCATCGGTTTGGGCGCGCGAGACTCGTTGCGCCTTGAAGCCGGGCTGTGCCTTTACGGCAGCGACATCGACACCACCACCACGCCGGTGGAAGCCAATCTGTCGTGGATCGTCGGCAAGCGGCGCAAGCTCGAGGGCGGCTTTCCGGGCGCGCGCAAAATCGTGCAACAGCTCAACACCGGCGCGGAGCGGCTGCGCGTGGGCCTCAAGCCCGACGGCCGCGCCCCGGCCCGCGCCCATACCGACGTCGTCAACGACGCCGGCAAGAAGATCGGCGAAATCACCAGCGGCGGCTTCGGCCCCAGCGTCAATGGGCCCGTCGCCATGGGTTACGTCGAAACCGGTTACTCCAAGCCCGGCACGCGCGTCGGCCTGCTGGTGCGCGGCCAGACGTTGCCGGCCCAGGTGGTTGATCTGCCCTTCACGCCGCATCGCTATTTCAAATCGAAGTAAGGAAGGATTCGTTCATGAGCCAGCTCCGTTTCACCAAAGATCACGAATGGATCCGTATCGAGGGCACCACCGCCACCGTCGGCATCACGGCCTACGCCCAAGGCCAGTTGGGCGACATCGTGTTCGTCGAGGTGCCCGCGCAGGGCAAGCAGCTCACGGCCGGCGGTGATGCCGCCGTGGTGGAATCGGTCAAGGCCGCGAGCGAGGTTTATGCCCCGGCCTCGGGTGTCGTCACCGAGGGCAATGCCGCACTGCCCGATGCGCCGGAAACCGTGAACAAGGACCCGCAAGGGGCCGGATGGTTCTTCAAGATGACGCTGGCCAATCCCGCGGAGCTCGACGGACTGATGGATCAAGCGGCCTATGACAAATACGTCACCGAACTGGGCGGCTAAGGGAGCATCGCCATGCGCTATTTACCTCTGAGTGATGAAAACCGCCGCGACATGCTTGCGGCTATCGGCGTGGGCTCGGTCGATGAGCTGTTCGCCGACATTCCGGCTGCCGCGAAAGCCAAGGCCAACTTCAGTCTGCCTAATACCCAGAGCGAGATCGAGGTGGAGCGGATTCTGTCCGCCATGGCGGCGAAGAATCTCAATGCTGCCAGTGCGCCCAGCTTTCTGGGGGCCGGCAACTATCGCCATCACACGCCGGCATCGCTCGACTACATCATCCAGCGCGGCGAGTTCCTGACGGCCTACACGCCTTACCAGCCCGAGATCGCGCAAGGCACCTTGCAGGCAATTTATGAATTCCAAACGCAGGTCGCGCTGATCACCGGCATGGAGGTGGCCAACGCTTCCATGTACGACGGCGCCACGGCCTGCGCCGAGGCTGCCGCCATGGCGTGCCGTGTGACTAAGCGCGCCAAGGTGTTGATCTCGGGCGGTGTGCATCCGCACTACCGCGACGTGACCGCCACGGCCATGCGCTTCCTCGACATGCAGGCCGAGTGCCTGGCGCCGGACCCCATGGCCGTGGAGGACTTGATCGGCCGCATTGGGCCTGATCTTGCGTGCGTCATCGTGCAAACGCCGGGCTTCTTTGGCCACCTTCAAGATTTTTCCGCCCTGGCGGCGGCCTGCCACACGGCGGGCGCGCTATTGGTGGTGTGCGTCACCGAGCCCGTCTCTCTGGGGCTGCTCAAGTCGCCGGGCGACATGGGTGCTGACATCGTCGTGGGCGAGGGCCAGTCCATCGCCACGCCCACGAGCTTCGGCGGGCCCGGCGTGGGGCTGTTCGCGACGCGCGAGAAGTTCATTCGCCAGATGCCCGGCCGCCTCGCCGGCGAAACGACGGACGAAGACGGCCGCCGCGGCTGGGTGCTGACGCTGTCCACGCGCGAACAGCACATCCGCCGCGAGAAGGCGACCTCGAACATCTGCACCAACTCCGGGCTCATCGCGCTGGCCTTCTCGGTGCACATGACGCTGTTGGGCGAGGCCGGCTTCCGCCGCTTGGCCGAGCTCAATCACGTCCATGCGGTGTTGCTGGCCGACCGGCTGGAGCAAGTGAAGGGCGTGAAAATTCTACCGGCTGCGTTTTTCAACGAGTTCGCAGTGCAGTTGCCCATACCCGCCGCCGGCGTGGTCGAGGCCTTGGCAAAGCGCGGTATCCTGGGGGGCGTGCCCGCCTCGCGCTTCTATCCGACCTACCCGGAACTGGCCAACACGCTGTTGCTGGCCGCCACGGAAATGAATTCCGCCGCCGATATCGATGCCCTGGGAGCCGCTTTGCAGGAGGTGCTGTCATGAGCACGACGACCACCACCAGCGGCCATCGCGGCCTGCAGATCGAACAAGCGTTGATCTTTGAATTGGACACGCCCGGCTCCACCGCCGTGGACCTGCCTGCGGCGCCGAAGGTGCGCACGCGGCTAGGCAGCTTGCGGTCCGACAAATCCATCGGTTTGCCAGGCTTGAGCGAGCCCGAAGTGGTGCGCCACTACACGCGCCTGTCGCAGAAGAACTACTCCATCGACACCGGGTTCTATCCGCTGGGCTCGTGCACCATGAAGCACAACCCGCGCCTCAACGAAAAAATGGCGCGACTGCCGGGCTTCGCCGACATCCACCCCTTCCAGCCCGTCAGCACCGCGCAAGGCGCCTTTGAGCTGATCGACACGCTGGCTCATTGGCTGAAAACGCTCACCGGCATGCCCGCCGTCGCCATGAGCCCCGCCGCCGGCGCCCACGGCGAACTGTGTGGCCTCATGTGCATCCGCGCCGCCCACGAGGCCAACGGTCAAGGTGCACGCAAAATCGTGCTGGTCCCCGAGTCAGCCCACGGCACGAATCCGGCCACGGCGGCGCTCTGCGGCTATCAGGTGGAGTCCATTCCGGCCAGTGCGCTGGGCCACGTCGACCTGAGCGTGCTCAAGGCGCGCTTGGGCGCGGATATCGCCGCGGTGATGATCACGAATCCCAACACCTGCGGTTTGTTCGAAACCGAGTGCATCGAGATCGCCGAGGCCGTGCATGTGGCGGGCGCCTACTTCTACATGGACGGTGCCAACTTCAACGCCCTCGTGGGCCGCGTGCGCATCGCCGATTTGGGCGTCGATGCCATGCACATCAACCTGCACAAGACGTTCTCCACGCCTCACGGCGGGGGCGGACCCGGCGCGGGCCCGACGGTGCTGAGCGCCGCGTTGGCGGCTTTCGCTCCGGTGCCCTTTGTCGTGAAGGCGGGTGAAAATTACGCAGTTGCCGAGCATGCGGGTCACGGCGCGGCACAAAAGGCCTTTGGGCGCATGAAAGGCTTCCAGGGCCAGTTCGGCGTGTTCGTGCGCGCGCTCAGCTACATTCTCGCCATGGGCGTGGACGGCCTGAAGCAAGCCTCGGGCGATGCGGTAATCAACGCCAATTACCTGCGCGCCAAGCTGGCGGCCGAGCTCACGCCGGCTTTCGAGGGCCGCTCCATGCACGAAGTGGTGTTCGACGACCGCTTTTTGAAAAACACCGGCGTATCGACACTCGACATCGCCAAGGCGCTGATCGACGAGGGCTTCCACCCCATGACCATGTACTTCCCGCTGGTGGTGCATGGCGCGCTGCTGATGGAGCCCACCGAGACCGAGAGCAAGGCGACGCTCGATCAGTTCATCGCCTCGGTCTTGGCTTTGGCGCGCCGCGCCAAGCAGGGCGATCAGGCCGAGTGGTTCCGCGCCGCGCCCCGTCTGGCGCCACGCCGCCGCTTGGATGAAACCAAGGCCGCACGCAAACCGGTGTTGCGCTGGCGCAAGGCGGATACAACGGCCGAAGTGGCGAAACAAGCGGCGGAGTAGTTACTCCGCCGCGATACTTTCCAACGGCGTGCCCTGCTCGATCCCCGAAAGCCTGCCGTCGATCACCGTGATGCGGCGATGGCAGCGCTTGGCGATGTCGGCGTCGTGGGTGCTGATGAAAAAGCTGGTGCCGCGCTCGGCGTTGATCTCGGCCAAGAGGCGCATGACGCCGTCCGCGCTTTCCCGGTCCAGGTTGCCGGTGGGCTCGTCGGCCAGGACCAAGGGCGGGTTATTCATGAGGGCGCGGGCAATGGCCACGCGCTGCTTTTGCCCGCCCGAGAGTTTCGTGGCCCGATAGTTGATCCTCTCCGCCAGGCCCACGCGCGCGAGCAAGTTGGCGGCGCGTTGAATCATTTCCGGTGTTTCTCGCCCCGCCGTCGTGGCTGAGGGAAACATGACGTTCTCCAGCGCCGTGAAGTCCGGCAGCAGATGGTGATACTGAAAGACGAACCCGATGTAGCGGTTACGGAAGGCCGTAAGCTGGTCTTCACTGGCCGCCGTCAGATCATGGCCGAGCATATGGAATCGTCCGGACGTGGGGCGCAAGAGGGTGCCCAGGATCGACAACAGCGTGCTTTTTCCGCTGCCGCTAGGGCCTTGCAAGGCCACGAATTCTCCCTTGAAGACTTGGAAGCTCAGGCCCTTCAACACCGGCTGAATTGTGTCGCCGGAGAGGTAGTTCTTGCGAATGTCCTCCACGTCCAGCAGGGGCGCGCGATCGGCCAGAGAGGCGGCGGTCATTGGCTGATGGCCTCCACCGGATCAATCTGGGCCGCACGGCGAGCGGGCAGGATGGCGGCAACGGCGCTGGCGCCCGTGGCCAGCAAAATGCCGGTCAGGTAGGCGCCCTGGGTCGGGTCGATGGGAAAGATCACGCTGCCGTCGGCACGTTTGGCGACCGCGGCCAGCAAGTTGCAGAAGCCATACCCTAGGCCCGCGCCCACGACGGCGCCCAGCAATCCGACCATAATGCCTTGCAGCACGAAGACGCTGGTGATGAAGGCTTTGCTGGCGCCCATCGATCGCATAATACCGATCTCGGGGCGCCGGCGCATGGAGGTGAGCAACAGCGCGCTGGCCACGCCGATGATGATGGTGACGATGGAGAAGAACTTGATCAGACTGCCGGTAGAGTTCTGGCCTTGAATGGCGTCGAACAGCCGCTTGTTCTTCTCGGTCCAGCTCGTCACTTTAAGGCCCGTGAGGCCCTTGAATTCATTGGCGACATCAGGAGCCATATCGAGGTCGTCGAGTTTCACCTCGATGCGCGAAATGCCGTTGTCGAGGTCCAGCAGAGCCTTGGCCGACTTGAAATTCATGTAGGCGACACGCTCGTCGAGGCTTTCGACTCCCAGGGCGAAGATGCCGCGCACCCGCACGCTACGCTCCCGCCCCCGATCGGAGCGGATGACCAAATTCTGGCCCACGGCGATCGAGAGGTTGCGCGCGAGGCGGTCGCCGATCAGCACGCCGTCGAGATCCAACTCCGCCTCGCCATCGACAATGGCCGGCGCGATGGCGGCGATTTCCGACAACTGCTCCGGTCGCACGCCGGTGATGGCCACCGGCGCGATAGCCTGGCCGCGGGCGATCAGGCCGTTGCCCGAGACGATCGGCACGGCCTCGCGCACTAGGGGATGATTCTCGATGGTGGTCATGACTTCTGGCCATGAGCGAATTTGCTCACGCTGCACGTTGGCGCGCAGCACGGTCACAACTTGCTTGACGGTGGGCTCGGCGCCGCTCACCACTCGCGGGGCCTGCTCGCGCGGTTCGACCGTGACATGGGCGATGCTGCCGGTGGTTTGCTCGATTTGGAAGGAGGTCAGTCCATTGATCAGCGCCGACATGAAACAGAACACCAGCACGCCGATGCCCACGCCGCCGATCAGCAGCGACGTTTGAAACTTGCTGCTGAACAGGTACCGCGCGGCGAATTTGAGGGCGTAACGCATGCGTTTACTGTGTCGAAACCTCGACCTTGGTGCCAACGGGCGGAGGCGTCGCCGAGACGATCACGCGCTCACCGACGCGCAGCCCGCCGTCAACGATGATATTGGCCGAGGGCCAATCGCGAAACTCGATGTCGCGACGCGCCACTTTGCCGTCCTCGACGACCAATACATGGGGCGCGATGGTCGGCTCGCGCACCGCCGTGCGTGGCAGCGTCAGCGCGCCGTCGCGCCGCTCGACCACGATGTTGACGTCCACCGACAGTCCGACGGGCAGTTCGGCTTGCGACAGATTTTTCGGCGGCGTGAACGCCAGCCTGACGATGCGTCCACCGGTGCTGGTGTCGATGCGCGGCGACAAATAGGCGATGGTGCCCGGCACCGGCTCGCTCACGCCGGCGAACGCCAGGCGCGCGGGTTGGTCGAGCGCCAGGGCCATGCTGTAGGTTTCGTCAACTTCGGTCTCGATCTCCCGGTCGATCATGGGCGCGATCTCGAAGATCGTGGCGTTGGCGCTCACGACTTGGCCGGGGTCGACCGGGCGGCTCAGGATGCGACCCGTCAGGGGCGCGCGGATCACGTATTCGTCGAGGCGCGCGCGCGCCTCGTCGTCGGCGGCTTGGAATCGGCGGAGGTCTTCGCGGCCGCGCGTCACGGCCAACGTCGCCGCCTCGAGGGCCGTGGCGGTCACGGTGCCGCGTTCGCGCAGGGCGCGGGCGCGTTCCAGATCGCGCTCGGCTTGATCGACACTGCGGCGCTGCGCTTCGACCGCGGCATCGGCCTGGGCCAAGGCCGCACGGGCGCGGGCATCATCAATGCGGCCGATGGTTTCTCCGGCGGTGACCAGATCGCCCTCATCTTTGGTCAGCTCGACGACTTGGCCAGCGACGCGGGGCACCACGGCCACGCTCTCGCGGGGCTGTACACGGCCTGTTACAGCGAGGATGCGTTCGGCTGTCGTCGGCGTGGCCTCCACGACCGCGACGACCGGTAAGGAGGTGGCGGCCCTGACGTAGATGGCGCCTGCCGCGACTAGGGTGGCTAGCAGCGAGCCCCATATCCAGCGGCGCTTACGCCGCCGGGCCGCGATCATGCCGGCCCCGAGGCCGAATTCATCGGCGCTGGCTGGCGCAACCTCGGCCGTGAGGTTGGTGCGGGGGCGCTCAGAGATGTGCATGGGACTGCCAAAAAACGTTGTTTTCCAATGTTCTTGCTACGACCCTAGTGGGTTGTTGGATTGCCGCCGTGATTTGGGTCAACCACTTGATTTGTAAGGTTTTTGGAGTCTGCAGGGCGGTGCGGGCAAACAAAAACCCCCGCACATCGTTCTGCGGGGGGCGATTACACGGGCGCCATACGCCCGATTAGTTCAAGCGCTTGGGCAGGTCCTCGATGGCCTTGTCGACCATGGATTGGCGTTGGGCCGGCGCCAGATTGTCGCGCAGCAGGGCTTCCGCCGCCGACATGGCGACGTCCACGGCGAAGTTCTTTACCTGAGCGACGGCTTGGGCTTCGGTTTGGGCAATGCGTTCCAAGGCCTGTTGCTTGCGCCGCTCGATCGACCGGGCCAGGTCTTGCTCGGCTTCCGCCGTCATGCGCTTGGCTTCGTCCTTGGCCTGCTGAATGATCTTCTCGGCCTCGGCCATGGCATCGCGCTGCTTGCGCTGATATTCGGCCAGCAACGCCTGCGCGTCTTCGCGCAGCTTGCGGGCGTCTTCGATTTGGGCGCGGATTTGTCCCGCGCGGGCGTCCAGCGACGCGGCAATGCCCTTCATGGCCGGCTTGTAAATCAGCGCCACCACGAGGAGGAACGCGAGGCCGACCCAAAACGACGGATCTTGCAGAAATGCCATGGTGCGATCCTTTACCGCTGATCCTTGAGCGCGCCGCTGACGGCGGCATCGATCTTGGCGGGGTCGAGCGACAGCCCCGCCAGTCGCGACACGGCTTCGCGCGCCGCATCGCCGGCGATGGAGCGGATCGAGCCGATGGCGTCGTCCTTGGCCTTGGCAATGCGCGTTTCCGCGTCGGCGATCTGCCTGTTCACTTCGGCGTTGACCACCGCTGTCTTGTCGTCGGCGATTTTTTTCATCGCGTTGACGGCGGCCATCAGCACGTCGCGGGCCTGATTGCGCGCGTCAGCCATGGCCTTCTCGTAGGTGGCGATGGCCGCGTCCGTGTCGGCCTTCAGCGCCGCCGCGCGGTCGAGGTCGTCCTGGATCAGGCGCGAGCGCTGCTCCAGGATTTCGCCAATACGCGGAATGGCGAACTTCGCGATGACCCAATACAGGGCCAGGAAGGTCACCACCAACCAGAATATCTGCGACGCGACGGTCGGGGTAGCTATTTGCGGCATGATTTTGCGCCTGGGGTCGGGCCGGGCCGTTGGGCCCGGCGCGCCAGGATCAGGTGAACAGGATGATCAGCGCGATCACCAGC
>JANRJL010000051.1:0-17852 GCA_033763995.1 Rhodospirillaceae bacterium | reverse complement strand
CCGCCGACGGCCTGTTCCACAAGTACCGCTACTTCGCCGCCGGCGCGGTGGGCGTCAGCCAGCACCTTCAGGTCTCGGCGGATTGGATCACGCGCGGCAGCAATCGCGTCCTCACCGACGCCACCCGCGCCGCCGAACTGGTCTATATCGCCGCGCCCGACCCGCATCACGCCCGCTTCCAGGCGGCGCGCGCCGCCCTCAAGCTCGACATGGTGGCGTTCGACTACGGCTACGACCAAGCCGGCGAGGTGGTGGTGTGGGAAGCCAATCCGTTCGCCCACATCCAGTTCGCGCGCACCACCACCACCTACCGCAACGTCGCGCTTCATCGCAGCGTCGCGGCCATGCTCAGGCTTTACCTGGATACGGCGGGCCTGCCGGTGCCCGAGGTGGTCGCGCGGCTGACCGCCTACGACGGCACCAACTGGTCGGCCGATCCGAGGCTCGAGAGCTAGCCGGCGGTCCTGCGCACGGTGATGATCAGCGGCGTCCAGCCCTGCAGGGCCACCACCGCGCGCGCGGCCAGGCGGTTGAGGCGCAGGCGCCGCGCCAGATCGACCAGCCGACCGACCGCGCCCAGCCCCATCCATTGGCCGATGGCGGCCGTGTCCATTCGTTCGATGAACTTGTCCTGGCCCAGCGTCAGCACCGTGTGCGGATAGGTTGGCCCCAGCGCCGCCAGCGTGCGGCGTACCCACGGCGGATTGATCTCGGTGCGGATGGTGGCCGCGAACGCCGGGTCGGCGCGGTAGATCCACCTCACCCACCAGCGGAAAAACCCGTTGGACGGGATCGGCGGATGAAAGGCGACATAGTGCCCGTCGAAGTACGACAGATAGTTGGGGCAGACGATCTGCATCACCCCGCCCGGTCTCAGCACGCGCAGCGCTTCGGCCAGCACCCGTGCCGGATCGGCGGTGTGCTCCAGCACGTTGGAGGAATAGACAATGTCGAAGTGCGCGTCGGGGAACGGCAGCGCCTCGCCGGGGGCGTCGATGATGCGCGCGGGGTCGAGGCCGTTGGCGGCGATCAAGCCGCGCGCCACGCCGGCGGACTCGGCGAAGCCCTCGCCCTCGGGCTCGACGCCCCAGCCGTCGATGTCGAAGCGCCGGCGCCAGACGATGTGGGTCACGCCGCAGCCTGCGCCGATCTCCAGCACGCGCCGCCCGTTCAGCGGCGCGTAGGCGTCCAGCACCGCGGCCTGTTCCAGCGCCTTGCGCGGGTCCAGCGTATCGGCCGCGAACTTGTTGGGGTCGATGCGCATCAGCGGCGCGAAGTAGCGGCCCTGGCCGTCGCGCACGCGCGCGAAGGCTTCGGGCGTGATGGTGCACTCCGGTGTCGACAGCCGGGCGAGGTCGATCGCGGGCATTACGACGCCACCAGTTGCGGCCGATCGGCTGGCAATCCATGGGCCAGCGCGATCCAGCACCACAGCGCCAGGCGTTCATCGCTTCGCCCCAGCTTGTGGGCCTGCCAGCGCGCGGCCAGCACCGCGTCGTCGGCGCCGGGCACCCGGCCCGCGCCGGGCGGGTCCATCTCGCGCAGCCAGCGCGCTAAGGGAATGCCGAAGCCCTTCTTCTTGCGCTGCACGATGTGCGCCGGCAGCCGGCTGCGCAGCGCCCGCTTCAGGATCCACTTGGTCGTGCCGCCGTTCAGCTTCGCCTGCCACGGCAGCCGGCGGGCGAACTCGACCAGGTCGTTGTCCAGGAACGGCGCTCGCGCTTCCAGCGACACGCGCATGCTGGCGCGGTCGCTTTTCACCAGAATGTCGTCGGTCAGGTAGAAGCGCGTGTAGAACTCGAGCACGCGGTCGACGATGTGCGGGCTGTGCGCGCCGTCCCAGGCGGCGATGGCCTCGCTGTACAATTCCTCCGCGCCCACCGGCGCGGCGAACAGTTCGGCGATCTCGGCCGGCTGCAGCGGCGCCAGCCAGACCGGGTTCCACAGTTCAGGCGGGTAGGTAAGACCCTTCAGGCCGCGGTTCAGCACGTAATCGAAGCTCATGTTGGCGTCGGAGCGCGGCAGGCGCGCCGCCACCGCGCCAATGGCCGCGTGCAGCCCGCGCGGCACGAAGCGCTGATAGGCCTGCGCGCGGCCCAGCATGCGGAACGGATCGTAGCCCGCGAACAGTTCGTCGCCGCCGTCGCCCGACAGGGCCACCGTCACGTGCTTGCGCGCGAATGCGGCCAGCAAAGCCGTCGGCAGGATCGAACTGTCGCCGATCGGCTCGTCGATCGACTGCAGGATCTCGGGCAGGCCGGCGCGCGCGGCGTCCAGGTCGCAGATTTCGGCGTGGTGGGTGGCGCCGACGTGCAGCGCCACGGTTTCGGCGAAGGGCGATTCGTCGAAGCTGGTCTCGCGGAAGCCGATCGAGAAGGTCTTCAGGTCGGCGGCGCGCCGGCCATCGGCGGCGAAACTCAAGACCGCGCCGGAATCGACACCGCCCGACAGAAAAATGCCCAGCGGCACGTCGGCGTCCATGCGGCGGGCGACGGCGTCATGCAGTTTCTCGCGCAACGCCTCGGTCCAGTCGCGCGCATGGCCGGGCGGTGGGTCATCGACAATGCCGAACTGCCAGAACTTCTCGCGCCGCGTGGTGCGGTCCACGGCCGACACCGACCACACCTCGCCCGGCGGGAATTTGTCGATGCCCCGGTACGGCGTGTGCGGCGCGGGGAAGTAGCCGTGGGCGAAGAACTTCATCAGCCCCAGGCGCGAGACGGGCGCGTCCGCCAGCACCGGGTGGGCGCGCATCGCCGTCAGCTCCGAGGCGAACACGAACGCTTCGCCGTGGGTCGCCACGAACAGGGGCTTTTCCCCGAACCGGTCGCGGGCCAACACCAGCTTCTTGCGATGGCGGTCGTACAGCGCTACCGCGAACATGCCGTTCAGACGCACGAACAGGCCGCTGCCCCATTCCTTGTAGCCGTGGATCAGCACCTCGGTGTCGGAATGGTCGGTGCGGAACCGATGCCCGGCGGCTTCCAAATCGCGGCGCAGGTCGCGGTGATTGTAGATCTCGCCGTTGAACACCACGCAGATGTCGCCGCCGGCGTCCCACATCGGCTGCTGGCCGGTGCGCGGGTCGATCACCGCCAGCCGGCGGCTGCCCAGCATCACCGGCAAGTGCTGGTCGGCAAAGTAGCCCTCGCCGTCGGGACCGCGGTGAACGATCGTGTCGGCCATCCGCCGCACGTCGTCGCGCGTGCCGCGGCCGATAAAGCCGACGATGCCGCACACCGGGGCGTGCCCGTCAGATGTCGCGCGACCGGCCGCCGTCCGGCCCGGGCTGACCGGCGGGGAGATTGTAAGTCTCCCGGATGGCGTAGGGGCGGCGGTTCTGGGCCTCGAAGTAGGTGCGCACCAGCACCTCGGCCAACAGGCCCATCAGCAGGCACATCACGCCCGTGATGAATCCCAGGGTGAACAACAGCGGCAGCGGCGTCTGCACGAACGAGGTGGCCTCGAAGAATTTCAGGTACAACGCCCACAACCCGGCGACGAACGAGATCACCAGGAACCCCAATCCGGCCGCGCCGAACACGTAGATCGGCTTGGTCTCGTACTGGGTCAGGAACTTCACGACCATAAGATCAAGCAGCACCTTGAAAATGCGGCCCATGCCGTACTTGGACCGGCCGTGGGTGCGGGCGCGGTGGTTGACCGCAAGCTCGGTCACGCGCGCGCCCTGCCAGGCGGCGTACAGCGGCACGAAACGGTGCATCTCGCCGTACAGCGTGAATCCCTCCAGCACCTCGCGGCGATAGGCCTTCAGCGTGCAGCCGTAGTCGTGCAGCTTCAGCCCCGACACCGCCGAGATCAGGCCGTTGGCCAGCCGGCTCGGCAGCGTGCGGGTGACGAACTCGTCCTTGCGGTCGCGCCGCCAGCCCGACACCACGCCGTAGCCTTCGCCCAGCTTGGCCACCAGCTTGGGAATGTCGGCCGGGTCGTTCTGCAGGTCGCCGTCCATCGGCACGATGATGGCGCCACGGGCGTGGTCGATGCCGGCCATCAGCGCCGCGGTCTGGCCCAGCCCGCGCTTGAACACGATCGCCTTCAGGCGCGGGTCGGCGGCGGTCAGCTCCTTCAGCTTCGCCGCGCTGCCGTCGATCGAGCCATCGTCGACGAAAATCGCCTCCCACGGGTTGGGCATCTCGGCCATGGCCGCGGCCAGGCCCTTGATCAGTGGTGCCAGGTTGGGCGCTTCGTCCCGCACCGGGATCACCACTGAAATCATGTCGGTCGCGGGCAGGGGGGCGGTCACGGCGGCGGTTCCAATTAGGGCGGCAATCACGGCTGTTGTAGGCCCGGGCCCCGCCCGATCCAAGGCCCGATCACGGGAAAAATCGCCCCGCCCATATGGATTAAACCGTGCGGGGACTAAATCGCGCAGCGCGCGGTCATGTTGGTGATCAGCCGCGCGCCCTGATTATCCACCCAGTGCTGGGCGAAGCCCTCGAAGCCGGGGCGCAGCGACATATTCAGGTGGAACTGGCCGGACTGCGGCGCCTGCCCGAACGACTCCAGCACGCCGCCGACGTTGACCAGGGCCGAGGCGTGCGCCTTGATCTCGCCGGTGGTGGTGAAGGTGCCGAGCCCCTGTCCGGTGCGGGCGTCGCGCACGTCGAACGACGGCCGCGCAGCCGAATTGCCGGAATTGTGGATCAACAGATAGCTCGTGTAGTTGGAGATCAGCGAGGTGTGGATGTTGGCCAGGTCGCGGCCGTTGTCGGCTAGGCCGTTGTCGCAGCCCGAGACGTTGGTCAGCGACGCCGCGCTCGGGTTCCACAGCACGTGTTGCACGAAGCCGTCGAACGGCGCATCGACGAACAGCGAATAGAACTGCCCGTTGCCCGGCACCGGCGTGATGCGCGGGCTGGCCTCGCTCTCGATGGTCTGCATGCTGACCTGCGGCGCGGTCAGCCCGGCGATGGTCCGGGTCCAGGTGGCGATCAGGTTGCCGCTGGTGTCGTCGACGATGCGCACCGTGACCGTGCCGGCCGACTGGGTCGGATTGAAGAACCGCAGGTTCGACTGCGCCGCGCCGTTGAGCGAGCCGTAGACACCCGGCACCACCACGCCCGGAACGCCGCCGCCCGCGCCCAAGAGGTTGAGCGCGGCGTTGATGTCGATGCGTGGCGTGGTCCAGGTCCAGGTCGACAGCGAACTGGCGATGCCGCCGCTTTTCAGGGCCGCTTCGATCTGGTCGGCGGTCGCCGACGGCCGGGCCGAGCGGATCAGGGCGATGGCGCCGGCGACGTGCGGCGCGGCGGACGAGGTGCCGGAGCGGGTCTGGTAGGTGTTGCCAAGTCCGGCCGATCGCACGATCACGCCCGGCGCCAGCAGGTCGACGTTGGGCGCCTGGTTGGCCTCGCTGTCGGGCAGGGTGATGATGGTGGAGCTGACCGCCACGGTGCTGGAAATGCACGCGGGCGCGGTCACTTTGTTCAATTCGCCGTCGTTGCCGGCCGAGGCCGTGACCAGGATGCCCATGGTGCGCAGTGTATCGATGGCGGCCTTGCGCACGTCGCCGTCGCAGGCCCCGGTCTGCGCGTTGCCGCCCAGGCTCAGGTTGACCGCGGCGATGTTGTGCTGCGCGGCGATGGCGATCACGTGGTTCAGCGCGCTCAGCACCGCCGACACATAGGCGCGCAGGCAGGGCGCCTGGTTGTCGCACTCCTCGGCGTCGTTGATGATGCTGAACACCTGGATCGGCACCAGACGGGCGTCATAGGCCACGCCGCGCAGGGTGGTCGGCCCGGTGGTGTCGTTGCCGGCGGCGATGCCGGCGACGTGGCTGCCGTGGCCGCAGGCATCCAGGCTGGCGTTGCAGGCCGAGGCGGCGTCGATGGCGGTCGAACTGGTCGCGCCCAACGGACACAGGGATTGATCCGTCGTTTTCACCCTGTCGGAAAAACACGCCGCCGCGACGATCTTGCCGCCGACGAACATGTCATGGTTCCGGTCGATGCCGTCGTCCAGCACGGCGATGGCGGTGCCCGCGCCGGTGAAGCCCCGCGTCCAGGCCTTGTCGGCATTGATGTAGCCGACGGTGGTGGCCAGTTGCGCGCGCTCGGTTTCGGTGACGTGGGCCGCCGTGCGCGCGGCGCGTTCTCCGCTCACGGTCGGCGCGCCGCCGGACATGGCCGCCTCGCCCACCGCGACAACCTCGACGCCCAGCACCGCGCCCGGCAAAGCGATGTCGCCATGGGGCCGCTCCAGCGCCTCGTTCAGATGAACCGCCTTCACCTCCGGATGGCGCAACAGGCGCTCCAGTTGGGCGGCATCGGCGCGGGTTACCACCATCGGCAGGTGGTCGTAGGCGCGTTCGATGCCCAGGCCCAGGGCGTCCATGTCCTGGGCCACGGCGCCGCGGGCCATCGCGATCGCAGACCGGCGCCGCTCCAGCATCGTCCGGCGCCGGTCGCGGGTCGGCAGTTCCGTCGCCGCGTCGCGCGCGGATGTGTCACTGGTTTTGAGTTCGACGATGACGCTGGCCCAGCCGTCGCGGGCGATGGCGGCGCGAACGTCCGCGGCCGCGGCCGGGAACTGGGCGACCGCCACATCCGAACCCGCCACCAAGGCCATTGTGGCGGCGCAGACCAGCAACACGATCAGGGCGGGGACTTTCATGGGCAGGGGTCCGACAGGCGTGCGCACGCCACGCAGCCTCAACGCCGGCGCATGGGCCCGCGTTGCCGCGGGCCAGGCCCGCGCACCCAGGAAGACACCGTGTCGGCAGGAAACCTTACCCAGGTTTTACGGCAAAGCCGTGGCGGAGAAAACCGGGGAAACGCACCGGGCACTTTGACTCGTCAGCGCCAACGCGCCGACATAATCTATCCCGCGGTCGATGGTCCGGGAGGGGTTGATGAACGTGTTGAGGCTGGCGCGCCGCGCGCTCGTCGTGGCCGTATCGTGCGTCCTGATGTCGGCCGCCGCGCGCGCCGACTGCACCATCGCCGACGTGCCGTCGGCGGGGGTCACGGGCTTTCAAGAAGCGGTGATCAGCGTCGCCGACATGGACGCGGCGCTGGCGGTCTGGCGCGACGTCGGCGCCTACGAGGTCATCTGCCAAGGGCCGGCGGCGGCCGGCGCGGCGGCGTTCTGGGGCGTGCCTGCGAACACCCGCATCGACGAAGTGGTGCTGCGCAAGCCGGGCAAGACCCGCGGCTTCATCCGCCTCGTCAAGTTTCATGGCCTGCCGCAGGTCCAGATCCGCTCCTCCGGCATGTCGTGGGACACCGGCGGCATTTTCGACCTGTACATGTACGTCGACGAACTGCAGCCGGTGTTCGAGAAGTTGCGCGCGCTGGGCTGGCAGTCCTACAACGACCCCGTCACCTACACGCTCGGGCCGTTCACGGTGGCCGAGGTCATGATGCGCGGCCCCAACGGCGAGGTGCTGTGCCTGATGCAGCGCGACGCGCCGGCCTACGACAAATCGCAGTTCGGCCTCGTGGACGGCAGCAAGAAAGGCTTCGGCTGGCCCTTCAACGCGGCCCTGGTCTCGGCCGACTTCGCGCCCGGCGAAAAACTGTTCGGTGAAATCTTGGGATGGAAAGTCCATCTGAGCGGCGATTCCAAATCGCAGCCGCCGGGCGATAATCCCCTGGGGCTGCCCAAGAACCTCGCGCAAACCACGTCGCGCAAGTTCGCGGCCTATGCGCCTCATCCCACCGACCGCAACGGCTCGATCCAGGTGCTGGCCAACGTCGGCATCGACGGGCGCGATTTTTCGGCCCGCGCCAAGGCGCCCAATCTCGGCATCCTCACGCTTCGCGTGCCGATCGACGATCTCGCCGCTTTCGAGAAGGACTTCACCGCGAAGGGCGGCCAAATCGCCGATGCCCGCCGCACGCTCACGTTGGCACCTTACGGCCCGGTGGATATTCTCTCGGTCATCGCGCCCAACGGCGCCCGCATCGAATTTTTCTCGCAGAAGTGAATCCCATGATCCGTGCCCTCGTGATTTTGCTGCCGCTCCTGGCGTTCGCTGCGCCGCCGACCCTCGCCCAGGACGTGGACATCACCTTGGTGGCCAACTCGCCGCCGGGCGGGCCGGGCGACAAGTTCTGGCGCATGTTCGAGGAGGGCGTGAAAGCCAAGGGCGGCGCGCGGTTCACCGTCAAGCAACTGGTCCACGGCGAATTGGGCGGCGACGACGTGGGCTTTCAGGCGATCCGGCGCGGACGCGGACAAATGGGCATCGCCGGCGAGAACGGCTACGCCCAGGCCCTGCCCGAGGCCTCGGTGTTGAACTTGCCGTTTCTGTTTTCCTCGGTGGAGGAATGCGATTTCGTCTTCGATAATTTCTGGACCGCGAAAGCAAAAGCCCTGGCCGAAAGCCGCGACATCGTCTTGCTGCAGTGGGTCGAGATCGGCTGGATGCAGCTTTACGGCAAGACGCCCCTCATCGTGCCCGACGACGCCAAGGGCTACCGCATGCGCTCGCTGCCCTATGAGGCGAGCCAGGCGTTCCTGAAAACCGTGGGGGCCGACACCATCGTCATGCCCACGCCCGACGTGATTCCGGCCTTGCAGACGGGCCTGATCGCGGGCGGCGAGTCCTCGCTGCTGATGTATGTTCGTACTGGCGTGACCGAATACGCGCCGCACCTGACGATCACCGATCACTCCTACGCCACCTCGGGCCTGTTCGCCAACAAGCGCTGGTTCAACGGCTTGTCGCCGGCCGATCGCGACGTCGTCGCCATCGCCTTCCCCGATCAAGATTTCATCCGCACGGATACACGGGCCTCGCTGGTGCAGGAGCTGGAGAACGCCAAGACCCGGGGCACCGTCGTGCATGAGTTGTCGCCCGAACAGCGCAAGCGCTGGGAAGACGCGGCCGCGCCCATGCACCGCGCGGTGATTGACCGCCTGGGGCCGGAAGCCGCGCGGATATACGATCTGGTGCTTGAGGGCAAAAAAGCCTATGCGGCCAGAAAATAAGGCGCCGCAGCGCGATGAATTTGGAGAAAGAGAGAATCACATGACGGACGTCACGGCACCGAGCGGCTTGGGCAAGGCCGATTTAGACACCAAGTTCTTCGGTCACCCCTGGGGCCTCTCTACGCTGTTCTTCACCGAAATGTGGGAACGCTTCAGCTATTACGGCATGCGCGCGCTGCTGATTTTGTTCATGACGCTCAGCGCCGAGGCGGGCGGCATGGGCATGGATATCGCCACGGCGGGCGCGCTCTACGGCACCTACACGGCGATGGTCTATCTCATGAGCGTGCCGGGCGGCTGGCTCGCCGACAAGGTGATCGGCCAGCGCAAGGCGGTGCTCTACGGCGGAATTCTGATCGCCTGCGGGCATTTTTCGCTCGCCATCACCATGAACGGCTTCTTCACCCTGGGCCTGGTGTTGATCGTGCTCGGCACCGGGCTGCTCAAGCCCAACATCAGCGTCATCGTCGGCCAGCTCTACGCGCCGAAAGACGCGCGCCGCGACGCGGGGTTCTCGATTTTCTACATGGGCATCAACCTGGGCGCCTTCATCGGCCAGATCGTCACCGGCTACCTCGCCCAGGATGCCGGGTTCCGCGAGACCGTCGTGGGCTGGGGCATGGACCCCAACGTCACGTGGCACTGGGCCTTCGGCGCGGCCGGCGTGGGCATGACCTTGGGCGTGATCCAATACATCTTGGGCGGGCGGACGCTGGGCACGGCGGGCCAGGAGCCCGGCGGCGCGCCCACGCCCGAGCTTAAGGCCAAGTTCCGCAAACAGGCCCTCACCTATGGCGGCGCCGTGGTGGCGATTTTGGCGCTGATCGCTTTGGCGGCGGCCACGGGCCTGCTTACCATCACGCCCAAGCTGGTGAGCGACGCGGCGGGCGCGTCGCTGCTGGTGATCACGGTCGTCTTCTTCGGCGCGCTGTTCCTGGATAAAAGCTGGACGGGCGAGGAGCGCGGGCGGCTGTGGATCATCTTCGGCTTTTTCCTGTGCGCGGCGGTGTTCTGGTCGGTGTTCGACCAAGCCGGCTCGACGCTCAACCTGTTCGCCGACCGCAACACCAAGAACGAGCTGTTCGGCTTTGCCTTCCCCAGCGCCTGGTATCAGTCGCTCAATCCGCTGTTCATCATCATTTTCGCGCCGGTCTTCGCCGCGCTGTGGCTCAAACTGGGCGACAAGCAGCCCTCGAGCCCGGTGAAGTTCGCCCTTGGCCTCATCGGCGCGTCGGTGGGGTTCTGGGTCATCGCCGTGGCCGCCATCAGCGCCGACGACGGGCATCTGGTGGGCCCCCTGTGGCTGGTGTTCGTCTATCTCATTCACACCTGGGCCGAGCTGTGCCTCAGCCCCGTGGGCCTCAGTTCCATGACCAAGCTCGCACCCCAACGCATCGTCGGCGCCATGATGGGCGTGTGGTTCCTGGGTTCCTCGGTGGGCAATTTCATGGCCGGGCAGATGGCGACGTTTTACGAATCGCTGCCGCTGGTTCAGTTGTTCGGCGTGGTCAGCATCCTGCCGCTGGCGGTGGGCGCGGTCATGCTGCTGCTGGCCAAGCGCATGGCGGCGATGATGGGCGGCGTGCGTTAGGCGGGATTTACGCCGCCGCCGGCATCGGCTCGTGCTGCGGATGCATCAGCATGAAGTACTTCAGGGCCATCTTCAGCTTGGCGGCGTGGCGCACGTCGCCGCGCGTGGACGCCGCGCCGATATCGTCGCGGATCATCTCGGAAATGCGCAAAGTCCCGCCCGGCGCGTGCAGCAGGTAGTGGCCCAACTCCAAGGCCGCCGTCTCGGGGATGTGCTCATGCTCGGCGATGGCTTCCACTTCGGCTTCGGTCAGTTCGCACAAGCCCATGCAGTCTTCGAAGGTGATCATGATGCGCTCCTTGATGTTCAACGCAGTCTCATGCGGGCCTCGTTCATGGGCCCTGATGGCCGTCAAGAAACCGACACGGCGCCGTCATATTGTTCAACGAGCGGGCGTTCGGCGGGCGAGCAAGTCAACCGCCTGGCGCTGGCCGCCGGGCGATTTCGCCCTATGATATCAATGCCCTACACAGATTCCGCCCGTGACCGCCCATGACCGCGTCACAGTCATTTTCGATTCGTCCTTTGTCCGCCGTCGCCGGGGCCGAAGTCGTGGGCCTGGACGGCAATCAACCCCTGTCCGAGGCCGATCTGGCGCGGATTCGACAAGCTTGGCGCGATCACTGCGTCTTGGTGTTTCGCGATCAGCATTTCACGCCCGCGGCGCAAGAACAGTTCTCGGCGCGCTTCGGCCCGCTCAAGGGGCACATCCTCGCGCAGTATCTTCTGCCGGGTCATCCCTTCACCCTGGTGCTGTCCAACAAGAAATTGAACGGCGAGCCCGTGGGCCTCGAGGATGCCGGTCGCTACTGGCACTCGGATGTGTCCTACGACGACATTCCGCCCGACGGCTCGCTGCTCTATGCGCTGGAGATTCCGCCCACGGGCGGCGACACGCTGTTCGCCAATCAATACGCCGCCCATGAGATGCTGCCGCCGGCGTTGAAAGTGCGCATCGCGAACTTGCGCGCGCGGCATGTGTTCAACTACACCAAGCTCCAGTCCCAGGAAGGCTCCGAGCGCAAACCGCTGACGGAAGAACAACAAAAACAACTCACCGGCGCCGCGCATCCGGTGGTGCGAACGCATCCCGAAAGCGGGCGCAAGGCGCTTTACGTCAATCCGGGGTTCACCGTGGCCATCGAAGGAATGGCGGCAACGGAAAGCGAAGCTCTACTGAAAGAGCTGTTCACTTACGCCACTCACGACGCGGTGATCTACCGCCATGTCTGGAAACCCCATGATGCCGTGCTGTGGGATAACCGCTGCCTGATGCACCACGCCACCACCTACGACACGCGCCATACGCGCCACATGCACCGCACGACGATTTCGGGCACCAAGCCGCGCTAAGCGGTTCTCGCGCAAAAATTTTCTCCCGCCGGACCCTCGCCAGTACCGCCCAGCCTCGGTTAGGCTGAGTTGAATTTCGGGAGAAGACACACCATGCGCTCAGTCATGATTGCTTTGATCGCGAGTCTCGTTGGCGGCGCGGTTTCCGCGCAGACGCCCAACCAGCCCTCGCAAGTGCGCCCGCCGGAGGATCCCACCGTCTTCCGCGACTGCGCCGAATGCCCGGAGATGAAAATCGTCCCCGCCGGGTCCTTCACCATGGGCGCGCCGGACTCGCTGCTGAGCGAGATCAAATGGAAAGAAGACATCGAGCGCCGCCGCCTGACCTGGGAAACGCCGCGGGTGAAAGTGACCTTCGCCAAGCCCTTCGCGCTGGGCGTGTTCGAGATCACGCGCGATCAGTTCGAGGCCTTCGTCAAGGCGACCAACCGCAAGATCGATCCCGGCTGCACCGTCTGGAAGGGCGAATGGATCCGCTCCAAGGACCAGGGCTGGAACAACAACGAACTCGACCAGCGCGGCGATCATCCCGTCGTGTGCGTCGATTGGGCCGACGCCCAGGCCTACGCCGACTGGCTGACGCAAATCACGGGGCGGGCCTACACGCTGCCCAGCAATGCGCAGTGGGAATACGCCCACCGCGCGGGCACCACGTCGCGCTATTTCTGGGGCGAAGACCCCGAGGCCATCTGCGCCTACGGCAACACGGCCGATGCGACGCTCGCGGCCAAGCATGCGGGCCGGCCCAGCAACGCCTGCGACGACGGCTATCTTTACACCGCGCCCGTGGGCATGAAGAAACCCAACCCCTGGGGCTTCTACGACATGACCGGCAACGCCTGGGAATGGATCGACGGCTGTTTCGCCGAGAACAACAAGGACACGCCGCCCGACGGCTCGCCCGGCACGGCGGGCGACTGCACCAACGTGCCCTTGCGCGGCGGTGCGTATGGGACCGGACCGATGTTCCTGCGCTCCTCCTCGCGCGGCGGGCCGGACCCCAAGACCAACGCCCGCCAAGGCTGGATCGGCTTCCGCGTGGTCGCGGCGGCGGAGAAAAGCAAGTAAGCGCGTCGTCGCGCGGGAGGCTGCAATGCGGTTCGCGCTTTTTTTGACCATCATCGCCTTCGGTTCGGGTGTTGCCCTGGCGCATGTCCCCGAAGCGGGCACCAGCCTGCGCGATTGCCCCGACTGTCCCGAGATGACCGTGATTCCACCGGGCTCCTTCATGATGGGCTCGACGCCCGAGGAGATCCGGCGCGCGGGCCTGCCCGAGGAGCGCGTCCAGGACGAACGCCCGCGCCGCAAGGTCACCATCGCCAAGCCCCTGGCCGTCTCGAAGTTCGAGATCACCAAGGCGGAATTCGCGGCCTTCGCCAAGGCCACGAACTTCACGGCCACGCCCGATTGCCGGGTGACGCACAACGACGGCAGCGGCGGCGCCAAAGAGCAGGGCCGCACCTGGCAAGATCCCAAGGTCGACGGCCCCGGCATCGCGCCTCACGGCGAAAATCATCCGGTGATTTGCGTCGGCTGGGACGACGCCACGGCCTATGCCGCGTGGCTGGCCAAAACCACCGACCAACATTATCGACTCCTGACCGAAGCCGAATGGGAATACGCCGCGCGGGCCGGCAGCACGGGTCTCAACTCTTGGGGCGACAACTTCAATCAGGCGTGCGAATTCGCGAACGCGCCGGACACGCGCGCTAAACAGATTATCCCATCACTCGTAACGCTGGACTGCGACGACGGCCATGTGCGCACCGCGCCGGTGGGCTCGTTCCAGCCCAACGCCTTCGGGCTTTACGACATGATCGGCAACGTCTGGGAATGGGTCGCGGACTGCCACACCGCAAACTACGCGGGCGCGCCCAGCGACGGCGGCGTGGGGCCTGAAACGCCAGGCTGCAAGCGCGTCATGCGCGGTGGCGCGTGGAGCGAAACGCAACTCAATTTCCGCTCGGCCAAGCGCGGCCAGGGGGCCGTGGATGAGCGGAGTGACTCCATCGGAATCCGTGTCGTACGCACGTTCAATTAAAGGCGCCTCATGAACAACTTTGTTGTTGCCCTGGCGTTAGCGTCAACCGCTTGGGCCGCTGCTGCATCGGCCCAGTCCTCCGCTCCGTCATTCAAAGACTGCGCCGAGTGCCCCGAGATGATTTTGGTTCCGGCGGGGCAGTTCGTCATGGGCTCACCCGACACCGAGGCGGGCCGCGAAACCAACGAGGGCCCGCAGCGTAGTGTCACCATCGCCAAACCCTTCGCCCTGGCCAAATATGAAACCACCGTGGGCGAGTTCGCAGCCTTCGTGCGCGAGACCGGTTATGTGGCCTCCAACACTTGCCCCTTGTGGCAAGGCACCAGGACCGTCCCCATGCCCGGCACCAACTGGAAGAATCACCCCTTTGCCAAGTCCGACAGCCATCCCGTGCTGTGCGTCAGTCGCGAAGACACCGATGCCTATGTGGCGTGGCTTGCCGCCAAGACCGGCCAAAAATACCGGCTGCCGAGCGAAGCGGAATGGGAATACGCCGCCCGCGAGGGCGGCCAACGGCCCAACGAAACCGGCGTCAACGGCAACGGTCTCTGTCGTGTGGGCAACGTGGCTGACGCGGCCCTCAAGAAAGAGGTGCCCGAGTGGCCTTCGCCGGTGGTCGATTGCGACGACGGCTTCGGGCGCGCCACCGCGCCGGTGGGCTCCTTCGCGCCCAACGCTTTCGGGCTATACGACATGCAGGGCAACGTGTGGGAGTTCACGCAAGACTGCTACGCCGACACCTATGCCGACGCGCCCACCGACGGCTCGGCCCATGTCGTGACCGACTGCAAACGGCGCACCGTGCGCGGCGGCGGCTGGCTCAATGGTCCTGGTTTGACGCAAGGCATGACGGGCGACATCAAAGGTGATGGCGAACACCGCCCCGCCAACCGCGGCCGCAACAGTCCCGGCGCGCATTTTGACAGCATGGGCTTCCGTGTCGCGCGAGATGCCCGCTAGGCGCAAATAACAAACCCTGTTATTCAGCGCCATAGTTTGTTATATTGACGGCCTTACGCGTGGAAACCCGCAATGAACATCAGCCTGACCCCCAAACTTGAAAAATTCATTCGTGGCCAAGTCGCCTCGGGCCACTACAACAACGCCAGCGAGGTTCTGCGCGAGGCCGTCCGGCTCCTGATGCACGAAAATGAAACGCGCGCGGCCAAGATTGCCCGGCTGCGCGAAATGGGCGAAGCGGGCGAACGCGACATCGCGGCGGGCCGCTACACAACGCTTAAGACCGCAAAAGACTTCGACAAGTTCTTTCGCAAGTTGTGATGCTTGCGTCCGGTCATGGCAAAGCCGGTCCTTGTTACCGCCAAGGCCAAAGCCGATCTCTCGGCGATTTCAGATTTCACAGATGCCACGTGGGGGCCACCTCAGCGTCGCGCCTATCTTGGTGAAATCAAGACCCGCATGATGGCGTTGGGCTTGATGCCCGGCCTGGGCCGCCGCCGCGATGAACTCAATCCCGGTTGGCGTACGCTTCCTTGCGGCAGCCACGTCATTCTTTACATCGAGCGCGACGACCGCATCGAAATCCTGCGCGTTTTTCACGGCCGCCAGGATATTGCGCGCGCGCCGGAGGAATAGCCCCGTGGCAAACGCGGAGGTCGGATCAGCCATGCGGCGAGAGAAACGATGGTGGAGCTGAGGAGGCCCCCGGCGAACACCGTGAGCCGGCAAATAAATAATCGATCCTCCGCGCAACAGATCGGAGTCGGGTAGCAACTGAGGAAAGAGAAGCGATGGTGGAGCTGAGGAGGCCCCCCGGCGAACACCGTGAGCCGGCAAATAAATAATCGATCCTCCGCGCAACAGATCGGAGTCGGGTAGCAACTGAGGAAAGAGAAACGATGGTGGAGCTGAGGAGGATCGAACTCCTGGCCTCGGCATTGCGAACGCCGCGCTCTCCCAGCTGAGCTACAGCCCCTTAATCCATCGTCGGATTCGGCCCCAAATGCCCGGAAATCCTTAACAAATCGTCCGGGCGGGCCGAAGGGCGCGGATACTTTATCGAAACAGGCGCGAAGTCAAGCGACGCAGGGCGTCCATGGTCGACACCGCGCCGTCCTCGGGCCTGAGCGCGAACACGCCGGCCTGCATGTCCGAGGTCAGGTAGAGCGTGCCGTCGGGGCCTTCTGCAATGCCGTTGAAAATCCAGCTTGGCGGCAGCGGCGCGGGCGGGGTCAGCCCCACATCGGCGCGGGTGGCGATGTCGCTGCGCGCGCCCGTGGCCGGGTCCAGCCGCCAGAGGATCTGCGCCGCGCTGTCCACCACCGCCAGTCCGCCGTCGGCCAGCAGGGCAATGCCCTCGGGGCGCAGCAGCTTGTCGGCGATGATCCGCCTGGTTTTGGCGCTCAGGCTCACCGCCGTCACGGTGCCGCCGTCGGCGTCGGTGACATACAAAGTATCGCCGCTGCGTGCGAGCCCGACGGGATACAAGAATCCCTCGGCGATGGTCTCGCGCGCACCGTCGGGTGAAACGCGCGTGACGCGCTTGGCGCCCGCTTCGGCCACCAGCAATGCCCCGGCGTCGTCCGTCAGCACGTCATGGGGCGCGGCGAGATCTTTTTCCTCGCGCAAAGTCTTTCCATCGGCCGGATCGATGACCTGCACGCGCCCGTTGAACCAGCTTGCCGTCAGCAGCACATCTTTGTCGTCCACGCGCCCGCGCTGCACCGTGGCCGGATAGACACCCGTGCCGTTGATCGGCATGACGTCGCTCACCTCACCCGTGGCGGCGTTCACGCAGCGCAAGGTGAACATGTCGGCGATGTAGACCTGCGCATTCTCCTTGGTTCCCAACACCGCCACGCCGCCCGGCGCGGTCAGCTGTCCGCGCACGACTGCGCGCTTGTCCTTCGTGCTCAGGTCGATTTCATGGATTCCATTGTCGCCGATGCTGGAGACATAGAGCCTGTCGCCCGCCGGGTTCATGGCCATGTTGTCCACCCCGGGCGACAGCGTGGCGAAAAGCGTCTTGGCGCCCGTGTCCTTATTTAACTGCGTCACCGTGCCCGCATTGAAGTCGAGCACGTACAACAACCCGGCCTTGTCCATCTCCACCGCCGTGGGCCAGTTGAACCCCGTGGCGAGAATTTGAATCTCCATTGACCGCAGATCGAGGCGAATCACCTGGCCCAAATCCGCCTGAGGGCCGTACAAAAATCCGTCGGCGGCGATGACGAAGCCGTTCAAGCTCCCGGTCGCGTCCCAGAGTTTCTCCGGCGGCGATTTGCCCGAGAGGTCCACGCGCCACAGGGTCTTGTTCGCGGGGCCGGTCTGCGTGACATAAAGCGTTCCGTCGGGCGCGAAGCCCACGGTGTTGACGTTGGGCAGGTTGTCGGCCAGCACACGCGGCGCGCCGTCCGGCGTTTTCGCATAAAGTTTTCCCGCCGCGATGGCCGTCCAGACCATCGTCCCGGCGAAGGGCGTGCCGGGCGGCGCGAAGGCCACGTCATCGGCCATGCCTTCGGGTGCGCGCACCGCGGCGCTCACCCGGCCCGTCCTCACGTCGATGCGGTGCACGGTGGAGCCCATGATGTCGCCGGCGTAGAGCGCGCCATCGGGCCCGAAAGCCAGCCCATGCACGCCGTGGAACGGCCCCGCCGGCACCAGCACGCCCGCGCGATAGGCCGCGGCGGCCGGCGTCGCGGCCAGGCACAACACAACAGCGAGAAGTTTTTTCATCATCAGCGCTTCACCGGGGTGAATTTGAGAACCGAGTTGTCCGCATCACAGGCGATATAGATCGCGCCGGTCTCGTCCGTCGCAACGCCTGTGGGTAGGTATACGGGCGCCGGCGCGCGGGTGAACATCCGGCCGAGGGGTAATTTATCGCCAACCACCACGCGGGAGCCGGTGGCGGGGTCGATGACGAGCAGGCGTTTTTTCCCCACTTCGGCC
>JANRJL010000049.1:0-3021 GCA_033763995.1 Rhodospirillaceae bacterium | reverse complement strand
TGGGTTTCAGCACCTGCACCTTCTCGCCGTTGATCGTTCCCTCGCAGATGTGGCCCTGAAAGCGCGCGCGCCACGGGCCGAAGGAAAACCGCTTGGCGATGGCGTCCACTGCCATGAAGCCGATGTTGTGACGATTGTGGGCGTGGACCGATCCCGGATTGCCAAGCCCCACCAACAGACGCATGGCGCCCCCCGAGAGCGAAGCGGTCTCCCGCGCTCACGGCGGCGAGGGTGCGGAGTGTTCCGCGCCGTCGCGTGCCGTGACGGGAAGATGGCTCGGTTACTTCTTGCCTTTCGCCTCGGCCTTGGCCGGAGCGGCGCCCTTGGCGGGCGCGGCCCCCTTGGCCGGAGCAGCGCCTGCGGCGGCCTTGGCGTCGCCCGCGGCCGGAGCGGCCCCAGGTGCTGCCTTGGCATCGCCCGCGGCCGGAGCGGCGGCGGCGGCTTCGCCTTCGGCCGGTGTCGCGGCGGCGGCGGTCGGTTCGGCTTCGACGAACACGGTCGGCGGCGCGATCGAGCAGATCGTGAAGTTACGCGCGATCGTGGGCTTCACGCCCTTGGGCAGGGTGATGGCGTTGATGTGCACGGAATCGCCGATCTTCAAGCCCGTCAAATCCACGTCGATGTGGTCCGGGATGTCGTCGGGCTTGGCGCGCACTTCGATGTCGTGGCGCACGATGTTGAGCACGCCGCCGATCTTGATGCCGGGCGAGGCGCTGTCGTTGAGAAAACGCACGGGGATCGGCACGCGCACGGCGGTGTTCTTGTCGACGCGGCGGAAATCGACGTGGATCGGCCGGTCGGTGACCGGGTGCATCTGCACGTCCATCGCCATGGTGCGTTCTTTCTTGCCGCCCTCGATTTCCATGTCGAAAATCGTGATGCGGAAATTGGGATCGTGCAAAAGCGTGGTCAGCGTGCGCGGCTCGACGGCAATCAGGGCGGCTTGGTCCTTGCCACCGTACACAACGCCTGGAACCAGGTCGTTGCGACGTGTGGCACGGGCTGCCCCCTTACCTGCCCGCTCGCGCGGCTGCACCTTCAACGGGGCGACCTGCGGCATGGGTATCTCCAGTCTATTCAAGTGGTTAGCCAGGCCTCCAGGGGTGCCCAGGCTAGCCCCGGGGGTCTCCCGAGGCGGGCGTGGTTTACACGCTTCAGGGGGGCCTGGCAAGGCGCTGGCAGGCATTCAAAAGGCCGGAAAACGGCCTTTCCAGCCCTCCGCGCGCATCGGTCGGGCGAACATGCTCGCTCTAAGAACAGGCCGCCATGTTTGCACCGCCCCATCGACGGGGGAGGGCGCAAACTCCTTCGCGCCAGGGGGGAACGGTTGTCGGCGGTGTTGCCGCAACCGAATCGCGCCGGCGGTCATAGGGGAGATTTATCATGAAACGGAAACTCGGACTCCGCTCGCAATCAGCCATGGGCATCGCGCTCGCGGCGCTGGCCGTCGACATGACGGGGGCGCTGGCCCAGCAGCAGGCGCAGGTCGGCGTCTTGGAAGAAATCATCGTCACCGCGCGTAAGCGCGAGGAACTGCTGCAGGAAATTCCGCTCTCGGTCACGGCCTTCACGGCCAATGAAATGTCCAAGCGCAACATCCTCGACATGAAGGACATCGCGCGGTTCACGCCGGGCTTCAGCTTCCAGGATTACGGCGGCGGCGGCGCCACGGCCCCGGTGATTCGCGGCGCGAACCAGGTGGCGGGCTTCGGTTCCGGCCTCGAGCAGAACGTTTCGTTCTTCTTCGACGGCGTTTACCTGCCGCGCAACTACATCACCAACTTGGGCTTCGGCAACATCGAGCGCGTCGAGGTCGTGAAGGGCCCGCAAAGCGCGCGCTATGGCCGCAACGCCTTCGTCGGCGCGGTGAACTATGTCTCGAAGCGTCCCACCGAAGACCCGGGTATCGACGGGACTCTGACCTTGGGCAATCACGGCAAGGTCGAGGTCGCGGCGTCGGCCTCGGGCGCGGTCGTCCCCGAGCGGTTGCGCGCGCGCGTCAGCGTCGACTACTCGAATTTCGACGGCACGTGGCGCAACACTCATCCGTTCGCCAACATTAATTTCAGCCAGGGCACCGACGATTGGTTGGGCGGCCACCGCAAGACCATTTTCAGCGGTGCCCTCCAGCTATTGCCGACGGACGACGTGACGGTCGATCTGGCCTATTACAACTATGACTTCAACGAAGAGCACCGCGCCCAGAATTTCTTCGCTGAGTTGGGCGGCGACAGCCAGTTCCTGAACTGCGGCCAGTTCAATCCCAACGTGCGCCCCGCCGGTTCGGGTCTGGGCGGCGGCGGACAGTGGTTCCGCCTGTTCTGCGGTGAAATGCCGTTGCGCAATATTCCCATCGATCCGCGCGGCTATGCCCGCCAGATGTCGGCGGATTTCATCCGCGCCTCGGTCGATTGGAAGATCAACGATGCCGTCAGCTTCAACTATCTGTTCGGCTACATCGAGGCCAACACCAAGTCGCTGGGCTACAAGGACACGCTGCCCGGGTGCACGTTCTTCATTCCCGGCCAGTGCGTCTTTGAAAACGGCCCGCTCGGCAACTTCGTCACCAGTTCCCACGAAGTGCGGGTCTCGTACGACGACAGCGGCCCGGTGACCGGCGCCGTCGGCCTGTTCTACACGCAGAACCGCGATTTCGGCACGCAGAACTTCGTGACGCTGCCGCTGCTCACCGCCGTGCCGACGGGGCCCGTGGACGTCAACGACCCCACCAAGTTCTTGGTCTATGCCGTGCTGGGGCGCACGGTGTTGAAGCCCGAAATTTGGTCGCCCTTCGGCGAAATCGCGTTCCGCTTCCTCGAGGACCGGGCGCGGTTCGGCCTCGAGGCGCGCTGGTCGAGCGAGAAGAAGTTCCAGGGCAGCCTGCCCACGGCCGGAACCGCCGGCCTCAACAACTTCGTCGGGCTGGCCTTGGAGGACAAATTCACGGCGTTCACGCCGCGCATCACGTTCGATTACAACGTGACCGACGACAGCCTGCTGTTCGCCTCGGCGGCGCGCGGC
>JANRJL010000048.1:0-19806 GCA_033763995.1 Rhodospirillaceae bacterium | reverse complement strand
GCGCGTGTATCTGCACCCGCGCGAGTTCCGCCTGCTGGAATATCTCATGCGCCATGCCGGCCAGGTGGTGACGCGCACCATGCTGCTGGAAAACGTGTGGGAATATCACTTCGATCCGCAAACCAACGTCATCGACGTGCACATCAGCCGCCTGCGCCAGAAGATCGACAAGCCCTTCGACAAGCCGATCCTGCAGACCGTGCGCGGCGCGGGCTACAAGCTGGAAGTCGCGTGACCTCGTGACCCGGCTCAAGCGCCTGCTCGGCTCCATCACGTTCCGGCTGGCGCTGCTGTACACGGCCGTCTTCGCGCTCTCCGTCGGCGGGCTGTTTTACTTCGTGTTCTGGACCACGTCGGGCTTCGCCCAACGCCAGGTGCAGGCCGCCATCGAGGCCGAGGTGATCGGCTTTCAGGAATCCTACCAGCGCTCCGGCGTGTCGGGCCTGGTCATGGCGGTCAACCGCCGCTCCGACCCGACGCTCGGCAACAACGGCATCTACCTGCTGATCGACCCCGTCGGCCAACCCATGGCGGGCAACTTGCGCGACTGGCCGCGCAACGTCGCGATCGACGATTTATGGGTCAATTTCGGCATCCGTGACCTGGAAGGCACGACCGAGGACATCGCCGACGTGCGCGCGCTGCAGTTCTTCGTGCCCGAGGGCTTCCGCCTGCTGGTGGGCCGCGACATCCGCGATGCCCAGCAGTTCCGCCGCCAGCTGATTCAATCGCTCAACATCGGCCTGGGCGCGACGGTGCTGGTGGGCTTGCTCGGCGGGTTTATTTTCGGCGGCAGCGTGATGCGGCGCATCGAGCGCATCACCGCCACCTGCCGCTCGATCATGGCGGGCGATCTGTCGCAGCGCGTCGCCGTGGGCCGCCAGACCGACGAGCTGGGGCGCCTGTCGCAAAGCATCAACGCCATGCTCGACCAGATCGAGCGGCTGATGAAGGGCATGCAGCAGGTCTCCGACAACATCGCCCACGATTTGCGCACGCCCTTGAACCGGTTGCGCAGCCGGCTCGAGGCGGTGGGCCGCAAAGTCGACAACGAGGCCGCGCGTGACGAAATCGAGGCCGCGCTGAGCGATGCCGACAATCTGCTCGCCACCTTCGCCGCGCTGCTGCGCATCGCGCGCGCCGAGGCGGGCATGCAGCGCAATTTCGTGGCGCTCGATCTGGCCGCCATCGGCGAGGACGTGGCCGAGATGTATCAGCCCTTGGCCGAGGAGAAGGGCCAGTCCTTCACCGCGCGCTTCGAGAAGGGCATCCATGCCAAGGGCGACCGCAACCTCGTGGCCCAGGCGCTCGCCAACCTGGTCGACAACGCCATCAAGTACACGCCCGAGGGCGGCGCCGTGACGGCGGCGCTGGTGCTGGTCAAGAGCAAGCCCACCTTCATCGTCAGCGACACCGGCCCCGGCATTCCCGACGAGTTCAAGGGCAAGGTGCTGCAGCGGCTCTACCGCATGGAGCAAAGCCGCACCTCGCCCGGCAGCGGATTGGGCCTCAGCCTGGTGCAGGCCGTGGCGCGCTCGCACGGGCTCGCCTTATCGCTCGACGACAATCATCCCGGACTGCGCGTGAGCCTCGCCTTCGCCGAAGCGGCACCCGCGCCGGCGATCGCGCCCACCGCCGCGTCCGCGGCGTTGCCCGCGCCGGACCAGTCGGCTCCCGACGCCCAAGCGGCTTGAGACAACTATAAGCCCACAAGATTCAACCTCTCCCTTGGGAGAGGTCGCCCCGCAGGGGCGGGTGAGGGCGGGTTGTTTCTGTGGCGAGAATTGGAGTGAAGCGTTGGAAACCAAAGCACCCTCACCCTCGCTTCGCTCGGCCTCTCCGTCGCGCTGAAGGCGCGCCGACATGTGGCCGGCCTTTGGCCGGACGGGAGAGGCTAAATGCATTTATCACCACTCTCAAATTGCGCTGGTTCGCGATCCACTTTATCAGTGATCGCGCCCATGTCCGACGTGACCGCCGACAATCCCCCCATCGATCTTCGCAATCCGTTTGTGCGCGCCATGGCCCTGGGGCGCATGGCGGGCATCCTGGGCCTGCAGATCATCATCGTCGCCGTGGGCTGGGAGCTCTACGAGCGCACCGGCAGCGCCTGGGCCCTGGGCTTCGTCGGCGCGGTGGAACTGGCGCCGGTGCTGCTGTTGCTGGTGCCGGCCGGGAACTTGGCCGACCGCATGGCGCGGCGCAATTTGGCGATCATCGCGCAACTCGTCTTGGCGCTGGCGGCTACCGGCCTGCTGGTCGGATCGCTGCTCGGCGCGTCCGAGACCGCGATTTACGCCATGATCGCCCTGGTGGGCGCCTCGCGCGCGTTTTCCGCGCCGTCCGTGGGCACGATCCTGCCGCAGTTGCTCAAGCCCCGGCAATTCGTCCACGCTAACGCCTGGGTGTCGTCGGGCTCGCAGTTCGCCGCCGCCGCCGGGCCCGCCGTGGGCGGCGCGCTCATCGCGATCTACGGCTCGACCACCGTGGCCTATGGCGTCGCCGCGGCCTGCCAGTTCATCTTCATCGGCTTTTTGCTGACGTTGCCGCGCATCGACCCGCCGCCGTCCTCCGGGCGACGCTCGTGGGCGGAGGCCTTCGCGGGCTTCACCTTCATCCGCCGCACGCCGTTGTTCCTGGCGGCCATCACGCTCGATCTGTTCGCCGTGTTGTTGGGCGGGGCCGTGGCGCTGCTGCCGATTTTCGCCAAGGACATCCTTGAGGTGGGGCCCGTGGGCCTGGGTTGGCTGCGCGCGGCCCCAGCGTTGGGGTCCATGACCATGGCCCTGGTGCAGGCGCGCATCAAACCCTGGAACCGCCCCGGCGCGGTGATGCTGGCCGCCGTGGTGGGCTTCGGGCTCGCCACCATCGGCTTCGGCCTGTCGGAAAACTTCGCGCTGTCGATGGCGTGCCTGTTTCTCACCGGGTTGTTCGATTCCGTCAGCGTCGTGGTGCGCACGACGCTCGAGCAGATCCTCACGCCCGATCCCCTGCGCGGGCGCGTGTCGTCCATCAACTACGTGTTCATCGGCATGTCCAACGAATTGGGCGCCTTCGAGAGCGGCGCCACGGCGGCGCTGTTCGGCACCGTGGCCTCGGTCGTGGGCGGCGGCATCGCCGTCATCGGCGTGGTCGCGGCCGTGATGCTCAAATGGCCGCAGTTGGCGCGCATCGGACCGTTGCACACCCTCGCGCCCAATGCTTACGCAATGCTTACGTACCAGGTACGTAATAACACATAATAACATATATAAAATAATTCGTTATTCAAATTCCTTACGTACCTGGTACGTAAGGAGCGCGTAAGGAGCGTAAGGAGAGCGCAGGAGGCACCCCAGCATGCGTTTCAAAGACCAAGTGGTTTGGATCACCGGGGCGTCGTCGGGCATCGGCGAGGGGCTGGCGTACGAGTTCGCGCGCGAGGGCGCCAAGCTGGTGCTGTCCGCGCGGCGCGCCGACCAACTCGAACGCGTCAAGGCCGCCTGCACAGGCGCGGCGGAGATTCTGCTGGTGCCCTTCGACATGCTGGACGACGTGGGCCGCGCGCGCGCCGTGGAGCGCGTGCTGGCGCATTTCGGCCACGTCGACGTCATGGTGCAGAACGCCGGCGTGTCGCAACGCGCGCTCGCCAAGGACACATCTTTATCTGTCGACCGAAAAATCATGGAACTCGATTACTTTTCGGTCGTGGCGCTGACGAAGTTGTTGCTGCCCTCGATGATCGCGCGCAAGGCCGGGCACTTCGTCGTGACCTCGTCGGTGGCGGGCAAGATGGGCGTGCCGCTGCGCAGCGCCTACGCCGCCGCCAAGCACGCGCTGCACGGCTTCTTCGACACGCTGATGGTGGAATGCGCGCCCCACAACATCCTCGCCTCGTTGGTCGTCGTCGCCGGCGTGCAGACCGAGGTTTCGCTCCATGCGCTGAAGGGCGACGGCACGGCCCACGGCGCCATGGACGACATGCAGGCCCGCGGCATGACGGTGGCGGAGTGCGCGCGCATCGTCGTCGACGGCACGGCCAGGAAAAAGCACGAGATCAACGCCCTGGTGCCGCCGGCGGGGCTCTACGTTTGGTTGCGCCGCGTCTGGCCGGGGCTGCTCTATGCGCGCATGAAACGCATGTCGGTCGAACGCTTCACCCAGCACGTCGGGCCGGGGCGCAAGTGAACCGCCGCGCCGCCGAGGGGCCGCCACGGCGGACTTCTGAGCGGAAACAGGGCTTTCCAGACCAATCTAGGTCCACGTTCACATCGCGTCCCGAGCGCCGCGATCCGGCTGGCGCGCCCAGGGCAAATATGATCTGCTCTTGTATGATCTGCTCTTGGCCGCTGGGGGGCTGCCAATTCGTATCGTCAACGTCATGCTGAGCCGCGGTTTGGGCGGCATTCAGGGCGCGTTCGTCAACTATGCCGCGATGCTGGAGCATTTGGGGCATGAGGTGACGAACTGCAGCGCGCCCGGGGCCGAGTGCGCGCGATTTCTTCCGTCCGGCGCCGGCCGCGCGGAACTCGCCAACAAGTTCGCGCTCGATCCGCTGGCCGTGTGGCGCGCGGCGCGGCTGCTTGATCGACTGAAGCCCGAGGCCGTGATCGTGCACGGCAGCCGTGCATTGACTTTGTTCGCCTGGGCGCGCCGTCTGACCGGTTCGCGGGCGAGGTTGATCGCCGTGCTGCATCGCCACCGCTTCAAGCGCGCCGCGCGCGCCGATGCCGTGGTGTGCGTCACGCAGCGAATGTGCGACGAAGCGCGGGCCGCGGGCATCGATCCGGCCCGCATCGTCCACATGCCGAATTTCATCAAGCTGCCCGAACGGTTGCCCGCCCTCGCGGCCCGCGCGCCCCGGGCGGCCATCGGCTTTCTCGGCCGCATGGTGCCTGAGAAGGGGCTCGACATCCTGCTCGAGGCGGCGGCGATCCTGCGTCAACGCGGCCAGGCCTTCCGGTTGCTGATCGGCGGCGATGGCGCCGAGCGCGCCGATCTCGAAGCGCGCTGTGCGCGGCTGAATTTGAATACTCTGACGACGTGGCTGGGGTGGGTCGACGACCCCGACCTGTTTTACGACGCCATCGACGTGTTTTGCGTGCCTTCGCGCCATGAGTCCTTCGGCCTCGTGATTCTCCAGGCCCATGCGGCCGGCAAGCCGCTGGTGGCGACGCGCACGGTGGGGGCCGGCGAGCTGATCCGCGACGGCGTCAACGGACTGCTGTGCGAGGCCACGCCCGCCGATCTCGCCGACCACCTCGCGCGCCTGTTGGGCGACGAGGTTCTGGCCATGCGTCTCGCGCGCCAGGGCCAGCGCGACGTCGCGGACTACGACTTGCCGGCGCTGGCGCCGCGCCTTCAGGCGATCCTTGAGCGCGTCGTCGATGCGTCTAGCGACCGCGCACGGCTCCCATCACGCGCCGCCAGCGCCGCTGCCAATCGACCAGTGCCCGACGTGGCGAGCGGTCGATGGAGTTGGCGTCGATCAGCGTGACCTCGCCGCACGCCGAGAGCGTGTGCAAGCCGTCGGTGAAGGGGCTCGCGATGTCGGCGGGGGCGAGCGTTCTGACGGCCGAGCCCTTGAACGACTGATCCGACAGTTCATCGACCCGCAGCACGTTGACCGCGCCGCCGTAGATGTCTCGGCAATCCTGCATCGGCACATGAAGGCGGCCGTTCCTCACGAACGGGGTGCCGCCCGGCCGCGCGCCGTCGAGCCCAGCACGCACGGGATTGTGCTCATGGGAACGCCAGGGGCCCGTGAGGGCTGGGGCGGTCGCGATGTGCAACTCGCGCAGGGCGCGCTGGTCGGGGCCGGGCAGGGCATGGAACATCCACCAGCGGTCCTCGAACCGGATCACGCTCGCGTCGATGGCCGGCACGTCGAGCAGGTCGCAGACGCGCTCCCATCCGTCGGGAAAGGCTTTGGCGCGGTAGAGCGTGAGTTTGCCCGAGCGGTGCGCCTCGGGCAGCATGAACACCTCGCCGCCATCCTCGATCAGGAACGGGTAGGACAGGTGAAACGGCGTCGCGAGGGCCGTCGCCTGGTCGCGGAGCGCGAGGTCGCGGTCGAAGCTGAAGCGGCGGATGGTGCCGCGTTTGTCGCGGTAGTCGTAGTCTTCGACAAAGACATGCAGCACGCCGTCGCGCCATAACCCGAAAGGATCGGCGAAGTACTGGAACGGTTCTCGTTCCGGCAGCCAGGTGACGGGCACGTCGCGCAAGGGCGCCGCCGTCATGACGCGCGCCATGGGCGCATGCAAAATGCCCACGTGCCAGATATCGCTGCGGAAGGCCGGCCAGATCATCGGAGAATCGCAATTTCCATGGCTGCGCGGAGCGCGCGGGGACAGTATGATGGCGCGCGTATGATGGCCCGCGGCGAGGGTCTCGCCAAACTTTTTTTCCAATCCGATCAGGATCGATCATTGTCATGACGGCGGGCGAAGCGACCACATCGGTGCCCTCCGCCACGCGCATCACGGCCTGGCTGCTGGCGCTGCTGCCGGTGACCCTGCTGTTCAGCGGCATGGCGGCCACGCCGGTGCTGATCCTGGTGGCGATCCTCGCGGTGGCCGCCCAGCCGGAACCCTGGACCGCGCGCTGGAGCCGCTTGCACGCCGAGGCGCGCTTCGCGCTGATCATGGCGGTCTTGCTGTTTGCCTGGCCGCTGCTGAGCCCGCTGTGGTCCATCACGCCCCTGGTCTCGCTGGAGGCCGCCACGCGCGCCATCGCACTCATGGTGTTCGGCGCCGTTGCCTATGTCTTCTGCCGCGACCAGCACAGCCACGCCGCGTCGCTCGCGCCACGCCTGACCGCCGCGCTGCTGATCGCCGGCGCGCTGCTGGTGGCCGAGAAACTGCTGCCCCTGAGCCCCATCCGATTGGCCTACGACGCGCTCGGCCTCGACTACGCGGGCTTCATGAACAAGAGCGTCAATCGCGGGTTGGCGGCGCTCGCGGTGCTGACGTGGCCGGCGGTGGCGGCATTGCAGGCGCGGGGCCAAACGGTTTTCGCATCAATGCTGCCGTTGCTCATGGCCGTGCCGATCTTTCTCATGGACAGTCTCTCGGCCAAGGTGGCGCTGGCGGCGGCGATCGTCGTTTATCATGTCCTCGCCCATGCGCGTTGGACCGTGACGGCCCTGGCGGTGGCGCTGCCCGCTTTTGTCGCCTTCTGGCCGGCGATTTTTCAAACTCTCGATCAACCGGTGTTCGCCAGGGCCGAAGTTTACGACGCGCTGCCCGACACGGCCCAGCACCGCATCGAGATTTGGCGCTTCACGCTGGAGCGCGCCGCCGAGCGCCCCTGGCTCGGCTGGGGGGCCGAGGCCGCGCGCGCGGTGCCCGGCGGCAACGTGATTTACGCGGGCGAGCGCAAGTACATGCCGCTGCACCCGCACAACGGCGCGATGCAGATCCTGCTGGAGCAGGGCATCGTCGGCTTGATGCTGTCGTGCGCGGCGTTGGCGCTGTTGCTGGACCGCTGGCGGGCGCTCGCCGTGTCGCGCGCGGCCCAGGCCGCCGGCGGAGCGGCCATCATCGCCTATCTCGCCGTGGGCTTCAGCGCCTTCGGCTATTGGGCGTCGTGGTGGATGGCGCTGGGCTGGCTGTCGGTAATTCTGTGGCGAGGTGCCGTCATTTCGCCGGCGTCATCACCTTCAGCAACTCGACCTTGAAGATCAGCGCCGAGCCGGGCGGGATCGTCGCCACGGCCTGTTGGCCATAGGCGAGGGCCGCGGGAATGGCGAATTCAAAAGTTTCGCCCTCGCGCATCAAGGGCACGCCTTCGCCCCAGCCGGGGATCACGCCGTCGAGCGGGAACGTCGCGGGTTCATTGCGCGCGTAGGAACTGTCGAACACCTGGCCGTCGATCAGCTTGCCTTCGTAATGCACGGTGACTTCGCTGCCGGGCGCGGGCTTGGGTCCGTCACCTTTGGCCTCGGCGAGTTTCTTGTATTGCAGGCCCGAGGGCGTGGTCTTCCAGCCGGGCTTCTTGGCGTTCTCGGCCAGGAACTTCGCTTGCGCGCTGCCCCATTCGCTGCGCCCCGGCGGCGTGCTCTGCGCGTTGGCGCTGTTCGACATGACATAAACTCCCGCAACCACCGACAACGCCGCGACCAGGCCCGCGACCACCATCCACGTTTTCATGAGACGACCTCTGCTGACTGACCGGACAACGCCGGGTCTTTTAGGTGAGCGCCAAGCATGAAGCAATCTCAGAAATAGGCCGTCGCGCTTTCACTTCCCCTTGGTCGCCGGGTACTCGGACCTGAATTGCGGCAACACGCGCTTGGCGTCGATTTTGGTGGTCGTCGGCAGTTGATTGAACCCGGCCCAGCCGTCAAGGTCGCCCAGGTCGGTGAGGGGCTTGCCGTCTTCGCCCAACGTCACGCCGTGAATGACGCCGTTGTTGTTGACGTCCACCGGCTTGCCGTCCACGTCCACCAGCGGGCGCCCGGCGTAGCCGGTCCACACGCTGCGCACGTTGGAGTAGCCCTCTTTGGCCAATAAATTCGCCGCCGCCACGCTGCGCCCGCCCGACTGGCACATGGTGATGATCGGCGTGTCGCGCTTGGGGAACAGCCGCTTGACCTCGGCGACGAAATTCTCCGGGCTCATCTCGACGTAGGCCGGGTCGTCCTTGCCCGCGCCCTTGACGCGCGGAAACGGCACGTTGAAGGACTTGGGCGCGTGGCCGTCGGCGTACTCGCCGACCGAGCGCACGTCGAGGATGACCACGTCCCTGTTCTTCTGCTGCTCCAGATAGGCCGCCGTGGGGCTGATGTCGGCGGTGTACTCGCGCGGCAGCTTGTAGCGGTTGCCCTCGGCCGCGGCGGGCAGGGCGAGGGGGAGGAGGGCGAAAATCATCAATGGAACGCGGGCGTTCATGCAGCTCTCCTGTCGATGTGGCGTGCGCCAAGATTAAGTCCATGGAAGCGGAAACAAAAGCGGATACGGCATGTGAGTGCAACCTGTTCTCAGCGCTCGCGATTCCGAGAAACTTTTAACTCCGCCGCCCCATGCGAAGCCTTTTGCGCGCCATGGCCGTGCTTGCCTTGCCTTTGGCTCGGGTCCAAACTTGTTGGTCTGCGTCCACCTTGCAAGGACCTCCGCCCATGCGTCCAACCATGCGCCCCACCATCATGCTGAGCACCGCCGCCATGATCATCGCCGCCGCTGTCGCGCCCGTGTCCGACCTCCGCGCCGAGGTGAAGCCCGGCGACTACCGCCTGGTCGTGACCACGCCGCTCGGCGAATTGCCCATCAACTTGAAGGTCGAGAAAAAGGGCAGTGAGTGGTCGGCCGCTTACATCAACGGCCCGGAAAAAATGCAGGCCGAGGTCACGCGGGTCGGCGGCGACGCGCTGACGGTTGAGTTCCCCTCCTACAACGCGCGCCTGGAGGCCACCGTCGATGGCGCCGGTGCGCTCGCGGGCAAGCTGGTGTTCAACCGCGCCTCGGGCGCGGTGGAAGTGCCGCTCGCGGGCCAACACGGCCAAGCCCACCGCTTCTTCGCCGCACCCGAGAAGACCGTCGCCAACCTGGGCGGGCGCTGGGCCGTGAGCGTGCCGGCACCCGACGGCACCTCGCGCCCGGGCATCGCCGAGTTCACGCAAACCGGCGAAAAGATTCACGGCGCGGTGATGTACATCAACGCCGACACGCGCTGGCTCGCGGGCGAGGTGCGCGGCAACGAGCTGTACATGTCGGTGTTCGACGGCGGCACCGGCGCTCTGTGGCGCGGCACCTTGCAGGCCGACGGCACGCTCGCGGGCGAATCCTTCTCCATGGTCGGCTTCATGCGCCAGGCCTTCACCGCCAAGCGCGATGCCCAGGCGGCGTTGCCCGACCCCACCAAGCTCACCTACTTGAAGCCCGGCTACGACAAGTTCGAGTTCAGCTTCCCCGAGCGCGAGACCGGCAAGCCCGTCACGCTGGCCGACGCGCGCTTCAAGGACAAGGTGACGATCATCACCATCGGCGGAAGCTGGTGCCCCACCTGCCACGACGAGATGGCGTACATCGCGCCTTACGTGCGCGCCAACCGCGCCCGCGGGCTGGAGGCGGTGGCCCTGATGTACGAATTCTCGCCCGACTTCGCCAAGGCCTCGGCCGCTTGCGGCAACTTCGCCAAGCGCTACGGCATCGACTTCCCGATGCTGATCGCGGGCACCGCCGACAAGGAGGCCGCCTCCAAGACGCTGCCCATGATCAACGCCGTGCTGGTCTATCCCACCATGATCGTGGTCGACCGCAAGGGCAACGTGCGCCAGATCCACACCAGCTTCCCCGGCCCCGCCACGGGCGTGCACCACGAGAACTTCAAGAAGGACTTCGAGCGCCTCATCGACGGGCTGCTCAGCGAGGGGGTGTAAGAAAGCAGTGCATCCGAGACTCACGCCCACGGATTGATCAGCTCGAGTCCCAAGCCTTCGAAATCCGTGACGTTGCGTGTGGCCAATTTCAGGCGATGGACCAGCGCTGTGGCGCCGATCAGAGCATCAAGGTGTGGGCGACGATCGGGGATTTGCAACTGAGCGCATCGCTGCGCGACCGCCGTGTCAACAGCAAGGATGCGGCCCTCGAACGTCGGTAAGACCTCCTCATCGATCCATGCTCTCAGGATGCCGGCTTGCTGCTTGTCGCGCCGCTGCAGCAAGAGTACGCCTGTTTCGATCTCAAGCATCGTGATAGCCGACAGGAACATGTCCGACGGCTGAATACTGACTGCCCACGCCGCCACTCTTGCGTTGGCGCGATCGCTTCGGCGCAGTTCCGACAGAACGTTGGTGTCCAGCAGGACCGTCACGACAAATCGATGGGACGGAAAGTACTGTCGCGCCGCGGCGGTATGTCCAACTCGATGTCCTCCACGCCGGGATGGTGCAACAACTCAAGGATAGATTTTTCCTTGCCGGAGATGCGTTTGTAGGCTTCGTGCTTCAGCAGCACGTAGGCGGGCGCGCCGCGGTCGGTGATGATGACCGGGCCCTTGTCGGCGGCGCGCTTGGCGCGGCCGACGTCCTGGTTGAATTCGCGGCTGGAGAGGCGGGTGATCTTCACCGGAGGTGCCTTTCAATCGAATGTAGCAACGATACTACATTTGGTTTAGGCGGCCAAGGCCGATTATATTATAATGTGGTGCTGTGCATCATCCGCGCGCCCGAGTGAGAGCGCCCGGATCACTGAGCCCATTTCCTCCGGAAAATCGCGTCAAGATCTGCTATAATTTCACCTAGGAAACGGCCCCGGCTGTGGGCACTGCAGCAATGCAGCAAGCGCATGGCCGAAACAAAATTGCGCCTGTTATTTTTTCGCCGAACCTGAATTAACAGGTGGTGCAGGTCGCAATAGTTGTAGGAGCCCTGCGCTGGGCGCATGGCTTTTCGCAACGCAACATGAGGCCGTCGGCGGCGAAAGCGACTCGGGACAGGGTTGAGGTTGGCGGGACTATTCGGCGGCGGCTGGGAGGAACGGGCAGGTGTCCTCTTTCTCCACCAGGTCGTAGGCGAAGATCATCTTCGCCATGCCGCACAGCACCGCCATGATGACGCCAAGCTCCACCAGCTCGGCGTCGGTGAAGTGGCGTTTGGCGCGGGCGTACAAGGAGGCCGTGACATGACCCTTGGGATTGGTCAGAACCATGACGTCGGCGAGCGCGAGGGCGGCTTTTTCCCTGTCGCTGAAGAGGCCGCGTTCATAGTCGGCGAGCGCGTCGATCTGG
Organism: Rhodospirillaceae bacterium; assembly: GCA_033763995.1. Classification (GTDB taxonomy): domain Bacteria; phylum Pseudomonadota; class Alphaproteobacteria; order Rhodospirillales; family Rhodospirillaceae. The sequence continues at coordinate 8,097 of JANRJL010000048.1, read as the reverse complement.
ACCTGCGGCACGCCGGCCTTGAGCGCGGCGGCGGTGTCCGAGCGGTTGCAAAAGGCGCAGCCGTGAATATTGGCGAGCCGCAAGCGTACCAGCTCGACGATCTTGGTGTCGATGCGCCCCGAATAAAAGACCTTCTTGTAGAAATCCTGGAGGTACCAGTCATAGATGTGCGGGGCGTGGCCGAAGACCTCGACGAAGGTGGTATCGCCGTGCATGGTCCTGGCGCCGTCCCAGGCCGGTTGCATGTGCGCGGGCAGTTTCTCGCGCGGCAGGCGGACGAAAGGCGTCTGGGGTTTCATGGCGGGTCTCCCGATGGGTGGGCAAAGTCTAGCGTTGCGGCCAATGGACACCAATATACCCCCATGAAATTGACGACCGCGATAGAAGGCTTAGGATCGATCCTCATGGGGCGAACATTGAAAATCATGCGTCGCGCGGTTTTGGGATTGGCGCTGGCGGCGGGCGTGGTCCCTGCGGGCTTTGCCGCCGAAGCTTGGGCTCAGAACCCGGCCGTCAGGATTGAGGTCGAGGATGCGTGGGCGCGGTTGCCCGGCTCAGGCGTTACCCGCACCACGGCTTACGCGAAAGTCCGCAACGCCGCCGAATCCCAGGATCGGCTGCTGGGGGCGTCCTCGCCCTGGGCCGAAAGTGCCCGCCTCATGAAGTACGTCATGGACGGCTATTACATGAAGCTCAGCACCGTGCCCTCCATTCCGGTGCGCGCGGGCGGGTCCATCAAATTGAGTCCCAGCAACGAATTCATCGTGCTCGACAATCTCACGGTCGATCTCAAGCCCGGCATGAAGATCCCCATCGCGCTGCGCTTCGAGAAGGCCGGCCGCGTGGAAATCGAGGCCGAAGTGACCAATCAGCTCCTGGGCAACATGGACGATCTGCGATGACCCGCCCGACCCCCCTGCCGCCGACTTTCGACAAGGCCCAGCTCCATGGCGTGCTGCCCAGCGTGGACCATGACGAAGCCGCGCGGATGAATTTCTGCTCCAGCATCTCGGCCTTCGTGAACACGCAACTGTCGCCGGGCGTCAAGCTGGCTTTCGAGAAACACGTGAGGCCCGCCGCCGAAGCCCAAGGCGCCGCGTTGCACTCGGCCACCGACATCCGCGACGCCATGCTGGGCCATCCGTTCTATCAAACTTGGGCGGCGCTCAGGCGCAACAACCAGGAGGTCGCCAAGCAGATCGCGCTGGAGATTGCCGTGCAGCGCAAGGACGAGGTCAACGCGCGCACCCGGGCCTTCAACGCGGGCAAGAACACGCTGGCGCTGGACCCGGCGGTGGTTCCGCCCGTCTATATCTCGCAGGTGGAAAACCACTGCGCGCCGGGCGGTTATTTCCAACAGCTCGCGCCCGAGGATGTGACCGTGGCGGCGGCCTACGAAGTGGGCCTGTGGCCCGTGGGCATGGGATCCCTGGGCCCGGCGGGCGAGGGCGGCGGCCGCGCGGCGGTGAAATGGATCCGCGAACGATTCCCCGATTTCCGGCCCAAGCGCATTTTGGATTTGGGCGCCGGCTGCGGCTCCAACACGCTGCCCCTGGCCGATGGATTTCCCGACGCCGAGGTGGTGGCCATGGACGCCTCCGAGCCCTTGATGCGCTACGGCCATGCCCGCGCCCAGGCCATGGGCTACGGCAGCGTGCGCTTCGTGCAGGCGACCATCGAAACGCTCGATCCCGCCGTGCACGGCACATTCGATTGGGTGCACACCACCATGGTGTGGCACGAAACGTCCGCGTCCGCTCTGCGCGAGGGGCTCAAGCGCATCCACGCGATCTTGAACCCCGGCGGGGTCACCACGCATTTCGAGCAACCCAACTTCACGCCCGAGACCGCGCTGTTCGATCAATTCCTGCGCGATTGGGACGCCTGGTACAACAACGAGCCCTTCTGGTCGAAGCTGCACCGCATGGACATGACCGAGGAATTGGTCGCGGCGGGCTTCGCGCGCGAGAAGATCATCGACGGCAGCGCCCCGCCGGTGATTCCGCCGGGCGCCTATCCGGCCTGGGCGGGGCTCACCAGCCGCCACGAGCACGAGGTGAAAAGCGCCGCCGCCACGCAGGCTGCCGCGGCTGCCGCGAAACCCATGGGGCCCGGCAGCTACGACGGCAAGGGCTGGTATGTGTTTGGCGCCGTTAAGGATTTGTGATGTTTTGTGGTCCTAAAATGGAATAGGCTTCACTGCCCGGCAACCCGAGATAGCGGTTCATAGTAGAGGATCGATCCATGACGCCAGCACTTGCCAGCCCCGATACCAAGCGCAACGTCCTCTGCATGTTGGCCACCGCTGCTCTTGGCCTCGCGCTCTTGGCGAGTTGGCCCGGCACCGCCCAGACGATAACCGGCAGCCACACCGAGTTCACGCTGACCGGCAGCCCGAATCCAAAAGACATCGTCGCAGGACCCGACGGCAATCTTTGGTTTACCCAGATCGACGGCAAGAAAATCGGCCGCATCACGCTCACCGGCACCGTCACGGATTTCAGTTACCCAAGTTCGACCCTGGAGCCGCGCGCGCTCACGGTCGGGCCGGACGGCAATCTCTGGTTCGCGCTGTCGCTGGCGGGGGATTCCAACCCCAAGATCGCGCGCATGACGACCACGGGCACGGTGACGGAGTTCCAGATCACCGATGTGACCGCGACCGGCTCGCAGATCGAGCCGACGTCCATGGTGGTGGGGCCGGACAACAATCTCTGGCTCGCGGCGACCAATCGCGTGGTTCGCGTGACCACCGCCGGCGTGCCGACTATCTACAACACGGGTCTTGGCTCGCGTTACATCGCCATTGGTCCCGAAGGCGCCATGTGGCTGGTCGCAACGTCGGCGCAGGTCGGGCGCCTGACCACGGGCGGCCTGTCGAGTTTCAACACGCTGGCGTCCGACGTCACCACGCTCGGCGGTCCCATCACGCGTGCACCCGACGACACCCTGTGGATCAGCGTCACCGCCTCGTCCAATCAGATCGGGCGTTACTCGTCCACGGCCGGACCTTTGGCGGGTTTCGCCTTGCCGTTGAGCGGGGCCACCATTAATGCTTTTACCCGCGGCCCCGACGGCCACGTCTGGTGGGCGACGAGCAACGGTCAGATCGGCCGCGTCACCGTGGCCGGCGTCTCCGCCACCACGAACGTGCCCACCGCCAATGCAAATTTGGGCGGACTTGCCACCGCGTCTAACGGAACGGTGTGGTACACCATCCAGGGTGCCAGTTCGAAGATCGGCCGGTTTACCCCCACGGGCCAAGGGGCGGTGCAAAGCATTCCGCTTCGCCTGGCGGCGGTCTATCCGACAACACAGTCCGCGCAGCAGTCGTTTTTACGGTTCTACAACTCCGGCGCCAGCGCCGGCACCGTCTCGGTCGACCTCATTGACAACGGCACGGGCACGACGCTGACGACCTGGACCAGCCCCAGCATCGCGGTGGGCGCGTCCTTGCAGGCGTTCATCGGCACGATCGAGGGCAGCTTGCCCAACTCGAGCAAGCCCTCGACCTACGGCGTGCGCGTTTCGCCGCAAATGACGGGCTTCGTGCAGCATGCCCTGTGGCGCCCGGCCGACGGCACCCTGACCAACCTCAGCACCTGCGACATCAACGTCACGGCCAGCGCCACCGCCCTGGTCAACGTGCATTCCTCGCTGCTGGCCCAGAACTATCCCAGTTCCGTGGTGGTGCATAACACCGGCAGCGGTATCGCCAGCGCCGCGCTCGGCATTTTCGACGCGCGCAACGGCACCAAGCTCGGCACCTACAACACGGCCGGCATCGCCGCCGGAGGGCATGCGGTCGTCGCCGTGACGACGATCGAGGCCGGCACGTCGCCCGCGATTTCACCGGGCAGCGACATCTATCACTACGTCGTGAAGGTGGAGGGCAGCTTCTCGGGCTACATCCAGCACTTGGTGAACAACAAGCAAGCCGGGGTCACGTCCGACATGTCGGCCATGTGCCGCCTGCCGTAACGGACGGTCAGAACCGAAACCGGAACGTCGCCGCCAAGGTGTGGCCGAGGAAGTCGCCGCTCTTCTCGAGGTCGTAGTCGACGCTGAAGGCGGTGAAGATATCGCGCACGCCCAGGCTGCCGCCGACGCCGAAGATGTTCTTGGACGGGCGCTGGCCGATCTGGGTGAACGACACGCCGCCCGACGCAAAGCGGGCGGTGACGTTGACCGGATCGGCGGCCAAGTCCCGGGCGGCATCGGCCCGGAATTCCGCCTCGATGCCGACATCCTGGAAAATCACGAAGCGCCGCTCGGCCACCACGCCGGCGCCGGCGCGCAATGAATCGAGGTTGCGGGAGTCGTAGGCCAAATTGACGCCGTTGCCGCCGCCGGTCTCGGTGTAGCCCTTTTCATGGGTGCGAATGTAGGCGCCGCGCAGATAGGGCGTCAGGCGGAAGTCTCCGGCGCGGAAGGTCGAGCCGGTGTCGACCGCGCCGGCGAAGTGATAACCCTTCCATTTGCCCTCGGGCTCACGTGTGAGGCTGCCCACCAGAACGCGCCGCTCGCTGCGGTAGGTGTTGTAGGCCCCGCCGACGATGGCCTGCGTGAAGGCTCGGCCGTTTTGGTGACGGCCGTAAACGTCGATCTGGGTCGAGGAAATCCTGAGCGGCCGGTCGTTGGTGCCTTTCTCGTCGGGCAGGCTCCAGGTTTGGGCCAGGCTCACGCCGAGCTTGGCGCTGGGCGACAACTGCGTGTCGTAGCCCGCCGCGATGCCGACCGTGTACATCTCGTAGCCGGGCTGCTCGGCCTCGGCGTCGCGTTCGCCGTAGGACCCCAGTTGCTGGATCCAAAAGGAGTCGTAGTCGACGCCGGCCGAGGCGCCGGTGGTGCGCTGAATGCCGCCCAGGCGATGGCGAATGACGCCGTACGCCAGATTTTGCGAGCGGATCGCCGCCGCCAAGCTGGCATCGGAGGCATCGGGCATCAGTTGTTGAAGGGCGTTCTCGAAATCGGCGCGGGTGGTGAGGGCCGCGACGGTGGAAAACAACTCCGAATCGCCGGCCAAGGCCGCGAGCGAACTCTCATACGTCGTGCCGAGGTTTTGTCCCAGGCTGAGTTGGGCCGCCGTGCGGCGCGTGACGTCCAACAACAGCGCATTGGGGTTTGTCGGCGCGATGCGATAGGAAAAACCGTAGATGAACGAATTGGCGTTGGTGCCGATTTGCGCCAGCGGCACGCCCAGTTGCAACTGCCCGGCGCTGATGACCGTGAAGGTGCTGCTCTGGGTCACGAGGCCCGCGAGCCGCGTGCTCAGCTTGACGGTGGGGTCGATGACGATGCGCCCCGTGGCCTCGATCAGCGGGCGGGCGGCATTTTGGCCGTCGATGGCGATATCCAGCGTGGACGTGCCCGTGAAGCTGGCCGAGGAGGTGTCCAATCGCCGTCCACCGGTGACGGTCACGGCCGAATCGCGCACGACCAAATCATGGACGCCGGCGCCGCGCGCGATGCCGCCGGTAAACTTGCTGTTGGCGAGGATCGAGACGTTGTGCACGCCGGTCCCGAGGTCGACATCGCCCACGAAGGTGGTGTTGCTGAGCCGAATGGCGTCATCACCGGCACCCATGGAGAGGTTGCCGGCGATGGTGCCCGCGGTGGAGCCGAAGAAATCGCCGCCCGACCCCAGCGCGATGTCGCCGCGCAAGGTGCCCGAATTGATGAAGTCGATGCGTTTCGTCGCCTTGCTCAGGTCGGCGGCGATGGTGCGGCCCGTCGCGCCCGTTCGCACCAGGGCTTCGTAGGTGCCGGTATTCTCGAAATAGAACAGCGTGCCGGAGTTGTCTTGCAAGGCGAGGGCATCGAAGGACCGCCCGCGCGCGTCGACGCGGAAGACGCCGGTGTTGATCAACGAGCCCAACGTGCTGGTGGCGTGAACCGTGATGCCCGTGGCGGCCCCGCCGCCCGTGCCCGCCGCGCCCGAGACCGTGTTCTCGCCGGAGTCGACCGAGCGGACGTTGAAATCGCCGGTGTTGACGAAATAGGGCAGATACGTGCGTTCGCCGATCACCATGCCCACGGCCGCGGCATCGAGGCTGAGGGCGTCGATGTTGCCGCCCGCATTGCGCATGCCCCCTTGAAAGGTGGTGCTGCGCACCGTCCCGCCCGTTGAATCGCCGGTGATGACGATGCCCGTCACCGCCGAATTGGCGCGGCTGGTGGATGTCTGGATCCGTCCGCGCAACGTCAAGCTTTCGTCGCTGCCGGCGCTCTTGCCGATCAGGATGCTTTGGCCGCCGGCCGCGCCGCCGGGTCCGATGCGCAGCACGCCCTGATTGGTGCCCTCCGATGCCAGGATGGAATCCGCCACGCTGCCCGCGGGCGGCGGCGTGACCTGTTCGGCGTTGCTGGTCAGCCCGTTACCTTCCAGCACGATGCCCTGGCCGATATTGGAGGCGATCCACAGGGCCGAGCCGCCCAGCACGGCGTCGACGCGGCGGTTGTTCTGGTCGAAAAACGCCTGAGCGCCGGTGGAGATGGTCGCGGTGTGCGAGAACGCGCCGCCGACCGCGCCGCCGAGATAAAGGCCAAGGCTGCCGGCGCCGCTCACGCCGATATTGCCGTTGCTGGCAAAGTTGCCCGTGACGGCGCGCGTGACTTGCACGCCGGTGGAGTTGTTCCCCGCCAGCGTGACTTGGGCGGCGTTGCTGAAGGCGCCCTCGATCCGGCTGTCCACCGCGATGCCGATGGAATTGGCGCCGCCGACCGAGACCTGACTTCCGGCCACGGACGTAAAGTTGCCCTTGAACGTGCCGCCGCCCGAGAACCGAATACCGGCGTTGTTGCCCGCCGTCGTGGCGGCGTTGTCGCCGCTGGGGCCGGGAACGTTGACGATGCCGCCCAGGATCACCGTGCTGGTGATGGTGCGGCCGGCGCCGGCGGCGTCATTGGTATTGATCAGGAACCCCGTCGCGCCCGAGACGGCGTCGTTGCGCAGGGTTCCGTTGACGGTGGCGTCGTTGTCGCTGTCGACCGTCAGTGGCACGCCGCTGGAGACGGTGATGGTTCCCCCGCCGTCGATGGTGACGTTGCCCGGGCCTTGGCCGTCGCCCGTGGTGGTGCGCACGGCCGTGGTCGTGGAATTGGTGATGGTCACCGGACCCGCCAGCGCGAGCGCGGGCAGGCACAGGGCGGTGGTGGTCGCCAACAGGGTCAGGAGTTTGGGCCGCGCGGGGCTGGCGTGAGGGCGGCAAAAAAGACGCAAAACCAAGAAAACTCTCCCATCCTCGAAACGGCCTAGTGTCGCAGAAACCCCTGCCGGACCGGACAGCGTTGGTGTCCGATCAAGGGCCCGCCGTCAAGGGTGGGCGTGGGTCTTTTGGCTCCCCCGGACTCGCCCCTGGCCCGGCCTTAAGTTAATGTAATTCATGGATAAATTAAGGCGCTCTTGGATCGGACCGGGCCCGGGACAGGCCCCATGAGCGAGGGCCTGGACCGCCTGCTGCCGCGTTATCAGTTTTCCGAGCACCACCGCACCGTCGTGCGGGCCTCTCCGGCGGAGGTTTTTCGGGCCCTGGAGGCGGTCGATTTGACCGATTCAGGCCTCGCGCGCGGGCTCATGGCGCTTTGGCGCATTCCCGCCCGGCTGTTCATGGCCAACGTGCCCAGCCGGCCCATGAGCGTGCGCGATTTTATCCCGCTGGCCCATGAGCCGCCGCGAGAGTTGGTGCGGGGCCTCATCGCCGGGCCGCCCAGGCGAGAATGGACTTCTGAGGAATTCATTGCGTACGACGGGCCGGGCTTCAAATTGGCCTGGAGTTTCTGGCTGACCGACCTGGGCGAGGGGCGGTGCCGCGTCGACACCGAGACCCGCGTGCTGTGCAACGACGCCAAGACCAAGCGCTGGTTCACGCTTTATTGGATCATCATCCGCTTGCCTTCGGGCGCCATCCGCCGCGACCTGCTGCGCATCATCAAGCGGCGGGCGGAAGGCCTCCATTTGGGGTCATGTGTGGACGGCTCCCGCTTTGCAAGAGATTTTTGAGTTTGTTTGATCGGGTATTTGCAGTCATGTGTCCGGCCTGTCAGTTGCGGCACGATGGCCGCGGGCCTTGATGGTCTGCGTGACACGGCCGCCAA
>JANRJL010000045.1:0-87744 GCA_033763995.1 Rhodospirillaceae bacterium | reverse complement strand
GCTGGTTGGCCTGGTGGGCGTGACCGCGCTACCCGATGGCACCATCATCCAAGGCAGCGCGCTCGGCCTGGGCCCGAAGCTGCCGCCCTATACCGAAATCGCGCCGGGCGTGTTCCGCCGCCCCAACGGGTCCATGATCGCATTCGCGCCCAACACCGAGCACGGCGGCATGACCATGCAGGTGAGCCCCCCGGCGCTGGAATTCCACCGCGTCGCCTGGCACGAGAACGCGCGCCTCATCGTGCCGCTGGTGAGCTTAAGTTTTCTGACCGCGCTGTTCACCGTGATCGGCTGGCCGGTGACGGCTTACTTGCGCCGCCGCCGCGCGGTGGACTTCGGGCGCGACGCCTCGGACCGCAAGGCCTTCATTTTAGTCCGTGCCGTCGCGGCCTTGGATGTCGCCGTGTTGGGCACGCTGATGGTCTTGGGCGTGTGGATCGCCGGCGACGTGAGCAAGCTCGACGGGCGGCTCGATCCCGCGTTTGCCGCCATTTATGCTGCCGCGTGGCTGGCCGCGTTCGCGGCCCCCGTGTCCGTGCTGCTGGTCTATCGCTTCTGGCAGGAGCGCATCGGCAGCCGCTGGTCGCGCATCCACCACGGCCTGCTGGCGACGTCGAGCGTGATCCTCGCCTGGTTTTTCGTCACCTACCACATCGCCGGAACGACGCTGCGGTATTGAGACCTCAATCGGCGTACTTGATCTCGATCACTTCGATCTTCTCCTCGCCGGCGGGAGTGCGCAGCGTCACCACGTCCCCCTCAGCGGCTTTCATCAGTGCTTTCGCAATGGGCGACAACCAACTCACCTTGCCCCGGTCCAAATCGGCCTCGTCGAGGCCGACGATGCGCACGGTTTTCTCGTCACCCTTTTTATCGGCGTAGGTGACGCTGGCGCCGAAGAAGACTTGGGTCAGGTTCTTCTGCATCTTGGGGTCCACCAACACGGCACTTTCGACGCGCTTGGTGAGATACCTCAATCGTCGATCGATCTCGCGCAGGCGCTTCTTGCCGTAGATGTAATCGCCGTTCTCCGAGCGGTCGCCGTTGCCCGCCGCCCAGGAGACGATCTCCACCACCTTGGGCCGCTCGACGCGCGCCAGATGATTCAACTCGTCGCGCAGCGCCCGGAGCCCCGCGGGCGTGACGTAGTTCTTCAGCCCCGCCGGCAAACCCTGGGGCTCGTCGTCGGGGCCGTCATCAACCTCGGCGTCTGTTTCTTTGACGAAGGCTTTGCTCATGGCATTGGTCGAGTTGATTTCATCGGTATTTGTACATATAATTGTACAATATAAAGGAGCTTCCGATGAACAAAATCGTTTCCTACTCCGTGGCCCGTCAAAATCTGGCGTCAGTGATGGACGAGGCCTGCAGCAGCCGCGCGCCCATCACGGTCACGCGCCGCGGCAGCCAGCCGGTCGTGATCATGTCGCTGGAGGAATATAACGCCATGGATGAGACGATGCATCTCACGCGCAGTCCGGCCAACGCCGCATATCTGCGCCGCGCCATTGCCGATGCCGAGAAGGGCAAGCTCATCAAACGGGATTTGATTGATTGGAACGCAAAGCCCAAAAAGCGCGGCCGAAAGAAGTAAACGACGCTCCGTGTCCCCGGGCCAGCCATGAATGTGCTTTGGCATCCCGAGGCATGGCGCGATTACCTTCGGTGGGGGGACATTGACCGGGCAACCGCCTCAAAGATCAACGAACTCATAAAAGACATTCAGCGCAGCCCCTTTCGTGGAATTGGAAAGCCGGAACCCCTGAAGGCCGAGTACGCGGGTTGGTGGTCTCGGCGGATCACCGGGGAGCATCGCCTGATTTACCGTATTGTCGGGCGAGCGGGCGAGCAGTGTGTGGAAATTACCGCTTGCAACTATCATTATCGCTAGCGAACACCCCCTACTCCCACCTCACATTCTTCATCGCCTTGAGTTTTTCCACCACGCCGCGACGCTCCCAATAGGGTTTCTTGCGCTGCTCGGGGTCCTGTTCGCCCTGGTTGTGGGCCTCGACGTTGCGGATGATGGTTTCGGCGGCCTCGGGTTTGAGCACCACCACGCCGTCGCTGTCGCCCAAGATAATGTCGCCGGGATGCACGATCACCCCGCCGCAGATGATCGGCACGTTGATCGAGCCGGGACCTTCTGATGTCGTGGCTGTGGCCGAGACGGCGCGGGCGAAGATCGGCATCTGCACCCGCTCGCGCGCCAGCAACGCCGAATTCATGGTCGCGCCGTCGATCACCACGCCCGCCACGCCGGCGGCCTTGGAACTCATGGTCATGCTCATGCCCCACACGGCCACGTCGATGTGGCCGCCCGCGTCGACGACGATGACGTCGCCGGGCTTGGCGTATTTCGGGGCCAGTTCGCCCATCATCCGGTCGTACCAGTACTCGGGGCGCACGGTCAGGGCCGGGCCGCACACGCGCCAGGTGGGATCCAAGGGCTTGATGCCGGGATGCATGGTCTGGCGCGGGCCCGCCTCGAAGCCCGACACGCCCACGTGCAGCCTGGCGACCTTGGCGATCAGCTCGGCCGGGGGCCGCTTGAAATCGGCGACAATGTGATGCGTGGCGACGCTCATGACAATTCCCGTTGTTTGCTTTGTGCTCTAAACTGGCGCGATGCAGCATAGTCGCGCCATCGTCAGACGCAATCTCCTCGCCGCCGCCCTGGCGGCCGGAGCAATTTGTTTCGCGGACGCCGCCGCGGCCGAAAAGCATCTGCGCGTGACGACCTATTCGCTGCCCTTGGCGCAAGGCAACGTTCACCGCTCCACCAGTTCGTCGGAGATCTACATCCACGCCGCCATCTTCGACGCGCTGACCATGGTGGACGAGAACGCCCAGGTGCTGCCGTGGCTGGCCGAGCGTTGGGACTCGCGCGACCCGCTGACCTGGCGGTTTTATCTGCGCCGGGGCATGAGCTTCTCCAACGGCGAGCCCTTCACGGCCGACGCCGTCGTCGCCACGCTCGAGTACCTGCTCTCGCCCGAGGGCAAGCGCGAGTCCGTCTCGCGCGTGATCAACTCCATCGCCCGCGTCGAGCGCGTCGACGAGCACACCGTCGATCTCGTCACGCGGTTTCCCAATTTGATGCTTCCCGGCGAGTTGGCCATCGCGCGCATCACCGCGCCCGGGCAATGGAAGCGCCTGGGCCCCGAGGGCTTCGCCAAGGCGCCCATCGGCACCGGGCCCTTCAAGGTGGACAGGTGGGACGCCGCGCGCATCGAGCTTTCGGCCTTCGCCGGATCGTGGATCAGGCCCAAGGCGGACAGGCTCACCTTCATCAAGCTGCCCGACGCCACCAGCCGCACCCAGGCCATCCTGGCCGATGCCGCCGAGATCGCCATCGTCATCGGCCCCGAGGAAGTGGCCGCGCTCGAGGCCGAGGGCCATGCGCGCCACATCAGCCGGGGCACCGGGGCCATGGGCCTCGCCTTCCTCAAGGACAAGGGCGGGCCCGTGGCCGACAAGCGCGTGCGCCGCGCGCTCAACCATGCCGTCAACAAGGAGCGCTACATCGCCGCCTTGCTCGACAACGCCGTCAAGCCCGCGAGCCAGGCCACGCCGTCCTATGCCGTCGGCTACGACCCATCGTTGAAGCCTTTTGAATACGACCCCGACAAGGCCCGCGCGCTGCTGAAGGAGGCGGGCTACGAAAAAGGCTTCACGCTGGTGGCCGAGGCGATCCTGGGCGGAAGTGCTGCCGACAGCGCCATCTATCAATCGGTCGCGCAGGACCTGGCCCAGGTCGGCGTGACGTTGGAAATGCGCAACATCCCCAACAGCGAGATGATCCGCAAAGTGAACTACGGCGGCTGGTCGGGCCAGGCCTACAACATCGACTTCAACGTCAAGCCCAGCCTCGATGCCTTCCGCACCTTCGCCACGTGTCTCACGCGCAAGGGCTACTTCTGCGACGACGACCTGATGCCCACGATCCGCGCCGCCCAGGTGGAGTTCGACCCCGCCAAGCGCCTCGCCCTGGTGCGCCAGTTGCTCAAGCGCCTGCACGACGACCCGCCGATGCTCTACATGCACGAGACCGTCATGTTCGACGGCCTGCACAAGCGCGTGCGCGGCTATAAGCCGACCAACCTGGTGATCAATTTCCACGAGATCGATCTCGTGGCCCGATTCTAACATTCGCATCCCGGTCCTGTGGGCTGGCTTGCGAATGTTAGAATCAAAGGGCCACGAGCAATTATATGTTCCTACTGGAGCTTTGGATTTGGCATTCGCTTAACAGTCCCGTTGCGACTCGGTTCGCGAATGTCAAATCCGCTCCACTGGCGGAGTGATCCCGCTCCGGCATGGCTCTGCTGCAGCGCAGCACGCCGCTGCAAAGTTCATGAATCCTTCTCTTGGATTCCGCGCCCGAGAGTCAGATGAGTCGAGGGGCGAGAAAAAGGCTTCGCAGCCGACCGCACCCCGTCCGGGGTCAATGATTCCGTCTCACAGGAGAGACCAATGTATCTCAAGGCTCTCGCTCTCGATGCCGCCGATTTGGCGTGCAGCGCTTCGGTTCGGGCTTTGGCGGCCGTCCGCGTCGACCAAGCCCAGGACGACCCGCTCATGGACCTGGCGGCGGAACTGCTGATCGCGCGCGCGGACTTGACCGCGGACGATCTCGCCGACCTCGCCGCGCGGGTGCGCAAGGCCCAGGCGCTGCGGCGCTGGCGCGGCCTCAACCCCTGATGGCCCCGGCCGCTGGCGTGCCGTCGGCCGGCCGATAGGCGTTTGGACCCGGTCCGGAGCGCTCCCGGTCGCTGAAAACCTGGCTTTTGGCGCGCCCCAACCCGCCGCGGCGCCCGCCGCGTTACAATTCCGGCGTTTCCAAGCCGCCCCAAAAATGCGCGGAAAGGTTGCCTTGGGGCCCAAAACGTCATAATCAGCGATAGTGTTAACCCTTAGCACGTTCAGGGGGCAGTCCCGGGGCGCCATGGCGTCGGCCACCGGGCGGTTGGGGCTGGAATGGATAAGAAGAAGTTCGACAAGGATCGCCGGGGCGATATCGACATTTTCCTGGGCGAGCCCAACGAGCAGGTCCGCGAGAGCATGCGGGCGATGCTGCGCGGCGAGGGCTACAAGCGCACCCGCACCTTCTACCGCATGGAAGACCTGATGGCGGCGTTCAACGAGTACTCCCCCGACCTGCTGATCCTGTCGGACGATCTGCACGCCTCGGCCTTTCAACTGATCAAGGACATCCGCCATTTCAAGGTGGGCCGCAACCCGTTCATCGTCATCTCGATGATGGTCACCGGCGAGGGCGACGCCGGCATCAAGAAGGCCATTCTCGGCGGCTGCGACGACGTCATGATCAAGCCCGTGGCCCCGGGCAAGATGCTCGACCGCATCATTCACCTCACCTTCAACCGCATTCCCTTCATCGCCACCACCGACTACGTCGGCCCCGAGCGGCGGCGCACCACCGACCGCCCGTCGAAAATCCGCCAGCTCATCGTCGTCAACAGCCTGCGCGACAAGGCCGAGGGCAAGCGCCTGACCGTGGCCGAGCTGCAGCGCCAGGTGGAACGCTGCATGACCGACGTCATGGCCGCCCGCCTCGACAGCCACGGCCTCAAGCTGGGCTACATCTGCAACCTCATCCTCAAGGCCTACGAGGAAAAGAAGGTCACCAAGGAGATTCACGACAACCTGCTGGTGCTGGTGAGCGTGCTGGAAGACGCCGGGCGCACCGCCAAGCACCTGGGCGAGCCCGACCTCAACGACATTTGCAACAACCTGGCCCGCCAGGTCGAGGAATTGGCCGAGGACTACCAGAACCCGTCGGATGCCTCGCTCGGCACGCTGCGCAAGCTGGTGCGCGCCTTCGACCTGGCCAAGCAGGCCACCGAGAAGCGCTTCTCGAGCAACGTCATCAGGCCCGAGGAAGCCAAGCCGATCCAGAGCAAGGGCGACCGCCAGGCGCAAGAGGCCGCCGCCAAGGAAAAGGCCACCGAGATGTCGGGCTCGCAGGGCGCCGACGTCACCATCCGCCCCGAGGATTTGGCCGGAACCTCGCCCGGGGCCGACAAGCCCGTCAGCACGGCGGGCAGCAAGGGCGCCGACGTCACCATCCGCCCCGAGGACCTGCTCAACGCCTCGTCGTAAGCCTCGCGGCGCGAAAATAACTCGGGTTTGTTTTTCGCGGCTACGCGGTTTTGAGCGGCGCGGCCGCCGCGCGCACGGCGCCCGCATCGACCGGGCGCGACAGGAGGTAGCCCTGGGCGAGATCGATGCCCTGGGTCTTGAGCCACGCCAGCTCGCCGTCACTCTCGATGCCCTCGGCGACGATGTTGACGCCGTTGTCCTTGGCGATGCCGACGATGTGACCGACGATGCTTTGGCGATAAACGTCGGTGTCGACGCCGCGAATCAGATGCATGTCGATCTTGATGTAGTCGGGGCGCAGATCGTTGAGCAGGTTCAGCCCCGAGTATCCGGCGCCGACGTCGTCCAGCGCGATCTTGAATCCGCTGCGGCGATAAAAAGCCAGAATGCCCTTGAGGTGATCGAGATTGGTGACCCGGTCGCTTTCCGTCACTTCGAACACGACGCCGGCGGGGCGGAAGCCCAAGTCCTCGAGCGTGCTCACCGTGGTGCGCAGGCAGTACGACGGATCGTAAATACTGGTGGGATTGAAATTGATGAACAACTGCAGGTCCTGCAGTTTGGCGGCGGCCGCCATCGTCACCGCCGAGCGCCGCGCCGCGAGATCGACTTGAAAACTCATGTTCGCGGCGCGGGCCAGGTCGAACAGGTAGCCCGGCGAGATCGCCGTGCCGTTCTCGTCGCTGGCCCTGAACAACGCCTCGACGGCGACCAATTTGCCGTCGGGCGAAAACATCGGCTGGAACATGCTCTTGTAATTGCGGGCGTCCAGCATCTGCTGAATCCATGACGCCTGATCCACGGCCACCAGCCGTGACAGCGGCAGGACCCGGCCGAAATCATCGAGTTGCGGCACGGTTCCCGCCGGCATGGTCAGGACACGAGTCGCCGCCAGCTCTTCATCGGTCATGCAACCGCCGAGTTCCGTCAGGAATTTCCTGACCGAGCCCCGCGGAACCGTGACCCGCGCCGACGCATCGGACCGAGCTTCGAATGGCAGCCCCGAGCGGCCGAGGTAGGTGAGCACTTTGCTGCAGGTAAACGGCAGCGGGAACTTGAGATAGATGTCGGTGACATCGAAAATGCATTCTTCAAAGCGCTCGCACTCGGGGCAATCCATGATCGCAACTCCACGTCTGGTGAATATCGTTTTACGTGGCGCGGCCGGGTTTGGACCACGTCGGGGCTGCGCGACCGCCGCGGCCCGGGCCATCCCCCTGACGGCGGTGTGCCCATCCGCCCCGAGGACTTGCTCAACGCGTCGTCGTAGGGGGCGTATAGCGCGATCCAGCCCTACTCGGTTGTACACCCAAGATCGTGCAGGCTCGTCCGCTCGCCCCTGTCGAACCCAGCCGCAAAGCTGGATATCGTCACCTTTTCCGGCACATCTTCGAACAGAAAATTAGGTTCCTCCGGAAGTGGATGCAGGTGGCCGCCGGAGAATCTTATGTCCGAGCGAAGCCCGTAGACACCCGGTGGCGGAATACCCCGCAGTTGTTCCCTGCCCCCATAGCTATGAAAGCGCTGTTCGTAACAGCGTTTGCCGGTTGGATCGATCAGAAAGGCTTTGGCGGACGCGGCGACGACAGGCCCATCACTTGAATCGCGCCCGCTGGATTGTTCGGCAGGCAACTCGGCCACAATCTCGTCCGCCATGCGCAGCTGGCGGCCCTCGGCGCAAGTGTCCTCGACGGGAAGGGCAACTCTTTCGACGATCCCGGCCGTGACGGAAAAGCGATACTGGCCGACCGACATTGTTGCGTCGGAGCGGTTGCGATTGTCGATATAGGCGACAATGGAACGGGACCCTGTCCAATCGACCGAAGCCTTCAGTTCGATGGGTTGTTTGAATTGCAAGGCATCGCGCAAGGTCGCTTCCGAGGGATCGTCGTATGTGAGTGGGAACACCCTTTCACCACAGGGCCGGGCCAAAGCCATTGTGAGTGTGGGTAACTGAAGCACCATGGAGTCAGGATCGACCGGGCCTGCAAGCTGAACTCGTCCCGGCCAGCCAGGCTCAATGCGCGCGATAGCGGCACCCTCGCGCATGATCGTGCCGCGGTCCTTGGTGCCCAAACCCCGCACATCGAGAGCGATGGCGACCTCCGGCCTGCTCGAAGGGTTCAACACGGCCATGCCCACAATAGCAGCGACAACAAGAGCCCCCATGGCCGCGACAGCTACCTTTGTTCTCATCTCCCACCCCGCCAGTGCCAAACGCGCGTCCGTAAGATATCCCGCATTGGATGGTTTGGGCAGAAGCAAACCTTACGCCCGCCGAAGTGCCGCGACATTCATTTCTGCCTGTGAATTCCGTGGATTACTTGGCACCTTCGCTTCGCCCTTGATCGCATCTGCGGTAAAATAGACGTTGGCCCGCGAGAGCGGGCAAAGGCGCGCGGGTTTATCCGACGCGATGCGCGCCTGTTGCTGGCTGCCTGATATCTCGCCGGCGTTTCACCGCCGCGCAACAGGCCGCCATACTTGTGATGCGTGTTTTCAAGGAGTTAGCCGCGCCGTGACTCACCTGATATGGAATCAGGGTCTTTCGAGATTCGTTTTCGGCCAAGGGCTTAGCCTGGCCGAAGCCTGTTCCCGTGTGGGGCCCCCTGAAATAACAGGGATAACAGGTGTAATGAACAACCGTTGCGCGTGGCGGCGGCCTCGCGCTCGGAAATACGCGCCCATGGCGAGGTCGCGGAATTGGCCGCACGCTGCCACTGGTACGGAGTCGTCCGGGCGCATCGCGCGCGCGATCTTGGAAATCGATTTCAGGACAACAGGAGCGCCGCGCGATTTGTTTGCGCGCGGATCAGGCGCGGCTAGCATATCCACGTCGTTTACCACTCACTGTCGCCCTGGGACTTGTTCCCAGGGCCCAGGGTGTCAGGGCTCGATCTCCATTGAGAAAACAGTAACTGCCGCATGGCAGGGCGCTCCCAACACCTGGACCCTCGGGTCAAGCCCGAGGGTGACACCGGAATGGGTGACGATGCGGCGGTTAACGCGGCGGCATGGCGGCGTCGATCCGCACCGGCCGGCGCTGGCGGCCCCACGTGCCCGGCGGTCCGTCGAACACACCGGCGCAGGCCGCGCCGCAGCTCAGGCAGCGCCCGGTCGCGTCCAGGTGCCAGCGGGTGATGTCGTGCCAGTCGCGCCCGATCACCGCCGCGCCGCAGCCGTGGCAATGGGTCGTCGCCGTGGGCTCGTGATGAATGTTGCCCGTATAGACGTAGCGCAGGCCGGCTTTCGTGGCGATGTCGTGGGCGCGCATCAGCGTCGCGGGCGGCGTGTGGGCCGTGTCCCGCATGCGGAAGTCGGGATGAAACGCGGTGAAGTGCACCGGCACGCTCTCGCCCAGTTGCGTCACCACCCAGTCCGACAGGCGCTTGAGTTCCTCGGGGTCGTCGTTCTGGCCGGGGATCAACAGCGTGGTCAGCTCCACCCAGCACGGCGTTTCGTGGCGCGCGTATGTGATGGTGTCGAGCACCGCGTCGAGCTGGCCGGTGCACAGCTTGGCGTAGAAATCCTGCGTGAAGCCCTTGAGGTCGATGTTGGCGGCGTCCATGTGGGCGTAAAACTCGGCGCGCGCCTCGGGCTTGATGTAGCCCGCCGTCACCGCCACCGTCTTGAGGCCCAGATCGTGGCAGGCCTTGGCGGTGTCGACCGCGTACTCGAGGAAAATGACCGGATCGTTGTAGGTGAAGGCCACGGACTTGCAGCCCTGGGCCAGCGCGGTGCGCGCGATGGCCTCGGGCGAGGCCTGGTCCATCAGCGTGTCCATCTCGCGCGACTTGGAGATGTCGTGGTTCTGGCAAAATTTGCAGGTGAGGTTGCAGCCCGCCGTGCCGAAGCTGAATACCGGCGTGCCCGGCAGGAAGTGGTTGAGCGGCTTCTTCTCGATGGGATCGATGCAGAAGCCCGAGGAGCGGCCGTAGGTGGTGAGCACCAGTTCGTCGCCCTTGCGGGCGCGCACGAAGCACAGGCCGCGCTGGCCGTCGGAGAGCTTGCACTCGCGCGGGCAGACGTCGCACTGCAGCCGGCCGTCGGCCAAGCGCTGCCAATAGCGCGCGGGCACGCCGTCGATGCGGTCCAGGGTCTCGGGTGCGGTGTCTCTCGGAGTCATGACTCTAGCGCTCAATCAGAGCAAATTGAATCAATGCGTCACAATAACGATTCTTGCTTGGTCGCATTTTCCACGCCAACCGCTTCACACTTGTCGGGAAAATGCTCCTGGGCCTGCGTTGCACGCCCGAATGTCTATGCCCATATTTGGGGTGAGGTTGCGCAATGTCCAGTGGCTTAGGCATCTCCGTGCGTCCGCCCGCCGTGGCCGGGAGTTTCTATCCCGGCGCGCCCGCGGCCCTGCGCGCGAGCGTGGTCTCGCTCATGCGCGAGGCCGAGCATGCGCCCACGCACACTATAGACCACCCCAAGGCGATCATCGTGCCCCACGCGGGCTACATCTACTCCGGCGCGGCGGCGGCGGCGGGATTTGCGCGCCTCGCCCGCGACGCGGACACGATCACGCGCATCGTGCTGTTGGGCCCGGCCCACCGCGCCCACGTGCGCGGCCTGGCCGCGCCAAGCACGGCCGCTTTTTCCACGCCCCTGGGCGAGATCGCCCTTGACCGCGCCGCCATCGACGCGCTCGCCGATCTCGCTTACGTGACCATCGACGACCACGCCCACGCGCATGAGCACAGCCTTGAAGTGCAACTGCCGTTCCTGCAGCGCATCCTGAAGCGCTTTACCCTGGTGCCCCTGGTGGTGGGTGCCGCGCGCGACGACCAGGTGGCCACCGTGATCGAGCGGCTGTGGGGCGGGCCCGAGACGCGCTTTGTCGTCAGTTCCGATCTCAGCCACTACTTGCCGTCGGACGAGGCCCGGCGCATCGACGCCGTCACCGCCGGCGCCATCGAGCGGCTGGACCCGGGCCCGCTGACCCACGATCACGCCTGCGGGCGCACGCCCATCGCCGGGCTGTTGGCCACGGCCCGGCGGCGGGCCTTGCGCATCGAGCGCCTGGCCTTGTGCAATTCCGGCGACACGGCGGGACCGCGCGATCGGGTGGTGGGGTATGGAGCCTGGGCCCTTGGCTGAAACTCTCATCCCATCCGGCACCACGCATGACAGCGACGCGCGGCTCATGGCCGCCCACGGCCCGGCGCTGCTCGCCATCGCCGCGCGCTCGATCCGCAACGGGCTCGATCGCGGCGAACCTCTGGTGCCCGCCGTAACCAACATGCCGGCCGAACTGCGCGAGGTTCGCGCCACCTTCGTGACCCTGGAGAAGGGCGACGACTTGCGCGGCTGCGTCGGCACCATCTTCGCGCGCCGCCCGCTCGCCGAGGACGTGGCCGAAAACGCCTTCGCGGCGGCCTTTCGCGACCACCGCTTCTCGCCGCTCGCCGCCCACGAATGGGAGACGACGAGCGTCGCCATCAGTTTGCTGGGCCGCCTGACACCCATCGGCGCGAAAACCCAGCGCGAGGTTGTGGACAATTTGAAGCCCGGGCGCGACGGCCTGGTGCTGTCGTTGGGCGCACGGCGCGGCGTGTTTCTGCCCCAGGTGTGGGAGAAACTGCCCGTACCCGCCGGCTTTATCGCGGCGCTGCTGCGCAAGGCCGGGCTGGAGTCCGAATCCTGGCCCGCCGGACTCGAGGCGCAAATATTTCAAGTTCGCGACACCGCGTCCGTACAATTGGCTCGAGTCGTGTAGGGTCATGTCCGCCCCGGCACGATTTCTGGGATATTGCGCGACGGTCGCGACCGGAGTCGTGATGATGCTTGATCGTCGCGAGGCGATACGGGATGATCCGCACCGTCGCGGGGCCAGAACGCCCCGCCGGGAACCCTGCACTGCACCGTTAGAACAACACCGCGACCGCCAGCACCCACATGCCGCGCCTCGATAAAGACGCCTTGAAAAAGGTCACCGTCTACATCGGTGAAAAGAATTATTACGAGCGCCAGCAATACCGCGACATGTTCAAGGCGCAGGGCATCAGCCAGGTGGTCTGCCACGCCGGCATGGCGGCGCTGAAAGAGGTCATGGCCGCGGTGCCGCCCGACCTGCTGGTGATTTCCGACGATTTCGACAGCGACGTCTTCAGCGCCATCCGCGAGATTCGCAACCAGAAGCTCGGCGACAACCCGTTCATGCTGATCACCGTGCTGGTCAGCCCCAACCGGCCCGAATCCCTCAAGCAGGCCATCGGCACCGGCGTGGACGACGTCATCGTCAAGCCGCTGACCACCGAACGGGTGCAGGAACGCATGAAGCTGGTGACGTTTCATCGCCAACCCTTCGTCGTCACCGACGACTACATGGGCCCGCAGCGCAAGAACATGGAACTGACGGGCCGCGTGCGCCGCATTCCGGTGCTCAACACCGTGCTGGAAAAGGTCAACGGCCGCGAGTTCGACAAGACCGCGCTGAAGGAAGCGGTCGAGGGCTCGTTGCAGCAGGTGCTGCAGGCCAAGCTCGACCGCCAAAGCTTCCGCCTCGGCGAGGTGTGCGAGCGGCTGGTGAGCGCCTTCGACAGCGGGCTGATCACCGAGGAAGTCCAGGCCGATCTGAACATGCTGGCCGACGTGCTGGGCGAGGCCGCCCATGTGGCCCAGCGGCTGCGCGATGCCTCCCTGGCCGGCTTGTGCGAGCAGCTGTCCGAGAACGTGCGCGGCATCGCCGACCATTACGACGAAGTCACGCCCGGCGAGATCGACCTGATTCGGAAAGTGACGTCGGCGTTCAAGATGGCGATGAAGGCCGGCCCGGCGGCGCAGGAAGAACAGCCCGACTCGGTTGACCTTTCTCAATTCAGCTGAGTTCGTTACAGTCGGCCATGATGTTGACCCGCCGCACCCTGTTCGGCGCTGGGGCGGCCCTGGCCGCGGCCCCGAGCGCGCTTGCCGCCAGCGACAAGATTCGCCTTCGGCTCAGCACCTATCTCGCCCCCGTCAGCCATTCCCTGGTCAACATCATCACGCCGTGGATGAAGGCCCTGGACCGGGACTCGGCCGGGCGGCTGGGCTTCGACCTCTATACCGGCGGCGCCTTGGGCCGCAGCCCCTACGCCCAGTTCGACCTGATCCGCTCGGGCGTGGCCGATCTCGGTTTCGCCCAGCCCAGCTACACCACCGGGCAGTTCAAGCAGCTGCAGATCCTGGAGGTGCCCTTCCTGACCCAAAACGCCACCGAGGCCTCGCTGGTGGCGTGGGAGTTGTGCCAGCGCGGCTTGGTCCAGGGCTTCGAGGGCGTGAAACTCCTCGGCCTGTGGACCGCCGAACCGGGCCAGTTGTTCACCCGCGTGCCCTTCAAGACCTTCGCCGACATCAAGAACCTGAAGATCCGCAGCTCGGGCCGGCTGGAAGGCGAGTTCATCCAAAGTCTCGGCGCCAGCGCCGAGGCGATGTTCCCGGCCGACGTTTACGAGGCGATGCGGCGCGAGACCATCGACGGCACGGTGCAGGGCTTGGTGGCGGCGCAAACCTTCCAGACCTACCGCGTCTCCACCCACGTCAGCACGGCCCCCTTCGGCGTCGTGTTGTTCTTGATGATCATGAACCGCAAAACGTGGGACAAGCTGCCCGCCGACATCCAAGACATCATCACGCTCAACAGCGGCCAACGCATGGCGCTGTTGGGCGGTACAGCCTACGACAAGCGCGTCAAGGAAATCGACGCCAAGTACCGCGCCAACCCGGCGCTGACTTACGTCGAGGCCACGCCCGAGGACCTGGAACAACTGCGCGCCGCGACCAAGCCCTTGGTGGAGGCGTGGATCGCGCGCACCGCCAACGGTGCCGCGGTCCATGAGGCGGCGCTCGATATCCTCAAACAATTGCGGCAACGCGAGCGCATGTCATGACCGCGCCCACCCCGCCCGCCAAGCAAGGCCGGATTGCCTATGTGATTGATCGCACCGCCGACGCCATCGCCGTGATCGGATTCACCGGCTTGGTGTTCATCGCCTTTTTGGCGCTGGCCGACGTGGTGCTGCGCTACGGCAACCTGCCGCGCCTGCCGGGCTTCAAGGACCTGACCGAAGTGGCCTATGCCGTGGTCATCGCGTCGTGCTTTCCGGCGGGCCTCAAAAAGGGTAACGCCGTGACCGTGCGCCTGCTGGGCAAGGCGCTGGGCGATCGCGGTCATGCGTGGCTCGATGTGGTCGGGGCCCTGGTGGTGTTGGTCTTGTTCGCGCTGCTGGCGTGGCAATTCACCGAACTCACGTTGCTCTACCAGGCCGCCGGGCGCACGACCTCCACCTTGGAATGGTCCACGGCCCCGGTGTGGTGGGTGGTCTCGGCGATGATGGCGGTGTGCGTGGCGGTTCAGGCCTGGGTCCTCGCCGCCAGCCTCGAGGCCGCGTTCAAGGGCGTGCCGCGCCCCTCCCACGAAGAACATATTTTGGAATAAGTCGAGGGCGCATCCGTGGAACCCCCCGTTATCGGCGTCCTCGCCCTGCTCGCCGTCCTGGCGATGATCGCGGTTCACGTGCCCATCGGCGCGGCCATGGCCGTCGGCGGCGTCATCGGCACGGGGTTGATCATCGGCTGGGAGCCGGCCATCTCGATCCTCGGCATCGACCCCATGCAGCAACTGGCGAGCCCCGAGTTGGCCGTCATCGCGCTGTTCCTGCTGATGGGAAACTTCGCCTCGGCGGCGGGTCTGTCGTCGGACCTCTACCGCCTCGCCCACGACTTTCTCGGCCATCGCCGCGGCGGATTGGCCATGGCGACGGTGGCCACCTGCGCCGGCTTCGGCGCCGTGTGCGGCTCGTCGGTGGCCACCGTGGGCACCATGGCGCGCATCGCCCTGCCCGAGATGAAGCAGCGCGGCTACGCCGACTCGCTGTCCACCGGGTCGATCGCCTCGGGCGCGACGCTCGGCATCATCGTGCCGCCCTCGGTGATCATGGTGCTCTACGCCATCCTCACCGAGCAGTTCATCACCGCGCTGTTCGTCGCCGCCGTGGTGCCCGCCTTGCTCGCGACGCTCGGTTACTTGATCGCCGTGCGCGCCGCCGTGGCGCTGGACCCGGCCGCGGGCCCCGCCGGGCCGCGCACGCCCTGGCCCGAGCGGATGCAGTCGTTGAAGCAAAGCTGGGGCGTGGTCGCCCTGGCGGCGGCGGTGTCGGGGGGCATTTATTCGGGCGTGTTCACCGTCAACGAAGCCGCCGCCGTGGGTGCCGCGGCGGCGATCGTTTTCGCCTGGCTGCGCGGGCGGCTCACGCGGAAGTCGTTTTTCGCCAACCTGAAGGAGACGGCGGCCTCCACCGCGCTGATCTATCTCATCATCATCGGCGCCAACGTGTTCGGCTATTGCATCTCGCTCTCGCACATCCCCGACATCATCGTCACCTGGATCGAGGGCCTCGCCATCCCCGACCTGATGATCATCTACCTGCTGCTGGCGATGTACATTTTCCTCGGCGCCATCTTCGACGAAGTGGCCGCCATGGTCATCACGCTCCCCTTCGTGTTTCCGGTCATCACCGCCATGGGTTACGACCCCATCTGGTGGGGCGTCATCAACGTGGTGGTGATCGAGATCGGCATGATCATGCCGCCCATCGGCATCAACGTCTTCATCATGCAGGGCATGGCGCCCGGCACCAGCCTGCGCACCATCTATACCGGCGTGATGCCTTTCGTGATCACCGACATCGTGCGGTTGATCATCTTGGTGGCCCTGCCGGTCCTGACGCTATGGCTGCCCAAGGCCGTGGGGCTGATGTAGCTAATTGCTCTCGCGGCCCGCGCGCTCGGGGGCAATCCACGAGGTCTTGCCGTCCTTGGTGCGCTCGATGGCAGCTTGCAGCACGTCGCGCTCCTCGCATTTCTTGCGGCACAACTTTTCGAGCTTGGCGAGGTTGGCCTGGGCGGCGGCGACGTTGCCGAGCTTCAAGTGCAGCTCGCCCTGGTACTCCAGCGCGCCCTTGTGTTCGTCGTCGAGTTCGAGCGCCGTGTTGTAGTTCGCCATGGCCTCGTCGTTCTTGCCCAGATTGCGCCGGCTGAAGGCGAGATAATTCCAGGCATCGGCGCTTTTCTTCTTCTTGGTGACGTAGTCGGCCAGCAGCGCCTCGGCCGTGGCGAAGTCCTTCGCCTCCACGGCCTTGACGGCCTTCTTGTATTGCGCGCGCAGCCGGTCGCTTTCGGACGTGCCCGTGGGGCCGGAAATACCGCCGCCGCCGGACGACCCCATGGCGTAGGACGGCGCAGCGGCAAGCATGGCGCTCAGAAGCGCGGCCGAGGCCAGAAGCACAGCGCGATGAGAGTATGCGGTCATGTCGATCTCCCGAAATATCAACGCCCGCCCCGTGTTGCCGATGGAGGGCCCACCTGAAGCAGATGGTCTCAAGTCACGACGTCTTGAATCGGCGGTTTATTCCGCCGATCGCCCGGCGCCTTCGTTCTAGTGGAGCGGATTTGACTTTCGCTACCCATGCTGCGGCAGAATCGCGAAGCGAATGTCAAATCCAAAGCTCCACTAGAAACAAATAGTTACGAGTGGTCCTTTGATTCTAACATTCGCAAGACCGCGCGCCGAAATGGGATGCGAATGTTAGAATCGGACCACTCGTCAGGCCCGTCTCAGGGCGATGATCGGGTCGAGCCGGGCGGCGCGCAGCGCCGGAAATGCACCGAAGGCGACCGCGATGCCGAGCGAGATCAGGAACGGGTAAGCCGCCGTTTGCCACGTCAGCGCCAACACCCAGCCGGTGATCTGGCCGCCGATCAGGATCAGCGCGCCGCCGACCACGATCCCGGCGATGCCGCCCAACACCGACAACAGCACGGCCTCGGTGAGGAACTGCACGAGGATGTCGCGGGGCCGCGCGCCCACGGCGATGCGCAGGCCGATCTCGCCGTAGCGCTCGCGCACCGACAGCAGCGACACCGCCAGCAGCCCGACGCCGCCCAGCGCGAGCGCCAGCGCCGCGAGCCCGAAGGTGAGGCCACCGAACGACCGGCTCATGCGCCGCTGGGTCTTGAGCAGCGAATCCTGGTCCTGGATCTCGAAGTCGTCCGTGTAAGTGCCGCGACCGGACCCATGCTCGTCGCGCAACAACGTGGCGATCTCGGCGGCGGCGGCCGGGATGGCCTCTTTCGATCGCGCCTGCACGAAGATGCGCGCGAGATGATCGGCGTTGAGCATGCGCCGCTGCACCGTCGATATCGGGATGACGATATGGCCGTCGTCGGTCGTGCCGTCGGGGTTGAGGCCTTTCTTCTTGGTCAGCCCGACGACCGTGTAAGGATTGCCGCCGATCAGCACCGTCTCGCCCAAGGGCCATTCGCCGAAGTAGAGGTCCTCGACCACCTTGGCCCCGAGCACGGCGACCCGGCGCCGCTCGGCGATGTCCGCATCGTCGATGAAGCGCCCGGCGATCAGCTCGAACTTCTTGGCCTCGCGGAACTCCGGCGTCGTGCCGACGATGGTGAACGCCTGGGTGCGCGCGCCGACGCGGACGGATCCGCCGCCGTCGGCCACGGGGGCGGCGCGCTTGACGCTGGGCAGCGCGCTGATCAGCCGCCAGTCATCCAATGTGAGCGTTTCGTGCATGCGACTGTCGCCGCGCAGCGCGTCCGTGGCGGTGCGCCCGGCGTTGACGGCCAGCAGATTCTCGCCCAACCGCTCCAGCGTTTTTTGCATGGCGCGGTCGGCGCCGGCCCCCGCGCCGATCAGCACCGCCACCGCCGCGATGCCGACGGCGACGCCGCTGATCGACAGCAGCGCGCGGAACCGCGACCGGTTGAGCGCGCGCAGCGAAAAGCGGAGATTCTTGTGCCAGCGCATGGCGCGACGTGCGCCGTTACCTCAGCGCGCTGACGGGATCCAGCAGCGAGGCTTGCCGCGCGGGAAGGAATCCGGCCGCGATGCCCACCGCGAGCGCCGCGCCCAGGCCCATCAACACCGAGCCCGCGGTCACGACCATCGGCGTCGAACCGACGGCGCCGTAGGCAACGGCGCCGACGATGCCGAGGCCCGCCCCGATCAACCCCGCCGTCAATGCCACCACCACCGTTTCCGTCAGGAACTGGAAGTTGATCTGCCCGCTTTCCGCGCCGACGGCCTTGCGGATGCCGATCTCGGGCACGCGCTCCTTGACGGCGATCAGCATGATGTTGGCGATCACGATCGCCGCCACCAGCAACGCGACCCCCGCGGCCGCCGGCAAATAACGCGACAACACGCGGTTGAAGTTACTGACCATGTCCTGCACCAGCTTGGGCGTGATGGCGATGACGTCGGCCGGTTCGCCCTCGGCGATGGAATGACGTTCGCGCATCAGCGCGACGATTTGCCGGGCCGCCGCCTCGACCTTGGTCGGATCGTCCATGATCACGCGGCCGCCGAACAGGTGGTCGATGTTCATGATGCGGCGCATCAGCGTCGTCACCGGCACGTGGATTTCGTCGTCCTTGTCCGCGCCGTGGGTGTCGATGCCCTGGGGCTCGAGCACGCCGGTAATGCGCAGCGGCACGGACCCCACCTGAATCTGCTTGCCGATGGGATCATCCGAGCCGAACAGCGCCTCGGCCGCGCGCGTGCCGATGACGGCAACCCGCGAGGCCGATTCGACGTCCTCGGCGCTGAAATATTCGCCCGCGATGAGACCGCGCTGCCACACCGGCTCGGGGTTCTCGGAATAACCGTAAACGCTCATCTGCCGCGTCGTGCCCTGATAGCGGATGTCCTGGCTGGGCACCCACTGCATCACGCCCCACATGACCACGCCGGGCACGGCGGCCTCGATCGCCTCGAAGTCGTCCAGCTTCAGCGACGTCACCGGGCCGCCGGCGCGCGGGCCCATGTGGCCGCCGCCCGCCAGCACATTGATGGTCGCGGTGCTGAACGTGCGGTTGATGTTTTCCATCATCGCCTGTTCGGCGCCGACGCCCATGGCGCGCATGAAGATCAGCGCGGCGACCCCGACGACGATGCCCACGGCCATGAACAGGGTGCGCATCTTGTAGCGCACCATCATGCGCGCGCTGCCGGCGAACAAAAGTTTGATGTTCATGCGACTTCTCCCACTACGGTTGCACCGCTCGATTTCGAGTGGCCGCGAACTTCACTGACGCGTCCGTCGTCGATCCGCACCACGCGCTTGGCGCGCTGGGCCAGTTTCTCGTCGTGCGTGATGACCACGATGGTGCGGCCATCGGCGTTCAATTCCTGGAACAGGCCCATGAGGTCCTCGCCCGAGACTTTATCGAGGTTCCCGGTGGGCTCGTCGGCCAGAATCAAATCGGGATTGGTCACCAACGCGCGCGCGATCGCGACGCGCTGCTGTTGGCCGCCCGACAGCTCCTCGGGATAGTGCTTCAGCCGGTCGCCCAGGCCGACGCGCTTCAACGCGGCGATGGCGCGCTGTTCGGGGTTGTCGGCGTTGGAGTAAATCAACGGGATCTCGACGTTCTCGACCGCGCTGGTGCGCGGCAGCAGATGGAACTGCTGGAACACGAAGCCGATCTTGGTGTTGCGCAGCTTCGCCAGCGCGCCGGCCGAAAGCCCGCTCACGGCCTGCCCGTCGAGTTCGTACTCGCCGCTGTCGGGGCGGTCGAGCAGGCCCAGCAAGTTCATCAGCGTCGACTTGCCCGATCCCGACGGGCCGACGATGGCGACATACTCGCCCTTGTCGATGGTCAAATCGACATTCTTGAGAACCTGAAGCGGGCCTTCGTCCGGCCGTTTGTAGGTCTTATTGATCCCTTTCAACCGAATCACGCACCGCCCCCTCTTGGATCTAGTTTGGATTTAGCTGCAAGACGTCGCCCTCGGCGACGCCGTCGACGATCTCGATCTTCTGGTCCGTGCGCCAGCCGATCCGCACCGGCTGCTGGATCCAGTCGCCCGCGCGTTCCACGATCACGAATTGGCGCCCGTTGTCTTGGCGCAGCGCGTTGCGCGGCGCCGTGAGCACGCCCTGGCGTTCGTCCAGGGTCAAGCGGACGTGGGCGGTCATCTCGGGACGCAGCACGCGGCCCTCCTGGCCGGCGAAGGTCAGCACCACGACATAATTGATCACGCTGCCCTGCATGGCGGCCTTGGGATTGATGGCGGTCACCGTCGCCTCGAAGGTCGCATCGGAATAGGTGTCGACCTCGAAACGGCCTTTTTGCCCGATGTAGATGCGCCCGATATCGGTTTCGTCCACGAAGGCTTGGACCTCGAGCTGGTCGAGATCGACGATCGAGACGAACTTGGGGGCGGCGAAGCTGGCAGCGACGGTCTCGCCCTTGCGGGTGGTGACGTCGGCGATCACGCCGCGGATCGGCGCGGTGATGCGGCTGTAGCCCAGTTCGATGCGCGCCGACTGCAGCCGCGCCTCCTTGAGGCCGATCTGGGCCTGGGCGACGGCGAGATCGCGGATCGCGGCTTCGAGGTCGGCGGCCGAACTGTGGCCTTGCGCCGCCAGGCCCTGCTTGCGCTTCAGGTTGCTCTCGGCCAGGGCCCGTTCGGCTTTCGCCAGTTCGAGCTCGGCCGCCGCCTGGGCCACGACCGCCTCGAAGGGGGTCGGATCCAGCTCGACCAACAAATCGCCCGCTTCGACGACATCGCCGATCTTGACCGGCAGGCTGCGCACGATGCCCGAGACCCGTGAACCGACGTTGATTTCGGCGCCGACCACCGGGCGAATGACGCCGGTCGCGATGACCTCGCGCGACAAGGATTCGCGAACGACGCGCGCGGTCTTGACGTCTCCGCTCGCGGGCAGCGCCGTCTCGTCGGATCGCGACTGATAAAGCAGCGCGGCCACGACCAGCGCGAACAGCGCCAGGGCGCCCCATGTCAGCGATTTCGCCAGTTGAACCTCCCGGGCGGCCAAATTCCGCCGCCTGCGGCGAAAGTAGCAGTTCGCCGGGCGGCATGTATAGTTATAGCAGCCGGGGCGAACAAAGCGGAGATGGTTTGTCCCGGATTGACCGCCAGCCGCCGATCAATACACCACCACGCTGCGGATCGACTTGCCCTCGTGCATCAGATCAAAAGCCCGGTTGATGTCGGCCAAGGGCAGGGTGTGGGTGATGAGGTCGTCGATGTTGATCTTGCCCTGCATGTACCAGTCGACGATCTTGGGCACGTCGGTGCGTCCCCTTGCCCCGCCGAAGGCCGAGCCCTTCCACACGCGCCCCGTCACCAACTGAAACGGCCGGGTGGCGATTTCCTGGCCGGCGCCGGCGACACCGATGATGATGCTCTGGCCCCAGCCCTTGTGGCAGCACTCCAGCGCCTGGCGCATGACCTTGACGTTGCCGATGCACTCGAAGCTGTAGTCGGCCCCGCCGCCGGTGAGATCGACGATCTCCTTCACCACGTCGGCGCTTTGGGTGGGATTGATGAAATGCGTCATGCCGAACTTGCGCGCCAAGGCCTCGCGCGCGGGGTTGAGATCGACGCCGATGATCTTATCGGCGCCCACCAGCTTGGCGCCTTGAATGACATTGAGCCCGATGCCGCCCAGGCCGAAGACGACGACATTGGAACCGGGCGTGACCTTGGCGGTCCAGATGACCGCGCCGATGCCGGTGGTCACGCCGCAGCCGATGTAGCAAACCTTATCGAAAGGAGCGTCGGGGCGGATTTTGGCCAGCGCGATTTCCGGCAGCACGGTGTAGTTGGCGAACGTCGAGCAGCCCATGTAGTGCAGCAGCGGCTTGCCTTGCCACGAAAAACGCGATGTGCCGTCGGGCATGACGCCCTTGCCTTGGGTCTCGCGGATGGCTTGGCACAGGTTGGTCTTGCCCGAGGTGCAGAATTTGCACTGGCGGCATTCGGGCGTGTAGAGCGGAATGACGTGATCGCCCTTCTTGAGCGACGTGACACCCGCGCCGACATCGACCACCACGCCCGCGCCCTCGTGGCCGAGGATGGCCGGGAACGCACCCTCGGGGTCATCGCCCGACAGCGTGAACGCATCGGTGTGGCAAATGCCCGTGGCTTTGACTTCCACCAGCACCTCGCCTGCCTTGGGACCCTCCAGCTTGACGGTATCGATGACCAAGGGCTTGCCGGCCCCCACGGCGATGGCAGCGCGAACGTCCATGAAAAACTCCCAAGTCCCTGAAATGGCGAAAGAGATCGGACTATGCACGAGCAGGTCGCGCGCGTTCAAGGGCCGCGCGGCGTCATCACCGGCGTTGCCCTGCGCACGCGCGCGGGGCATCATCGTGCAAATTAAATGTTGGAGGGCATCATGGTCGAGCGTCGGGGTCTGTTGAAAAGTGCGGCGATGAGCGCGGCCGGGTTGATGGCCATGGGCGCAAGCCAGGCCCAAGCCAAAGCCGGCACCACGATCGAACTGAGCACGCAGAAAACCTATCCCGGCGTCGACGGCAAAATGCTGGTCAACAAGCCGCGCGCCCATGCGGTCATGGAGCAATACAAGCTCGACGGCTTGATCGCGCTCAACCCGATCAACGTCTATTACCTGACCAACACCGTCCCGACGATGACCAAGTTCCGCAGCGACATCGGCGGCTTGGCCACCTTCGCGCGCGACCCCAGCCAGCCCAGTTTCCTGATCGCCAGCAACGCCCAGGCCTGGGACATCGTCAACGGCGACCGCGAGGTGCCCAACCTGATCACGTATTCGGGCGCCGCCAATTGGGACGACTACACCAACGCCACGCCGGAGCAGATGAAAATCGAGCCCAAGGCCACGGTCGGCGGCTACGCGGTGCGTCCGGGCGTGCCCTTGACGGCGCGCGAGCAGCGCTGGGCCGAGGCGCTGAAGAAATATAACGCCAACGCCGCGGCCGGACCCGCCTGGGCCATCGTCAGGGCGCTCAAGGAATCGGGCCTGACCAAGGGCCGCATCGCGGTGGACGACATGCGCATCGCCTACATGCTGAAGGAGATCGGCTTCGACGGCGTCACCATCGTGCCCGGCGAGAACATTTTCCGCTACATCCGCATGGTCAAGAGCGAGCCCGAAATCGCGCTGATGCGCGTGGCGGGCCACAACAACGGCGTGGCGACCATGAAAACGATCCGCGCCATCGAGAAGGGCATGCGGTTCGACGACATCGAACGGCGCTTCCGCGCCGAGTGCGCTGCGCTGGGCAGCGAGATGACCTCGTTCATCGCGGGCGTGACCATCGGTCTGTTCCCCGACGGCGAGGCCGTGGAGGGCAAACCCTTCCTGATCGACGCGGTCAGCCACTTCCGGCAATACCACGGCGACTTCTCGCGGACGATTTGCATCGGCGAGCCGCGCAAGGATGTGCTGGAACGAGCAAAAGCCAACAAGGCCGGACGCGACGCGGTGTTCGCCGCCGTCAAGCCCGGCGTGAAATTCTCGGAGCTCACGAAGATCGGGTTCGATGTGCAGGTCAAGGCCGGCATGCCGCGCGAGATCCTGATCGTCAGCCCGCACACCTTGGGCCTGGAGCACGGCGACAGCCCCTACCGCATCGAAGGGCCCTTCAGCCCGCCGGTCGATCACGTGCTGGAGGAGAACATGGTGCTGACCGTGGACCTGCCCTATATCGAGGTGGGCTGGGGCGCCGGTCACAACGAAGACCTGATCCGCGTCACCAAGACCGGTTTTGAGTTCTTCAACACGCTCAGCGACCCGCTGGAGGTCGTTTAAGAAAGTCTCAGGCTTTAGAACGTCCCGCGGAGCGTGAACGCGATGGCGCGATCGAAGATCGCGACGCGGTTTTCGCGGCGCAGCAACGGCGAGAAGCCGCGATTGCCGGTGAAGGTCGAGCGGTCGCGTTCCGCGCCGCCGCGCAGGATGCGGCGCACCTCGAGCTTGGCTTTCACGCCGCCAAAGGCCCGCATTTCGACGAACACGGTGCCGTCGAACCGGCGATTGAGCTCGTGGACGGTGTTGATTTCGACGTCGAAGCGGTGGCCTTCGTCGTCGAAGGTCGCGCCGTAAGAGAAATCTCGCCAACTCGTATCGTGCCGAAATCCGAACGAGTAGGCATAGCTTGGGTAATCCTCGAAATCCATGCGCGCGCCGGTGAACGGGTCGGTGAAATTCGACTTGCGCACGAGGGCCGTGGCGTTGACCACGACGCCCGGCAATCCCAGCGCGGCCAAGCGCAGGCTGGCTTTCGATTCAACGCCGTACTGCCGCCCTTTGCCGACATTGCCGACGGCCGAGACGTCGCGCAACGGGCCCACGGCGATGCTGCCGATCAGGTCGGTGACGTCGTTATAGAAGGCTTTCACGGTGATCACGCCGCCGTCGCTGGCCAAACGGCGTTCATAGGTCAGGCTGTATTCCCAGGTCTTCTCGGGGACCAAATCGGGATTGCCCGCATTCACCGTGCCGAGCCGGCTGTCGTCGGTTTCGAAGGTCGCGACAAAGTCGGCGAAATCGAGCTGGCCGATCGCCCGCTGCACCGAGGCGCGGAGTTGGTTGAGAGGCGCGACGTCATAGCGCACGTCGAGCCCGGGCCGGACATAGAATAACGTGCGGCGATTGGTCGCGTCGGGTCCGGTTTGATTCAATTTCGAATATTCGGCCTCGAGCCGGGCATCGACGAACACGGTGTCCGTCGCCTGCCATGCCAAGCTCGAGAACGGCTCCAGGCGGGTCTCGCGGATGCGCGACAGGGCATTGAACAGGCGCACAGGCCGCAGTACGCCCGCTTGATCGACCGACATCTGCACGTCCTTGCTCAACGTGTTGATGGCGACTTCCGATCCCAGTTCGGCGGACAGCGTCTCGGTCCACGGCCACTGATACGACCCACGGACAATCTTTTCCGAATTGGTGCGGTCCTCGTTTTGCAATCGGGTGAAGATTTCGGGCTGACCCGCGGGCGTCAGCCGGAACGGGCTCACGCGGTCCAACGTGCCGTGGGTATAGACGAACAAACCTTTGAATTGTCCGCCGCCCGTGAAGTCGCGGGTATAGTCGCCCCCAATTTCGAAAGTTTTCTCGGCGGTGTCGCGCTCGCGGCTATCGAGGCGCAGGAACGAGAGATTTTGCCCGGCCACCGCAAACTGGAACGTCGGGTTTTCCTCGACGTCGTCTCTGTCGGCATAGCGGCCGTTCAGGCCCAACCGATCGCCGTTGGCGAAGGCGTAGTTGGCCGAGGCTGTGAGAATACGTTCATCGGTGATCACTTCGTTGTTTTCGAAGTTGCGCTGAAAATTGGCGCCGCCCGGCGTGAAGTAGTTCTCGGTGCGTTCGCGCAACAAAAAGTGCGGCGCCTCTTCGACTCCGATGTTGTAACTGAGCGCGCCGACCGCCCCGGCGTAATTGGCCCGCCCGCCCCAGCGCACGCGGCCGCCGGTGTAATACGTGCCGTTGGCCTCCCATGACCCGGAGCCCGAGGAGTCCTTCAACACGACGTTGACAACCAAGCCCTCGCTGCGCACATCGAGACCGGCCACGGCGCCGCGAATCACCTCGATGCGTTCCACCTGACGCGCCTGAATGCGCTGCAGAGCCGCGCCGGTGTCGTTGGTCTTGCCCGAGACGCGCTCGCCGTTGATGAGAATTTGCTGGCCCTCGGAGCCGAACCCACGTTTCTCGACCTGGTCGAATGAGCCGCCAGGCACAAAGCCGCCGTTGTCGAAGTCGAGCAGGTCCTGGATACCGGGAATGCGGCGCAGGATGTCGATCGCCGTGACGGCGCCAAACTCCGCGAAGAACTCCGGCCCGTAAATGACGCGCGTGCCATCGTCGGAGAGACTTACTCCCGGCGTTTCCGCGGGCGTGGGCGCTTGCGCCGAGCTTGAGACCGGCAGGGCGATACAGGCCGCGACAATGAGCATTGCCACGCGCCAGCCGTGAGCCCGTGCCGGGCCGTTTTTAACGATGTGGAGTGTCACTCTGGCAACCCCGCCCCGGCGGGGCGCAAACAAATCTTCTCTCAAGGCCGGGCTACCTAGCGCACACTTGGGATTGGGACAAGGCGCGGTTGCGCGACATCGGTCGTTTCGACCATGCCGGCGATCCCATCACTCCGGCCTAGGACTGCGTCCCATAGAAGATGAAGCCAATCACGGACAGAATGAGGACCGCCATGATGATCAACGGCACCGGATCACGAGGTCTCGCGGGCGGCTCGTTCTTGGTCATGAGATTCCAGCTTGATGACGAAGTTATGCGTGCCAGTTCGAAATCAGGAACTGAGAAATCTCGGGCTTGATATTGAACCACCGCGCGTCGTTCTTGGTGGTGTCGATGACGACCAGTTTGTCGTCCATGTTCATGGAGGTCCAAACCTTGTTGCCCACGGTCTGGGCGTCCAGGTCGCCGTGCAAATAAAACAGGTTCTTGTTGATCCGCGCCCAACTCACGCCGAACGATTCGACCATCTCGCGGATTTTGTCATCTCCGCGTTCCGGACGGAAAAGTTCGAACGCAACGAAGATGTTGCGCATTTGCGACGACATAGCAAAACCCCTCGCGTTGTGCTTCAGCGGTTAAAGAGCCGCCTTTGCCGGCGCGATTCCGGCGTAAGATCAGCACGGTATATGCAAACTCGTTAAGAAATATTCAATGGGGTCATGGGGCGCGGGCGCCGACGGACGTCGCCAATACCCGCGTAAAGGGCCGCTGTAGCAAGGCTACACACGTGATGGGCGACTAGCCGCCCGCGCGTTCTATTGCGCCGCGGCCATTTGCGTCGATTGGCCGAGATGGGGTGCGACCCGTGTCATGAATCGCTCAAGATTGCCCAGGGCCTTGGCCGGGTCGGGCATGACATCGAAAAATGCGGCGTAGCGGCGTGTTCCGCACCGCGCCATGTCCTCTCGGAACCAGGCAGCGACGTCGTCGGCGCTGCCAATGGGATTGTTCGCCATCAGCTTGGCCATGGTCGCGTCTTCACCGGCAGCCTTCTTGTCGGCAAAGGCCGTTAATTCCTGAAGCGCGCTCGCAAAAGGCCCCGACGCGCCAGCGTCGAATTTTCCGCTGCGCCCGGCCCGCAACCAGGCGCGGAAATGAGGCTCAAACTCAGCCATCGCGGCGGCCTTGCTGTCGCCGATCCACACGCAAGCACTACCGACGTGCGCCGGCCGAGGGCCGGCATGTCCCGCCGCCGCCAGCGCCGCGTCGTAACGCTTCACCACGGCCTCGCGTTCGGCGTGATTTTGGTGCCACGACAGCAGCAAGGAAAGCCGACGCTCCGCCGCCAATTTCAGCGTTGCGTCCTGCTGACCGGCGACGAAGATTGGCGGATGAGGTTTGCTCAACGGTCGCGGATAGACTTGCACGGGTGGAAACGACCATAGCGAAGACGCGCCGTTGACCGAACCGTCGACATAATCCGCCGACAACGCGCGATGGATGATCGCGATGCCCTGATCCATCGCGATGGCGAATTCCGGCAACGGCCGATTGAAGACCATGGCATCGAGCGGATAACCGCCGCGCCCCAGCCCCAAATCGAAACGCCCGCCCGAAATATTGTCGAGCATCGCGGCTTTCTCGGCGATGGCGACGGGATGCTGGAGCGGAATGAGCGAGACGGCATTGCCGACACGAATCTTTTTCGTGAGGGCCAGCAGCGCGGAGGCCATGACCATGGAATCCGGGCAGATCGAGAAGCCCATGAAATGGTGCTCATTGATCCACACGGAATCGCACCCCAAGCGCTCGGCGTGGGTCGCGAAGTCGAGGGCGTCGGCATAGACGTTGCGATGGGGCTTGCCGCCGGCGTCGGTCAGCGACAGAAATGCGCCGATGCCGACCATGGCCCGCTCTACTCGGCCGCTTTCGCGGGCGCTTCGACGGCGATGGGCTGATCTTTCAGCTTGAAGACCTTGATGGCGTTGTTGCGCAAGATTTTCGCCTTCGCGGCGGGGCGGAACTTATGCTCGTCGACTTCCTTCATGGCGCGGCGCGGGTCCACCACCGGCCAGTCGGTGCCGAACATGAATTTGTCCTGGCCGTAGGAGTTGGCGTAGTGCACCGCTTGCGGCGGCCAATACTTGGGCGCGTAGGCGTCGCCCGCCATGAAGATATTGTCGTGCTTCCAGCACATGGAAATCATCTCGTCGACCCAGGGCGTGCCCAAGTGGATGCCGATGATGCGCAACTCGGGAAAGTCGATGGCCACCTGATCGAGCAAGATGGGCTTGGCGACCGAGGGCAAACGCCGGTCCTTTTGATAGATCAGGTTCTGACCCACCTGCATCATGATCGGGATGTCGAGTTCACAGCATTTGGCATAGTACGGATAGATCTGCGGCGCATCGGGCGGCATGGCAAACCAGTGGGGATACCAGTGGGCCGCGACGAAGCCGTAATCCTTCACCGCCTTTTCCAGGTCCCTGAGACCTTGCATGCCCCGCGTCGGGTCGACGCCGGCCGCGCCGGAAAAACGGTCGGGGTACTGCGTGCAAACCTCATGAACGCGCTCGTATTTCAGTTCCGTTGAACCCTTGATGCGCAAGTCGCCGCACCGCACCGCGCACAGGATCGAGCGCGAAATGGCCGCCTCATCCATCATCTTGAGGTAGTCTTCGATCTCGACGCCCTGGCGGATGTTGGAGGACTGGCGGACCTTGTCCTGGAAGGAACTGTCGGACGCCACCGCGCCGCCCGAAAACTCCTTGGACGTACGCAGATTAACGACGATATCGATGGCGCCGAGGTGGGGTGCCGCCATGGTTGATTCTCCGTCCTAGAATTGGCCTATTGGCCTGTGCCGTAGCAGCCAGGGCGGTGAACCGTCAAGGCTAGCGCCGTGGCGCGAGATCACCCTGCGGCGCGGCCCGGAATTTGGCCGCGACAGCGTGTGTCGAAAGATTATTCTATCGGTGAGTTTCACGACGTGTGGGAGCGGGTCATGAAAGTTAGCAGTCTGACAAAAACGGCAGTGGTCACATATCTTGGCTTCACGATTGGCGCGACCTCGGCCGTTTCCGCTAGTGAGAAGCCCGGAGCGGTCCTGCGCGATTGCCCCACATGCCCCGAAATGGTCGTCGTGCCGCCCGGCAAGTTCAGCATGGGCAGCGACCATATCGAGGCCATGCGCGGCAACGAAATGCGCCCCGAGGGTCCGGTGCGTCAAGTGACCATCGGCAAGGCCTTTGCCGCCGGGAAGTATGAGGTCACCAACGCTCAGTTCGGCGCGTTTCTGGCCGCGTCCGGCTACAAACCCGCCGCTGCCTGCCAAATCTGGGGCGGTGTCGACGTGGTGCAGGGCAAGACGTGGCGCGATCCCGACTATGGCCGCCCGCCGCAGGACAGCGAGCCGGTGGTGTGCGTGACCTGGAACGATGCCAAGGCTTATACGGCGTGGCTGTCGGCGAGCACCGGAAAGAAGTACCGGCTGCTGACGGAAGCGGAGTGGGAATACGCCGCCAAGGCAGGCTCCACCGCGAAATGGCCCTGGGGCGATGACGCGCAGAAGATTTGCGAGTACGCCAACGTCTATGACGCCACGGGCCGGGCCGACCCACGCCAGACCAACGATGGCGGTGATCCGAAGGCCCCCAAGGCCGAATGTTCCGACGGCCAGGCCATCGTCGCGTCCGTGGGCCAATACAAGCCCAACGCCTTCGGCCTCTACGACATGGTCGGCAACGTGTGGGAATGGACCGAGGACTGCTCCGCCCCTGGCCTATACCCGGACAAGCCGGTCGACGGCAGCGCCGTGCAGGTTCAAGGCGCTTGCGAAAAACGCGCCGTGCGCAGCGCCAGCTGGCGCACCCGGCTGTCGCGCCAGCGCGTTTCGTTCAGGGGCCGCGACCCCGAACCCACGGCATCGAACATCTTTGGCTTCAG
Organism: Rhodospirillaceae bacterium; assembly: GCA_033763995.1. Lineage (GTDB taxonomy): Bacteria > Pseudomonadota > Alphaproteobacteria > Rhodospirillales > Rhodospirillaceae. The sequence goes on along the minus strand of JANRJL010000045.1, from coordinate 57,901 downwards.
GGTGGCCCGCGATCTCGATTAGCGCGTTTTTCCCGACAAGTGCCCGGCGGCAAAGCCGCCAGAATTTCCGATTAGGGCGCTTCGCGCCCGGGCGGTTGGCGTGGAAAAATGCGCCAACCAGAAAGTCTAGAACGGCCGCCAGATCGTCAGCACGGCCATGGTGATGAACAGCGCCCACAGGCCCCAGTTCACCTTCATGGCCAGGAACAGCGTGCGATCGATGATCGCCTCGAAGGCGGGCGTGGAGCCCGTTGTGCGAAACTCGGGTAAGGCCTTGGCGAGATCGCGCACGAAAAAGCGGATCGACACGCCGCCGGCGATCAAGCAGCCCAGCAATGTGTATTTTAACGCCATCCAGTTGGGCACAAAGGGCCCGTCGCCCACCAGCGACCACAGCCCCGTCACCAAAAACGAGCCGCCGACGATATAGCGCCAGACCACGTCGGCATCGACCAGACGCTTGCCCCAGGGCTTATGCTCGTTGAGGAAACTCACCCAGACTTCGGCGAACCACACCACGCAGATCAGCCACAGCCACCACAAGTCGCCGACGGACAAGGGCGATAATCCCGCCAGCGCCTCGACCGAAAATCCCGTGGCGATGAACAGGATCAGTCCCATGCGCGGGTGCTGGTCGCACAGCAGCAAAAACTTGAGCTTGCGGATGCGCTCGTCCGCTGGGTCCTTGACCGACTTGATGAGGTACCACGTCCATTGGTCGACCACGAAGTCGCTGCCCATGTAGTAGCCGATGACGATCATGTGCAGGGCGAAGACCCAGGTATAGGTGTCGGTCGCGATATCCATGATGATCTCCCCCGATGGCGCACGACAAACTTATCGCTTTGCGCCGTCCTTTTCCCACGCCTTCTTTTGCGCATCCCACGCATCGGGCGCCTTGGCCCCGAAGGCCGTGGGGTTCATCTGCCGCGTGACAATGGGCAGGGTCGAACCGTCGGGCTCGAAGAACTGCCCGGCGGTGCCAACCGTCAGACCGTCGATGATCTTCTTCAGATGCCCCGCGCTCTCCAGCGGCGTGAACACGCCCATGTCGGCGGTGGATTTGGTGCGCACGAAACCGGGATGCGCGCAGGCGACCGCGATGCCGCGATCCTTCAGCATCATATGAAGCTGGAACACCACCTGGTTGAGCGCGCTCTTGGACGAGCGGAACAGAATCATGCCCGCCGGCGGATTGGCGCCGATGCGGCTAGAGATGAAGAACATCTTCTTCTGGGCGCTGGCGGCGACGTTCTCCACGAAGGTCTCGGCCAGCTTCATGTTGCCCATGGCATTGACCTTGAAGGCCTCCATCCAGGCCTCGTAGTTGGTGTCGCCCACGGTCGAAGCCGGGTTGTTGGTTTTGGCGGCGTTGCCCAACAGCACATCGATGGGCGTACCCTTGAGCTTGCGCCCCAAGGCTTCGAGGGTGGCAAAATCGGCCAGATCGCATTTTTCGACGGCAAGCCTGCCGGGATGCGCCTTCGCCAAATCGTGAAGATCGGTCGCGCCGGCAGGGTCGCGCACGGCCGCGATGACGCTCCAGCCATCGCGCAGATAGATTTGCGAAAACCCGAAACCCAGGCCGCGATTGGCCCCGGTGATGAGAACGGTCGGCATATCGCAGGCCCCCTTATTCAGCCTCAATCACGCCGACCTTGCGCAACCGGTCAATCACCTGTTGCTGCATGGTCTTGAAATGCTCATGAGTGGGCTCTTTGCCGATCAGCGAGTTGGGCGGATAAAAATCTTTCCGCGCGTAGGTGCCGGAATACAACTCCATGCGCATGCGCGTGAGGAAATTGTTGATGTCGGTCTTGTTGCGCGCGCGGCGCAGCATGGTGATGTTGATATCGGCCGTCGCCGCCACGGATTCGCCAAAGCCCGCTTCGGCCAGCACTTGACCTTCGAAGTCGACGATCTTCGATAGGCCGTCGCAGGTGTAGTCGAGAAACGGGTAACCGATCATGCCGGAGGTGTTGGCCGATACCACGTAGGTTAGGTTCTCGATGGCGCGCGCCCGTTTCATGATGTCCTTGGGCGTGAGGCCGGTCTTGTAGGGCTCCGACGTGGGATGACAAAACACCTCCGCACCCTTGAGCGCGAAACAGCGCACCAATTCGGGGTACTGAATTTCCTCCGACGCGATACACGCCAAATTGCCGATGGGCGTGCGCGCGACGGGGAACAACGCCTCGGCCCCGTAGAGGTCGAGATACTTGTCGAGAAAATCATGCGGCGTCGGCGAGAACATCGATGTCAGCCGATGGTAATGCAGCACGAGCTTGCCCGACGGATCGAAAATGAAACAGCCCTGGAAGAAAATGCCGGGGAAGTTCTTGTCGCGCACATAAGCATTCCCCGCGAGGTAAACCTTCGCATTAGCGGCGATGGCGGCGAGCGTTTCATACTCCGGCCCGTCCACATCCACCGCCGCCCACTCGGCCCATTTCGGAATCGGCGTTCCCAGGGGAAATCCGGTCATGAAATACTCGGGCAGCACGACCAGCCTCATGTCGGGCCCGGCTGAGACGCGCGCGCCCGGCACCGTGACCTTGAGCCGCTCGAGGCAAGCGCGCATCTTGGCCCGAGCGGCGGCCTTGTCCGGGCAGTCGTTGATCGGATGGCAGGCGATTTGCATCGCCGTCGCGCGATAGACCAGCATCGGGCACCCCTTCCCTTTGACGTAGGCGCAGATTAGCGTGACGAGACGAGATTAAAAATCGCGGCCAAAGAAGCAGGTCAACATCATTTTGCCCTTTTTCCCCGACACGGCTTGACCCTACTCAATAGGACCCATCTTCACCATGTTGAAACGCATTTCGCTTGTGCTCGCGTCATTCGCCGCCGTGGCGGGCTGCAGCGACGGACCCAGCAGCGGCCCTGGCCGGCGCGAGGCGGGCCTGTTCATGCAGGGCCTGGGCGAATCCGGGCAGATCATCCGCCCCGGCCCGAACGCCAACAAAGCTTACTCCGACGGCATCGACCTCAAACGCCGTGGCGATTGCAAGGCCGCGCTGGCGAAACTTGAGCCGGTGGCAAAGCTTGGCCCGGGCTATGAGAACGCGCAATTTGCTTTGGGTGATTGTCTGATCGGCTTGGCGTCCACGGGTGACAGCGCCATGTTCGCCGACGGTTTGACGTGGCTGATCCGCGCCGCCGACGGGGGGTGGACCGAAGCGCAAGGCAAGCTCGCTCAAATCTATGCGCTCGGCCCGATGGAGCAGCACAACTTGGATGAGGCGGCTTATTGGCTTGCGCTTTATCGCGGCAATGCATCGCTGGCGCGGATCGGGTTCACGCCCATGGAGTCTGGGGTTGAATCTGCCATCGCAGCAGCGGTAGGCGCTGACCGCCTCCGAGCTGCGAATGCGCGCGCCGCGCAATGGCGGCGCAATTCGTGGATTCCACCGAAAACCGAGGCACCCCCAGGCCCGGAAGCGGTGCCGGGCCGGCCCGCGACGATTCAACGGCGCGGGCCCGGCGACCTCACGCGCGAGGCGACTTAAGGTTTCTTCTTGGCGGCCTTCTTCTTGGCTGGCTTTTTCGACGCTTTCGACTTGGCTTTCGCTTTGGCGGCCGGTTTCTTGGCGGCTTTTTTCTTGGCCGCCGCCTTCTTTGCTTTCGGCTGCGCCGCGCGGCCCTTGGAGGGAATCGCCACGAATTGCGTGAATTCGAACATCTCCTCGTTGGGGCCCTTGGCCAGCATGACCTTGTAGGGCATGCCGTCGTCGGTGATCAGCATCGGCGGCGTCACGATCTCCGCGCCGAAGACCCGCAGCGCCTGATGCAATTCGTCCAAGTTCTTGGCGTCGTGAGTCAGCAATGAAAAACCCAAATTGCCCGGCTTCATGCGGCCCGTCAGCCGCTTGCCGGTGCGATTGAAAAAATGCACGCAGAGAATTTTTCCGCTCGCCTCGGGCTTGTCGGCGTAGAGCAGGAAGTGAATGCGCGTGCCGTCGGGCGTGCCGGTCAGGTTGTTGACCAGGCTGCGATATTGCTCGGGCGTTTCGGCGTCGGTGACGGCCGTGAGGCCCAGGACCCCGGCATAGAACGCGCGCGTGCGCGTGAGATCGCCCGCCACGATCGAGATGGTGGGAATTTCGCTGAAGGGGCCGTCGGGCGAACCGGCGCGCATGGAGGTGAGAGCGTGGCGATGGCCCACCATGATCAGCACCGGCACACCATCGGGCCCCGAGAACAGGCACTCTTCGCTGATGGAATCGGCGATCTGGTGCTTCACGGGCGGCGAGCGGAACTTGTACCCTGCCGCCTCGATCTTGCGGACCGAGGGCACGATCGGATCGGCGACATAGAAATCGATGGCCTTGGGACCCACATCGGTGCCGGAATCAGAATTGATAGCGCCGAAGTCGACCCGCACTTTTTGGCTGGGCGTGGGCGTGAACTCGACCAGACGCAAGCGCCCGATGGGGTAGCCCTTGCACGAAAGTTCCGCCATCAGCGCCTTGACGCCGGGCGCCACTTTCCACGCATTGAGCAGGCTGCGCGGCACCGGGCCGCTGCGCTCGACTTTGAGCTGCATGATGCCCTGAAACAGGCTCAAGGCCTGCTTCATGTTGCTGACCCCCACCGTCGCTAAGCGCATTGCCGAAACCATACGATCCGCCCCCTCTGATCAAAAAAAATGTGATCGCGGCGCTGATGTATCGCGCCCTGTCCCAGCCTATTATGGCGAGAGATCGCGCACTCGCCTAGCGCGCTTCTCACCCTGGGGAGGGAGATCATGACAGTCATTCGCACCTGGCGACGGCTTCTGGCCATAGCGCTCTGCCTGTGGCCGTTGACGCTGGCCGCGCAAGGCACGCCGGCCACCAAGTCCGTCAACGTCGACGATCAAGTGCCCATCGGCCGCAACCGGCCGGAGACCACCAAGATCGCCGAGGGCCTCTATACGTTCACGCATAACGGCGCCCGCAACATCTTCATCGTCACGTCCGAGGGCGTGATCGCGACTGACCCCATCACACCCAGATCGGCCGAATATCTGCGCGACGAGATCCGCAAGGTGACGGACGGGCCGGTAAAGTACGTTGTCTATAGCCACCAGCATTGGGACCATGCCCGCGGCGGCAGAATTTTCAAGGACGAAGGCGCAACCTTCGTCAGCCACGCCAATTGCATCAAGCATTTTCACCGCCATCCCAACCCCGACGTCGTCATGCCGGACATGACCTACGAAGGGTCGCGTCACGACCTGAAGCTCGGCGGGCGCACGCTTGAGCTCTACTATTTCGGGCGCAATCACGGCGACTGCATGACATTCATGCGCATCCCCGAGGAAAAAATTCTCTTCGTCGTGGATTTGGTCACGCCTTACGGCGTCAGCGGCGGCTCGGGGCTGCTGAATGACTATTACCCGCTCGACTGGATTCGCAGCATGAAGGAGATCGAAGCCACCGTGGACTTCGACCGCATGATCGGCGGCCATGGTGTGCCGATCGCCCCTAAAGATGCCTTTGTGGAACGGCGCCGCTACATCGAGGCCATGTTCGAGGCCGTGAAGAAAGAGTGGGAGAAAGGCACCAATCCCTTCGAGATCGCCGAGAAGATCGACCTGCCGGAGTTCAAACACTTGCGCAATTACGACGCGCTCAAGGCGCGTAATGCCGAGCGCTTTGTCGCCTACTTCGCGCTGGGTTGGTAGGAGGCGGACATGAGAATCATCCTCCACGTTGCATCTCTGCTGGCCGGGTTCACTGCCCCTGTAGCATTTGCGCAAAACACAGCCCCCCAGACAGGCACAACGCCCTTCGGCCCGGCCAAGGGCGAAATGACCAAGCTGGCCGACGATGTTCATACGTTCAGTTACGCCGGCGCCCGCACCCTCGTGGTCACCACGCCGGACGGCGTCATCATCGGCGATCCCATCAGCCCCAAGGCCGCGCCGGTGTTGCGCGCCGAGATCAAGAAGCTCACCGCCAAGCCGGTGAAGTACATGGTCTATTCGCACTCGCATTGGGACCACGTCCTGGGCGGCAAGATCTTCAAGGATGAGGGCGCGACCGTCGTCAGCCAGCGCAATTGCCTGGAGTCCTTCTACCGCTATCCCAACAAGGACTTGGTGTTGCCGGACGTCAGCTACGATCAACACATGAACATCATATTGGGCGGGCGCACGGTGCGGCTGCTCTATCTGGGTCTCAATCACAGTGATTGCATGACGTTCCTGCATGTTCCTCATGCAAGGCTGCTGCATATTGTCGACCTCGTGACCCCCGGATCGGTTCCGACCGGCACCGGTAAAATGGAAGATACCTACCTGCTCGACACCATTCGCACGCTCAAGGACATCGAAAACCTTGATTTCGACGTCATGGTCGGCGGCCACGGCGCGCCGTCGGCGCCGAAAGCAGCCGTGGCAGAACGGCGCGCTTACATGGAAGCCCTGATGACGGCGGTGCGCGCGGAAATCGACAAGGGCACGCCCTTCGGCCAGATTCCCGGCGCAGTCTCATTGCCTCAGTTCAAGCACTTGAACGGGTACGACCGCTTTCTACGGCACAATGCTGAACGGGTCCTGATCTTCAACACCATTGGCTGGTGATCGCGATGCGCGCAGTTCTCCTCACGCTCTTGGCTTGTACTGCTTGGCCTCAAGTTGCTTGGAGCCAAGCCTCGACCATACCCTTTGACATGCGCAATCGCGTCACGACGGAGTTGGCACCGGGACTTTATACCTTTGGCAGCTTTGGTGCGCGCAGTATCTTCGTCGTGGGCGACGACGCCGTGATCGCCACGGACCCGGTCAGCCCCGCATTCGCTCAAGACATGCGCGCGGCCATCCGCACAATCACCGACAAGCCGGTGAAATATGTCGTCTATAGCCATCAGCATTGGGATCACGTCAGCGGCGGCAAGGTCTTCAAGGATGAGGGCGCGACGTTCATCAGCCACGAAAACTGCGTCGCGCACTTCAAGGCCGACCCCAACCCGGACGTCGTCATGCCCGACCGCACCGTGAAGGGCGGCGAAACAGTCAAGATCAAGGGCAAGACGCTGAAGCTCATGTACTTCGGGCGCAATCACGGCGACTGCATGCTGGTGATGCAGTTGCAGGGCAGCGACGTGCTTTATGTGAACGATTTGGTCACGCCCTACTCCCTCGGCCTTGGCTTCATGCCCGACTACAACCCCAAGGAGTGGGTGCGGACCTTGCGCGAGATCGAAGCGCGGCCCGATTGGCAGCGCATGGTGGGCGGCCACGGGATTCCCTTTGGCGCCCGCGACGCAGTCACGCAGCGGCGCAAGTTTCTCGAACAGTTAATGGCCGCGGTGAGGCCGGAGTTCGACAAGGGCCGCTCGGCCGACGATATCGCCGCCACCATCGAGCTGCCGGAATTCAAGGACGTGCGCGGCTATAAGGAGCAGATCGCCCGCGCCGCAGAGCGGATTTACCACTATTACGAAATGGGATGGTGACCGTGCGCGCACTTTGTGTGGCCGCCGTATTGGCATTGTTTTCCGGCGCCGTCGCGGCACAGACACCCAGCCTGGAGGAATTGAAGAAGCCTGCCCCCAATCCGGCCTGGAACAAATTCGGCGTGCGTGGCTACGAAACGGTGGAATTGGCTCCGGGCCTATACACGTTCGGCAATGGCGGAGCGCGCAACATCTTCCTGGTCACCTCCGACGGTGTGATCGCCACCGATCCGGTGAGCCCCGCCTTCGCCAAGGAAATGCGCGCGGCCATCCGCAAAGTCACGAACCAGCCGGTCAAATACGTGGTCTATAGCCACCAGCATTGGGATCACGTGTTGGGCGGGAAAATCTTCAAGGACGAAGGCGCGGTGTTCATCAGCCACGAGAAATGCGTCGAGCATTTCAAGGACCTGCCCAATGCCGACTTGGTGATGCCCGATTTCACGTTCTCCAACAACTATCGCCTGACCTTGGGCGGGCGCACTCTCGACATGCTTTACTTCGGCAAGAATCATGGCGACTGCCTGGTCGTCATGCGGCCCGATCCCGGGCGCATATTTTTCATGCCCGATCTCGTCACGGCCGGCGGCCTGGTCGGCGGCACCATGAACGACTACTCGCTGCACAACATGGTGCGCACGCTGAAAGAACTGGAGGCCATGGACTTCGACTATCTCGTCGGCGGCCACGGCGTGCCCCTGGCGCACAAATCAGCCGTGAACGAACGCCGACGCTATCTGGAAGCGCTCATGGCGGCCGTCAAGGAAGCCCTCGACCAAGGCAAGAGCTTCGATGAGATCCACAAGTCCGTGCGCCTCAAGGAATTCGATTACATGCGCAACTACAAGGAATTCATCGAGCGCAACGTCTATCGCACGCGCGTTTACTGGGAAATGGGATGGTAAGGGAGGTCACGATGAGAACGATGCTCATGGCGGCACTGCGGGCGTCGGCCCTGCTCGCAACGACAGCGATGGCGACGGAAGTTCAGGACCGCGCAGACCTGCTGAAGCCCGCCCCCAACACCGCCTGGAATCGCTTCGGCGTGGGCAAAGTCGAGACCGTGGAAATCTCCCCGGGTCTTTACTCTTATTCCGGCAGCGCCAGGAATATTTTCCTGGTCACCAAAGACGGCGTCATTGCCACCGATCCGTTGACGGCCAAAGACGCCAAGCAGATGCGCGAAGAAATCCGCAAGATCACCGACAAGCCGGTGAAGTACGTTGTCTATTCTCACAATCACTGGGACCACGTCAGCGGCGGGCAAATCTTCAAGGACGAGGGCGCGCAGTTCATTGCTCACGAAAAGTGCGTTCAGCATTTCAAGGACAAACCCAACCCGACCGTCGTGATACCCGACATCACGTTCCCGAAGAACTACACCGTGAAGCTCGGCGAACGGTCCCTGGACTTGATCTACCTGGGGCCCAATCACAGCGACTGTCTGGTGTTCATGCGGGCCGACGGCGAGGCGCGGAAATATCTGTTCGCCGTGGACATCGCCACGCCCGGCGGCGCGCCGTTGACGTTCATGGCGGGTTACGACCCCTACAATTGGGTGCGCACCCTCAAGGAATTGGAGGCCATGGACTTCACCGTGATGATTCCGGGCCATGGCGTGCCGATCGCCGACAAGTCAAGCCTCACGGAACGGCGCAGGTACCTCGAGGCCTTGATGGCGGCGGTGAAGAAGGCCGTCGACGAGGGCATGCCGCCCAACGAAATTCCCGACAAGGTCCGCGTGCCTGAGTTCGCCTACCTGCGCGGCTACGAACTCAATGTCCGCGACAACGTGCGCCGCATGCAGGCCTTCTACGGGATCGGCGAGTAAATCCCGGACATCGGCCCCAGCAAAAAAGGCCCGAGGTTTCCCTCGGGCCTTTTGCTGTGATTCTTTACAAAATTACATCGAGTACTTCACGGTCAGCATGTACTCGCGCGGCGGCAGGTACAAGAACCCGCCCAAGAACCCGCGAGCGCCGGTGGAGATGGTTTCCTTGTCGGCCAGGTTCTTGACCGACAGTTTTACTTCCCATTGCTCATCGATGCCGACGCCGACGAAAGCGCCGATACGGCTGTAGCCATCGAGGATAAACTCGTTGGTGGCCGAAGTAATGAAGTCATCGGTCTTGTAAACGTCGGCGCCGATCAGGAACTGGCCATCGCGGCTCCCCACCGCCATGTCGACGCGGTAGTCAAAACCGACCGTGACGCTGTAATCGGGCAACTGCGGGGGCTTGGCGTTGGCCACGCCGAAGTTGGCGAGCGCGTTGGTCGGAGCACTACCCGGGCGCAGGCTGCGGAATTTACCGCTCAGGAACGCCGAGTTGACGAACAACGTCAGCCCGTCGACCGGCACGGCCGAGAATTCGGCTTCCAAGCCCTTGATCGTCGCCGCACCGGCGTTTTGGACGGGGAACGATGCCGGCCCGCCGCCCACACCCGGGACCTGAGCGTTCAAAGTCAGGTCCGAGATGCGGTTGTAGAAGTACGCGGCATTGGCGCGCAGACGATTGTCGAAGAACTCGCCCTTCACGCCGCCTTCATAGGTCCAGTTGCTTTCCGGGCCATAGGGCGTGCGCGCGTCGTTCAAGTTGCCGATGGCGATGGCGCTGTACCCGCCCGACTTAAAGCCGCGGCCAAGCGAGGCATAGAGCAGCAAGCTGTCGACCTCGCCCGACGTCGGCACGGAATAATCCAGACCGAACTTGGGCAGCCACTTGTCGTAGGTATTTTTCAGAGCGACCGGGGCTTGAGCGGGCAAAATCGTATTGAGTGGCGGGACGTATTGGAACTGAATGTCGAATTTTTTGAGGTCCTTCACGTACCGTACGCCGGCCGTGATCTTGAGGTCCTCGCTGACGGCGAAGTCGTTGTGGGTAAACACCGAGTACGAACGAGTCAGAATCTGCATCTGGCTGGTGGAGAACGGTCCCGGGATCGCCCAGCCGAAGCGTTGGTTGCCGGTTTCATACAGATAGAACGCGCCGACCAAATAATTCAGCTTGCTGTCGACGGCCTGGCCCTGAAGCTTGATCTCTTGCGTGAACTGATCGGAATTTAGCTTCGTCGCACCGACGACGCCACCGAGGTTACCCCCGTTAGCGGCGCCAGCTGCAAACGGCACGCCGCCGGTTCCAGTGAAATCGGTCGAGAAAAAGTCGTTGGTGTTGACGAACGCGGTGATGGATTGCAGCGAGGCATCGCCAAAGTCGTAGGTCATGTTGAGCGAGGCGATGTACTGCTTCGTCTTGCCAGCGGGCTCGTTGGTAATCGGCGCTGGGCTCTTTACCGAGACCGGACGGCTGACGACATACGGATCGCCAAACAACGGCCGCACGTCCCGCGAGCGGTACTGACGGTTGCTGGCCACGCCCGGCGTGGTGGCCGGAGTCAACTGCAACGCGTCGTTGGTGCTGCGGGTATGAGACAGCGAGATCGACGCGTCGAAATTATCCGAGCCGGTGTAACGCAGCTTGCCGCGCGCGGCGACGTTGTCTTCCTCGCCGACATCCTCGCTGGTGGCGCGATTGAACCAATAGCCGTTCTTGCCGATGATCTGCGCGGCCACCGAGCCGGCGACCGTGTCGCTGACCCCGCCCCCGGCGCTGAAGCTCGCCTTGTAGTTCTTGAAGTTGCCGTAGCCAGCCTCGGCGTTGAACCATTCGTTGTCCTGGTCGGGCGCACGGGTGATGAACTTGATCGCGCCGGCCAACGTGTTGCGCCCATACAGGGTGCCCTGCGGGCCACGCAGCACTTCGACGCGCTCGATGTCGGCCAGCGTGACGTTATTGCCGTTCAAGCGGCCCAAATACACGTCATCGACGTAAATGCCGAACGGGGATTCCGCGACGATCAGCGAGGCATCTTGCTGCAGCGAGCCGCGCAAGGACGGCGATAGGTTGGTCGGCGAGGTGATGTTGTTGCGCATCTTCAAGCTCGGAACATAGCGCTCCAAGTCCGAGGCTTGCGTGATTTGGCGCTTGGCCAAGGCGTCGGCTGAAAACGCGCTGACGGCGATGGGAACCGACTGCAGCGAGGCTTCGCGGCGTTCGGCGGTCACCACGATTTCTTCCAAGCCGCCGCTTGGTTCGGTTTGCGCTTGCTGTTGTTGCGCCAGTGCGATGGTGCTTGACGCCGTGATCGAGACAATCGTCGAGCCAAGAAGTAGTTTCTTGAACATAGGATGACCCCTTTGGTTAGTTTTTTTACGCAGCCGCGCAGACAGGAGCCCACGCCGGGCTGAATTCCGTGGCACCGATAAAGCGCTTTATAACAAATACTTCAAGCCGCCCCGCCCGACTTCGTCGACGAGTGTTGCATCTCGGCAACAGAACTTAGAGCTTCGTCGGGTTGGGCGCGTCGCCATAGACCTCTTTAGGGTCGAAGGTTTTGGCGGCCTCTTCGTACTTCAAGTTCTCGATCACGCTGCCCAAGGGTTTGCCCAGGGGTACCGAGCGATAGAAGCAGCTCTTGAAGCCGACGTGGCAGCTCGCCCCCGAACCGCCCACGCGGACCCTTAGCCAGATCGCGTCTTGGTCGTCGTCGATGCGCAGTTCCTCGACCTTCTGCACCAGCCCCGAGGTACCGCCCTTGTGCCAGAGAACCTGGCGACTACGGCTGAAGTAATGGGCTTCGCCGGTTTCAATGGTCCGGGCCAGGGCCTCGGCGTTCATATAACCCACCATCAATAGGGTTCCTGTCTCGGCATCGGTGGTCACCGCCGGCATCAGGCCGTCCTGGTCGAATTTGGGGGCCAAGGTGTGACCTTCCTCGACCTGCTCGACGGACAGGCGTTTACCAAAAGTGGGCGCATCAGCGGCAGTCATGAGCCTAGTCCTAGAGGTTATAGGCCGGGAAATGCCCCCCGATCGGTACAAAGTCAACCAAGCAGGTCGGCCACAAGGAAGGCCTGATTTGGCCCACCGGGCGGTTTTTGCAATCCCGAGGCCATTGGAGTATCACCCAGGGACCCTCGGCTCTAGACCTCAAATTTTCAAAGTAATCGCTATGTCTTTGATTCTTTACAATACTTTGACCCGCAGCAAGGAGCCCTTCGTGCCAGGCGACCCCGCCCGGGTGACGATGTATGTCTGCGGCAATACGGTCTACAGCTATGCCCATATCGGCAATGCGCGGCCCCCGGTGGTGTTCGATATCCTCCACCGGCTGTTGAAGGGCCGATATGGTCAGGTGGCCTATGCCCGCAATGTCACGGACGTGGATGACAAGATCAACGCCGCGGCCAAGGCCCAAAACGTCCCAATTACGGCCATTACGGATAAATTTACCCGGATCTACCGCGAGGATATGGCCGCCCTCGGAGTCTTCCCCCCGACCAGCGAACCCCACGCCACGGGCCATATTCGCGAAATTGTGGCCATGATTGAACGTCTTTTGGCTTCGGGCCATGCCTATGCGGCCGAAGGCCATGTCCTGTTCCACGTGCCAAAATTTGCGGCTTATGGGCAGCTTTCGGGGCGGAACCGGGACGACATGATTGCCGGAGCCCGAGTGGAGGTCGCCCCTTACAAAAAGGACCCCGCCGACTTCGTGTTGTGGAAGCCCTCAACCCCCGATCAGCCGGGCTGGGACAGCCCCTGGGGCCGGGGCCGGCCCGGGTGGCACATCGAGTGCTCGGCCATGATCGAGGCGCACTTGGGGACCACCATCGACATCCATGGTGGCGGCAACGATCTGATCTTCCCTCACCACGAAAACGAAATCGCCCAAAGCACCTGCGCCCATGGCAACGCGCCCTTGGCCCGCTATTGGCTGCACAACGGCTTTCTGACCATGGCCAAGGAGAAGATGTCCAAATCCTTGGGCAATATCGTCACGGTTCATGAACTGTTGAAAAAATCCCCGGCTGAAGCGATTCGGTGGGCGCTGCTCAGTGCGCACTACCGCCAGCCGCTCGATTGGTCCGACGACCTGCTGGTGCAGGCGAAGAAGACGCTGGACCGTCTGTATTTGGCGCTCGACCAGATCAAGACTATTAAGGCCGCCGATGTGCCGGCGCCAAAAGCAGTTGTCGCCGCGTTGGATGATGATTTGAACACGCCCGTCGCCATGGCCGAGATTGCCGCCGTGGCCCGCGCCCTAAACTCGGCGACCACGGATGCCGACAAGGCGCGGCTGAAAGGCGAATTGCTGGCTGCTGGCGCCATGCTGGGTGTGCTGCAACAAGATCCTGCGGTTTGGCTGAAGGCAACATCTTCGACCACGGCGGTCGATGCCCAAGAAGTCGAGAGTTTGATCGCCGCCCGCAATGCCGCGCGCAAGGCTCGCGATTTCAAGGAGGCCGACCGTATTCGCGACCAAATCGCGGCCCTGGGCGTGGTCATCGAGGATCGCGCCGACGGTACCCACTGGCGCATGGCGAGTTGAGTACGGCCCATGCCCGACACCGCGCACGCCATCGCCATGCTGAAGACCTTGGTCGGGTTCGACACGGTGTCGCGCAAGTCCAATTTGGCGTTGATCGAACACGTGCGCGGCATCTTGGCCGGTCATGGCATCGAGGGCCGCCTCGTTTACAACGAGTCCAAGACCAAGGCGAACTTGCTCGCCAGCGTGGGGCCCAACGTGCCCGGCGGCGTGGTGCTGTCGGGCCATACGGACGTGGTGCCGGTTGACGATCAGGATTGGCACTCCGATCCGTTCGCCGTGACCGAGAAAGACGGCAAACTTTATGGCCGCGGCACCGCCGATATGAAGGCGTTTGTCGCCATCGCTCTGGCCGCCTTGCCCGACATGACCAAGGCCGCCTTGAGGCGCCCGATCCATTTCGCGTTTTCCTACGACGAGTAAGTCGGCTGCGTCGGCGTACCGTCGCTCATCAAGCTGCTCAACGCCGAACTGCCCAAGCCCAGCGCCGTCGTCGTGGGCGAGCCCACGGAAATGAAAGTGGTCACGGCGCACAAAGGTGTCACCGGCGTGCGCACCGTGGTGACGGGCCACGAAGCGCATTCGTCATTGCCCCATCGCGGCGTCAGCGCGGTCATGGTCGCCGCCGAACTGATCGAATACCTGCGCGCCTTGAGCGCCGAGGCGGCGGTCAAGGGGCCCTGCAATCCGTTGTTCGAGCCCGAGCACACCACCATCACCATCAACCGCATCGAGGGCGGCACGGCCCCCAACATCATGGCGGGGCATTGCGCCTTCCAATGGGACGTGCGCGCCCTGCCCGAGGACGATCCCACGCGCTACATCAAGCGTTTCACGGACCATTGTCGTGAGGTCGTGTTGCCGCGTCTGCATGCGATTTCACCCGCGTGCAAAATCGAGACGGTCCCCCGCGCGGCCACGCCGGCGCTGAAACCGGAAACAAATTCCGAGGCCGAGCAACTCTGTCGCATGCTGACGGGCGACAACGTGACCCGGCATGTGTCCTTCGCGGCGGAGGCCGGGCAGTTTCAATTATCAGGCTTGGCCACGGTCATTTGCGGACCTGGCTCCATCACACAGGCGCATCAGCCCAACGAGTTCATCGAAATCAGCCAGGTCGATGCGGGCGTGCGGTTCGTCGACGGCCTGATCCAGCACCTGAGTCGTTAGATCAGGGCAGATCTCGGGCGACGCGAGTGCCGAGCTGGCCGTAACGCTGGTCGGGCGCATACTTGCCGCGATTGGCTGATCGGCGGCCACGGTACTCGACGCTCCACCCGCCGCCACGATAGACACGAAACACGCAATCACTCGCCGATACAGCCGAGCCGTCCGTGGGCGCGCCAGCGTAATTCTCAGCGTAGCAATCTTCCATCCATTCCCAGACGTTGCCGTGAACGTCATAGAGGCCGAAGGGATTGGGCTTGAACGAGCCCACGGGCGCGGTTTCGGCATAGCCATCGCGGCACTTCACGCCCGGCCAGGCCATGCCCGGGTGCGTCTCAACGGAGGTCTGATCGCGGCCGTTGTCCGTGGCGCACAGATCGTCTTGATTGGCGCCAAAGAAATAGGGCGTGGTGGTTCCGCCGCGCGCAGCATATTCCCATTCGGCTTCGGTGATCAGGCGGTAGGGCTTGCCGGTGATTTGGCCGAGCCATGCCGCATAGGCCTTGGCATCGGCCCAATCGACGCAAACAACCGGGTGCGCATCGGTTTGCGCGAAGTTGGGGCTCGTCCAATCACGCCCCACTTGCTTGTCCCACTTTGTACCGGCCCATACGCTGCAGTCGGGGCCACTCTTGCGACCCGTGGCGCGCACAAATTCCGCGTATTGACCGCGCGTCACTTCGCGCGAAGACACGGCAAAAAGCTTGGCAAACGTCACCCGACGTTGCGGGCTTTCATCGGGTTCGTGATTTACTTCACTCGCAAGCGAGCCCATCAAAAAACTGCCCGACGGAATCACGACCATGTCGGGGCAAGTGGCGCAATCTTGAAATGTCGTTCCGGGTGATGGCGCGTTTGTCTGCGCCCCGGCCGAGCCGGCAAGGAGCAGCAGTACAAAACCAAATAGAATGGAGCGGGTGAAGGGAATCGAACCCTCGCGTCCAGCTTGGGAAGCTGGCAGGCTACCATTACATCACACCCGCGTTCCAGCACGAAGAGAGACGGCTATGACCCACTCTCGCGATGTCGTAGCCTGCCTCTCATAGCAAATTCAACCTGCGGACGGGAGACCAAGTTTTGGAGTTCCTCGGCCTTGATGCATGGACGTGGGCCTGTCTCGCGGTCATTTCGGCGAGCCTCTTGGCCCTGGCCATCATCGATTTTCGTACCGGGTATTTGCCCGACGTGATTGTTGCGCCATTGGGTCTTGCCGGACTGGCCGTGACGATCATCGGCTCACCTATCGGCGTCACATGGCAAATGGGGCTGATCGGCGCTGCGATCAATGGCGCTGTATTTTATGGTTTGCGCTGGCTGGTGAGCCGCCTCAAGGGCCGCGAAGCCATGGGCCTGGGCGACGTCAAATTGGTGATGGCGGGCGGACTGTGGCTGGGGCCCTGGGCCTTGCCCTACATCATGGCCGTGGCGGGGATTGGAACGCTGCTGGGGGCTGGTATCGGCGGCCTGATCACGCGCCGCGCTGTCTGGGAAGGCGAAATGCCGCTGGGACCGGGTTTGGCGGCGGGGATTTGGGGCGTGTTCGTTCTCAACGCCGTGGCGGCGTTTCCGATGATCTAGCCGTCAACGGCGCGGCGACGAAAGCTAGGTGTGGAGCCTCAACAGGTTGTTCCCGGTGAGCCCGAGACGACTGATGGGTGTTTATGAGTTTATCCCGCCGTGTGGCCGATGCCAGTTGTATCTGTGCATCCAGACGGGCAGTTCTGCGGCGCGCCGGTCTGACGTCGGATAGGCTTGGGCGTAGGCCCATTCCCTGAGCGCGGTCTGGATGAAACGCTCGGCCTTGCCGTTGGTCTTGGGGGTATAGGGCTTGGTGCGGATGTGCTTAAGCCCCAGGCGTTTGCACGCTCGCGCGAAGGCGTGGGACTTGTAGCATGAGCCGTTGTCGGTCATGACGCGCTCGACCTTAATGCCCAGGCTTTCATAGTAAGCAACGGCGGCCTTGAGGAAGGCAATCGCGCCACGCGCCGGGTCGGCGGGCTTGATCTGGGTAGATGCGATGCGCGAGGCATCGTCGATGCAGACGTGGACGAACTCCCAGCCGACACCACGGCTGTTGCTCTGGCCCTTGCGGTCACCGATGATGCAGTGGCCGACGCGGTCGAAACGCCCGAGTTTCTTGATGTCGATGTGGATCAACTCGCCGGGGTGCTCGCGTTGATAGCGGCGCACGGGCTCGGCAGGTTCAAGATCGCGCATGCGGCTCAAGCCCAGACGCTTGAGCCCCCGGCTGACCGTGGCCGGCGAGACACCGGCCTCTTTGGCGATCTGCTTGGTGGTGAAGCGACGGCGGCGCAGCGCGCCGATCCGCAAGATGGTCTCGGGCGGCGTCGAGCAGCGCAGTTTGTGGGGGCGCGAGGAGCGGTCCTCAAGGCCCGCCGTCCCCTCTGCCTGGAAGCGCCCGACCCACTTATTGACCGTCTTCGTGCTCACCCCGAAGGCAACCGCAACCGCATCAGGCAATTGATTTTGCTGCAAAACACGGCGCACCATATCGCCTCGACTATGCGGCGTCAGGCGGGCATTCTTGTGCATGTCCATCCGGTCCTCCCTGAGAAAGCTGACGTCTCGACAACATCAGTCTCTCCGGTCTGGGCCGGATGGACAACCTATTGAAAGCTCACAGCTAGAGCGTCGAACTGCAAGAGGTTTAAGCGCATCGGTATACAAGATTGCGCCTTTTAGGCCATCGATCTGGACCTGACCTCGGCACGGCGCGGAATGGACAGGCAAGCCCACGAGCATTGCGATCGGATTTTGTGCGTTCGAAGAAATTAACGACGCCGTATCCGCCTATCGGGTCGCCAGCCGGCGAGACCCGTGCGGCCATTACGGCGCACGAGATGACCGCGGACATCGATGCCGGGCAACGGATTGCCGAGGTATGGTTCGACCTGCCGCCCTGCCCGCCGGGGCGAAGCGCGGCCGAGCACGCCGAGAGCGTGAAATTGTCGATTTATCCCCTCTATGCGCCGCTGGCCCGCCTGGCTATCGACGCGAAGATTGCCAACCTCACCCAAAAACCGTATTCCGTGTCGCCGTAATCCGTACAATATGTAATGGGAATGAATTGCTTGGTCCGCTTAGGATGTGCGTGACGTCCTGGTGCTGCCCCGCAGCTTTTCCTCATTGATCCGCCGGCCTGTTCATGAAGCCAACTCACTGCGTGAAATGCGTCACTCCGACGACTTGGCCTGACGCCATAATCGACGCGGAGGGCGTCTGCCTACCCTGTCGCTACGCCGAAAGTCTTGAACAGGTCGATTGGCAGTCTCGTCGCAAGGAACTTGACGAGATCATTCAATGGTGCCGCGAAACCAAGCGCGGCAACTATGATTGTTTGATCGGCGTCAGCGGCGGCAAGGACAGTACCCGGCAAGCCTTCTATGCAAGGGACGAGTTGGGATTGCGTCCGCTATTGGTCTCGTGCACTTACCCGCCCGAACAGCAAACCCAGCGCGGCGCCGACAACCTTTCCAATTTGGCGGAATGTGGCTTCGATATCCACGTGGTGGGGCCCGCCCCGCAGGTTTCAAAGAAGCTGATGCGATTCAGTTTCGAGAAATATTCCAACCTGCTGCGCGCCAGCGAAGTGGTGCTGTATTCGTCGATCCCGCGCGTGGCCATTGCCTACGGCATTCCGCTCATTTTCCTTGGCGAGAATCCCGCGCTGGCCTTTGGCGGAAGCGTGGGTTCAATCTCCAGCGACGGCAACAAACAACGTTTTCACAACACGCTCGGCGGCGGCAAGCTCGACATGTGGCTGGAGAGCGGCATTTTCGAAAACCAGATGAACTGGTACCAGTACCCCTCCGAGCACGATTTCGAGCGCGCCAGCCTGCGGATTGTCTACATGGGCTATTACATGCATGACTTCCACGAGCTGGCGAACGGCAAGTTCGCCATGGAGCATGGCCTGAAGATTCGCACCGGAGAAGGCGCATTGCCAGAAAACACCGGATCGCTAAATCCGTACGAAGCGCTGGACGATGAGTTCCAGCAGGTTAACCAGCACATCAAGTACGTTAAACTCGGCTTTGGCAAAGTAACTCAGCAAGCCAGTGTGCGCATCCGCCTGGGGGTAATGACACGCGACGAGGCGATTGACGCGCAAAACAAGTACGATGGCAAGTGCAGCGAAACCTATATCAACCAGTTCTGCAATTATGTCGGGATTACGCGAGATCACTTCGATAACGTGATCGAAAAGGCCCGCAACAAAGACATCTGGCAGCTCAATAATCACGGCGAGTGGGAGTTGAGGTACAAACTCAAGCCGGAAAGTCAGATAGACGCATGACAGCGGCACGCGAAATCACCGCGAAAGCGGGGCCGACGATTTGCATCATCGATTACGGCATGGGGAACCTGTCTTCCGTGGTCTGGGCGCTACATTCGCTGGGCTGCCGCGCAGAGATCTCGAACAACCCTGAGCGGATTGCCGTGGCCGAGGCATTGATTTTGCCAGGCGTTGGCGCATTCGGCGAAGCCATGCTGCGAATCCGTTCGGGCGGCCTCATCCCCGTGCTTGAACGGCGGGTCTTTGAAGACCGCGTTCCGTTTCTGGGCATATGTTTGGGAATGCAGTTGCTGGGCAAGCAATCGACCGAGGGCGGAATTCATCAAGGACTAGGATGGATCGACGCCCAGGTCGATCGAATTCCCGACAATCTCGCGATCCGAGTGCCCCATATCGGTTGGAATGAGGTGGCCTGGGCTGCCAACAGCCCGATTAACGCTAGCATCGAACAGAACAGCCACTTTTATTTCAATCACTCCTTTCACATGACAATGGCAGGGGACGGCGTAGCCGCCACGACAAATATTGGCGAGCCGATCCTCGCGGCTGTGACGAAAGACAACATCTGGGGCGTTCAATTCCACCCGGAGAAAAGCCAGAACAACGGCCGGCGTCTGTTGCGCAATTTCCTCAACTTCATTTCCAGCCGGCAGCCGGCCCTGCGACACGCATGCTGAAACAACGTATCGTCGGCGTCTTGCTCGTTCGCGAGGGCATCGTCGTTCAAAGCATCAGCTTCAAGAAATGGCTCCCGGTCGGCAAACCGGCGATCGCCGTGGAACATCTGAATCGTTGGGGCATCGACGAAATCGCGCTGATCAATATCAGCCCCAACAGCGGCAACGACGACTCGCTTCATCGGATGATCGCCGATGTCGCGCCCTATTGCTTCGTCCCACTGGCCATCGGTGGCGGTATCCGGACCATCGAACAAGTTCATGACGTCGTTCGCACCGGCGCGGACCGCGTCATCCTGACCACTGCAGTGGCCGACAATCCCGCGTTGATCACGCAGGCGGCCAGCCGTTTCGGCTCCCAAGCCATCATTGCGGCCATCGACGTGCGCAAGAACGCCCAAGGGAGCTACGATGCCTACGTCGACTATGGCCGCAGAAAAGTCGACCTGGCGCCGGCAGCCCTCGCCAAGCGCGCCGAGGACCATGGGGCGGGCGAGATCCTGATCCAGGCCATTTATCGCGACGGCAGCCGTCTGGGTTACGATCTTGAGCTGGTCGAACTCATTTGCAAAGCCGTCGGAGTGCCGGTGATTGCGTTGGGCGGCGTCGGCGCGCCGGCGCACATGGTCGACGCCATGTCTATCGCCGGCGTCGGGGGCCTGGCTGCAGGGAACTACCTGCACTATACGGAGCACACAGCCGCCGTCGCCAAGGCCGCTTTGATGGCCAAGGGCGGCGACTTGCGGCACGACAGCTATGCCGATTACGAAGGCTTTTCATTCGATGCGGCCGGGCGGCTGAAGAAAAAAAGTGATGCCTCGCTCATGGACATGATGTTTGTCCACTACACCGACGAAGTGATCTAGCGCCGCCACATGCAATATTGCAGCCGCTGCCTTTATCCGGCCAATCACCCGCTCAACATCGTGTTTAACGACGATGGCGTTTGCAGTGGGTGCATGGTGCATGAAGAAAAGGATACGCTCGACTGGACTGCCCGCGTCGAGATATTGCGCAAGCTCGTATCGGGCTACAAGAACCGCTCAACGACAGGCTATGACTGCATCGTTCCCGTCTCCGGCGCCCGAGATTCCTACTTTATCGTCCATACAGTTCGTAAACAGCTTGGACTCAACCCGCTGCTCGTCAATTACAACAAGCATTACAATACCAGGCGCGGTCATAGAAACCTTGCCTACTTACGGACAATTTTCGACCTCGACATCTACACGCAGGTCATCCAGCCGCAAATCGTCAGAAAAATCACGCGCGAGACTCTGCGCCTTAAGGGCAGCATGTACTGGCATGTGCTGGCCGGCCAGACGGTTTGGCCCGTGCAGGTCGCAGTGCGCTACAAGATACCGCTGATCATCTGGGGCCATCATCAAGGGCTCGATCAGGTCGGCATGTTCTCGCACACCGACGAAGTGGAGATGAGCCGGAAGTACCGCAAGGAACACGATTTGATGGGCCTCGAAGCGGAGGACTTGCTGAGCCAGAGCGATGCTCTGACCGAGGAAGATCTGCAGGGGTACTACTATCCGCACGACAAAGAGATCGCCAAAGTGGGCGTGCGCGGGATTTATTTGGGCAATTACATTCGCTGGGACACCAAGGCCCAGCACGAAGCCATGATCGACCGCTATGACTATGAGGCGGCCGCTCAACAGCGCACCTTCGACACCTACAATGACGTCGATTGCGTCCATTACAGCGGGCTGCACGACTACATCAAGTTCGCAAAGTTGGGCTACGGCAAGGTGACGGATCACGCGAGCCGCGAGATTCGGTTTGGCCGACTTACGCGCAGCCAAGGAGTCGAGTTGGTTAGGACCTACGTCAACGTACAGCCGAAGGATACGCAGCCGTTCCTCACGTGGTCAGGTCTCAGCCAGACGGAGCTCGACGCGATGATCGACGCGCACCGCGATCCGCGCGTTTGGGAAAAACATCCCGTCAAAGGCTGGATGCTCAAGCACTCCGTCACGGCCGCGCCGCAGCCCGCGACGGCCGAGAAGGTCGCGCTGCGTCAAACCGGACCGTGCGTGTTCCGGGAAACGGCCTCGCGGGCGCCCGGTGTCAACGAGAACGAATCGGTCTTGATCGATCGCGGCTATGTGGACGGCGTGCCGCCGAAATTCTGAACCAGGGCCAATTCGTCACCGCGACAATTTGAGCGCCCGGTGCATGTGTTCCGCCGTGACCCAGTCTTCCGGCGTGTCGATATCTTGCACGAGATATCGTGGAAGAACGATCGCCCGGGAATCATCCGCGTATAGCCGCGGTTCATTTAGAAAGCGAGCAACATCGAGCCAATAAAGCTGCCCTGCATCATGGAATGCTTCCGGCAACTCCTGGGACCGCGTTAACTCGTACTGCGGCCAACACATTTTCAATGTTCCAGAAACATTCATTTTCAAAGCTCGCAGAATCGGGAATGCAAATGTTGTTACGGTAAACGCCGTTGCGGCGTTAGACTCAGCAAGGATCTCTAGGCCACGCTTGATGTCAGCGGCCCGGATAAACGGGGCCGTTGCGTAGATGCAGCACGCATATCGCGGCGATTGACCAGAATTTTTAAGCCATTGCAAGGCATGTGCAATCACGGGCGCCGTGGCCGCCTGATCGTTGGCAAGCTCGGCAGGACGCCGAAAGGGAACTTCCGCGCCGCAGGCGACGGCGACATCCGCGATCTCATCGGAATCCGTCGAAACGATGATCCGCTCAAACACGCCGGAGTCTTGCGCGGCACGGATGGAATAGGAAATGATCGGTTGCCCACCAAAGAGCTTGATGTTCTTGTGGGGAATGCGCTTGCTGCCACCGCGCGCGGGAATGATGGCGACGCAGGGTCCATTGCCGGTCATGTTCTGCTCACGGGCTCGAGTAAACCGCGAACATCACGCAATCCGCCGCAAGTAGCCGTCGGGCGCAACGCTAATGAGGATCTTGTTGTCAATCGCCTTGTCGATCTCGAATTCCGGATGGGCCTTCAAGTATGCGAACACCGCCGACTTGGGATTATTGCCGACGTTCCACGGCCGATCCGGGTACATGTTGGCCGGAAGGTCCTCGATGATCGTGTCAAACACGACGCAATAACTGCCCTTGGTGGTTAATGGCGCATAAGCTTCAAGCTCGGCGAGCACGTGGTCATGCGTATGATTCGAGTCCAGGCAAACGAGAACGCGGGAGTACCCTTTCGCACGTTTGACAACCTCGGCAATGATTTTTGGGTCGATACTCGATCCCTGAATCATCTCGATCTTATGGGCAAGTGGATGCGCCTCAATCGCCGCCTTGTTATGCGCGCGGATGTCGATATCGATGCCCAACACCTTACGCTTCGAGGCCTTGGGATCGAGCGGGCGGCCCGCTTCGACCGCCTCACAGTAGTCGATCATGGCCAACATCGAAGCACTGAAAATTAGCGAGCCGCCGTGGGCAATGCCGGTCTCGATGACCAGATCGGGCTTGATGGACCAGATCAGTTCTTCCATCGCCACGATGTCCTGCGGGTATTGGATGATCGGTCGGCCCAGCCAGGCGAAGTTGTAGGAATACTTGGGTACGGTGGAGGACACCATGAAGTCGGCGGCCGCGGCGCAAAGACGTTTATCCCGCCCATTGACCGCCACGCGATCCCGAACCTCGTCGTCAAATCCGCTCATCGTCCTATCCGATCTTGTTCTTGCTTTCGCGGTCCCGCGAACCCGGCACCCTGCGTATCAGATTCGCGAAATGGGCGGAATACTCAACTCCATCTCGAGATTTCATCATCTGCGCTAACCTTGGCCTTTGATTCCGACGACGTGAGGCGGATCGAGAAGATTGTCGGGCCGCGCACCAAATTTTAACAAGTCGCGCCGCCCATACTGATCGGCGACCTGTTCAGCCAGTTGGCGAACCGTAATAGGTATTCCTGAGCAGATGTTGAAGGCCCCGTCGTGCTCGCCCAGGGCAACCGCTGCAATCTCGCGGCCGGCGTCACGCACATCCATGAAATCCCGAACTTGAGCCCCGCTCGTCAGTTCGGCCGGTTGGCCCGCGGCGAGCTTGGCGTGAAGGTGGGGAACCAGGCGCCGGGCATCCTCGCCTTCTCCATAGAGGTAAAACAACCTGCACCAGGCAAAGGACACCTTCTGAACCAGAAAAAATTGAGACAGCGAAAAGTATGCCGCAGCCTTGGCGGCCGAATACGGCGTGGTCGGCCGCAGTGGCGTATTCGTGGATAGGGGCCGCCCCGTCAGTTCGTACTCAAAGCACGTTCCCACGCCGACGAAGCGGTGTATTCCCGCCTGGACCGCCCCAGCCGCCAAGCTCAGCGTTCCCGCGAGGCATTCAAGATTCTTTGGTGACTGCAAGTACTGTCCGGGTTCAGCATACCAGGCGACATGGACAACCGTATCGACACCCTGGCAGCGTTGGGCCCACCATTCCACGCTTTCAGAAAATAGATTCGGCGTAGTTACAATGCTTTCAATATACGGCTCGGCTTTTATTTTCTCGGCTTTGGCGGAGCGAACGATGAGCCGGACATGCCGGCCGAGATCGCCGAGCGATCGCAACACCTGACGGCCGACGAATCCGGTCGCGCCCGTGAGCAAGACAAGGCCGCTCATGTGAATTCCATATGCGGCACGGCGGTGACGAACCGTGCGCCCCAAGCCCTGGCTTCGCTTAACTGCGACTTGACCTCATCGGCGATATTCCAGGGCAAGATCAAGATCCAGTCGGGGCGGTGCTGCGCGATCGCTGCAGGCGGCAGAATCGGGATATGGCTGCCGGGCATATACCTACCCTGCTTGGCGGCCGCGGCGTCGCATACGAAGGGTAGCAGGTCCGGCTTGACGCCGGCGTAATTCAGCAAGGTATTGCCCTTCGCCGCTGCGCCATAAGCCCCGACTTTTTTTCCGGCCTTCTTTTGCTCCAACAAGAAGTGGAGCAGATCGTTCTTGATGGCATCGGCACGATGTTGAAATGCGCGGTATGTTGCTACATTCCGCAACAGTCCTGCAGCTTCCGCTTCGACAACCTCCTGCACAGCCTTTTCTACCGGCCGTGAATCGTCGGCGTGAGCGCCATAAACGCGCAAACTGCCGCCATGAGTCGGCAGGGCCTCGACGTCGAACACCTTCAATCCCGCCGCCGCGAAGATTCGCCGGACGGTGTCAAGCGACAGGTAGGAAAAGTGCTCATGATAGATCGTGTCAAATTGACTTTGCCGGATCAGCTGAAGCAGGTGCGGGAACTCAAGCGTGATCGTCCCCCCGGCCTTAAGAGCAGCCTTGAGACCCCGCGTGAAGTCATTGATGTCAGGCACATGGGCATAGACGTTGTTCCCCACGATGAGATCGGCCTGGCGGCCTTCCGCGGCCAAGGTTTTGCCGAGCGTCTCGCCGAAAAACTCTCGCCTTACGGGGATACCCAAGTTCTCGGCGGCGGCGGCGGTGCTTGCCGTCGGTTCGATGCCCAAACAGGGGATGCGCGCCTTAAGAAAGTTCTTCAGGAGGTATCCGTCGTTGCTGGCCACTTCGATGACGAGGCTGTCGTGATTTAGACCCAGCCGCTTGATCATAGCCTCGGTGTAGCGCGCCGCGTGTGCAAGCCAGCCTTTGGATGTGCTGGAGAAATACGCGTAGTCCGGGCTGAACAACTCCTCCGCCGCAGCGAAGTCCTGCGTCTGCACAAGCCAGCAGGTGTCGCAAACCATCACTTTCAGCGGGAAATATTTCTCGGGACGTCGCAGGTCTTCCTCGGTCAGATACGCATTGGACGGAGGGGCGTGACCTAGATCGAGAAACGTATGCGTCAATAACGCTTTGCAGTGACGGCACTTCACAAGTCTACACCTTTGAAAGCGTCCGACAGCATGGGATGGTTCTGATCGCGTTGCGATATTTCCGCGAGCGCCAGCGGCCACTTGATGTTGAGTCGCGGGTCAAGCGGATTGAGCCCGCCCTCGACATCTGGTGCGTATGCTTCCGAGTGACAATAGAGCATCTGCACATTGTCGCTCAGGGCCTGAAACCCGTGCGCGAAACCCTCGGGGATCAGAAACGATACGGCATTGTCTTCAGTGAGTTCGACGGCATGCCACTGGCCGAAGGTTGGCGACCGCGTGCGGATGTCGACCGCGACGTCCCAGATGGCGCCAACCAGGCACGTCACGAGCTTGGCTTCGGCGCGAGGCGGATGCTGGAAATGCATCCCCCGGACGGTCCCTCGCCTCGACGTGAACGTATGATTGATTTGAGAAATCGGCTTGCCCCAACCTGCCCGTGAAAGCGTGTCCTGGCAGAAGAGGCGCGACAAAAAGCCGCGAGAGTCACCGACCTTGTGCCGCTGAATCACTTTGAGGCCTTCAATCCTAGAATCGCTGATCTCAAACCGGCTCATGCGGCGCTCGCTGTTGCCCGGGAGAGCGCATCAATATCGCCGAGACAGAGCTCGACGGGATCCGCACCATCGGCAAAGGCGCGATACCAACGAAGGGTACGGCGGACCGATTCCTTGAGGCCCAGTTGCGGAACTATGCCGAGGCGTTCAGCCGCCTTGGCAGCATCGAGCGTCAGCAACCCAGCCTCATGGGGCCCATCGTTGCCGCCGCCCCATTCCACATCCGCACGACCCCAAACGTCTTGCGCCAAAGCAATGACGTCGCGCACCGTTGCGGCCTCGGTCGTCGCCGGGCCAAAATTGTAGGGACCAGCAAGTTCAGGATTGGTCCACAACAGCTCGGCAAGAACAAGATAGGCGCTCAGGGGTTCAAGAACATACTGCCATGGCCGCACCGCATTGGGCCGGCGCACCGACAGCGTTGCACCTTGTGTCCAGGCTTTGACGGCGTCGGGGATGAGCCGGTCCGGCGACCAATCGCCGCCGCCGATGACATTGCCGGCACGCGCACTGGCGACCGCAATGCCTTGCTCGGCCAGAAACGAATCACGGTAGCTCGCGATGACATGCTCACAGGCCGCCTTGCTCGAACTGTAGGGATCGTGCCCCCCGAGCGGATCCGTCTCAACATAGGGCACGCCGTGTTCCAGGTTGCGATAGACTTTGTCGGTCGTCACCATCACGGCGACGCGGGTGTTGTTGCACTCGCGAAGAACCTCGAGGATGTGGGCCGTGCCCATGATGTTGGTGGCGAAGGTCTCCAGCGGGCTCTGATAGCTCGTGCGCACCAGGGCTTGGGCCGCAAGGTGCAAGACAATCTCAGGCTTTGCCGACTTGATGATCGCGGACGTCTTGGCGAAATCGCGGATATCAACAAGCTGGCTCTCGATGGACCCGCTCAACTTCAACAAGTCGAAGAGATTGGGCGTCGTACTGGGCGGCAAGGCGATGGCCGTCACCCGCGCACCCA
This sequence comes from Rhodospirillaceae bacterium, assembly GCA_033763995.1. Classification (GTDB taxonomy): domain Bacteria; phylum Pseudomonadota; class Alphaproteobacteria; order Rhodospirillales; family Rhodospirillaceae. The sequence goes on along the minus strand of JANRJL010000045.1, from coordinate 30,537 downwards.
GGCGAGCCAGCCAGAACGCCAACCAAGCTCCCTTAAATCCGGTATGGCCGGTGACCAGGACGCGCTTCCCGGCCCAGAAACCACTCGCAGGGCGGGCGCTCACATCCGTCCGAAGTGACATCGCGCTAGTCCCAAGTTTTCCAGGGCGCGCGGCCCGAGGCCCAAAGATTCTCAAGAAGATTCTTCTCGCGCAGCGTGTCCATGGACTGCCAAAACCCCGCGTGCTCGAAGGCCATCAACTGCCCCTTTGTTGCAAGCGTGGCGAGCGGCCCGCTTTCCCAGATGCAGGCATCGCCGTCGATGAGATCGATGCACTTTGGCGACAGTACGAAGAAACCGCCGTTGATCAGACCGCCGTCACCCCTGGGCTTCTCGGTGAACCCGGTCACGTGGTTTCCGTTCATCTGGAGCGCGCCGAAACGCCCGGGCGGCTGCACGGCCGTTACGGTTGCCCACTTGCCGTGCGCCTTGTGAAACGCGATCGTTTTCGAAATGTCGAGGTCGCTCACACCGTCGCCGTATGTCAGGCAGAACGAGTCCGCGCCCGTGAGATAGCCCGCAACCCGGCGCAGCCGTCCGCCCGTCATGGTGTCATCGCCGGTGTCGACAAGCGTTACGCGCCAAGGTTCGGCCCGGCGTTGATGAACTTCCATGGCGTTCTTGGAGATGTCGAAGGTAACATCCGATGTATGCAGGAAATAATTCGCGAAGAATTCCTTGATGACGTAACCCTTATAGCCGCAGCACACGACGAACTCGGTCACCCCATGGGCGGCATACATTTTCATGATGTGCCAAATGATGGGTCGCCCGCCGATTTCGATCATCGGTTTGGGCTTGAGATGAGTCTCTTCCGAGATGCGAGTCCCGAGACCGCCAGCGAGTAGGACACATTTCATGGAATCAATGGACGGCTTGATCAGGTGAGACAGTTGGCGCAGATGTTGGGCGGTTACTTACCATCAATGGGGCGCATATTTAAGGGATAACGTCCGCGCGGTCGCTGAAAATTCGTTGTTCTGCGCAGTCAGCCGAGTATAGGCATCATGTAGGTGGCTGTGAATCTGGCGCAGATCGTAGCCTTGCATTGCAAGAAAGCGCAGGTGGGTTTCGGCCAATTCTTCAATAACGCGAACCTTTTCGAACTCGATGTAGGCCCGGTTTGGCTTCGCCATGCGATTTCCATGGACGATTGCATCCTTGAGCCGGTTGCCCAGGTAGCCGACCTTGTCACCGAACATCAACAAACCTATCCCATGGCGGTACTCTTCACCGTTCGAGCCGTACTGAAATTCCTGCTGCGGAAGAGCCTTATAATATTCAGTACGGATCAGCGATTCGAAGCCAGTACAAGATGGATGCACGCCCCTATAAAAGTAGGCCTCCATCATGGGACGGAGCGGCAGGACGACAGCCTGGTCTGACATGAATCCCTGCTGAATCCAGGAACTTGGGCCGATCGAGCGGGTTCCCTTTATGGGACCTTGCGGCATGACGGAATCAGTCAACTCTACCGATAACTGCAAGTTATATGCGAGGGAGAATACAATAGCGATTGAAGGGTCAGACTCCGCTAGCGCGACATGTTCGGCAATCATCGTCGGGTGGAACAAGATATCGCTTGTCAACACGATAAAGTAATCGCCACCCGCGTTGGCGAAGCACTTCCGATAGTTTCCAGACGCCCCGATGTTCGACTGATTGCGGTGGTAAGTAATGCGCGGGTCCGCCTTGCGGGCAATCAGCGTCTCGATGTTGCGGGTCGCTGAGTTATCGAAAACCCAAATTTCGAAATTCTCGTAGGTATTCTTGAGAACCGACTCAAGGCACAGATTGAACAGCGCCAACCGCTCATAGGTTGGAATAAGGACACGCACCAGTGGACGCGACGGAAGGCTCACCACAGCTCCTGCTTGAGTTTCAACAATGGTACAATAATATGTGACGGAAACTTTAGCCCCAACCAGTGCGACGTCCTCGGGAAGTATTCTCGCCACGCCGAAGTTTGCGGCTGCATGCTAGAGCAACGTTCTCGACAGCTCTTGATCAATCGCGCCATAGCTAAGTCTATTGCCTCACTTCGGGAATAACAAAAACACACTGTCGTCGAGCTGCGACAAGTTGATGTTGACCTTCAATCCAGCGAGCGCCAACACCTGCTTGATCCTACCAATCAACTCATCCTGGGATAAGGTGAATTTATCCCTGAGTGTGTCATTTCTCGCATACGTACGAAAGCCTGGCTGGCGAAAGTAGGGCTTGAATTCGCGAATTGATCGCGAATCATGAGACTTCAATAATTCCTTCATCGCCTGCGCGACACGGGCAGCAGCGCTGCCTTCTTTATACTTCCAGAAGTGATCGGTCAGCACCTGATCATATTTGTCTTCATTCTCGACAATAGGCCCCTTGTTCCGGTCTAGGAATTCCGAAATCGCTGCCGCGGCATCTTGCCAGGTCGTGAAGGTTGGCATCGACCAGTCGGTAATGTAGTCGAACGTCGGATGCCGAAGAGGCGCCAAATTGACGATAGGCCGGCCGAGAATCTTGGCTTCAAGACCCGTCGTGCATGTCGTATGCACAACGAGATCGGCACCCAACAGCCACGGATGGGGATTCGATCGGGGAATGACGACAAATCGATCGGACTGGCCTTGGAATTGTTCGCGCCAGTAGTCGACGCGCTCGGAGGGGTGCGGCCGAAGAATGATCTTGTGACGCGGGCAATTTTTGATCGACCACACCATAAGATTGATCATCTCCTTGCAGTTCCTGCGTTCCCACTCGAGCTTGGCTTTGTATTCTTCAACGCTCTTGGGATCCATCAAGTTGACCATGCCGGCTTTGCCTGCAATTTGAACGACATCGTCCATGCTGCGCCAAATGCTGTTGGTCTGCCCATAGTTGGTATTGAACAAGACGTACGGCCCATACTGACGAACAATTTGTTCTGCCTCCTGACGGTGGATCGCCAGTCGCGAGGGCGCTAGGAAATCTATACGCGTGTTGCCCGTGACACGGGTTTTACCTGCAAGTTTTGGAAACGCCCGTTCAATCGCACCTTTATGCGCGTCGCTTTGGGCAAAAAACAGATCGCAATTATCAGCAGCGGTCGGGCTGAATACTTCGAGAAAGCACTGATCGTCCTTGTGGCAGCACAACACCTCTTCGTCGGTGGCGGTGACCAAGTGGCCTGCCGCTCTGAAATTGGCCATATTCGCCGCCTGGATAGCATTAACAGTCTTGAACAGGACAACACCCGGCGGAAGCGCCGCGGAATTTGCAAAGATTGACCATTGCTGTCCGAACACAACTGCAACACCGGAATTGAGCAGATACGCCGCCACAAGAAGGCGTGAATCCAACTCTCGCTGCTTGATCTCAAGAGCCAAATAAGCGATAGGTTCCATTTATAGCAACACCTTGGGACATGGCCTTCAACTGCAGTCTCTTGGCTGGGCTTGGTTACTACCGGAATCATGAAGTCGTGTCAGCGTCAAGCCGCATGAAAAAGTGTAAAGTTTGGGTTTCTCCGTGGACGCACCCCTCCTATCTCGCTCTTCTCAAACTCGCGTGAGCGCAGTTTCGCTATCAGATGGCCTCCCATGCGGCCCCCAATGGATCGGAAATCGTCATGCTAAATAACGCCAACATATTAATAACCGGAGGCACTGGGTCCTTTGGGCACAAGTACACCGAAACCATATTGAAGCGTTACAGTCCGGCCAAGGTGATCATTTACTCGCGCGACGAACTCAAGCAGTCGGTGATGCAGCAAGAGTTTCGCGACCCTCGCATGCGTTTCTTTATCGGCGATGTTCGCGATCGAGAGCGCTTGATCATGGCGATGCGGGGAGTCGACTTTGTCATCCACGCCGCGGCCCTGAAGCAGGTTCCGGCCGCGGAATACAACCCAATCGAATGCATCAAGACTAATATCAACGGCGCAGAGAACGTCGTGCACGCCGCCTTGGCGAACAAGGTCAGGCGCGTGATCGCACTGTCGACCGACAAGGCCGCCAACCCCATCAACCTTTATGGGGCGACCAAATTGTGCTCGGATAAGCTATTCGTGGCCGCAAATAATCTGGTCGGCGAAGCGCCAACACGATTTAGCGTCGTGCGTTACGGCAACGTTGTCGGTTCGCGGGGCTCGATTGTGCCCCTTTTTAAGTCGCTTATCGCGCAGAAAAGCGACCACCTACCCATTACTGATCCTCGCATGACGCGGTTCTGGATCACGTTGCAGCAGGGCGTCGACCTCGTGCTCGGTTGCTTCGAGAGGATGCGCGGCGGCGAGATATTCGTGCCTAAGATTCCCTCCATCCGCATTGTCGATCTTGCCAAAGCCATGGCACCCGACATCCCCGTAAAGATTGTCGGTATTCGCCCCGGCGAAAAGTTACATGAAGTCATGTGTCCCTCCGATGATTCACATTTGACCGTTGAGTTCCGCAATCACTACGTGATCAGGCCCAGCATCACGTTCTGGGAAGAGAAGATGTCCGACTACCAACGCGACGGAACGAACGAGGCTGGGACACCGGTCGCCGAGGGCTTCGAATATAATTCTGGTTCAAATCCTAATTTCTTGACAGTCGACGACATCCGCAAGGTTAACACCGAAATCGGCGCTTGATTGGGCGGTCGCGGTAGATAGCTTATTGGATAAATGCTGGCGGGTCGCGCGACACCCGGTTGCGTCGGGTGAGGACAGCCGCCGCGAGATCGACAACCTCCTCGCTTGCGGTATCGAGGTAAATGAGCTCCGGTAATTGCGGCGGACGAACCTCGGTAATCTGACCTGGCATTGCTAGGGCCGACAGTTTTGGCGGCCATTCGCTGGCCCACCCGGTTTGAGAATCGCCGATATAGCGGAAACTGGCCCGCTGCCCCTCCCACGTGAGAAGGGCAACCGCAGGGTCATTGTCTTCACGATAAATCAGTGTGTTGGCCTGGTTGCGTTCGTCATAAGCGATCTCGATAGAGAACGGCGTCGGCCGCCCCGCACTGCGTAGCAACGGAAGGGTCGTCAATCCGGCGACTGCCGTTTGGTTGCCTTTAAACTCGAATTCTCCTTCGCTGAAATCGGCCACAACGCCTTGCAGGGGTTGCAACACAGTGTTTCGTTGAATGATCGCGCGCTGAATGTCGGTGAGCTGCGCCCCCAGATTGTCCTGGAGATTGAGTATCAACCCCAGGCCTTGCATCAAGACAACGCTGACAAGCGAGGTGATCACAAGAACCACCAACACTTCGACCAGCGTGAAGCCACGGCGCTTATCGGCCGTTGCCATGGATTGCCGGCTATGGCGCGGGACGGCCATCAAGGGAGAAGACACGTGGTTGGTAACCTGTTTTTCGAATCTGAAACGCGAACCATTCTTGTTCATTGCGTAAGACGGTGACATCAACCAGATAAAAGGCCAATTCGAAGCCTGCCAGCCGGCCGCCGATTCGTGACTCAACTTGCGGCGCCACCAACGGCGTGCTCGACCAACGGATCGCGAGCGTCGTTGAAAGTTGTTCTTCGCCATCCGGACGCAGCGATGGGTTGAGAGTCTCAAGATAGGCGAGAATAGCCTGTTGAGAGAACACGCGCTGGTTCGAGTCGGCCGCGGCCGTCAACTGTCGCGTGGCTTCGCCCGTCAGGGTCATCACTGGGATCAAAGTGAAGCCGATAATGGCCAGCGCGACGATGGCCTCCAGGAGCGTAAAGCCCGCTTCAGGCATCGGCGAGTGGCTCGGCCCGCACTGGCTACGGACGCCCCGACGGAGACAGACGCCTATTGCGGTTGAGGCTGGCATAGCGGCGCCTTCAGTCGGTAAACGAAATCTGCTGACCCAACGCGAAAGGCGAGTTCACCGCCCGTGCAGAGGCCGGTCGAGCGATAGATGACGGGCTGCGGAACGCGCAACTGCCAACCCTCAGGAATGGGCATTGCGATTGGCGTCAAAATGGCCGGAGCGCGCACTCGAACCGCACGATTTTCCTCGGCGCCTTCCGGTTGAAAGGTGATCACCACAGCCTGTTCGTCAAGTTCGGCCTGCGACATTTGGCTGAGAATCAGGTCTCGCCCCTGCTTAACGGCCTCATATGGCAGCCCGGTGAGAAATGCCTCTAATTGCTCTCGCGCCATTGCAAACTCCACGGCCGCCGACATGCGAGCCAGTTGCGGCAAGGCCATAACGGACAAGAGGCCGAAAATCGCGAAGACGACGAGAATCTCGAGGAGCGTGAAGCCACCCGTAATCTCTTTACACCCCCGGGCCGAGTTTGCCTCAATCGCAGCCATTGTTCACGGACGCGTCTTCACTGGGGCACGGCGGCGGTCTTTGGCAGATAGCCAATATCGGCGTTGATTCCTTCGCCGCCCGCTTGGCCATCGGCTCCATAGCTATAAAGTTCAAAGGTGGTCGGAGTGGTCGGCTTGTAAACGTAGGGATTCCCCCACGGATCGAGGGGGACATCCTCGGACAAATAAGGACCACGCCATTTGCGCGACGTCCGCTCGTCCTTGGGTTGGACCATGAGCATGGCGAGGCCCTCTTCCTGGCTCGGGAAGCGGTTGACATCAAGCCGCATCGTCTCGATTGACGCCTTCAACATGCGAATTTGCGTTTCCGCCGCCGTAACCTTTGAGGTGTCCACGCGCCCCAGGAGCTGGGGTCCGACAAGGCCCGCCAAGAGGCCAATGATGACAAGGACCACCAGCATTTCAAGCAGGGTGAAACCCCGGCCCAACTGTTCGCGTCCGGCTCGGCTGGGAGGGCGTCTCATCGGCTGTACTGTCATCGCGTTCACGGTCAGCGGCCTTCCAAAGCTATAATGATACTTGGTTAACGCTGGTAATGGCTAGCATGATCGCGGCCACGATTCCGCCGATGACAGTGCCGATGAACAAAATGGAAATCGGCTCCAGCATGATCAAGAATCGTTTCATGCGCTGTTGGGCGGCATTGTTATAGAGATCGGCCATGGACTTTAGCAAGGAGGCCAACGCACCGGATGCCTCTCCCACCTGAATCAGGCTGATCGCCGTTGGCGTGAAGATCTCCTGGCTGGATATGGCTTCGGACAGCGGCTTGCCGGTTCGGACCAATTTTGTGACGTTACCGAGCCTTTGGTAGAGCCGATCAAGATAGACGGTCTCGCGCGCAAAATGCAGCGCGCGGATGAGATCGACACCGTTGAGCAGCAAGGTGCTGAGCATCGTTGCCCAACGCGCCAACTCGGTTTCCAGCAACCACTCGCCGATCAATGGCAGGCGATCGAGAAGTTCGCGCAATTTCTTGCGAACCCTCTGGTCACGCCATAAAAACATGCCGCCGACGAGTAGCCCAAGAGCGAGCAGGAAAACTGCTAATTTCGCTTCGTTGAGCGCCACGCCGAGTTCAATGACCGCGCGGGAAATAAAGGGCAATTGGTCGAGCTTGCCCTTGAGCATGGCGGAAAACCGCGGGACGACCACGATGAAGATGAACAGCACGGCGGTCGCGCCGGCCAGCATGAGAATGAGCGGATAGGTGAGCGAGTTTCGCATGTCCTGGCGAACGGCGAGGTCGTACTTCATTTGCGCCACCGCATCTTGAAGCGCCTGACCTAGTCGGCCTGTTGCCTCGCCGGCCGCGGCAAGTTGAGCCACGTAACCCGGCAATCCCGGAAATCCGGCTTCCAAGCATATTGTAAAGGACTCGCCGCCCCTCAGCCGCCGCTCTACCAGGCGTAAGCTCTCAAGATGAGTCTCGATGTGCGGCTGATTCCTTAGGCTCGCGACAGCACTGAGCAAGGGAATTCCGGCGCACAACAGAAGTGCGAGCTGCTCCATGAGCATGGCGTCATCCCGCACCGACGGTTTGCGCTGAAACCAGCGGCGTCGGACAGCGTTTCGAGGTTTCGCCGGCGCCAACGTGACGGGCAGCAAGCTGCGCGCCTGCAAGACCCGCTGGGCATCTCTTTGGGATTGGGCCGAGATTTGGCCATCGACGATTTTGCCACTCGAATCAATGGCTTGGTAATCATAGACGGTTGAGTCTGCGCCCGTAGATATCGCCATTATGTACGCTCGCTTCGGACGACACAGATGCTCGGAAATAAATTTTCAGGGGCCTTGAGACCAGCCAGGGGCAATTGCCCTTAACCCCCGCGTTTATAGACCTAAGCCCACGAGACATGAATTAAAGAACTGTAGCCATTCAGACCGAGGCCATTGGCCAGAATGCGCAAAAGAAAACGGGAGGGCGATTTCTCGCCCTCCCGCTTCGTCAAGAAGCTTATTGCTCGACGTCAGCTTACGGGGTGGTCACGCCACTCCGACGAGCGGACAAGTCGGAGAAGAAGCCCGCATCCTGGTTCCAGTTCACGTGTTGAACATAACCGACGATGGCTCCGGTCACGCGCGCACGGTACAGGACCGAGGCCGCCGGGGTCACGCCAGCGCCAACTTCGAGTTGGGCCGAGGTTACCTGCAGCGAGCCACCGGCCGGGATCGAGGGCGAGGTGTAGGTGCCCAAGATTGCCCCGGTTGCTTCGTTGGAAAGGCGAACACTGATCGTACCTTCCGTCGTGCCGGTATTGGCAATACGCAGCAGCGACGTGTAGGTGCGAGCACCCTGCGCAACGCTCGGCTGCACACCATTGAGGTCGATGTTCAAACCAGCGCGAGCCAGAGCAGCGGTAGAGCCGGTCGCCGACGGAGGAGCGCTCACGTTACCCGTGCTCGCCGTACCGCCAAACGCCGCGTAGGTCGCTGTGGCGGTGCCCGCCGCAGCTTCAGGAATGGCAACAGCACCCGTGAACTGAACGTTCAACGAGAAAGTGTTGATAATTGACGCGGCAGGAACGGTAAAGGTCACCGATCCGCTGGTCGCCTGTGTCAAGCCGCTGGACAACGCGGTGCCGCCCAAGTTAACGCCCGCAAAGCCGGCATTGGTCAACGCCGCTGAGGTCAACTTGATCTCGTTCGCAGCGCCGGTCGCGTTCGTGGCTCCGACCGCTGTCGTTAAGTTTGCGCCAACAGCCGAGTTCAGAGTCACGGTCACGGTGGCGATTGTAACCGACAGGCCGTTGGTGGTGATCGAGCTAAACGCCGGAACCGCAGAGACGTTAATCGTGTTGATCGGCGACACCGGAGCAATCGTCGTCAGAACCGAGTTACGCGAAACGATGCCGTTCTGGGCCGCCGTCGTTTCCAGGGTCGTGGTACCGATCGTCACAGTAGCGTCGAGCGCGATCGCCCCACCCGGAGTAGCCAAGCCCGTCGCATTGTCGAACGTGATGCCGTTCATCAGGACGCCGCCGGCGGAACCGCTGACCAACGTACCAGCCGCGGTGGAGAAGCTGCAGTTGGTAATAATGATCTTCTGAGTGCCACCCTGCACACTGCAAAGCGTGCTGGTCGCGGCTGCGATCGTAAAGACCGTGTTGCTCGTCGCCGCGGCAAAGTTCAGTGGGATGACGCCCGCCGGGATGGACGAAACGGTGAACTGAGCGCCCGTGACACCAATGGTGATGTTGGTGTTGTCGGACTGGACCGGCGCGTTGAACTTATAAACGATAGAAGCCGAACCGAGCGTTGTCGCGGTGGACGGCGAAGAACCAAACGCCTGCGCGGACAGGTTCCTGGCCGCCGACGAAATCGTATCGTTGAGGGTCACGCCGCCCGGAACAACATAGAACGTGCCCGCTGACGCAGCGGTCGACAAAGACGTTGAGGCCATCAATGCGGCGCCAACGAAGTAGAGATTTTCGCGTTTCATATAGGGATCCCCTTAAGGTGACAATTTAGACCTGAATCGAGCGTTTGCACACGTGCAAACGCCCTATGCGCCCGTCAGCGCTGCGCGGGATAAGACCCCACCGCCGCTTTGTAGTCAAGGGCTAAGTGGTTGGAAAACTGCGGAGATTGGCCGTCTGAAAGAAGAAATAATAAACCCTATTTTCCATAATTATAAACTATTTATAATAGATAATTGCCGTATAATATAGAAAATTATCCTATATAAATAGTTAATATAGAAATTAAAACTAATGTCGGTGGTGCGAGTTTTTTGCCCCGGTAGTTTAAGACCATATGAGTGGCCGAGGCCTAGCACCGCGGGACCACGACGCGATGCTCAGATCCCAAAACTACCTAGCTTTCCAAACTCGTAGCCACGCCTCGAGATCAGCGGCAAGGCATTGAACCAGCTTCTTTTTTTCAACTTGAGTCGACTGATTCAAATCGTGAGCTTCGCGATATAACTTCATGCTCGGGTACCATGGACTGCTCGCCTGATGTTTAAACCAGTACCAATGGCGGCTAGGGCCGCTGGGCAGCATGACCCAAACTGGCTTGCCCAAGGCCCCGGCCACGTGAACTGCGGTATTCGACACCGAAATGATCAAATCCATGGCCGCCACCTGCGCAAAGAAATCGTCCATATTTGACAGCGCGTTGACGTTGCTATCCCAGAGCACATCAACACCAAGGTCTTGGCTCACCGTCTTGGCCTCTTCACGGTAATCACCATATTGGAGACTGACAAATCTAGCGCCGCGGGCTTGCAGAATTTCGCGCCATGCCATCAATGGATAGCTCTTGCGCGCGCTCAAGCGATCCGCGCGGCTTCGCCATGCGATTCCAATCAGCGGTCCGGAACCATAGCGGCTCCTTAGTGTTTCGGTTTTCCCCGGATCGGCGGCAAGATAACTCGTGCGGCCCGGGAAACTCGCAATGCTCGGGCGAAGCCAGCGACCGAGATCGCCAATCGCGACTTGGTAATCTGCATCAATGGGCCGGTCCGTCGGGCTGTGCGAGCGCGCATGGACATCAACCTTCAGATTCGAAAATGAACGTTCGAGGATCGGCGCCATCCGGTCCGAACATTCCAATATCACGCCCGCACACTGGCCGGCGAACTCAGGAATCAAGCCACTGAATAAAACTTCATCGCCGACTCCCTGCTCTGTCCAAACAAGAAATCGCTTTCCCGCTGGATCTTCGGCCTGCCAATACGGCGGCGGTGACGCGCGTTTATGAAACCCCTTATGGCGATAGCGCGAGTCATTCCAGAGATCGAAGCGGTTGCCATAGCCGGCCCAACCCTTGGCCAAATCACCTTCGGCTAGCGCAAGTAGTGACTCGGAGAATAATATCATGGGATCGTTCGGTCCAAGTCGAAGCGCCGCCTCGCGGTGCCGCTTGGCCGCTGCTTCATCGTCGATGCTCGAATAGATTGATGCCAAGGTCTGATGCGCCATAGCGTGATCGGGACGCAGCAACAATACGCGGTCTAGCGCCTTCAAAGCGCGAGCTGAATGTCCTTGGTCTTCAAGAACAAGGGCAAGATTAAAATATGCGTCAACGTTGTCCGCATCCAATTCGATAGCGCGCTCGAATTGGCGTTGCGCCAAGTCGAATTCTCCTTTCATAAGCAGTGATGCGCCAAAATTGGCCAAGAATTTTGAATTCGTCGGCGATAGCTTGATCGCACGTTCGTGAGCCGCCCAGCTTTCCCGCCACTGGCCTTGCTGCGCGAGCCAGTTGCCCAAGACCGAATGGTAGTCGGGATTAGATGGCTCGCGGCCGAGGGCGGCGGCGACGGCGCTGATCGCTTCGTCTAGCCGTCCTGTCGCAGCGAGTAGATTTGCCAGACCGAAGTGAGCGGGCCCATGACGCGGGTTGAGCACAATCGATCGCCGCAAGGCAATTTCAGCTTCGGCGAATTTCCCCGATTCTGAAAGTGCCAAACCGAGATTCAAGTGCAAAGATGAATTGCCGGGAATACTCGCAATGGCGCGTCGAAAGATATCCGCAGCCGAGTCAAATTTCGCTTGTTGGTGCAGTAAAGCGCCGAGATTAAGCCATGCATCGACATACGCGGTTTGCAACGCGATGGCTTTCTGATACGCGACCTCGGCCTCTTCAATTCTCCCCACCGCCTCAAGCGCCAAAGCGCTGTTGTAGTGAAATGGCGCGTGAGTTGTTGCGATACTTGCCGCGCGTGCGAAATAATCAGCCGCCGTCGAAAAATCCTGGCGGTGATGCGCTATAGCACCGAGAAAACCAAGCGCGTTCGCGTCGTTCGGTCTCCTGGCGATTACTTGAAGATATAATTGTTCGGCATCATCGGTCTTGCCAGTTTGATGAAGGGCGACCCCGCGGCGCAAGAGGTTATCAATGGCATCGGATGATATCATGTTACGACGCGATTCCGGCACCAATGGTCAAGCGCGGATTTGACGTCCTGCACGACCTGCTCCCACTGGCGGGGCTTGTGTTGACGAAACAATCGCGCCGACGGGTACCATGGGCTGGCTTGACCGGTGCGAAAATACCAGATCGCTCCCGGACCCTTGGGCACCAACGTCCAGACCGGAATATTTAGCGCCCCGGCAAAGTGGACCGCCGTGTTGCTAATGGAGATGACCAAGTCCATGGCGCCAACCTGAGCGGCGAATCCATCAAGATCCTTCACGGAATCGACGCGTTGATCGAAAAAAATCCGCTGCGCAATGTGCGGGGCGAGCACAGCGAGGTCATCGCCGGCGTCGCCATACTGTAACGACACAAACCAAGCGTCATCTGTATCCAAGATTCGCGCGAATTGCGCGATCGGAATTGACTTGAACCGCCCGGTGTCGGGCGCATTGCTGCGCCACACGATTCCAACCACAGGTCGGGTTCCGGCCAACTCGCGGTAGGTTTGCCGAAACGTCGCTCGCCGCTCGGGGTCGGCGACTAGGTATCCACGATGAACTGGAAACGCATTGAAATCCCTACGAAACAGACCACCGAGGTCGGCGATTGACGTATGAGCATCAGGGGCAAACTGCCGAATGGCATCATGCGGGGGGTCTTGAAGGCCGACAACACGCACAGCCGGAAAAGATCGCTGGACCAAAGGAACAAGGCGCGGGGAACATTCGACAATGCAATCTTGGAAATGCGCAATGGCGTCCGGCAGCATCGAAAGCATCATGATCTCGTCGCCGATTCCTTGTTCGGTCCAGATCAGCAGCCTCTTCACCCCCGTCATGTCGCCGGTTAGTTCGGGATAGGGAAATGCGCGAGGAGAGAAGCGCTTTTTTGGCTTTTCGAACCGCTGCCGATAGCCATTCCAACCTTCACGATAGCTGCCTAACGCTAACAGGACTAGCGCGCGATTGGTTGCGGCGTCGGCACGCTTGCCCGGATCAAGGTCCTCGCCAGCGTCGAGAATGAGCTTCACCTTTGCAAGTAGATCATGCGCCTCTGAATCAGCCCCCAACTCAACCTTGGTCTCCATCAGATTGATTAGCGCGTCGATAAAATCAGGCCGCAACTCAGTAGCCTTACTTAACTCCTCTACCGCTTGTTCAAATCGGCCATCGGCATACAGGTCGCTGCCGTAATTGTAGTGGAATTCAGCCCGATCAGGTTCAAGCCGACACGCCGTTTGGTGGGCAGCGAAAGCATCGGCGTAAAATTCCAACTTGGTCAACCACGTCCCGAGATTGCTGAAGTACTCGCCGTTCTTAGGCTCGAGCGCGCAAGCCTGCTTCATCGTTTCCACAGCCTTGTCCAGCTTATCCGTTCGCGCGTAGGCGTTGGCGAGCTTGGCGATGCTTGCGCAATCCTTGCGGTCAAGGTGTACGGCAAATTCAAGAGCATGCACGGCACCGACATCATCGCCAAGAGCAACGAGACAATAGCCCTTGTTCTTATATCCCCTCGGATCTCTTGGGAGTTGGGCGATATAAGCATCAAATGTCGTCATCGCTTGGCGGAAATCGCCCAATTGATAATACGCCACGCCGAGATTGAGGTAGGCGTCGGAATAACTTGGCTTGAGAGCAATGGCTTGGCGCAATGCAGCGATCGCTTCGGTAGCTCGATTTAAGGTGCGGTAGCAATTTGCGAGATTGAAACAGGCCGCGGCAAAATCTGGCTTCAGGGCGATGGCTTTTTCCAACAGAGGCAACGCCGCGGCGCTGTCCCCGAGATCATGTGTCGCCAGACCCAACAGGTTCAATGCATCTGGATTGCCGGGGTCGATGGCCAGCACTTCTCTATAAAGCGCTTGGGCCTCCGCAAGGCGAGCCGAGCGATGCAAATTTACGGCCCGCTCAAGCAACTTCAAATGCGAGGTTGGCTTGTTCATTTCATGCGCTTGCGGCTTGCCAAGTCGTCAAGATCTGAGGCAATGCGACCGACGATATTCGACCACCAGGCTAGGTCCCCCAGGATATTCAGGTTCTCGACCTGACCGCGAAAAATGCGCATCGACGGGTACCAAGGGCTATCGGCACGGCGCTGGAACCAATACCAAAGCCCGAGCCCCTTATTGGGCAGGGCAAGCCAAACAGGCACGTTTGTCGCGCCCGCGACGTGAACTGTCGTATTTGAAACACTTACAACTAAGTCCAACGCGGCAACTTGAGCAAGGAAACCATCCATGTCCTTGAGCGCATTCACGCTGGAATCTTCAATAATCTCGACCCCGAGTTTTCTCTTCACTTCCTCTATTTCCGCGCTGTTGTCGCCGTACTGCAGGTTCACAAACTTAATGCCTGGCACCCGAAGTATGGGCGCCCACTCCAAAAGCGGAACGCTTTTCACCAGCGCGGCAGCTTGCTTGCTGCTACGCCATGAAATGCCGACAACAGGTCCAGGAGCGTACCGGCGCTTAAATTCGGCAACTTTATTTTTATCTGGCACCAAATAACCATTGTGCCGCGGAAAGCTGTCTAGGGTGGGCCTCATGAAGCGTCCGAGGCTGCCGATCGCCGACTGGTAATCCGCAATCGGCACTTCGGGCGCCGACCGCGCACCATCACGCAATGTGAAGACCTGAACGCCCGGAAATGAGCGCGAGAAAATAGGAACCAGGCGCGGCTCGCATTCCAGGTAAACTGCCCGCGCGCGCGCCGCAATTTCCAGGATCATGCTACTATAAATAATGGCATCCCCAATGCCCTGCTCTGTCCAAATCAATAAGCTCTTACCAGTCAGATCTTCGCCGCCCCAATATACCGGCGGCACCGGTCTTCGCGGCACGCGCTCTTCCAGATACCAAAATCGCCCATCGTACTCCTTCCAGCCATCCTCTAGCCGCCCGTGCATGAGCGCGTTTACCGCCCGATGTGTTCGCGCCACGGGGTTTCTGGGGTCAAGATCAAGGGCGCGCTTGTAAAAAAGGTCACCAGCATTTAGCCACCCGTGGCTGCGCAAGACTTCGCCCATGCAGATATGGGCAAAAACGGATTCAGGGTTGACGGTGATGGCCTCGTCGAAACGATCAAGCGCCTCGATCCACCGGCCCATGTTCTTCAAAGCAATGCCATAAGACGTTATGGCATCTGAATCGTCGGGTCGGATGGCCATGCATTGCTTGCTGACCTCGATCGCCTCGTCATAGCGCTTCAATTCATTCAGCAACTGCGCTTTGTTGTAGAGCGCCTCGAAATTGTCGGGCTTGATCGCCAAGGCTCGATCATATTTCTCAAGCGCTTCTTCAAAGCGCCGCGCGCTTTTCAAGGTGGCGCCATAATTGACCAAGAATGACGGATCGTTGGCGCCCTGGGATTCCGCCTGACGGAACAGCTTGATGCTCTCTTCGAACTGATTCGTCTGATAACCAATGACGGCGAGCATATGCAGCGCGGCGTAATTCGAGGGCTCACTCGCTAGGGCTTGACGATACTGCACCTCAGCCATGGCGAGCGCGCCATTCTGATGATTACGCACAGCTTCTGCGATGAGCGCGGCAATCTGCGTCGGCGAATGTTGTGTCGCTTTCTTCATGTGCGCGAATCAGGCGTTGCGGAAGTAACGACGTTATCCTGCCGCGAGCATACGTGCGCGCTCTTCAAACCAAAGATTCGCATAACCGCAATTCCGATATGCCTCAAAATACGGGCCACCCTCGGTGTAATGAAGCATGGACACGTCGGCTTCCGGAAGCGGTGGGTCGTAGTCAACCAAATGATTCCAGCGGGCGGGGATTTCCCCGATCAAAGAGTCATCATGAAGCCATTTGAACTGATGCAATTCGAGGCCAGTGGCTGTATTGACGTAGTCTGTTGTCAGGTTGGTGCACTTCGCATTGTTAAACAACACCACGCTCGACCAGTTTTTCTTTTCGTACTTTGTCTGTGGCTTGTCTAAGAACTTGATTTCTTCTTTGGGTTTATGAGTGTGCTTCACGACTTGAACAGCATACCGGTCATCGCGCAGCGCCCAAAGCTTCGCGATGTCGTCGAGCATGAGCATGTCGCAATCACAAAACAAGCTCCAGCCATCGTACAATGACAAGTACGGCGTAAGAAATCTCGAGAACGAAAAGTCGGTCGATTGCAACGGATCCTTTTTGCGATAAAAGGCGTCCCGCAAATTCGCGAGCACCAGCGGCGTAATCGACACCGGCAGCGTTGAACGCGAGAAAATACTGTGTGCTAGGACATGGTAAGCTACAGCCTCGCGCGGGTCGTACCCAATGAAAACACGAACCATTTCAACGCCCACGCTCTTCTCCACTTTCTAACCTAATTCGGATTCACAAACGTATTGCCAGGGGCCATTAGCCCACGCAACGCGCCACGACAGTCGTTTAAAGCCATGTCCCAGTTGCCATCGGATGATTGCAAAAAATATTTGATGGAACTGTACCAGAGGCATTCCGGCTGCGAGCGCAACCAATACCAATGACGCCCTCTATTATAGGGCAAGAGTAGCAACGTTGGTATACCCAGAGCGCCGGAAAAATGCGCGGTCGTGTTGCTGATCGTCACGACGGCGTCGACCGCAGCGACTTGCGCCGCGAAGGAATCCATGTCGCCGCTTTTGACGACAGATAGATCATCGATGATTTCGATGCCGGATTTCTGTTTGACTTCGGCGATCACAGCGGCACAGTCGCCATACTGCAAGCTCAGGAAGATAGCATGCCGATCCGTGCCTGCGGCAGCGGCCTGTAGCGCCGTTAACATCGCTCCGAGATTCAGGTTTTTCAACGCGCCGATGTCCGGGTTAGCGCTGGCCCAAGAAAGCCCAATGACAAAGTCCTGCGCCGACCTTGCATATCGACTTCGCATTGCGGCTCGGCGCTGAGCGTCGGCCTTCAGGAACGATACGCGGGCCGGAAATTGAGTCAAGCTTGACCGAAATGCCTGGCCCAACTCAGACAGTGTCATTTGGCAGTCAAATCGCGAAACATCGATGCTTGGGAGTTGACTGCGCGGAACAAAAAGCACCGATGGAAAAGACCGCCGCAAGACTGTCAATAACCGATCCGAACATCCAACCGTGACATCCCGCGCCACCGCCAAGACGTCGGGAAGGATTGTCAACGTGAGCAGTTCATCGCCAAGCCCATGCTCGGTCCAGATAAGCACGGATCGCTGAGCGAGCGGTTCGCCGTCCCAAAACAGCGGCCGGTGGTGCGGCGGCCGTTCGCCATTGGGGTGACTCTGATGCCGCCAGCGCAACTCGGGCCAGCCCTCCTTGAAGCGGCCCGACGTCAACAAGCAAAAACCTCTACTGTAGTGCGCTTCGGCATAGTCGGGTTTCAGGAACAACAGCCTATCAAAATAAGCGATTGCTTCATCGTTTCGACCGATCTCGCTCATATTGGTCGCGATGTTGAGCAGGATGCTTGCTTGGTCGGGAGCGACATCTACCGCAGCCTTGTAATAGTGATCGGCCTCGATCCCCCGCCCTTGCCGCCTTAATGCAGTACCCAAGTTGTTGTTGAGTTCATAAGAGCCTGGCATGGCTTGAAGTCCGCGGCGGTAAAGAACCTCGGCGCCAGCGTAGTCGTTTCGCTCCGCTAACATCGCGCCCTTTTGATTGAGCGCCTCCCACCAATCGGGCCGCAGAGCAAGCGCGCGGTCAATGTGGGCTTCGGCCTCCCCCAAGTTGCCGGCCTCCTTGGCGTGGTGAGCAAGTTCCAGAAAAGCACGCGGCGCCTGCCCAGGTAAGCGCGCCAAAGCGTCGAGCGTTGCGACCATACTTTCGGATTGGCCGGCCTTCCGATATGCGCTGGCCAGCCTAAGCATGAAGGTGGCAATCTCGCTTTGCTGTCCATGTTGGTAGACCAAGCGCGCGACCTCAAAGGTCGCCTCGCGAATCACATCGGCCCATTCGCCGGGTTTCCGAGGCCGTAGCAAAGTCAAAGATGGATACCACGCACACCGACCGCCGCGCTCAAACCAATACCAACGGCCGCCCTTCGTGGTATCTCGCGGAACCATGGCGTAGGTACGAACACCGAGCGCCCCAGCCATATGAGCGGCTGTATTGCTCGAACAAACGACCACGTCCATCGCTGCGACTTGGGCGGCAAAATGATCAAGATTTTGAATCGGATCCACGGTGGCGTCATGGAGCACCTCGACTCCGAATTCGGCTTTGACCAAAGTCAATTCCTGCGAACAATCTCCATATTGGAGATTGACGAAACGCACTTTGGGCAGTGCGAACAACGCGCCCCATGACCCAAGATTAATGGTCTTTTGATGCGCGTCGGCGACACCGCTGCTCCGCCACGCAATGCCGACTAAGAGTTCATCTGGGGCGCGGCGATACGATGCCCCCAGAGTAATTGCCACGCTGCGGTCAGGCACCAAGTAAGCGGTATTGCTGGCAAACGACCTCAAATCATTGCGCACAAGTTTGGCCAGACTGACCAGCGGCGCCTGGACATCAAATCTACTGAGGTCGGCATCACACGCAATCGCGTCGATGACTTCAATTTCGGGCATCGAGCGCTCGAACAGCGGTCGCATGCGCGGCGAACATAATACGCACAAACGGCCGACACGCTTGCGTAGGTCCGCGATCATGGTTCCAAACATGATCTCGTCCCCAGGCCCCTGCTCGGTCCAAGTCAAGAGTGACTTTCCGGTAAGGTCCTCGCCCCGCCAGGCAGGCAAACCGCCAACAGTTCTTGAAACAACGGCGTTGCTTGTCGCCCTAAAGCGCCATTCGAAGCAATCCCACGCCTTGTCGAATCGCCCCAATTGAAACAGCGCCTCACCATGATTGAGCCAGTGCTGTGGACCTGTGGGCCAGCGCGCCAATGCCCGCCGGGCCAGCGCCTCCATTCGCTCGAAGTCGCCGAGTGCACGATAGACGCCGTAAAGATTGATAACCGCGCTTTCCCAGCCGGGATCGGCGTCAAGGGCCCGCTCAAACATAACTCGGGCCGTGGCCAAATCATCCCGATCCTGGTGAAGGATTCCCAAGTTATTCAGTGCGCCGGCGTGTTTCGGCTCAATTCGTAGAGCCTGGCGATAACATCGCTCCGCCTCTGAGAACTGGCGGACTTGGTGGTGCGCGCAACCTAGATTGAATTGCGCTTCCGCCGACTTGGGCCTCAGCTTTGCAACGCGCGCCATGTAATCCACGGCAACGTCCAACCGGCCCAAGCGAGCCTCGACAAGCCCCATAATGTTTAATGCGTCGGGGTCGCTAGGCCGCACTGCTAAGACCTTCAGGGACGCGACAGCTGCGGCCTCGATTTGGCCGCTATTAAGCAAACGCATCGCCTCCTGGGCTCCCACGCTTGGCGGAGACCGCGGCCTCACGACGCGACCCATTCAGCGAGAGATCGCGACAGCCGCGTCATCGCCCCCTCCCACTGACCAGGCGCATCTTGCCGAAACAAGGTCATCGAAGGATACCACGGGCTGTCCGAACGCTCATGGAACCAATACCAAAAAAGCCCCGGACCCTTCGGCAACAGCGTCCAAGTCGGCACGTTCAAAGCGCCGGCAAAATGAGCGGTCGTGTTGCTCACTGTGATGACAAGATCTAGCGCAGCAATCTGCGCAGCGGAAAGGTCTGGGTCTTCGTTTGGCTTGATCCCCGGGTCACGAAGGATTCCGTTCGCGAGGCCCGTGTCGAGGGCTGCAAGGTCGCCCGCAACATCGCCGTACTGAACAGACACAAAAAGGGCTCTTTCTTGGCGCAGAACCGCATGCCAGACGGATAGAGGTGGGCTTTTGGCACGTCCGGCAAACGGATTCTCACTCTTCCATGACAGACCGACGATCTTTCGACCAGCAGCGATGCCTTCATACTTTTGGCGCAGTGCGTTACGCACGTTTTCATCAAACCTCAAGTAGCCTTGAAGCCGTGGAATGGACTGAAGACTGGGCCGCAAGATACTGCCGATCTCGCCAAGAGAGATTTGGTATTTGGGCGCGCTCTGCGCGATTAAGGGATGGCTAGGATTCATGCGCGGCACGACCGTGACAGCTGGAAAAGATCGCTGCATCAGCGCCGTCAGTCGAGGGCTGCATTCGAGGATGCAGTGCCCGCACTGCGCGGTGACATCCGGGATCATCGATGCGAACAGCACTTCGTCGCCTAACCCCTGGTCGGTCCACAGCAACAGGGTATCGCTCGAAATGGGTTCACCCGCCCAGGTCGGGTAATCGAACTGGCGGCGCTTTGACGCCAAATGTTTCTTCTCAAAGCGAAAATGATAACCGCTCCATCCCTCGGCGAGTTGGCCAAGGGACAGCAATGCATGCGCGACATTGCTTTTCGCCGCGGCAAAGTCTGGCTTGAGGTTGACCGCCTGCCGATAGCTGGACAAAGCTTCGTCCCAACTCCCAACATTCTGTAACGCAATCCCCAGATTATTCCATGCTTCAGCCATAGTGGGCTTGATCGCAATGGCCTTGCGCTGAAATGCGATAGCGTCCTCGAAACGTCCGCGCTCCTGGGCTATGAGTCCCATGTTGCTGAGCACTTCCGGATCATCAGGCGCGACCACGTGCGCCTTAGCGATAAAACGCTCTGCGTCGTCGATACGACCTAGATTTTGTAGCGTCGCGCCAAGATAGTTGTTCGCATAGGGATCGTCCGGAGCGACAAGAAGGAGTCGGCGAAAATAGGTTTCCGCCTCCCCGAGTTGCATCTGTCGATAGCGTAGGTTGCCTAGCATCAACAAAGCGTTCGGCAAATTCGGCCGACGCTCCAGTAGCGTCAGCAAGACTTGGCCGGCACGATCGTTGTCGCCAATTTCAAGCAGCAGCCGCGCCAACATGAACTGTGCTTTAAAGAAATCAGGGATGCGCCCAATACCAGCTTCAAGAACGTCGATGGCTCGCCGCTTGTCTCCCAGGCCCACCCAACACTCAGCCAAGCCGAGGATCGACGCCGTGTTATTCGGCTGCAGTTCACATAGCAGTTTATAGTTTCGGGCGGCGTCATCAAAGCGCTTGAGATTCAAATATGCTTGCCCAAGGTTGCCAAACGAGCTTGGCTCATGTGGCGCGACGCTTGCCACTTCCTCTAGAATCCGAACGGCTTCTTCGCCGCGTCCCAACGTTGCCAGCACGACGCCCAGCGCTGATTGGGTCGGGACATGATCAGGCCGCAAGCGGTGAGCCTGTTGAAGTTGTTCGAGTGCCCTGTCGATCGCTTGCATCTCGAGGTGCAGTGCCCCGAGCTGATATCGAGCCTGGGCATTGTTCGGTTCGAGGCGCAGCGCTTCCAGATAAAGCGGCTCGGCCTCATCGCGCCGCCCCGACCGATGCGCCGCCGTTGCTCGAAGTAAAATCTTCGCCGCTGAAGTTAGTTGAGAAACGTTGGTCACGGACGTTGATTCACGACGCAAGCGCGGGCAAACTGAGATAGAGGGCAACGGTTAATCTTGGTCAATGCCGATTTGGCCAGCAACGCGCATGACCTCGTCGACGCTCGTTTCGCCACGGCAGGCCTTGACTAGACCATCTTCCATGAGGTCACGAAAACCCTGGCGCCGCGCGGCGATACTGAGCTCACTGGCGGGACGTTGCTTCATAACCAGGTCCGCGATCTCATCGGTCATTGCTGCCATTTCATAGATTCCAAGCCGGCCGCGGTAACCTGTCCCTTGACATAGCTTGCAGCCCTTGGCCTCGAACCACTGGGGCTGCGCAGGCAGTAGATCGGGAAACTCACTTTTAAGAGACTCGCATCGTATCGCCACAGCATGCGGTGGTTTTGCCGTTACGCGGCAATGATCACAAAGCCGCCGAACCAGACGCTGCGCCATTACTAAACGCACGGATGAGGCCACCAAGAAGGGCTCCACGCCCATATCTGCCAAGCGCGTAAATGAGCTCAAACAGTCGTTCGTGTGGAGTGTCGAGAAAACCATGTGCCCCGTCAAAGACGCTTGAACCGCGATTTGTGCCGTCTCAAGGTCGCGAATTTCACCGATCATGATGACATCGGGGTCTTGGCGCAAAATCGAACGAAGGGCGCGGGCAAATGTGTAGCCAATGTCTGTTTTCGTCTGAACTTGGGTGACCCCCGCGATGTTATACTCGACCGGATCTTCGACGGTGATGATCTTGCGCCGGCCATCCTTGATAAAATCAAGCGTAGCCTTAAGCGTGGTGGATTTTCCGGAACCCGTTGGACCGGTGACAAGAATGATGCCGTGTGGCTCATTTGCGAGTCTTGAGAACATCGCCAAGTGATCGGTGGTCATGCCGATTCGTTCGAGCGAAAAGTCTTTCTGCTCTTTCATCAAGAGGCGCATCACGATGGACTCGCCCCAAACGCCGGGCAAGCACGACACGCGGATGTCGAGATCCTTGCCGCTAATGCGCGTTGCTATTCGGCCATCCTGCGGCAAGCGCCGCTCGGCGATGTCCATGCCAGATACCAACTTGATTCGCGATGCCACCGCATCAAAGCGAGCGCGAGGCAAAGCTAGGCGGCTTTGGAGCACACCGTCAATTCGGTATCGGATTTCGAACTCATGCTCGCTCGGCTCGACATGGATATCCGACGCGCCCTCACCCACGGCCTGCGCCAGCGCATTTGACACTAGCTCGACAACCGGAGCTTCTTCCGCAAGTTCGCGCAGCAAAGCGACATCTGCATCATCGTCGCCACGCCCATCACCAGCCACGTGACGACGAACCGTGTCGACAAGAAATTCCAGGTCGCGCGAACGCACCAACCAAAGACGAAAGTCACGACCTGCAAAAAGGTGCTCAAACGTTTCCGCTAGCGTCGGGTTCAAAGGATCGCGTGTAATGCAATTTAAAAGCCCATTTTCATCGACCCAGGGCAACGCGGATTGGTCGAACCACCAATCTGGATCCGCTCCGGATTCTAAGATAGCTCGAGCATATGTTTCTGGATCCGGGGGAAGTTTTTCAATACTCGCAAGACGCAGATCGAGCTGATCCGCCAGCGCCTCAAGCACAATCTCCTCGGCCACGGCGCCCAGCCGAACGAGAATCGCGCCCAAGCGGCTGGGATAGGACTCTTGGAAAGCGAGTGCCTTGGTCAGGTCGTTCTCGCTAATAGCATTACGCTCGAGCAATATATGCCCGATACGCTGCTGCCTCAGCGAACTTGGCGCTGTTGTTGCGGCGTCTTGGAGCGCGACGTGTATCTTATTCGAAGTAAGCAATGTTATTTGTCCAGCAATAAGTGGTCGTCGCAGCCCGAGAAATGCCGATGATATTGGCGAGATAAGTCATTTCTGGTCGGATTGCAGCACCGAAGGAAACGACCGGGCGATGGTTCGCGGGCGAAGGGGCTGGATAGGTGCCTTTCGCAACCACCTCAGCCACCTGGTCCAGGGACATATCGACAAGAGCCTTTAGCGCGGATTGCGCATCCGCATGGAGGCCCGAAGCAATTGTCGGAAAGTCAGCCCACGAAGCTCGGAACTTCCCCGGCTCCTCCTCCACTATATCGATTGGGTAAAGGACGTCTGTCATTCGAATTGTTAGCCCGTACCACTCGACCGCATTCTGTTAGACTAATTTCTTCTATTCTTCAAAGCGTTTAGCGGTACTAGCAACCCATTTACGATGGTTCTGACAGAAAAGACACGGGGTGCTCAAGTCTTTCGCATGGCCCACGATATGGCCGACACCAACAGTGAAGACCCGGGTCTTCACTTAGGCAAGAATCCGAATATTCGCTCATTGCGGACGCGGCGGAACACGCTGGCTTGAGAGTGCAAATCCGTTACAACGACTTATCGATATTCGGCCACCCCTAGTTTCTTGGCTTTGCAGGCTCACCAGGATCACCCTCCTGCCAGGCGATAAGATGATTTTCGATCATCTGACGCAGGCCGAGCTGGGCCCTAATGTTCATATCTGCCTTAATCGCTTTTCTATACCACTTGGCGGCTTCGGGGTAATCGACGTAGCCCAAATCACCGGAGTGGTAGAGGGCGCCCAAAACAAAAGCTGCTTCGGAGATAGTGTTTGCCGCAGCTTTGAAGAGCGGCACGGCAGCGCACCAGTTCGGGCTGATACCCGCGCGGCCCTGGCCGATGGCAAGGCCGAGCCAATGCTGGGCGTTGTCGTAACCTTGCTTGGCCGACTCCTCTAGAAGCCATATTGCCTTTGTATCATTCCTCTCGACGCCAGCGCCGTTCAGATACGCAACGGCCAGAAAATACTGTCCGAGCGGATTGCCGATCTCCGCCAAGTAGGCGAACAATTCCACCGAGCGCTTCGCGTCCTGCGGCAGATCCCTGCCATTTGCATAACGCAGCCCAAGTTCAGCAACCGCCGCTGCCTTACCTGCGGCGACGTCGTCCAACAGGGCGTCTAAGGTTAATGCGTCAGCATCCACCAACTCCTGGCGAAGCGCCTGGGTCGCCGCTGTCGGCGCGGCGCTGAGCCCGAAACCAGCGCCAGAGCATTTAGGCGCATCTGTATTTACACTCAAAGACGTCACATTGGCACAGCCAATGAGCGTCAATCCTGACAACATAATCCCCAGTCTCCAAGTGATAGGGAGCAATCGCATAAGCAACAATTCCTCACTCAATGCCCGCAGTTGTCGCTTTGGGTCGACGGGACGCGGCCACGACGTAACCTCATCACTGTGGTGCCGGCATGGTTGAGTCTTGTTCGGGCTTGAACGCTGTCAACTTGTCGCGAAAGGCATCACGTATGGCTCGGGACGTCTCGGCGCTCTCGATAATGTAAGGGGTTAGCAAGACAATGAGTTCCGTCCTATTGCGACCCGTCGAAGTCGATTTGAAGAGGTTGCCGAGCATTGGAATGTCTTTCAAATATGGAATCCCGTTTTCGGAGTTGCTGATATTCTCGGATATAAGTCCGCCCAGAAGCACCGTTTCTGCGTCATCAAGCGAGAGTGATGTATTTATGCTGCGCGTCAAGATCAAGGGGCTTTGTACGCTCGAAACGTTGTTGACCTGCGCCTCGCTTACTTCCTGTTGGATTTGGAGTTCGACACGACGGTTTGAATTGATGGTCGGGTTAATAATGAGATTGACACCCGTATTCCGATACTGAATGTCCTGCAGCAGCGCGCTTGTGCCGCCGACCTGCCCAAGTGGCGAGGTTTGTTGAGTCGTGATAATCGGCACCTGCGTCCCGATGTTGATCGAAGCTGCCTTGCCGCTACTTGCCACCACGCGTGGAGTTGAAAGAATGTTGACGCGACTCTTGTCCGCGAGTGCCTTAATGTTCGCGTTGAATTGACCGCGATCCCTGATCAAGTTGATCAATAGGCCACTATCTGATTTTATTGTTGAACGAGATGCCGCTGCGGCAGCGCCGTCATCAAAGTTTAGAACCAAGCCGAGTGATTCGCCCTGCTTCAAGGTTACTTCGGCGACCGTCGCCTCGATTAGGACCTCCAATGGCGCACGATCCATTTGCTCGACCAGCACTCTGAGCTGCGCATACTCTTCCGCAGTGCCCTGAAAAATCAATGCGTTGCGCCCCTCATCGACCACAATGCCGGCCGAAGCGGTCGGGGTCGTCGTTGATCGCTGATCGGCGACGGCGCCACCCGCCCCAAGAGTTTGGGGGGTTGTCATTTGGCTCGATGCGAGCGCGCCGCCAGCCGAGGCGGGCGCGCCCAGGAACTGGCCAATAATCGCAGCGATGTCCGATGCCTTGGTGTTAAAGACCGGATGATAGAAGATGCCCTTCGTATCGATAGTTTGGCCGGGCTTATCGAGCTCTTCTGCCCAAGTGACAACGTGGTCAATCACTGCCTCGTCGGGACAAAATATGATCAGAATGTTGAGGGCGCGGATCGGCACGATTTTGATGGAACTATTTGCATTGCCACCGACCGTGACCTGGTAGCCTTCAGCAGTCAAAACCTCTTGCAATTGAGTCGCGAACTTGTCCGCACTCCAGAACGCAGGCGAGATGCGCCGGCTGCGCGCCCCCGCCAGCGCTGGCTGGTCAAGCACGGCGATTGTCTCTTGCGCAGCTTGAACATCATCACGTTTACCGAGTAGCAATAGGCCATTTGCCAAGGGGAGCGTTTGGTATTGGAGACGGTCTTTCAACGACTGCGAAAGCCACTGTTGCATCAAACCCGCTGAAATCGCCGTCAGCGGCACGTAATAGAAAATCGGCCGCATGTCATCGCTAATGCTCGGAAGCGACCGAGATCGAATGATACGCGGGATATCCTGTTGCAGTGTTGCGCTGTCAACGATTCGGAATACATCATTTTGATAGACAACTGCGATTCCGTAGTTGGAGAGAACTTGTTGCGTCAACCTGAGAAACTGGTTTGGATCCAATGACTCCGCGGTACGCAAAGTAACGAGCTGCTCGCGCTTCTGAATCGCGCTGTCAATCTCGAACGTGACATTCAACATTTCCCCGAACACCGTGTTCACAAACGCAGGGAGACGAATACCCTCAAAATTGACGCTGAGCTTCTCCCCCGTCAACTTTGGCGGCGCAGAAGACGAAAGTGGTTCGGCGATGGTCCGGCCTAGTGGCGTCGAAATCAAAGGCTCCTGGGTCAGCTTGTCACGCCGGCCGGCTGTATCTGGTTCCAACATCAATCCTGGTTGGTTGGCGCTCTCGCGCTTTTCGATCTTCAGTGCCTCCGGAAAAGGCAACGGTCCCGGCGTCTCGCAACCTGCAAAGAGCGGCGCCATGCCAGCACCGATCATCAGCGCGCGCCGAAACGTACGGCGCTCTTGTGCCGCGCTTCCCGTTAGAAATTGTTGGGGTGTCGTCATTCTGATTTACTCTCCACAAACAGGCGTACCGTTTGGTCGGCGCCCTCTCGATTGAAAACCATTTCGCCATCGGCGATTTGCGTGACGACCGCGCCATTCGGCAGCTGGCCACCAATCACAACCTGCCGAATGGACTTGCCCTCGATTTCAATAACCGCATACTTCTTGCCGCCTTCGTCAATCGTACCAAGAAACTGCCACGGCTTGGCGGGCGGTGGGGTCTCAACCGGGCCAGCCTTTTTTCTCGGCGCGAGTGGCTGCTCACTCCAGAAGCGTGACAACAAAACCTCGGGATCAAGAGTCGCAGATTGCTCAGACTGATATTTCGGCAACGTCCACCGGTCAGCAAGCGGCGCCAATTGCGCGCTTGATGCGACACGCAGCACGCCAAACGCCGCGCCGCCCGCGGCCATCAACGTAACAAACGCCGCGTGTTGGGCATAACCCTGGGCGATCACAACCAAGCCTTCGAATCGCGACAACATGTCAACTAATCCTGTGCGGCAGAAAGATAGACAAAGGTGGATACATCCATCTCCACCAAAGAATTCCTTCCGGTGCGGATGATAAGACGGTCAACCACCATAATCTTGTCCGACGTGCTCACGGCATCCAAGAGTTCGAAAAGAACCTCCAATTCCAACGGCATTATGACCTTTGCAGTCATTCGCTGAACATTTTCGAGAGCCGACGGATCCGAAGAGTCGCTCGCCGCAGATATAGGTGTGCGTTGCACGCGAATGGAGTCAACTCGCACGCCCTTGCCTTCGAGCCGTTCGCGCAACCACCTCTCCAAACTGGCCTCCGCCAGTCCCGCCGTCTCTGCAGTCCATAACCTCTCTCTTAATTGAAACCGCAATGTGGCGCTTGCCTGTTTGCGTTCACTCCAGTATCCGCTGGCAAGTTCTTGCTTTAGTCGCGAAAGTTCCTGTTGCGAGGCACGCAATCCCTTGATCGCGCCGTTTGAGAGACCCGCCACCGCGCTTAAACCCATCACCACGATCAAGGCGATAAGCGCGCCAAGGACAAGCGGCGCACGATTGGACTGACTGAGCTGGCTGCCCAACCAATTGCTGGCGCTTTCAATTGCTCCAGTAAGCGATTTGCTCGCATGAATGCTCATTGCTTTTCACGCTTGGTTAACGTCATCCGCAATTGGAGATTGCGCTCGGGGCCGACGAAAGTGCCGCTGACGTTTTCAAACATTGATGCGCGCTCGAACAGCTTGATAAACGCAGTCGGATCAGGGCTCCCTTCGCCTTGCAAAATAATCTCTAGCGCACCACGATCATAATTCCATGACATGATCTTGAGGTCGCCCGTTGCCTGCAGCATCTCGACGGCAGATTGCAAGGCAGATGCTTGGGTCGGATATTCGTCCAGACGAGCGAGGTCCCAAATAGCGTCAAGGTTCTCCATCGCCTCGGCGCGTTCTTGGCGCACCTTTTGATTGGCGGATTTGAGTGATTCCAGCTCTTGGTCAATCGAACTCTTCGCAATCGAAACGGCGGCAATTTGGGCCCCAAGGAACACAAACGGACAGACAACGATGACAGCCGCGATTTCGGCGGCCCGGCGGGTCCGCAGCATCGCTTTCCAATCGTTCAGGGAAAAATCGCTCTCCGTCCAGGGTCGTTCGATCAACGGAACATCCACCACCGGCGGCGGCGGCGCCTCCAATGAATAGCCTGCGCCGGTCGACCGACCAAAGGTCGACCATTCAAGCGCTGTTGGCAGCTTGGACCACCAACGCGTAACTCTCGGAAAACCGTCGACCCAATACTGCCCCTCAAAGCCTTCGAGCATTCGCACCAGTCGGAAACCGTCGGTTCCGCGCTCGCGCATCAATGTTTCGGGCACGACCTGGGTGTTTGCAGGCAATCCAGCGGCCTCTAGCGCTTCGGCCATCCGCGCCCGATCCCAGGCATAAACCGATGCCTCGTGGCGCCTCCAGATCGGCGAGATCGCTGGCTCGGTAAACGCAAAGACCTTCCCAGCTTGAAGTTCAAGCGCAGAGCGACGTTTTCCCTCCGGCACGCCCTCGGGGACTGAGAACATACTATGGCGCATTAACGACCGACTCAGGACGACCAGATTGCGGCGCCCCTTGGCGTTCAGCTTCTGCGTCTGGCCGCTGGTACTTGTCCACAGTGTCGGGGGTTGGGAAAATCGCCTCGAGGCGAGCTTTTGGATCGTCAAATTCTGGCTCGTCAAGTTCTGGAAGAGCGGCTTCAGGCTGAGAGGGAACTGGAAAGGCATAGTCGATCCGCCATGGTTTAGACTTGCTATTAGCGCTCTCGATCGTGAAGGAAAAGCGGCTGCGAAAGTCGGCCTGCTTTTGGCTCACCTCGATGATAATGCACGAGCCCGGCGCAAACGTGAAGAAGAACGGCTCTTCGCGCGCTATCGTGTTGGCGACGGCCGCAAATTCCCGGATGTTTCGAAATGGCCTTTCGGCGCGGCGCTTGAGAACCTCTTGCACACTCGGCTCGTCGATTCCTGGGAAAGTACTGAGGATGGCGTCGCGAGAGGCGGTGTTGGGATTGAACCCTGTTGTCGTGCACGTCGTGATCAATGGTTCAACCGCGTCGCGGCGCCATAGTTGGTGCACTTTGTCCCACCCCATGACGTATTGCGTTTCAAGAGGGTTCATGAGCCATGTATTTGCGGGCGGCGGCATTCCCAACCGCGTATAGTCCTGGACTTCCGCGCCCGAGATGCGGGTCAGGTCGTCACGATCCGTATAGTCTTCCAGTGAGTCCACAAGGCTATTGCGCGCGGGCTCAGATAGGCCGAAAAGCCCCAGCATGCGCCGAACATAAGGTTGCGCAACGGTGTTGAGGTTGATCAAACCACGGCCGTCATAAAGCCGAACGACGATGTTCGGCTGGCTCTCCATGACATAGGAGGTTCCATCCAGCCGAATGTAGCGGTCCGACCGAAACTCGGCTGTCATTGCCAACATTGGATCAGCGCGGTCAAAGGTCTCGAGAAAGCGCCCTACCTCGAGCCCACGAAATGTCAACGGGCTAGTCCCAAGAACATAGGCGATCTCGTTCTGAACATTGGCAATCGCGAGATCGAAATCGGCGCGCTGTTTCAGAATGAGCGCATTTTCCGTGGCCTTGGATACCCACTCATTGACAGCCAACACGACAAGTCCGATCGCCGCCAAGACGAATAACGTCAGCGGTAACACGAAGCCTCTTTGTGTGATTCTGCTGGCAATCATTCGGCCAAATTACAATTCAATACGCATGCGTCCGACAACTGGCGTGGAAAAGGGCACCAGAGGCGATGACAGGGCAAACATAATATTAGCCGCTCGGCACCTTCATTAGGGTTACATAAGCGTCAGCCTGTTGCCACAAGACCACACACTGCCAAATCGACGCAGTACGGCATGGTCAAATTCGGGGCGCGTAAATCTAGGGAAGGTCTGACTAAGTAGCAGAAGGGACGAACTTGGTCATTGTCTGCCTCTCGGACGTTGTGCGGAAGGTAATGAACTATCGCGGTAGGGCAGTTATTCTGGTGTTGCGGCGTTCAGCCGTCTCGTGGGGCCGGTCACGC